>JBGVQP010000008.1:0-13516 GCA_045127685.1 Candidatus Cryptobacteroides sp.
CAACGCTGCAATGGTGGATCGATTTATTGCAATGTCCGGAAAATCTCCGAACATGCGATTAAATAACACTGATTTCAAAGAACTTTTATTCTACGGCGTTCGCGCCGCGGTGTAACTTTTATAATTTTACCGAACTATTGAATTAATAACACAATGAAGAAAGTTTTAATATCCTTAAGCTTTGTGCTGCTTTCAATGGCGGCTGGTGCACAACAGTTCCATCAGGATGTGGTGAATGCTGAAATGCTTCATCCTTCGGAACATAGGTCAAATGTCAGAAAAGAAATCTTCATTCCGCAGGTCAACGGCTTCAATGTCTATAAGGCAGACCTTCACACTCACTCGGTCTATTCCGACGGACAGGTGCTGCCGAAGTTCCGTGTGCATGAGGCTTGGTTGGACGGTATTGACATCATGGCTGTTACCGAACATGTGGAATACAGACCGGTTGAGGCAGAGATGGCCCTTTATCTCGAGCAGTATATAGATAAGAAGCATGATAAGGAGATGGCTAAGTTCAAGGAAGGTAAGAGACCGGACAAGGACGGAAAGAAAGTGGATCTGAACACTTCTGTCAAAAAGGCACAGGATGCAGCAAAGGGCTATGGCATTACCATCATCCCAGGCGTGGAAATTTCCAGAAATGCTGTCAAGGAAGGCCATTTCAATGCTCTCTTTACAACAGACAACAATCTTGTTTATGACAAGGATGCATATAAGTCTATCAAAAATGCCAAGGCCCAGGGTGCGCTGATCCAGCATAATCATCCGGGATGGAGGAGAACGGAGATCGGCTATAATGAATTCCAGAAGAAAATCTACGGTGAAGGCCTTGTGGATGGAGTAGAGGTGGTGAACTCTGCGGAAATCTACCCGGGAATCACTGACAGATGCAACAATGACGGACTTTATATTACTGCAAACTCGGATATCCATGCATCTACGGCATCGACTTACAGGGTACAGGGAGAGGACAGACCGATGACCCTGGTGTTTGCAAAAGATAAGTCGCTTGGGTCAGTCCGTGAAGCACTTGATGCCAGAAGGACGCTTGCATATGCCTACGGGAATGTCTGGGGAGCGGATCAGCTTCTGAAGGATATGTTCCTTGCATGTGTGAAGTATGAGAAGGTTAGCGACAGAAAGTATCAGTTCACCAATGTTTCATCTGTTCCGTTTGTTGTGGCACAGCCGGGAAAGAACCCTGTGCATATCGACCCGATGACGTCTGTGTTCTTCAGCGTAGAGAAGGACAGCACAGTCATTACCCTGGAAGTCAGGAACATGTGGAACGGTGCAGAAACACATCCAATAGTAGAAATATCAGTAAAATAATAATCATAAAACTTTAATAATCATGGAATTACCTTTTGCAGAATCTTGGAAGATCAAGATGGTCGAACCTCTCCGGGTAAGCACACGTGCAGAGCGTGAGCAGTGGATCAAGGAGGCTCATTACAATCTTTTCAACCTTAAGTCAGACCAAGTCTATATCGACTGCCTTACCGACTCGGGTACAGGTGCGATGAGTGACCGTCAGTGGGCTGCGATGATGCTTGGCGACGAAAGTTATGCCGGCTCAGCATCCTTCTTCATGCTCAAGGACACTATTACACGTATCACCGGCTTCGAGTATGTCATCCCTACTCACCAGGGCCGTGCCGCCGAGAATGTGCTTTTCAGCCACCTTGTCACTCCTGGTGCAATCGTACCTGGCAACTCGCATTTCGACACTACCAAGGGTCATATCGAGAGCCGTAAGGCATTCGCTGTCGACTGTACGGTTGACGAGGCGAAGGATACTCAGCTTGAGGTGCCTTTCAAGGGAAATGTAGATCCGGCAAAGCTCGAGAAAGTGCTTGCTGAGAATGCTGACAAGGTCCCTTTCATCATCGTGACTATCACAAACAACACTGCAGGAGGACAGCCTGTATCAATGCAGAACCTCCGTGAGGTACGTGCCATTGCTGACAAGTACGGCAAGCGCGTGGTGTTTGACTCGGCTCGTTTCGTTGAGAACGCATACTTCATCCGCACACGCGAGGAAGGATATGGCGACAAGTCTATCAAGGAAATCTGCAAGGAGATGTTCTCATATGCAGACGGTATGACAATGTCTTCAAAGAAGGACGGTCTTGTCAACATGGGTGGATTCATCGCAACCGCTCATGAGGACTGGTATGAGGGTGCAAAGAGGTTCTGTATCCCATTCGAAGGCTTCCTTACTTACGGTGGTATGAACGGTCGTGATATGGCTGCTCTTGCTGTTGGTCTTGATGAGAACACTGAACTCGAGACCATCGAGACTCGTATCCGTCAGGTACAGTATCTTGCTGCGAAACTTGATGAGTACGGCATCCCATATCAGCGTCCAGTAGGTGGTCATGCAATCTTTGTTGATGCGGACCGTGTCCTCGACCAGGTCCCTAAGGAGGAGTTCCCTGCACAGACTCTTGCCATCGAACTTTACATCGAGGCTGGTGTCCGTGGCTGCGAGATCGGTTACATCCTTGCTGACCGTGATCCTGTAACCCGCGAGAACCGTTTCGGTGGTCTTGACCTTCTTCGTCTGTGCATCGCGCGTCGTGTATATACAAACAACCACATGGACGTGATTGCGGCGGCTCTCAAGAATGTGTATGACCGTCGTAATGAGATTACACGCGGTGTGAAGATCGTATGGGAGACAGAACTCATGCGTCACTTTACTGTAAAATTAGAGAGATTGTAAAATTACAGGTTTGTAATTTTACTTATCTAACGCATACCACCCCTAAATCCCCTCCCCGGGAGGGGACTTACCTTTCTTATATATGGAGCAAAGCAAGAATATAGAAAAAAGAATATTGTGGGTCGCTGAACGCCTTTTTCTTGAAAAGGGCTTCAGCGGCACATCTACTACTGAGATTGCGAAGGCTGTCGGATGTAACCAGGCCCTGATACATTATTATTTCCGAACCAAGGAAAAACTGTTCTGGGATGTGTTCTCTCCGAAGATGGAGCAGCTGGTGGAGTATCTTGATGCGCCGCTTGAGGAGGAAGGCGACTTCTTCCAGCGTATCAGGAATATTATAGAATTCTATTTCGGTATGCTTTCTCTTGACGAGCGGCTGGCTCCGTTCATTGTCGGTGAACTCCTGATGAATCCATCTCGCTGGAATTTCTTCCGGGAGCGTTTCCTGCAGAGCGAAAGCCGCAGCGAGGCATACGGGAAGTTTGATCAGATGGTCCGGGAAGAGATTGCCAAAGGCACGATAAGGCCGGTCGAGACAATAGACCTGGTGCTTGACGTAATGTCCCTGTGTCTGTAATCTTTCATCGTGGCACCGATGGGTTTTGCAAGCAGCGAATGTGACCATGATGAGAGAAAAGATTATCTCGAGCGTCGTAAGACGGACGTTACAGAACTTGTTATAAACGGATTGAAGCGCTCCTGAAAAGAGCGCTTCAATCGTATTTCAAGGTTGCTGTCAGAATGTGATGACTGCCCTGATAGGATAGTGGTCAGATATGTATGGAATATCCTTGTACTGTTTTACTATAGTTTCATATTCCGTACAATCCGAAAAACCGGAATAGTAGATATAGTCGATCTTGCGAGCTTCGGATCCCCATCCGTTGAATGTCGCACGTGAGTCCGTTTTCTTTGCAGACGTCCTTGCTTCAACCATTTTTGTGTTGAGTTCTTTAAGGGCAGGATTGTCAGGTGTAATATTGAAGTCTCCTGTCAGAATCATCGGAAGTTTCTCCGGATTTATCTCTGAAATCTTGTTTACAATCAGGTCAAGACCCTTTCTCTGTGCCTTTTTTCCACGATGGTCCAGGTGTGTGTTTACATAATAAAACTTCCTTCCGCTGTCTTTCAGCTCCATCAGGGCCCATGTCGCGGTACGCTTGCATTTGGCATCCCAACCCTTTGACGGCTTTTCCGGTGTCTGTGAAAGCCAGAATGTGCCCCAGTCAAGGAGTTTCACTGTTCGTTTGTTGTAGAAGATAGCCATATGCTCTCCTTCCGAGACGCCATCTTCGCGACCCACACCAACGTATGAGTACTGCTTGAGATTCTTGTCCATGTACATCAGCTGCTCCTGCAGGGCCTCCTGGACACCGAAGATGTCAGGAGCATGGTCCTTGATCATGGCCGGCGATGCCTTCGCACGGTATTTCCATTCATTGGCTCCATCCTTCGGATGAATGAGTCTGATGTTGTAAGAAATGACTTTGATTTCATCTTTTGCAGGTGCCTTGGCTGAAAGATATGGCGCCACCAGGCAGCACATCAGAACAAGAAAAGGTGTAATTTTATTCATTATGTAAAAAGGTTGGTTTAGAGTCTTTATTCTATCAATACTTAATTGTGTGACTTTTGCGACTTGCATAAAAATACATTATTAGTGGTTAAAGAAAGGCCCAGTGGCGGGCAAAATTTTTATGACCCCTCTATCCGTTCCCAAAAGTGCAAAAAAATCAAGAGGATAACAATAGTGATATGCAGATTTTTTCTTTTTCTTCTAGAAAGTTTTTCTATTTTTGACTACTTAAGGCCCGGTAAGGGGTATGGCTGATTGAAAACACATTGACACATGAAACATATATTACTTACATTATCGTTGGTATTGCTGTTGGCAGTCTCTGCCGATGCAAAACCCGACCGCAAGGCTGTAAAGGACAGGGAGTTCTGGGTGGAGTCCTTGGAAAAGGTGTGCTCTCCTGTATTGGAAAACCTCAGCAAGGGGACGTTGAGGCAGAACATGCCGGTGGAGAACTATCATAAGGATCCGCAGTATGCGCAGTCTTTCGCCCATCTTGAAGCGTTTGGAAGAGTCATGACGGGCATCGCTCCTTGGCTGGAACTTGGACCGGATGATACAAAGGAAGGACAGCTTAGAGCGAAGTTCATTCAGATGACCATTGATGCATTGAAGCATTCTGTCGATCCGTCATCACCTGATTGTCTGAACTTCAGTGAAGGCAAGCAACCGTTGGTTGATGCCGCGTTTCTTGCCCATGGCCTGTTGCGTTGCCGCACACAGGTTTGGGACAAACTTGATGCACAGACTCAGGAAAGGCTGATTGCTGCGTTCAGGTCCACCCGGGTTATCAAGCCTCATGAAAACAACTGGCTTCTGTTTACGGCCATGGTGGAGTGTCTGTTGAAGGAGTACGCCGGCGAATGGGAATATCAGAATGTCGAGTATGCCTTGAATAAGCATGAGGAGTGGTATAAGGGAGATGGAATCTATGGTGACGGCCCCGATTTTCATTTCGATTATTACAACAGTTTCGTAATCCAGCCGATGATGACTCAGATTATGGAAATCGTTTCCAGATATGTTCCGGACAGGGCAGAAGACCTTGGCAGACAGCGGAAACGCCACACGAGATATGCAGAGCAGCAGGAGAGGATGATATCTCCGGAAGGCACTTTCCCTGCGGTCGGTCGCTCGCTGGCATATAGATTCGGTGCATTCTATGCCCTTTCCGATGCTTCCTACAGAACGATGCTTCCAAAGAAAGTTTCTCCCGCACAGGTTCGCTGCGGTCTTACAGCCGTGATAAAGAGACAGATTTCCATGCCTGGCACGTTTGAAAAGAACGGCTGGCTGCAGCTTGGATTTGCAGGCCATCAGCCTTCAATTGCTGAACGCTACATAAATACCGGCAGTTCATACCTTTGCAGTGCAGTATTCGTGGCCCTCGGTCTTCCTGCCGATTCGGAGTTCTGGTCTGCACCCCCTCAGGACTGGACACAGAAGAAAGTCTGGAATGGAGTGGATGTGCCATGTGACAAGGCATATAAAGAGAAGAAGCGCTGAGTTTACATCTTGTTCACTTACTTCGTCTATTACTTTACAAAGCTAGTACCGGTACAACACGAAATCTTGTATTTTATGTTCAACCGGTCTCAAAAAGTCATCAAATGAAGCAGAAAACGATACCGGTACTATATGAAAACTTATCTTTCGTGTAGTACCGGTATCATTTGGGGTAAGCATGTATATTGTTATTTGTTTCTAATGGGAAATACTTGCCAATTTTTCTGCCAATGCTATGAATGCAAGTCCGTCAGGACGTGATGAGAGTGCTGCCGGTTCGCCTTGGTCGCCTCCTTCGCGGATGCTTTGAACGATAGGGATTTGACCTAAGAGAGGAATGTCGTATTTCTGGGCCATCTTCATTGCGCCTCCTTTTCCGAATATATAGTATTTTTCATCCGGATGCTCTTCAGGGGTGAACCAGGCCATGTTCTCGACCAGGCCGAAGATCGGCTTCCTGATGCTGTCGTTGCGGAACATGTTCACGCCTTTTTCTACATCAGCCAGAGCCACGTCCTGCGGGGTGCTGACAATTATCGCGCCCTCCATCGGGATGTCATGTACAAGACTTATATGGATGTCACCTGTTCCCGGAGGCATGTCGATGAGCAGGAAGTCGAGCTCTCCCCAACGCACCTGCAGAATCATCTGCTTGAGGGCATTGCATGCCATCGGACCACGCCATATGAGTGCCTGCTCCGGCTTTGCGAAATATCCGATGGACATCCACTTCACACCGTATTTTTCCATAGGCATGATGACTTCTTTCTCTCCGCTCAGTACAGCATCCGGCACAAGGCCTTCTGTTGCAGTCATCTTCGGTACGGAAGGTCCGTACACGTCAGCATCCGCCAGACCGACCTTATAGCCGAGGCGGGACAGAGCCACTGCAAGGTTTACGGCTACTGTTGATTTGCCGACGCCGCCCTTGCCGCTTGCGATGCCGATGATGTGCTTCACGTTTTCAATCTCCTCGTTTCCGAGGTCAAGGCCCGGTTTCTTCTTTGGCGCCGCTTCCTTGACAGCGGTCTTTATCTCCACAGCAGTGCCTTCCGGTGCGTTTCTGATTATCGCGGCCTTTGCGCTTCCGATCAGATATTCAGCCAGAGGATCGCGATGTTTGGCAAATGTCAGGGTTACGGTCACTGTGTTCCCTTCGACGCTTATGCCTTCCACCATGCCAAGTTCAACGATGTTCCTGTCTCCCTTGGCCGGGTGCTCCACCTGCTGGAGCCAATTCTTTATGTTGTCGGTATTCATATAGTTGTTTTAGTTCTGTTTTTTATGAAATATTTGTGTCATTGCGAGCGAAGCGTGGCAATCTTTATTTTACAATATTCATTTCATCAAGCAGCCATCCTGCTCCGCCGAACCTGTCAATTATGAACAGTACATATCTGATGTCCACATTGATGCATCTTTGGAGGTCCGGCTCGAACATCACATCGCTGCTCATCGACTCCCAGTTGCCATCAAATGCCAGTCCCACCAGTTCTCCACGTGCATTCATTATAGGGCTGCCGGAGTTTCCTCCCGTGATATCGTTGTTGCTGAGAAATGCCACAGGCATCTTGCCATCTTCCATTGCATATTCACCGAAATCCCCGCTCTGCCAGAGTTCCTTGAGTTTTACAGGCACATTGAACTCCCAACTTGTCGGGTCTTCCTTCTGCATCACGCCGTCCAGGGTGGTGTAGTGGCGGTAAACGACAGCATCCTTAGGGGAATATCCCTTGACGGTGCCGTATGTGAGCCTCATAGTGAAGTTTGCATCAGGATATGAAGGCTGGCCCTTTTTCCATTCCAGAAGACCGGCAGTGTAGATCTCGCGTGCCTTTGCAAGGTCGTTGTCATACTCCTGGCTCAGGATGAACAGTGCGTAAGTCTTGTTGATAGTCTCCTTAGCAAACTTATATGTCGGAGTATCGAATATGCCGTACCCCTTTTCTGCGATACCCTTGGCAAGAGTCTCTTCGGAAATGAAGTCGCTGCTGTCGAAGAGGAAATCCACAAATGAGTCTATGTTCATGGTGTCAAGCCCTTCGAACCAGTCTTCCTTTGTGGCGTTATTCTTATACCATTGGAGCATTGTCTTGGCCACTTTCCTGTCTGTTGAGGCAGAGTAGTCCTTGTAGGTCGCTACCATCTTTTCCAGCGCAGTCTGAAGTGCTTTCAAGGTATCGGCGCCATTGTCGATCTCCTGGTCCGCATACCGTTTAGCTGTCGCCGCAATGTTGGTCAGTTCTATTCTGTATATGGACTCGAAGGCTTTTGTATATGCAAGTCTGGCAGCCTTGCCTTTTTCTGTGGCATCCGCAAGGTCTTTCAGGACGCTGCCATATTTTTCTGCACGGCCTTTCTTCATATTCGCCCAGTCGGAGAACTCATTCTCTTCCTGGATGGCCCTGCCGATGATGTCGAGTTTGTCGAATGCCAGTTTCATTCCCTGCCATTTCTTCCATCCGTTTGAGGAACTTGAATATTTGTTCGCATACTGGATTTTTATCTTCGGATCGGCATTCATGTCCTCAAGCAGCACTCTCTGCCTTTCTGTGCGGGCTGCAATGCGGATATCATTCTGCTCGATCTGCATCTGCAGCTCAGGCGAGGTCTGGAAGCGGGTAGTTCGTCCCGGGAATCCCATAATCATCGTGTAATCACCTTCCTTGACTCCCTGCAGGGATATTTTAAGGGAGTTCTTTGCCCTGAGCGGAACATTATCGGGAGAATAGTCTGCCGGGTTGTTGTCTTTGTCGGCATATACGCGGAACACAGAGAAGTCTCCGGTATGGCGAGGCCACATCCAGTTGTCCGTATCTGCTCCAAACTTTCCGATCGATGAAGGCGGAGCGCCCACGAAACGTACATCGCGGTAGGTCTTATATATAATAAGGTAATAAACATTGCTGTTGTAGAATGTCTCCACTTCGGCTTCGCAGTGCGGATTATCTTCCTCCGCCTTCTGCACGAGTTCGCCCATGGCCTGGTTTGCGGCATGCCTGATGAATTTTTCCACATCGGTGCTGTCCTTGTACTCTTTCGCGGCCTTCTCTTTTGCTTTCGCTACGATACGGGTGACATCCTGCATAGACTGCATGAAAGTTACGGTCAAACCTTCGCAAGGCAGTTCCTCGCTGCGATTCATGGCCCAGTAGCCGTTACGCAGATAGTCATGCTCCACGCTGCTGAGTTTCTGGATATTGCTGTATCCGCAGTGGTGGTTGGTCAGAAGCAGGCCCTCTGGAGATACTATCTCTCCTGTACATCCTCCTCCAAACTGCACTATCGCATCTTTGAGTGATGTGTTGTTGATATCATATATCTGCTTCGGCGAGAGTTTACATCCGAGTGTCTTCATCGCATCCGCATTCATCTTCTGGATAAGCGGAAGCAGCCACATACCCTCGTCGGCTCTGATAATTCCGGCTGACACAGCCATGGCGGCTATAAAACTAAATATCTTCTTCATAATCTTCTATCACAAGATGTCTCAATTTCTTTCGTCGATGTCATTTAGAGCGACCGAAGGGAGTCGAGAAATCTTTCTTAAAACAAAGTTGGCTCCAACTGCTTCACATGAAAACTCTTCCTGTGCTCCGGCGTATACCCATGCTCGACAATCGCCAGAATGTGCTCTTTCGTCGGATATCCCATATTCCTGTCCCATCCATATTGAGGATACTCCAGAGCAAGTTTCCTCATGTGCTCGTCCCGATATGTCTTTGCCAGGACGGATGCCGCCGCGATGGAGGCATATTTGCCATCACCCTTTACGACACACTGGTACTTGTACCCGTCAAACGGCTTGAACTTGTTGCCGTCGATGAGAAGGAAATCCGGTTTCATCTGCAGCCTGCGCACAGCCCTCTGCATTCCGGTAATGGATGCGTTCAGGATGTTTATGGTATCTATCTCCTCTGCACTTACCTCTTCCACAGCCCATGCCAAAGCCTCCCGCTCGATAATCGGGCGGAGCATTTCGCGAGCCTTTTCAGTCATTTTCTTGGAGTCATTCAGAAGCGGATGATGGAAATCCTTCGGAAGTATGACTGCCGCAGCGAATACGGGGCCTGCCAGAGGCCCTCTGCCAGCCTCATCACAACCCGCTTCTATCAGGTCTGCGTGGAGATAACTTAAAAGATGTGTTTCATTCTGCATCCTGCAAAATTACATAAACTATCTTTCCTCGCCAAGCCTTTTCTTCAACATCGATATGATTTCGTTCTTGCTGCGGATGGTTTCTTCGTGAGAGGCGACGAGTTTTTCCAGGTCCATGATGCGTCTTTCAAGGGTCTCGACTTTTCCGGAGTACTCCTGCTGCATTTCCTGCAAAGTGGCGCTTTCGGCCTGTGAGGGAAGGTATCCCAGGACAATCTCCTCGGTCGGAGTCTCAAGCAGGTCAGCGATTCTGTATATATTGCTGTTCAATATAGTCGTGCTGCCTTTTTCCAGATCGCGGTATGCCGTTATGGAAATTCCAAGCTGCATGGCCATTTCTTCCTGAGTCATCCTGCGCGCCTTTCTGATCTTGCGGATGTTGTCTTTGATTGTCGAATTGTCCATATCACTCACTTTTGATTCCGACAAAAGTATCAGTAAAAGCACCGCCTGTTAAACAAGAAAAACCGACGAAACGCAAGAAAAAGTTTTAGAAAATGTCCAGAAATATAAAAAAAGCAAAAATAGTTTGCGGTTTGCCCATACAAAATCTAAAAACCGTTGCTTTTTCTTGCAGTTCTTCCCTTCTTTGCCTTGCGCTTTCTTACGTCATGGTGAGTGGCGAAGTTATGTGACCATCTAAATAACATAAATATGACAAACAATTTCTTCGCCATTGCAGCCTTTCTGGCAGAAGCGGACCCCGCAGAACTGGCATTCCTGACATTTGACGAGATCTGCCGCAAGCATGCAGCCTGCCCCCGGCGCATGAACCTTCTTTTTTATGATAACTTCGGAATGTGTGGCGATGGAATCATCGCTCATCTGATTGATTGCTGACGAAAAATCTCCTGCCGATTTATTGATTTTGTGATAATGTTTTTTTAGATTTGCGTCTGATGCGTCTTTCGGGACGCGGACCGACATAATAACAAACACAATAACACACAAACTGATGAAAGCTTATCCTACCCAAAACATCCGCAATGTGGTCCTCCTCGGCAGCACAAAGTCAGGTAAGACCACGTTATCTGAAGCCATGCTTTACGAAGGTAAGGTGATTGACAGAAGAGGTACAGTAGAGGCAAAGAATACTGTCTCAGACAATGCGGAGATCGAGCAGATCAACCAGAGGTCCATCTATGCAACTCCTCTCTATGCGGAGTTCATGGATACAAAATTCAATATCATCGACACTCCGGGTGCTGATGACTTTGTCGGCGGCGCAGTATCCGCTTTCAAGGTATGCGATCTGGGAGTGCTTGTTGTAAATGCACAGCAGGGAGTCGAGGTCGGTACACAGATTTTCTCACGCTACGCAAAGGAATATGGAATCCCTATGATCGTGGCAGTGAACCAGCTCGACGGTGAGAAGGCTTCTTGGGAGAATACCCTTGAAACAATGAAGGAAGCATTCGGTAAGAAACCGGTAATCGTTCAGTACCCAGTTGAGGTGGGTCCTGGATTCGACGGCTTTATCGACGTGCTTAAGATGAAGCTTTATCGCTTTGAAGGCGATACAGGCAAACGTCAGGATATGGAGATTCCTGCTGACCGTGTTGAGGAGGCAGAGGAACTCAGACAGGAACTTATCGAGCGTGCGGCAGAATATGACGATACTCTCATGGAGACATTCTTCGAGCAGGGATCACTCTCGGAGGATGAGATCAGAAAGGGTCTTGGTATCGGTATCCGCGAAGGAGACGTGATGCCTATCTTCTGTCTTTCTGCAAAGAAGGATATCGGAGTAAAGCGTCTTATGGAGTTCACTATCCGTACAGCGGCTTCTCCAGCAGAGCGCAAGCTCGTTACCAAGGACGAGAAGGTAATTGAGTGCAAGCAGGAAGCCCCTGTGTCGCTCTTCATATATAAGACAGCAGTAGAGCCGCATCTCGGTGAGGTTGCATACTTCAAGGTGATGTCAGGCGAACTTACAGAAGGTATGGACCTTGAGAACCCGGAGACAGGCGACAAGGAAAGAATTTCTGCAATCTACGCTGTGGCAGGCAAGAAGAAAGAGAAGGTTACAGACCTGATCGCAGGTGATATCGGATGTACAGTGAAACTTCGCGCAGCAAAGACTAATGTCACTCTCTGCGCACCTGGTACAGACATCTGCTACAAGGACATCAAGTTCCCTCACTACAAGTATCGTTGCGCCGTAAAGGCAAAGGATGCGAAGGATGAAGAGAAGGTGAGCGAGGCAATGGCAAAGATCGCTGCCGAGGATCCTACATACATCATCGAGTACCACAAGGAGCAGAAGCAGACCATCCTCAAGGGTATGGGTGAGCAGCATGTGAATACACTCAAGTGGAGGCTCCAGAACGAGAACAAGCTTGAAATCGAATTCTCTGCACCGAAGATTTCATACCGCGAGACCATTACAAAGGTTGCGACAGCCGACTATCGTCATAAGAAACAGTCAGGTGGAGCCGGCCAGTTCGGTGAGGTGCATCTCCTTATCGCTCCTTACGAGGAAGGAATGGATCCGGGCAACAAGTTCAAGGTTGACGGCAAGGAAATGGTCCTCAACATCAAGGGTAAGGAAGAGTTTGATCTTCCATGGGGCGGTAAGCTCGAGTACTACAACTGTATTGTGGGCGGTGCTATCGATGCACGCTTCATGCCTGCAATCCTCAAGGGTATCAATGAGAAGATGAGCGAAGGCCCTCTTACTGGATCGCTTGCGCGTGACATCCGCGTTTATGTTTACGACGGTAAGATGCATCCGGTAGACTCTAATGAAATCTCATTCGTTCTCGCTGCCCGTAATGCTTTCAAGGAAGCGTTCCGCAATGCCGGTCCGAAGATCATGGAGCCTATCTACAATGTAGAGGTGCTTACACCAAGCGAGTACATGGGTGCCTGCATGTCAGATCTCCAGAACCGTCGCGCACTTATAGAGGGTATGGGTTCAGACAAGGGATTCGAGGTGATCAAGGCACGCGTTCCTCTCGCAGAACTTTATCGTTACTCTACAACCCTCAGTTCGCTCTCATCAGGTAGCGCAACCTTCACAATGGACTTCGCAGACTACCAGCCGGTACCTGGCGATGTACAGGAGAAGCTCCTGAAGGCGTACATGGAAGAGGAAAAAGAAGACTAATCTGTAAAATTTATCTCTATAAAAGGGCTGTCGAAACCACTTCGACAGCCCTTTTTGCATAATTATGCAGGAAAAACGCGAAATTTTTCAAAATAAATTTGGAGAATAAAAAAATCTTCGTACCTTTGCAATCCCATTTGAGGGATATGCGGAAATAGCTCAGTTGGTAGAGCACAACCTTGCCAAGGTTGGGGTCGCGAGTTCGAGTCTCGTTTTCCGCTCAAAAAAAAGTCAGCAGAAATGCTGACTTAAATTTTGAAATCACTACCTGACGAGGTATCTATATATTCGGGGATCATGTGCAAAACCCTGTGTTATGATTTGTGATTAAGTTTATACCTTTGCTTTTGCTTAAAGGTATATATCATGTCACTCTCATTGTATAAATCAGTATTGGATTTTGTTTTTCCGAAGGATCTTCTCCGTTATTTTG
>JBGVQP010000009.1:0-34705 GCA_045127685.1 Candidatus Cryptobacteroides sp.
TCGATAGTAGTGAAGAATTTGTTGTTTAAGATCCATAGAAATCATTAGTTAAAGATTTACTCACCGCAAATCTAAAAACCTTAATTCCATGGTCCCTTTTTCAATTATTTTCGTGGGGGAATTTTGCGTTACTATCTACACACGATCTCAGACATAGGTGCATCCGGGATTGTAACTGTACCATATCGTTCCAGAAGATATTCCCAAGCACGCAGTTCATTTACCTTGAAGTTTTCCCGGTTCTCAAAAACCACTTGCTGACCAGGATGAACAAACAAGATATCCTCACCCTGGACATCCTGAATCACGACAGAGCCACGGGCCAAAGTCGTTTCAATGGCCTTATACTCCTTCCTTGTATTGACATTAAAGACAGTTCCCAACACCTTTACACTCACAGACTCCGTCCTGACTATAAAAGGGTGATACATATCATGCCGCACGTCGAAACAAGCCTCTCCGTCCAGAATAACAGTTCTCTCGGATTCGAATTTATCTGGATCATAAGATAATGAGGAACCCGCCTTGACCCATACCCATGAACCATCGGGAAGAATAATGTTAGTATCTTCCTCGACTTGACGGCACAGGATATCCGAGTGCTGGATAAGTGTTTCCTGCTCTCCCCACAAATAATTGACGTTCAAAATACAGGCAACAACTGCAGCGGCAACTGATGCCACAATTGCAAATACCTTCTTTCTTTTTGAAGTCTTTGCAATCCTTGCCTGCACGATGGCAAAATTAATTGCCTTTTCGCCTTCATATCTTATTACCAGACCACTGGTATAAGCGCGCTCAATTTCGTCATAGATTTTAACGTATTCCGGAGACGAACGATACAGACGGACATACTCATCCGTCTCCTGTTCAGACAGGCTACCCGTCAGGTAACCGATAGACAATTCCTTGAAACGTTCTATCATAGGTTTATCAACATGCATAAAGATTTCAGGTCAATACGCATATAAATACACCTATAATAAAAAAAGCGTTTAAAGAAATCTTAAAAAATCCAAGAAATAAGAAAACAGATGAGTGGAGGTATCTCCTCCTTGAGCTTTGATAAGGCTATCTTCAGCTGCACTCTGATTGTACTTGCCGAGAGACCCAGATGTTCTGCAATCTCAGTTGAATTATAGCCAAGATAAAAATACATTTCAAAAATGACACGGCAACGCTCCGGTAGAGTTTGGGCAGACTTCTTTATAAGATTCACCGCATCAATCACTTCGTTTACATCAAGAGACTCCATGGCATATATCCTTTCCATACGGATTTCCATAAGACTCTTGTACGAATCCATCATGTGCAACTTTGACTTTGAATAACGTATCCAGTTCAGACAACCATTCTTGAGCGCAGTCTGCAGGTAAGGATGAATAGGGAAGAACAACTTTCTTCGATTGTTCCACAGGCTGACAAAAATGTCGTTCACGATATCCTTGGCCTCTTCCGTGTCCTGGATCATGGATGCAGCCTTTGCCGCCATATATGGGAAGTATGCAGCATAGAGACAAGCAAAGGAATCTTCATCCCCTTGTCGTATCCTATCGATCAGTTGAGCATCTATGTCTGTTATTGCAAATCCCATAAATCATACCATCGGGACAAAGATACAAATTTCAGAACAAATCAAAATATAAAAAGCCCTACCGCATTTTATGATACGATAGGGCCCCCAATGCTTGACCGACCTATTTCGTCTGGTCAAAAGTAAAGGCTTCCCACGGAAGCTGTGCGTCCTTACCCTCATCCAGGACGGCAGCAGCATGGCAAAGCATCGGGAACATGCCCAGATCCGCCTTTCCAAGTTCGGCCTTACGGGCCATTGCAGCATATACACGGCGAGCGACAACAAGGCTCTCAAGAGTTACACCTGCAAGAATATCAAGAGCCTCCTGATAAGTCTTACCCTCTCCAAGAAGAACTCCGATCTTACGTGTACGTCCGCCATAGACAGTAACATAAAGGTCTCCTATACCGATATTCTCACAGTCGCGTGAAGCGCCCTGCATCTCAAGAAGGTAACGCATTTCCTTTACAGCCTGATAGAATGCGCCTGCCTGTGAGTTATAGTGAAGACCAGCCTCTGCTCCATGCTCACGGTTTACAAGACCTATTGTCATGGCAATCGCAAGTGCATACCCGTTCTTCAGGGCAACCGCACTTTCAAGACCGACTACATCATTAGTGAGAGATATATGGTAATAATCTGTGGCCATCGCCTCCTTCATCATCTTGAGGACCGCAGTATTTTCTCCGCAGAACGCCACTTCTGTCTGATCGTGGAAGACGAGTTCATAAGATGTACATGGGCCACCGATAGCACAGACCTCACGGCTGATACCCATCTTTGCAAGCTCTCTCTGCCAGTAGTCCGGGTACGAAATCAAAGTACCATCCTCAAGGTTGATAAGACCCTTGGTCACTGAAAGTACAGGTATTGATGGATCAAGATGAGCGAGTACCTCTGTAAGGAACCAGTCTACACCGAAAGAAGAGACTCCGCCAATAACGAAATCGGCACCGTCCACTGCAGTCTTCCAATCTTCAAACTGATAATACTTGATTCCCTGCGGGAAGGGTATATCAAACTTCAGATGCTTGTTATCCTTGAGACATCCGTCAATGATGTCGCGGTCAAGAGGTGTGCCGACAAGGCGGACCTCGTTGCCGTTTTCAAATGCAGGATAAGCAAGAGCAGAACCCATCATACCTGCACCGATAATTGTAATTGTCTTCTTCATATATATATCTTGTTTAACGATTTGTTTCAGTTTCCTAACAGGTTTCCGCCGAGTTATAATTTAAAATCAAACTGATCAAGTTTACCTGTACGATGAGCAAGATGCTTTGTGCTTGGAGATATTCCAAACAAAGGGGAATATGTACGCACAAATACTGTCTTGCCATCTGGCATGAACTCAAGGATACGGAGCCAGCAGTCTCCCCCGTTACCTTCCCATCCTCCGCCAAGGGTCTGGACATTGAACATCATCTGATAGACATCTGCGCCTGATGTATTCTTATCAACTCTCCAACCGATATTATCCTCAAAAACATCTTGCTTTGTTATCTTGTCTGGGCCATGACCATGGTGTCCACAAAGTACAAGTCGGATATTCGGAACCTGACTGATGAGCTTCTCCCAAAGCTGCAGGCCAGAATTGTTTCCCGGCTTCTGGGTAAGAGGATATTTCTCGGTAGGCATCAACGCATTATTGCAACGTCCATGACATCTCATATATGAATGGGTCATGTAAATAACGATATGGTCTTTGTATTTATCTGACAGGCAGAGCGATTTTGCCCATTCTACAGCACCATCGCTTGGTGCGAATTCAGAAGTAATGACAAGAATCTTACGAGTCCAGTATGGTAGTACAAACTCGAAAGCCGCATTTTCAAGAGAAGCGCGACCCTCGCGGTTTGGATATTCTGCAACAAGGCAGTCAAGAAGAACCTTACCCTGACGCTCCGCTGTAAAATAATCCGGGAAGAAGGTATGTTCATCCTCTGCATGCTTGAATCCATAGTCATGATTACCGGGAGCATGAAGGTGCGGAACCTTTCCATCTATCCATCTGAATGACTTTGAAACTGCCTCCCACTGCTGCCTGCTGGTCTGATTAAGCATCTTGCGATCAAGAGCATTGTTGTCATTCTGCTCAACCAGATCACCGACACAGAGAACGGCTTTCATATTCAATTGTTCGATATTGTCATAGACCCATGACATCTGAAGATCCAACAATGGCTGATTGAGATCATATTTGACATACGCCTGCGGGTCTCCAAGGAGAATCATTGTTGATGAACCTCTATGGGTAAGTTGCTGACGATCAGCGCGATGCTGGGCAGTCATTGCCACTGTCGCAAACATTAAGATTGCGAAAGAAAGTACTCTTTTCATTTCAAAAAAACAAATTTCGTTTCACTACAAAGATATATATAATTTTTCGTTTTCAAAACTTTCAAAAGCAAAACGAAAGTTGCGACGCTTATTTTAAAGACATCGCAACCCATGACATATGCATCTATATTTATTTAGCTATTATGACTTTGACACCTTCCTCCTCAAATCTTCGCTTTACTGATTGAGGTATCCCATCATCAGTTATAAGCGTATCTACACGTGCGATATCGCAAATCTTTCCGAAGCCGCTTTTTCCAAGTTTTGTAGAGTCCGCAAGAAGGATAACCTCTGTGGCGACATTGAGCATCGAATCGGTCACCTTTGCCTCTGCCACAAATGCAGTCGTAACACCTCCGTCAAAATCAAATCCATCACAACTGAAAAATGCCTTATTACATCTGACATATTTGAGTCCCTCTTCTGTGTACGAATCGCGGACAGACAGCGATTTGACTACAAGCTGCCCGCCAAGCATCATGATATTCAGGCCTTCCTTTTCACTCAGATACACTCCGACCCTGATAGACGGAGTAACTACATTGATGGTTCCTTTCGGCGAAAGAAACTTTGCAAAAGTTTCTATTGTAGATCCTGATGTCAAAAGGATTGAATCTCCATCCTGAATCAATTCGTTTGCAGCACGTGCAATAGCCTGCTTCTTTTCCGCGTTCAGACTGCTTTTCTCCTGAACAGGAAGATCGATCACATTGGAACGAAGTAGCGAAGCACTTCCATGAGTACGATGCAGAAGATTTTTATTTTCAAGTAAAGTGAGATCCTTTCGTATTGTTGCAGCAGACACATCCAGCTGCTCGGCGAGATCTACAACTTTAACATAGCCAATCATCTTGAGTTGTTCAAGAATATAGCGATGTCTTTCTTCCATTGTTTTCATCTGGGGTCATTTTTTCGCAAATATAGCAAAAATAAAGAGGTCCGAAAATGATTTCGGACCTCTGAATATTTATGTGAAAACAATTACTTGTTCTCGAGCTGGCTCTTAAGAGCTGCGAGTGCGTCGATATCACCAAGAGTAGTCTTCTCTACGCTTGAGTTGATCTTCTTCACTGCCTTCTTTGTGCTCTCTACCTCAGCTGCTGCCTTCTGTGCACGCTCCTCAACTGCTGCTGCGTAAGTCTTAGCGTGTGAGAGAGTTGCCTTCTTAGCGTTTCTCTTAAGCTCAGTTACCTTGAATGCGAGGGTCTCACCAGAAACTGGCATTGAACCATCCTCCTTAGCGAGCTCACGGTTGAAGCAGAATGCATCAACATCACCCTCAAGTTCTACAACTGCACCCTTGTCGTTAACCTCAACGATCTTAGCCTCAACTACAGTACCTACTGCGTACTTAGCCTCGATCTCATCCCATGGGTTAGGAAGGAGCTGCTTGTGACCGAGTGAAAGCTTGTGGTTCTCCTCATCGAAGTCAAGAACTACAACCTCGATAGAGTCGCCTGCCGCTACGATTTCAGATGGATGCTTTGGCTTGCTCCAAGCAAGGTCTGTAATGTGTACGAGACCCTCGATGCCCTCTTCAAGCTCTGCGAATACACCGAAGTTAGTGATATTGCGGACAGTTGCTGTGTGCTGTGAACCTACTGCATACTTCTCACGGATAGTCTCCCAAGGGTTAGCAACGAGCTGCTTGAGACCGAGAGACATCTTCTTCTCTTCGCGGTCGAGAGTAAGGATCTGAGCCTCAACCTCATCACCAACCTTAAGGAAGTCAGAAGCGATGCGGAGTCTTGGAGACCAAGACATCTCTGATACGTGGATAAGACCTTCAACGCCAGGAACAACCTCTACGAATGCACCGTAGTCAGCGATGAGGACAACCTTACCCTTAACCTTGTCACCAACCTTGAGGTCAGCGTCAAGAAGATCCCAAGGATGTGCTGTAAGCTGCTTGAGACCAAGAGCGATTCTCTTCTTAGATTCATCGAAGTCGAGGATAACGACGTTGATCTTCTGATCGAGAGCAACAACTTCCTCCGGATGATTGATACGTCCCCATGAAAGGTCTGTGATGTGGATAAGTCCGTCAACACCGCCGAGGTCAACGAATACACCGTAACCTGTGATGTTCTTGACAGTTCCCTCAAGAACCTGACCCTTCTCGAGCTTACCGATGATCTCGCTCTTCTGCTGCTCGAGTTCAGCCTCGATAAGTGCCTTGTGTGAAACTACTACATTACGGAACTCGTGGTTGATCTTGACGATCTTGAAGTCCATAGTTGTGTCAACATACTGATCGTAGTCGCGGATAGGCTTGATGTCGATCTGTGAACCTGGCAAGAAAGCCTCGATTCCGAATACATCGACGATCATACCACCCTTTGTGCGGGTCTTCACATAACCCTTTACGATCTCGTCTGCAGCGAATGCAGCGTTGACCATATCCCAAGAACGGAGCTGGCGTGCCTTCTTATGTGAAAGGATAAGCTGACCTTTCTTGTCCTCAGTGCTCTCAACGAACACCTCAACCTTGTCACCTACTGTAAGGTCCTGGTTGTAACGGAACTCAGGAGCCATGATGACACCCTCGCTCTTGTAACCGATGTTGACGATAACCTCTCTCTTGCTGATTGCTGTAACAACACCCTCAACAACTTCACCTTCAACTACCTTTGAAAGTGTCTGGTTGTACTGCTCTGCGATTGCTTCTACAGAACCGCCGTAAACATCGTCATTCTCAAATGCATCCCAGTCGAACTCCTCAGGAGCAACTGAAGCGTTGAGAACGCTCTTCTTGGTTTCTTCTACTGCAGGAGCTACCTCAGGAGCAACCTCTGCAATTGTCTTGTTTTCTTCCATGATTAAAATTTAGAAAAACAAATTAGTGGGTTAAACATTATTTACTGTGCCTGCCTGGGCGGCAAAAAAAGCGCGCCTTTGGTCAAAAAGCGCGCAAAAATAGATATAAATTTCGGAATATCAAAGAGTTTTGACAAAAAACCTTGATATCAGATTACTCAGCAACTACAACCGAATCAGCAGCCTCAACCGGTGCTTCTTCTACTACCTCAGGAAGTTCTACGCTGATAAGCTCAACATCGAAACGGAGAGCCTCGTTAGGTCCGATGTTCTGACCGGCTCCTCTCGATCCGTAAGCAAGTTCAGCAGGGATCCAAAGAGTGATCTTACCACCCTCACCGATAAGTTGAAGACCTTCGCCCCAACCCTTGATCACCTGGTTGAGCTGGAACTTAACCGGCTCATCCTTGTCATAATCCTCAGGACGATACTGCTTCATCATCTCCTGGCGCTCAGCCGGCATATCAGCAAAACGGGATGCATCGAAAACTTCACCTGTGCGGGTTGTACCCTTGTAATGTACTTCAACTGTATTTTCCACAGATACAGGCTTGCGGTCCATGTTACCCTTCTTCACGATCTTGTAGACAAGACCAGACTCAGTCTTCTTTACGCCACACTTAGACTCCATCTTCTTGAGCCAAGCCTCAGATGCTGCCTTGTTCTCTGCAGGAAGAGTAACTGTGAAATACTCTGATGCGAAAGCATTGCACTCCTCTGATGTCATCTTGGCATCCTCTGTACCGAACTCCTTCCACGCAGCGAAAAGCGAAGCGAGCTGGATATGAAGCTTGCCCTTAGCCATACCGTCACCAATGACAAATCCGTATGAAGAAGAAATCAGACAACGCTCCTGCTCATCCTTGAACATAGTCTCAGGATCGAAGTCAAGTGAATCCGGATTTGAGTTCTTCTGACTCATACGGTTTTGAAGCTCGTAATTGAAGAACATTCCGAGACGCTCGTTAGCCTTCTTTACATTTACAGTGTCTCCATTGAGAACGAACTCCTTGCCTGTGAGGGCTGCTCTCTCGAGAGCCTTTCTCATTGCATCGAAATCATAGTCGATCTGAGCGAACTCACGCTCACGAGCGAAGTTCTCAGCAATGTTTACACCATAGCAGTATGAGAGGGTATCCATCTGTGCCGGATCACCCATTACAACCATCTTAGGCTGGTTGTTTGAACAAGAGAAGAACAGCGCAGCACCCAGTACCAACGCTGCTGATTTGATAAACTTTTTCATTACTTTTAATATTATTTATTACAGATTTTCAAACAATCCCGCAAATGTAATATTTTTTTGCGAATATCAACAAGATATGAAACTCAATCTTCTTCAAGGAACTGAGTCATGTTTTCTGAATACTTGCGCCACTTGTCAATGAGCGCCTGCATATCTGACGGAAGTTGAGAGTCAAATCTGACCATCTGCTTTGTCTTGGGATGTACAAAACCAAGAGTCTTCGCATGCAGTGCCTGCCGAGGAAGAAGCTTGAAACAGTTTTCGATGAACTGGCGATACTTCGCATAAATCGTTCCCTTGCGGATTTCTGCTCCGTCATACCTCTCATCATTGAAAAGCGGGTGTCCTATCCAGTTGAAATGGACACGGATCTGGTGGGTACGGCCCGTTTCCAGACGACACTCCACCACTGTCACATATCCGAAACGCTCCAGCACCTTATAGTGGGTCACGGCATGTTTGCCATAGTCTCCGTCAGGGAACACCTTGAACCTCATACGGTCATTCGGGTCACGTCCTATATTGCCGGTAATTGTACCCTCGTCTTCCTTAAGATTACCCCATACTATCGCGACATAGCGTCTTTCTATCGAGTGGACAAAGAACTGTTTGGCCAGATCGAGCTGAGCCTCGTCATTTTTTGCAACCACGAGCAGACCTGAGGTATCCTTATCGATACGATGTACCAGTACTCCCATTCTTTCATCTTGAGCATCAGCACCTTGTGATATCCCGAGATGATGAGCCAGGGCATTGACAAGTGTTCCGCTGAAATGGCCATGCCCGGGATGAACGACCATGCCCGGTTCCTTATTCAGAACAAGCACATCGTCATCCTCATGAACTATATTCAACGGGATGTTTTCAGGCAGTATTTCAAGACCACGCCTCTGGTACGGCATCACGAACTTGATGACATCTCCCGGACGGATCACATAGTTTGCCTTTACTATCTTGTCGTTGACACGGATATATTCCGCCTTGATCGCCAGCTGGATGCGATGGCGCGAAGTATATTCCATATGAGTCGAGAGATACTTGTCCACACGCATCGGCACCTGACCGGCAGAGATATCGAAACGGTAATGTTCGAACATTTCCTGCTGCTCGTCCTCATATGCGACTTCGTCCCCGTCCTTTGCAGAATCAAAGTCCTCCAAAGGTGCATCTTCAAAATCAAAATATCTGTTATCCGCCATTATAGTATTCCCTCCTTCACTGGTATCTTATGCTCGTCCAAAGTGAGATAAAGAGTGACATCCGAGCCCAGATTGACACTGATGCTGTCCGATGGTTCAGGAGTCTGCCGCCAGACCATGGCGTTGAGACTATCATCATAATCCTTCACTGATTCATCATAGCGTAGTGCTCTGATATTCAACGAATTGTCATGCACCGCACCGACAGCACTCATACGCTTGAGGCCCATCACGTCCGGCACATAGGTAACGGCATCATAACCGTTCAGTCCGACCACAAGATCTATTACAGATTCGCTTTCTATCATAGTTCCGGGTAGAATTTCCCGGTCGGAGTGCATCTGCTTCAAGACATTGTTGGTAGCCATATCCTGGGTATATACAAGTCTGCCGAGTACCAGTCCACGGGAAAGAAGTTCAGCCCTGGCCTGACGCATAGAAAGACCGACCAGATCCGGCATGGTGACCATTTTCCCTATGTTGGCGTTGATGGTAAGAGTTATGCGCTTGTCTTTCTTGACATGGCTTCCGGGAGTCGGGCTCTGTCTGTAAACAGCCCCCTTCTTCATTCTTTTGAGAAATACCGAATCCGTAACTTCGACCCTCAGGTGACTTTTCCTGGCAAGATGTTCCGCCTCCACAACGGTCAGGTTGGAAAAATCCGGCACACGTATCTCTCTGCCGTGTCGGGTGAACAGATTCAGAAAAATCTTAGCCCCGAACACTAAAATGAGAGCAAGGACGGCTATTACACACAGGTGCTTGAATATAGTCACCCATGGATTCTTGTATGATTTTTTCGCCATGATAAATTAAAGCTGTACAAGTTCATAATTCCGGTTTCCGAGTCCGATCGCTTCGCCATATTCCACACCGGCCTCCCAGTCTGTATCTGGGTGTACCATACGGAATTTGTCTTCTCCCTTATGATGATGACCGCACGTACACTCGCCGGTCTTGTCCGAAATAGCATTGCCTGTAAGGCTTGGCGCAGCCTTGACAAGATCTGCACAGGCACAGTCCAAGGCTACCGGATCGAATGAAGCAGCGATTCCCAGGTCAGGAACTATAGCCGCATCATTGTGATTCCAGCAGTCACAGTTCGGAGAGACATTCATTATGAAACTGATATGGAAATGTGGTTTGCCGTTCACTACGGCATATGCATACTCTGCAATTTTTCTGTTGAGCATTTCCGAAGTATCATAGCTGTCGATGACAGCAGCGGATTTCTGGCACACCGCCACACACTGGCCGCATCCCACGCATTTATCATAGTCAATGACAGCCTTACGGTCAACCACCTTGACGGCATCATGACGGCAGTAGCGTTCACATATCCTGCAGCCTATGCAGTTCTGAGGTACTATCTTCGGCTGCGAAGAAGAGTGAAGCTCCAGCTTTCCGCCTACGCTCGCCGAACCCATTCCAAGATTCTTAAGCGCGCCTCCGAAACCGCTCTGCTCATGTCCCTTGAAGTGGTTCATGGAAATCACGATGTCCGCATCTGCGATAGCCGCTCCGATCTTTGGCGAAGGGCAGTACTTTCCACCACATGGGATTTCCTTGTAGTCTGTACCTTTCAGGCCGTCGGCGATAATCACGTCAGCGTGTGCACCGATACGGTTGAATCCGTTTTCCATCGCTGCATTCAGATGGTCAACTGCATTCGAGCGACCGCCTGAATAAAGCGTATTGGCATCTGTCAGAAAGGGCTTTCCTCCAAGCGACCTTATTACATCAACTATCCTTGCCGCATAGTTCGGACGGATGTACGCCAGATTGCCCGGTTCTCCGAAATGAATCTTGATGGCCACGAATTTTCCGGCAAAATCAATATCCGCGATTCCTGCCCTTCTGACAAGTTTCTCAAGCTTTGTGAGCATATCGTTACCAGGAACCGTCCTCAGGTTGGTAAAGTAGACTTTAGAAGTTTCCATTATTTTAAAGGTTGACTTAAAAACAGCACATTGAAAAGGCCCTTGCCGACAAGCACCAGGCCGATGATAACCACGATCGCACCCATTACCCTGCTTAACCAAAGTATGGTCCTGAGGCTGAACTTGTCACGGAAGTGGCTGAGTGCCCATGACAGAAACAGCCAGTAACAGACCGTACCGGCACTTACCGACAGGATGATCGGAGCGACATTCCATGATGTAGGATCATCATTTGTAATCCCTACAAAACCGAACAGGGCGAAGATGACAAATATTGCCATCGGGTTGGAGATACCCATCGCAATTGCCTGAAGAAAGTCTGTAGAAGAAAAGTTTGACTTCTTCTCCTCTGCCTTTTTGCGGCGTCTGAATGGGTTGGACAGGGCCATTGACAGACCTATGCCCACCAGAATAGTTCCGCCAGCCAGATAAATGATATTCTCATGTGCATGGATGAAACTCTGGGCGAAGGCCAGTGCAAAAATAGCGATCAGCGCATAGATTGTATCCACGACACTCGCTCCAAGTCCGGTGAAGAAACCAGCCCTCTGGCCCTTGCTCAATGTTTTCTGGACTACGAGAATAGCGATCGGACCCATTGGAGCAGATGCGCAGATTCCCACCAGAAAGCCTTTTAATGTATCCAAAAGAATATCCATACGGTTTACGGTTAAGTAAATTCTTACAAAAGTACTAAATATTTCTTTATATTTGTGTGTTATTTGTCAAGACATTGATATGAAAAGAGACAACATACTTCTGTGGGGACTTACGGTACTTTTCGCTGTCATGATGTCAATCCCCTACCTGGTGCCTCACACAGGATTTATAGCGCTTTTCGGTATTGTACCGCTTCTGTGCATGGACCGCATAGCGACCATACTTGAAAAGAAGCATGTCTGGATATACCACTACGCCGGTTTCGTGCTATGGAACGCCATCACGACCTTCTGGGTATGCAACGCAACAGTCGGGGGCGGACTTTTCGCCATCTTTGCCAACGCATTCCAGATGTCACTCATTTTCGGGCTGTTCCGCCTGAGCAAGAAGAGATTCAGCGGTGCTCTACCATACATCTTTCTTGCATGCGCGTGGATAGCATGGGAGCGTTTCTATTTTGACGCCGAGATTTCGTGGCCTTGGCTGGTGCTCGGAAACGCCTTCGCACGATCTACATGGGCTGTCCAGTGGTATGAGTTCACAGGCACATTGGGAGGATCTCTATGGATCTGGATGGCCAACCTTGGCATTTTCGGACTGATGACATCACTTTCCGACGGAAGGATCTTCACATGGAACTGGAAAGCAAAGACAGCAGCTGCCACAGGCTTGATTGCGACTCTTGCAATACCTTTCATAATATCCCCTTTGATCGGAAGCCGCTACGACATGGAAGCAGACGAGAAGCTTCCTGTTGTAATAGTACAACCGAACATTGACCCGTACAACAAGTTCACCGCGATGACCCAGGACCAGCAGAACGCCATCGTGGAGGCACAACTCGCCGAGGCACTGGCATCACGCAAAGGAGACTCCCTGGCAGGTCCGCTTCTGGTCGTCGCACCCGAGACATTTACTGGCGACATAATCGTAGGTCAGTATGAGCGCAGCAGAACATGGAGGCGGTTCACGACCTTCCTCGAAGACTATCCGGGAGTCAGCATGCTGTTCGGAGCATCGTCCTACGACTATATTTTCTCTGCCAAGGCACCTTCACATACCGCTCGCGCATGCGGAGACGGAGTATGGGTCGAGTCACATAACTCAGCTCTGATGATAGACGGAACTGCCGAAACGGAGATTTTCCACAAAAGCAAGCTCGTGGTAGCCGTGGAGTACACCCCCTATCCGGCTGTATTCTGCAAGATCGACGACATGCTCGGCGGTGTGATGGGAAGATGCGTAGGACAGGACGAAATCAGCCTGATGCATGTGGATGGCACCCCTGTAGGCTGTGCCGTATGCTACGAATCCATATATGGAGAATACTACACCGACTACATCCGCAAAGGTGCCCGGGCCATGACCATAATCACCAATGACGCATGGTGGGGCAACACCCCAGGCTACAGACAGCATCTGAGTTATGCATCGCTCCGCGCCATCGAGACACGCCGGGCCATAGCCCGATGTGCCAACACCGGCATCAGTGCCATAATCAGTCCTGCAGGAGAAATACTACAGCCCACTCCATGGTGGGAGCAGGCTGTGATCTGCGGAGCATTGCCCCTTCGTGACGACATCACATTCTTTGTTTCACATGGTGACATCACCGGTCGCCTGTGTACATTCATCTTCCTTCTGCTTCTGCTGGCCCTGGTCACAAGGCTGCTGACGGCACACCGGAAGTGAAAAATATTTTCTAGTAACGACGAGGGCCGCCGCCGAAGCCTCCATGTGGGCCGCCGCCGAAACCGCCAGGACCTCTGCGCTGACCGCCACCCTGATTGTTGAAGTTACCGAAACGGTAAGTCAGAGACAGGATAATATAGCGTCCGAGAGTGTTATTGCGGGTTTCAAGATGGTAATTGGAAGCATCTGAAACCGACAGGTTCTTTGACTGCCCGAGTATGTCATATGCCTTCAGGGCAAGGGTGAACTTCTTCTTGAAAAGCAGTTTGGTTATCTCTGCATTGAGGATGATTTCGTCTTCCTGCGGAGTGGTATATCCGTTATACCAGTTGTATCGGGCCTCGGCGATGAGGTTGATTCCGCCCGGGATGGTCCAGTTCATCGAGCCGTCAGCCTGGTTGTTCCATGTAGGGGCGACCTCCTTGTTGAGAGTGTACCACGATTTGTTCATTCTGGTGCGACCTCCGAGATTCACCTCAACGAAATCATTCCTGTAAGTGAACCGGAGTCGCTGAGTGAAGCCGAGAGTCTGGCTCTTGTTCACTGAGAACATTCCCGGTGCATCAGCAAGCGAAGGATAGTCCGTGTAGAATTGAGAGTGCTTGAACTCTGCCTTCTCGTAATCATAGTATTTATCGGCCTCATTATCCCTGAATGCGTTTGTGCCCACGTACGATACCGATTCGTTATAGTTCAGGAAGGTCATCGAGAAGATCGAGAATTTAGACTTGGCTATCGGAGAATTCACAAAGATATTCGCACTCATCGAAGTTGTCGCCGGACCGTTTACCGGGATCGAATACTTCACGCCGGCCTTGTCATACCACTGCGCATTTGTCAGGGCATTCTCTACGATCGTTCCGCGAATGTTTGCATTCACTGATGTAAAGGTCTTCTTGTTGGTATAGCCGAATCTTGCGCGGATATTATGATTGAAATATGGTTCCAGATATGGATTACCGAGCGCTATGTTCAGAGGGTCCGAGTTGTCAGGCACCGGCATCAGCTGGCTGGTTGACGGCTGTGCGGAACGCCCGAAGTAGAACACACGCAGATTTGTATTGTCGTTTATGTCATAGAACACCATCGCCTGCGGTGACCAGTTCACGACCTTGTTGTCATAGGTCTTGTCGTTGGTCCTGTTATGGGTGATGGTCGGATTGGCAGCTGCTCCGAGGTTGATTCTGAGCTTGTTCAGCTGATAACTCAAAGTCAGGCCTGCCCTATGGTTGTGAGACTCGTTCCTGATGCTGTTAGAATAGGTTTCATCCAACACAGCACCGGTAGGATTGAATACCGGAAGTTCTCCTGGCTTATAATCATAAGCTCCACTGCCGAACACATCCTTGGCAGACACATTCATATTCCACGAATAACTGTAGTTGGCCTCCAGGAACAGATGCTTTGTGAGTGGTTCAGTATAGACGACCCTGCCGCTGAGCGATGTATTGTCGGTATTCTGGTCGAAACGCTGATTGACAGGATCGGACTGTTCATTCCCATTATACACTGTGGTATATGACCTGTTAAGACCTTCCATCACATTGTTGCTGTAACTATAACGGAGGTTTGCCGAAAGCGTCCTGCCAGCTTTTCCGAGCTTCTGACGATAGAGGAGGAAACCGCTTGTTGACCAGTTCCTGTTCTGTCCTGTGTTATTGGTACGTCCTTCGTTGACATTCACAGTATCCACCTGATCGCGTGCCAACGACTTAGTCCAGAACTGCTCATCCTGGGTATAGTGACCAGTACCCACATTGAACTGAGGTTCGAAGATGATGGAGCTATTCTCTGAAAACTTATGTTCCAGGCGCACTCCGACACGATGTCCCTGTGAAAAAGTATTGTCGGTACCTTTGGTCCTGTTATAAAGATTCTCGTTTTCAAGATACGTAGTCTTGTTGGTTTCTTCTATCACATCCTTGTCAGAACCATTGTACAGATAATTACCGGAAAGGTCCATATCTCCGTCAAGCAGGGTAAATGCACCATTGACACCTCCCATCCAAGTTGTCGAGATACCGTTGTTACCTCCCCAGCCGCCTTGACCACGACCCATTCCTCCACGTCCGCCACGCATGTTTCCCATCATGCTTCCTGCAATATCGTTGAAGCCTCTGTTGTTGGTATTGTTTCCGTTGAGAATGATGCTGATCTGACTCTTGTCCGTAAACCGGCCGACCATCGCTGCACCCTGGTAACGCCAATCATTCATATCAGAACCCGCACCAGGAATATCGTGTCCGCCGCCTGCCATCAGATTTCCGAACCATCCCTGAGCCATACCCGGACGAAGCTTCAGGTCAATGATTGTCTCCTCTTCTCCGTCATCTATGCCGGTAAACATCGCCTGGTCGGATTTCTTCTCCACTACCTTGACTTTCTCGATGATCTTTGCCGGAATATTCTTTGAAGCAAGCTGAGGGTCATCAAGGAAGAATGTCTTTCCGTCAATGGTGATCTTCTTGATGGTCTCGCCGTTTGCAGTAATTGAGCCGTCTGCTCCGACCTCCACGCCAGGGAGCTTTTTCAGAAGCTGCTCAAGCATATCGTTATCTGATGTCTTGAATGATGACGCGTTATACTCAACGGTATCCTTCTTTATGACTATCGGATTGCCGACATCTGTAACTTTAGCCGCCTCAAGCACTTCCGCATCTTCTGCCATCCTGATGTCACCAAGGTCCATATTCTTTTCAAGGACGACCTCCTTCGTATAGGTCCTGTAGCCCATCAGTTCTGCCTTTAGGATATATGTACCTTTCTTCAGTTTACTGATGACTGCATCTCCTTTATCGTCTGTAAGAGTATATTTCAACGGGGTCTTTTCTCCCTTTACAGTCACTGAAGCGGTTGCAAAAGCCACGGGTTCAGATGTCTTCTCATCTGTCAGATGAAGCTTGATGGAATATATGGCCTGGGCAAAGGCTGTATTGCAAGCCAGAAGAGTGATAAGTAGAAGTAGGTGCTTGAAGTATTTCATGTTAATATCTATTTTCAATCTCTATTTACATTGCCTGATATCGACATCAGGCTCATGAACAAATGTCATTTAGACGATCTCGTCAGTCTATGGTTTAAAATTTACCTGTATAAAAAGTCACTTTCAGGTCAGGCGGCCTGTGATATCATTTTATACGGTCAGGATTATCCGCCAGGAATTTCTTCCAGTCGGTCTTGCCACCGGTTCCTGCAAGAGGATTTGTCATCTGATAATGATGACAAAGCGCAATGGCAAGAGCATCTGTAGCATCAAGGTATTTTGGATCAAGGCTTACATTCAATGTTTTCTGAATCATCATGGCCACCTGCTCCTTCGACGCCGCGCCATTGCCGCAGATAGCGATTTTAGCCTTTCGTGGCGCATATTCAGCAACCGGTATGCCTCGTACCACTGCTGCAGTCAGGGCAGCACCTTGCGCTCTTCCGAGTTTCAGGATGACCTGAGCATTCTTTCCGTAGAACGGAGACTCGACAGCAAGCTGATCCGGCTTATGTTCTGCTATGAGTTCTGATACTCCAGAAAATATGTTGGCAAGTTTCTCGAAAGGATCCTTGATCTTACGAAGGTCAAAGACTCCCATATCCTTATAATACGGTCCCTTTGAATTTATGCCAATAACCCCGAAACCTAAAATATTGGTTCCGGGGTCAATTCCTAATATGATCTTATCCTTAGTCAATATAGTCAAAACCGGTATAAGGGCGAAGTGCCTCTGGGATCATGATCTTTCCATCAACCTGATTATTCTCAAGCAGAGCAGCCACCACACGTGGGAGTGCGAGCGAACTGCCGTTGAGGGTATGCGCAAGCTGAGTCTTGCCGTCAGCATCCTTGTAACGGAGTTTCAGACGGTTTGCCTGATATGACTCGAAGTTTGATACAGACGATATCTCAAGCCACCTTCCTTGAGCCGCCGAATAAACCTCAAAATCATAAGTGATGGCAGAAGTGAAGCTCATGTCACCGCCACACAGACGAAGGATACGGTATGGCAATCCGAGTTTCTTGACGATATTCTCCACGTGAGCCACCATGTCATCAAGAGCTGCGTATGAATCCTCCGGCTTTTCGATACGTACGATCTCTACCTTGTCGAACTGATGCAGACGATTAAGTCCGCGCACATCCTTTCCGTAAGATCCTGCCTCACGACGGAAGCATGGGGTATATGCTGTCATCTTCACAGGAAAGTCATTGTTTGAGAGGATGACATCACGATAGATATTTGTAACCGGAACCTCTGCAGTCGGCACAAGGTAGAAGTTATCGGCTGTTGCATGATACATCTGGCCTTCCTTGTCAGGGAGCTGTCCTGTACCGAAGCCAGAAGTTTCATTCACCATCACCGGAGGTTCCACTTCAAGATAGCCTGCCTGAGTGTTGATATCCAGGAAGAAGTTGATCAAGGCTCTCTGGAGTCTTGCACCCTTACCCTTATATACAGGAAAACCTGCTCCTGTCAGCTTGACGCCAAGGTCAAAGTCAATGATATCGAACTTCTTTGCAAGTTCCCAGTGTGGGAGCGCATTTTCTCCAAGCTGGGGAACCTCATTTCCTGTCTTCACCACGACATTGTCTTCTGCAACTCTGCCCTCTGGAACGAGGTCGCAAGGAATATTTGGAAGGAGCACAACGAGCGAATCAAGCTCCGCATTGTTCTCCTGTTCGTTGCTTTCAATTTCTGCGGAACGTGCCTTGAGAGCAGCGACCTCTGCCTTTACAGCATCAGCCTCTTCCCTCTTGCCTTCCTTCATAAGGCCACCAATCTGTGCAGCCTTCTTTTTCTGCTCTGCAAGACATGTATCCTTCTCAAGCTGAAGGGCACGTCTGTTCTGATCAAGAAGATTGATCTTCTCGATTATCTCTTTTGCATCGAAATGTTTTTTCGCGAGTTTCTCGATTACGAATTCAGGATTTTCGCGAAGGAGTTTAAGTGTCAGCATAGTAATCTGTTATTTTGAGATTGCCACGTCAGTGCATTCCTCGCAATGACGTGAAAAAGAGGACTGGAATCCGCTCGGGATAACAGTCCTCAATCATTTTCATAAATCCCCGAGTCTTAGTTCTCAAAAGGGAGTACCGAGACGTAAGATTTGTTGTCTGCCTTCTTGCGGAAGCAAACCTTACCATCTATCAGAGCGTAAAGAGTGTGGTCCTTACCCATACCTACATTCAGACCTGGGTTGTGAACTGTACCTCTCTGACGAACGAGGATGTTACCAGCCTTTACTGCCTGATCACCATATTTCTTGACTCCGAGTCGTTTGCTATGTGACTCACGACCGTTCTTGGAACTACCGACGCCTTTTTTATGTGCCATAATGTTTCCTCCTCAATTAATTAAGCGATCGAATTGATCTGAAGTTTAGTAAGATACTGACGGTGACCGTTACACTTCTGGTAACCCTTGCGACGCTTCTTCTTGAAAACAAGAACCTTCTTGCCCTTGCAAGAGTCATCAAGTACTGTTGCTGTAACCTTGGCACCATCAACATAAGGTGCACCTACCTTAACTGCTCCGTCCTCGTCGATAAGAAGTACCTTGTCGAACTCGACAGAAGCACCGTTCTGAGCTGCGAGACGGTTTACGAAGATTTCCATACCAGCCTCAACTTTGAACTGCTGGCCTGCAATGTCTACGATTGCGTACATAAAAACTTATAAATATTAAAAGTTTTAGAAAGCAGGCGGTCGGGGTTCCGACACTTTATCCGAGCCTGACAATCTGTAGATTATTCTGTTTAATTACTGCTCGTCCTGGAGCTGCATCTGCTGAACGTAGATAGCCTTCTGCATCTGCATTCTCTTCTTTACTGACGGCTTCAAGAAAGTCTTTCTTGCGCGGAGCTCACGGATTGCACCTGTCTTCTCGAACTTCCTCTTGAACTTCTTAAGGGCCTTCTCGATGCTCTCACCATCCTTAACTGGAACTATAATCATGCTAAAATCACCTCCTTTTTATTATAGGGCTGCAAAGATAGACATAATTTTTTAATTCACAATACTATCCGGCTTTTATACGGTGATTTTCTAATATGGTCTATCTTGAAAGACAGCCTCATGTCGAGCAGGCGTTCCCTCTCTGAATGCGTACAGAAGTTCATCGAGATATTCCTGATACAATTTCCTAGGAGTACACCCGTACTTGCAGCACAGCGATGCCGCTATGGCTACAGCCTCACCCATCATCGCAGTGGAGCCCATGACCCTCGTGGAAGCAAGCGCCACTCTAGTGACCGAGACATCTCTTCCTGCCATGAACAGGTTGTCTATATTCCTACTGTAGAGGGACCTATATGGGAGCATATATGGAAAATTCACTGTCACGCCCGGGATTTTTTCAATCGGGCCGGGTGGATTATAGCCATGTTTCTGAATCGAGCGATACTCTGATACCGGAAGATGCTGATCAACCGGATACGAGCACAACACAGCTGGATCATCGTATCTTTTCCACTCCTCCTTCAATATATCGTTCTGAGTAAATACAACATCCCCCTTAAGTCGACGTGACTCTCTCTTGGCCAGAACATTGCCCATAAACCGGATATATGCGCAGGAATAGCGTTCCCGAAACGTCTCCGAATTTTTCAGGTAGGCCCAATTACCGTAAACATACCTGAACCACGAATCTCTGATATATTCTATATCCTGTATCTGATCTTTATAAAATCCAGTCTCCCAATTCCACCTGTTCTTCATCACAGGAACAGCAGTCTGATCATCAAACTGATATGCCCAAGGGCACAATGGAAATGATACCGGATTCTCTCCATTTACTGCAATCCATCTTAATGACGAGCCATACGACAATCCTTCTACAGTCTCAGGAGCAAGATCCTCGTCATACTCTGCCTTGGTCTCCTGACCTTGCATATATTCTGCTCCGGAAAGATACCCTAATGCCGCATCTCCCGTGCAGTCAGCATAGTATCTGGCATTGAAAACATGCCTATCACCGGTCATATGGTCGACAGCGACTATGGAACTTATCCTGTCTAAACACGTTTCTGCACCGATTACCCTATGACTATAACGTACTTCCAGACCTTCTTCATATTTAAGAAGACTGTCCACTCGAGCAGGAGTAAGTTCCGGCTGATTTTCTCCATATTCAGCAGCCACACGCCCCATTGACGGATATGGTTCCTCGCAGATCAGTCCTATGACCGGAACCTTGATCTCTACACTTGCATTTCCTCCCATTACAGGTCTGTCCTGCAGTATAAGTACACTCAATCCCAGCCTTGATGCAGAAACACCAGCAGAGAGTCCCGCCATTCCGCCACCTGCAACAATCAGGTCATACTTTTTTCTGTGGACTATAGTCCTTGACTTCCTTGTCTTTGGAAAGTTCGGCTCGGAATGTTTGGTAAACATCAGGGCATCACACCTGCCATCGAACCCGGTCAAGTCATGCAGACTGACTGTAACGTTCTTATCGTTAGTCTGAAATGTGCCAGCAAACTGCCAGTCCCACTTCTGCGGAACATCTCCCACCATATCATTCAGAGGAACGCCGTCCACCATTATCTGAAAAATGCCCGGAGCCTGTGACGAGTCCCACGGAGAATTCCAGTTATAGGTTCTTACCCAGACATTCCAACTACCGGAAGACGGAAGCGTAAGATCTGTCGAAGCATCCTCAACAGTATTTCCGACACCATGAGCCATCAGGTATGATGAACCCATGATGTCATAGAACTGATCTTCCCGTATCCATCCGCCATAGTCAGCAAAACGCTCAGCCTCAAGAAAGACATCATCTGCACATGAGCACAGAAGAAGCATTACAGACAAAAAAACTGTTATCCTTTTCATAAAATCACATTCTGAATGTCAACTGCTTATCTCCAGCAGACAGGATAAACTCGCCGCTCTCAAAAAACCTCTCCCCCTCATGGTTTATAAAGCCAAGATCCCCGAGTTTATCTATTTCATAAACAAATTCCACAGTCTGCCCTGCAGGAATCAGCTTTTTCTCAAAATATTTAAGTTCCTTCCATGGTCGAGCCACCACTGAACAAGCCTTGTCTGTAATAAACCACAGGACAGCTTCCTTGCCGTCAACATCAGACTTGTTGGTAACACTCACCTTTGCTGTAAGACCGTCAAGGGTAATGTCCGAATACTCAAAATCAGCATAGCTGAGGCCGTAACCGAATGGATATTTAGGTTCAAGTTGAATGTCAAGATACTGTCCCCACTGGTTTCTGCGGCACAACGGGCGCTCATTGTAATACATCGGGCACTGACCTGTAGTATAAGGGAAGGTTATAGGAAGTTTGCCGGAAGGATTGTATTTTCCGCTTAGAAGTCCTGCTACGGCCTGTCCTTCGCGCACTCCCATATGCCAGATTGCCATCAAGGCATCAGCCATCGGCTCAATTCTTACAAGGTCAATCGGACGTCCCGACTCGATAAGCACAACTACAGGCTTACCAGTCGCTGCAACAGCTGCAAGAAGTTCTTCCTGGATAGCTGGAAGTGCAATTGTAGAACGTGTATGATTTTCTCCGGACCACCTCGCCTTCTCACCTATGCACACGACCACGACATCCGAGTTGCGTGCGGCACGCACTGCAGCCGCAATTCCGTTTCTGTCATCCCCTTCGAAATCACAGCCCTTAGCGTAAGTCACATTAGGGTACACCTCTTTTATGCCTTCAAGTATGGATGTCACCTCGGATGGGAAGCTATGGCCCCTCCATGCACCTAAGGGTGCATCACAATCATCCGCCACAGGTCCCACCACAGCAATTCTGGCATTCTTGGACAGAGGTAGAGTATTATTTTCATTTTTAAGAAGCACTGCAACCTCGGAAGCAAGACGTTCGACGATATCAAGATACTCCGGTTTAAGATAATCGTTTTCATGATCCGTTTCCGGACGGTAAGGATTATCAAAAAGTCCGAGTCTGAATTTTACTCTCAGAATCCTTCTCACAGACTCATCAAGGAGTTTTTCAGACACTTCTCCCTCTCTTACAAGGTTGACCAGATGCTTATGATAGACAAGATCGCACATATCCATATCCAGACCAGCCTCCACTGCCATCTGACACGCCTGAACGTCGTCCTCTGCATACTGCTGAAGGACAAGTTGCTCTGTTGTTCCCCAGTCGCTCACCATGAATCCGTCACATCCCATCTTCTGACGGAACACGTCTGTAAGAAGATATCTGTTGGCCGATGCCGGAACACCATTAAGCGTTTGAAAAGCACTCATGACAGTCAATGCACCTGCCTTTATTCCCGCCTCATATGGAGGAAGATATGTATCCCAAAGACTCTGCATTGAGATTTCCACCGCAGTATAGTCGCGTCCTCCCACAGCAGCGCTGTAGCCGGTAAAATGTTTAAGACACGCAGCGATATGGCCCGGCTGCGAGGGATCATCACCCTGATATGCCTTTACAGTAGCCACAGCCATCTCGGAAGTGAGATATGGATCTTCGCCATAACCTTCCATCACACGCCCCCATCTTGCATCACGAGCGATATCCACCATCGGAGAAAAACTCCAGTTTATACCACCCATATACGCTTCCTGCGCTGTGATGCGGGCAGTTTCCCCGACAAGTTCCCTATTGAAAGACGCACCTTGCGCAAGAGGTATTGCAAAACAAGTTCTGAAACCATGTATGGCATCGTAACCGAAAATAATAGGTATGCCAAGCCTGGTCTCCTCTATCGCACGTTTCTGCAAAGCATTAGCCACACGGGAATCCCAACCATAGTTGATCATGGAGCCTATCTCTGACGGAACTTTCGAAAGCTGATCCGCCACGTTGTTCTCATTATCGTTCCTCTCCATGTACGACTGAGTCATCTGCAGCACCTTTTCCTCAAGCGTCATACGACTCAACAAGTCCTCGACTCTTTCTTCTATAGAGGCCGACGAATCCTTATACAAAGGTTCCTTATCATTGGAACACGCTGCCAATATGACAGCAAAAACTAATAGGGTTAATTTCTTCATAATATACTGGTACTATTTTATATAATAATCATTCTGGTCGCCCGGAGACAGAGCTGTATTGTATCTGATTTCATAGTCTGGAAATGCCACAAGGAGAGCACCACGCACCCTCTGTACATCAACCGGCATGAGCTTACCAAGATAGTGTTCGCTCAACAGCTCAGAGTTTTCCGCCTTTGCAAGGAATTCATTCAGAGGCACGCAGACATTATCCACAAGCCACTTCGCTCCCCTCTTGTGGGTCTCGAACCACTCATGTCCTTCAAATGCAAGTTCAAAGAATTTCTCCCACATTATTTCATTCACCAATTCTTCGCGTGTATTGCAACAGTCATACGACCAAGCAGCAGGTTGGGCAGACTCCGACGTTCCCTCCGGAACAGACTTGCGGGCTCTTTCAAGTATCACATTCACATAATCCACAGCCTTCTTCCAGTTCACATCATCTTTTGCAAGACTCAAGGACGCAGCGGCCTCTGCAGCAATGAGGTAGACTTCAGCATATCTCATCACATAGAAATCAGCATAACCGTTATTTGTCTTATATCCAGCAGAAAAATACTTTCTGATATAAGGATCAGACGATGGCGATGCCTTAATCTTGCCTGATGCCGGATATATGGAATATGCCTGCATTGCGCCAGTTGTAGTATTGCCGCCCCATACTTCAGTATGGAAATACGTCGCATTAAAACGAGGATCCGGGCAATCGACATATATCTCTGCACCATCCACTGTATCAAGAGTGCCACCGTACTTGGCCGCCCACTTCTGGAATACCCAACGGCTGCTTCTTATTCGGCCTGCATTACTATTCTGTATATTTGCAGACTCTGTACCTAGTGGATTCACCCAGAGTGTCCATGTCGGGATGGAACTAGTCTGTGAATTAGGCGTCGTCTGAATGACAAGCATCCTTTCACGAGAAAGATAATCCTCCGGATGATCTGCATTATCCCAACGGAAAAGATGCGTAAAATTATCCTCCAGTCTGAATGCATCATCTTCAGTCAGCACTTTTTCCGCACATTGCAGACATAATGTCCAGGCATCACGTGCATTATAGATACCGAGACCGGAAAAATCCGGCAGACGCCCGGGCTTGGACGTATCATAAAAATGAGCTTCAGGATATTCCATCAGACATGCTATATAAGAATATACTTTGGCAAGCATAGCCATCGCAGTCGATTTGTTCGTCCTTCCCATAAACGGGTTGAGGCTTTCCTGCTGCAAGGCTGTCCTCATGTTTTCTGAGGCGAACTTAAGATCGCTCACTATATACTCATATACCTCACTGTATTGACTTCTTCCGATAAAGGTATCTTCCAGGCTTTCAGGCCTGTCCATTATCGGAAGATCCCCGAAAAGTCTTGTAAGACAGAAGTAATTGAATGCTCTAAAAAATCGTGTTTCGGCCTCAATTCTCAACTTAAAATCCCCATCGACGGGGCTTGATTCAAGTCCATGCAGAAGATTATTACAATGACCTATCCCCTCGTAGAAATAAGTATAGAGACTTCTGCCGGCAGTTGTTGTTGAATATAGGGTAAGGTCATGTGTCTGAGTAAAATCCTCTGTGAGGCGTTTTCCGGTAAACTCTGTAAATCTGGAGGCAGCATTAAGGTAATTAAAGAAGCTTCCTGTCACGAAAACATTCAAATCGGAATACAGCCCCGTCACATTAGCCTCAAGAGTCTGTTCGGTAGAATATGCCGCAGCGTCTGTCAGTGATGTGGTCGGACTGTCATCTAGAAAGCCACAGGAAGACAGAAGCAGTACGATGACTGTAATATATGTATATCTCTTATTCATCAGAATGTGAATTTTATGTCAAACGAATATGTTCTAGTCAGCGGATATGAACCTATGTCTACTCCTATCTTAGACATGTTTCCTCCGAAGGAATTCACAATAGGAGACCACCCAGAGTATTTTGTAAGGATAAAAACATTACCTGCCGACAATCCGACGTTAAGCGAGCCAAGCACTTTATTCTTCTTTATCGGAACATCATAGTTCAGCGACAGGTTGCTCATACGCAGATATGAAGCGTCTTCGACATATCTGTCAGTAACGAACTCCTTTTCAGAATTGGACCATGCATTTCCCAATGCATAGTATCTGTCAGAAGGCTTCTCCTGTGTCCATGCATTGTAATAATAATCCCGTCTGAGGTTTGAACAGCTCTGAAAATTAGGGTCTGTCTCCTGGGCCAGATTGGCATTGAGAATATCTTTGCCAAACACGCCGTCAAACGCGACCGAAAGCATCAGACCTTTATAAGACAGGGACGTGCTGAAACCATATGTAAAGTCCGGATTATTATCTCCAATCACTGTACGGTCCTGATCATCGATATAACCGTTTCCATTCATGTCGACATACTTTATCTGCCCCGGCTGTTGCGGCGAGCCTCCCTCAACCAGAGGTTTTCCTAAATCTCCTTCCTGAACAATACCATCAGTCTTGTAACCATAGAACAGACCGATAGGCATTCCCTCCACGAAAATATTTGCCGGTGCCCTCAGATAAGTGGAACTTGCGATATTCTCCCCGAGATAGTAACGTTTTTGTAACGCCTCATCTTTTTCCAGATATATAGTCTCCTTATCCACGGCAAATCCAAGATCCCTAAGAGTGTTGCGGTTGAAGGATATATTTCCACTAAGAGCCCATTCAAAATACTTCGTCGCTACTGGTGTCGCATCTATGGAAAGTTCTAATCCCCTGTTATTTATGGTTCCCTGATTTACCCATCTGACAGAGTATCCAGATGAGAGAGATATCTTTCTTTTCTGCAGAAGATCAAAAGTAGTCTTGTCATATAGATCCGCAGACAATGCCAGTCTTCCACGCCACAGCTGAAGATCCAATCCAAGGTTCCAGGAGCGAGTGGTTTCCCATTTAAGATCAGGGTTCGAGAAATTCTCCTGCATCAGACCTCTGATATATTCCGCATCATTAAAATGATTTCCGTAGACTTCGCTGGTAAAGACATTATAGGTCTGATATGGGGAGACAGTCGACTTACCAACTTGTCCCCATCCCAAACGCAGTTTTGCCAGCGAAATGAACGGTACGATAAACCACGGTTCCTCATTAAATCTCCATGCAAATGCCATTGAAGGAAAACCCGAGAACTTTCTTCCTTTCTGGAACCTCGAACTTCCGTCAAGTCGATATGTTGCAGTAAGCACGTACCTGTCGGCATAATTGTATATACCCCTGGCAAAAAACGACGCCTTTGAAGTCATTATTTCCGAATATCCGAATTTCGACTGGAAAGCAGAATTGATATTAGCTTCCTGGAGGGCTTCTTGAAGAATATTCGTACCTGTAACGACCTGGGTCGACGTCATGCTCTGTCCCATTGTAGCACCTACTGTACCAGATATCCGGTGACGTCCGAACTGATGGTTCAGTTCAAGAGTCGTATCCCAGTTCCAGTTAATGGCTTCTGACTCTGACACGCCTGCTACCGCTCCAACCGAACGGCTCACCTGACGGCCTTTCCATTTTGTCCTCTCGGATATTCTGATATCCGCACCGGCATCGGTACGAAGTGTCATCCATGGGAAGAATTTATATGAAAGAAACAGCGATGGCGTTATCCTATATTCCTTCCTGGTCGCCTTGGCATGCTTGAGCCATTTATCCGGACCGGAAAGATTATCCGCTTCCTCGTCCTCATCCAGATCCTCGTCATACTCTGTATCAGCATCTGCCTTTTGGATGAACGGGCGATAATTCACAATACTCTTCATCATTGAGTTCGAAGCAATTACGGCATTGGAATTGGCACCCTGCTGGCTTATTGCGTTGACATACCCGAAATTGACCTTAGTACCTATACGGAACTTCTTCTTTACTGCTTTCACTGCATTAAGGCGCATTGTATAGGTATCCACGCCTGTAGATCTTACAATACCGTCATTGTTGTTATATCCCAGAGAAAACGCATAGTTCATACCATTCGCCGCTCCGTTTACCGATGCATATACCCTATGGTTCACCACATAGTTATGCATCGCATAATCCTGCCAGTTCACCGGAGTCACTAATAGTCCTTCGCGATTTTCGACATCAGAATATAAACGTTTCATCAGCCTCTTTGCATGATCATCCGTTCTTCCGGAGAGATATTCGACATATTCGTCAAAAGACAACATATCGATATTGCTAAAGCGCGTACCGAAGTCCAATCCATAGTTCACATTTATCCTCGGGCGTTCTGAATTGCCCTGCTTTGTCGTGATAAGAACCACTCCGTTTGCTCCATCTGAACCATATATGGCGGTTGCCGAAGCATCCTTGAGAATCTCTATACTTGCAATATCCTGTGGATTGATACCCAAAAGCCCATTCGACTCCTCCTCCATCTCGCCACTGATGAGCGAACCTGTCGGAGCGTCAGACATGATGATACCATCTACCACATATAGCGGTTCGCTTGATCCGCTCAGGGAGGTCACACCTCTGATTCTTATCGACACGCCAGCACCCGGCGCGGCACTGTTCGACACTACATCCACACCTGCAGCAGCGCCTGTAAGCATCTGGTCAAGCGATGTTGTTCTTGCTGCATAGTCTCCATCCACCTTGACCGACGTCAAGGAACCTGTGAGATCACTCTTTCTCATCGCACCATAACCGACCACTACAGTTTCTTCAAGCATACGGATATCCTCAGACAGAACAAAATCCACAATCAGACGGCCATCCCAAATCTGTACTGCGTCCTTAAAGCCAAGAATCGACACCTTTATACGGGCCTGTTTCTCAGTTGCAGAAGGAAGGGTAAGAGCGTAGCGTCCATCTATGTCAGTTACAGATACCACAGACGTACTACCCTCCAATGCAACCACGGCCCCAACCAGAGGCTCTCCGGCAGTATCCTTTACTACACCTCGGACAGCAGTGCCGGTCTGTCCGTACATCAAGGAACTGACAAGCAGAGCCACAAGAGTCAATATCATATATATTTTTCTGTTCATAAATCTTTACAGGTTAGAAAGAAACTGTGACGCCCACCATTACATTCCTTGTAAAAGGATGGGAGCCATAATCGATTCCATAGTTCATATTGGCAAATCCGAAAGAGTTGACATCAGGATTCCAGCCACCATATCTACTGAATACGGCAAGATTGGAGATGGCAGCATGGACAGAGAGGCGCCTGATAATCTTGTTCTTCATCGGAATATCATATCCAATATTCATATCTGCCATTCTGACGAAATCGCCCCTTTCAACGAAAGCCTCAGAGACATATTCCTGTCCGGAAGCAAGCATCCTATTCATATTAAGTATATTGAATCCGAATGCGCCGTCAAACTGGAGACTCAGAGTAAACCCATAAAGATTCAGGAGTGTTCCCAAACCGGCATTTACAACAGGAATCACATTACCCAATACTCCTTCACCGGTCACCGTATTGGTTTCATCCAATTTATAACCGTATATCTGAGCCACTGGCCGACCTTGCACATTTATATTCGGCTGCAGAAAGCACCTATTGATAGATAATCCACGTCCGTCTTCCGGAGAAAGAGACGCTATATGATTGATATTGTATGCTGCATTTCCCCATACCGTCCAATTAACTTTGGAAATCTTAACCGGGGTGAGACTAAAATCAAGTTCCAGACCGGTATTGGCAATCACTGATGACTGCGAAAGCACTCTTTCCGCAGATGACTTGATCCATTTGCCTGCGTTGACGGAACTCTCCCTTCCGAAGCTGTATATATCAAGTTTATCAGAAGTGCTGCGGTGATAGAATCCAAGCGAGAGAGAATATCTTCCCTGGGCAAAGCCAAAATCCACCGATGCATTGTATTCTGAGGTCTTGAAACGGTTAAACCCCTCATAAAATGCCTGAAAATCGCTTTCCACAATCGGATAAGACCCTCCTGTATTATATTTAATCATCTCATACGGAACTGCCCTCCTGTTTCCAGCCTCTCCGTAACCTGCCCTCAATTTCCATTCTGACATTAGTTCAATCGAGAATATCTTTCTGAGGTCTACATATATATTAGCGGCCGTAAAGATATTGTCATCATAATTTAGTTTCATGTCATATCTCGGCACTGTGACAAGGTCAGCCGAAAGTTCCACACCCATAATATGCTTCCAATCATAGGCAAGATTCGCACGACCTTCCAATTCATACAGTTCGCGAGTGAACCTGCGGATCTTTGCAGCACTCTGCATCAATTGCAGTCCCTTGGCTCTAAGCGTATGAATGACGAAATATGTACCGTTCATATTATTGAACTTATTCCAGTCAGCACTGTAGTCGAACATCAGAGAAGCGCTCAAGCAGTGATTATTGGCAAAATACCTGTGCAGTTTCAGTTCCGACACATAATCCATACTGAAAAGTGATACATACGAAATAGCTGCAGCACCATTCTCGGCATAGCCGAACGATGTTCCGTTTCCGTACCAGAGGCTTCGTGTATTTGACTGGCAATCGAACCCTATCCGATTGGACCATGTCAGCCATGGAAGGAAATTCAGATCAAGATAAAACGAATCAGTTGTCCTGAGATTAGTGCTCTTGTCGTCATAGTCATTGAGCCATCCTTGCGGGGTATTCCTGTCCTGATCAGTAAAATAAGGCAACGGCAATATTCCTCTCAACGAGAGCATAAGACTGGGCGCGCCATACCAGGAAGTTCCCGATGCTGCAGATATATCGCTATATGAAATAGCCGTATTGAGTCCAAACCACACCACATTGTTTGCTCTGGTTTCAAACTTTGCACGCAGGCCCATCACCTGATTTCCTGTCCGGCTCACGATGCCGTCAACATCCCTGAAGAACATGGACACTCTGTAATTTGTTCTTCCTTTCCTATCGGAAAAAGAGAGTGAGTGATTATGGGCGAATCCTGGCATAAACCACTCACTTGACACAGAAGGAACAGACACTCCTATATTAGAGGTCCAGTCTATGCTGAATCTTTCCTCTTCTGCCTTCTTGGTCGTGACAAGGATAACTCCGTTCGCTGCTCTCGAGCCATATTCACCCGCCATGGAAGCATTCTTGATAACCTTGATGCTTTCTATATTGTTCAGGTCAATACCGGCAGTCTGGGATATCTGAGTCGAATATCCCATGTCTCCGTACTGCCAGAAAGGGAATATCTGCTGGCCTGTGGACGAACTCAGAACCGTACCGTCCACCACCCAAAGAGGCTCGCTGTTACCTCTCAGCCCATTGACACCTCTTATGTAAGTATTCAACAGACCTCCTCCTACACCATCAGTTGCAGCAACCCGCACTCCGGACACCTGTCCCCGCAGCAGCAATGCCGGATTGTCATAGACTGCACCCCTGCAGTCAAGGCTGTCTCTGCCATCCTTTGCAGACATTCTGCAAACCATGGTCAGGCACCACAATATCATCATCAATTTCTTCATAGGCTTACAGTATTTTCTGGCATCTGACTGATGCTCCGGTTGCTTTGGGCCACATTCTGGCTTTATCCAGAGCCGGTTTCTTCTTACCGGAATCATATGAAATCACAGGAGCCACAGAATTATCACCATCTGAAGAGATGCTCCATGTTACAAACAGACTGCTGTATGATTCACTATCTCTGGTGCCTGTCGTGCATGTAAAATATGCAGAAAGAGGAAACCAGTATCTTGTTCCTTCATAAGTAAACAAATACGCTCCATCCTTCGACTTTCCATCAGTAACTTTCTGAAATATATCTCCGGAAAAGACCTCGACATCCGGAACCCTGTATCCTGGAGGGCATGGATCATATATGGTCTTCTCTGAGTCCCAAGCAGTAGACTCATCAGTCCAATTCCCTTCTGATTTATAATAGGATGTCGGATTGGCTATTGAAACTTCCACAGAGACCGGTCCATCATCAAGTTTCTTTCCGTCTCCTTTGACAACTATCAGAGGACGCTTATTATTTTCTTTCTGAGTCACCTGGCCAGGGAACGGATCTTTCCTGCCCCACTGGTAGAGAAGAGAGGAAGCATAGTCGTTGCTTGGAGCACTATCGGCTCTCGAAGCATCCAAGGCACCAAGACTCCTGTCCATCATTATATACTTCCCCTCCGAATCATATTCAAGATTTGCCACAGCAGTCTTCATAGCCCATATATGCCAGCTCCAGAGGATATTATCTTCCTCATCATACGCTGCAATGATGGCATTCCCAGGAACATAATCATCCTGTGTCGAGAAATAAACAATCCCCTCTGAGAGCTCCAGACTCTTGAATATTGACGTTTCAGGAGCAATAGACATATTATTCATTTCCCATAAGACACCAACACGAACTATTCCATCAAGCTCCTCCTTACTATTGCCTTTTGCAGGTGTGAACTTGTAGTCTCCTGCCTGCCATATCATATAACAGTTTGCAGTCTCGCCACGGCTAAGGTTACCGGTCTTTCCGTAAGGATTGTTAAGGTCCACAACTGTAAGCTTTGAACGCTGAGCCTCCAGCGGATATTCGAAGACCACCTGGTCCACCTTGTCGTTTCCATTGTAGAAAGTAACAGTAAAATCATTGTATACACCAGGAAGAACCGGCACATTGAACACATTCACTGATGTATTGGACAATCGCAGTCCCGAAAGCGACTGAGACGTACAATCCATGGTAATATGTGAGTCGCCCGCCGTATATTCCTTTGCTGAGAAATACACTGAAGTTGCTACTACATTCTTTACCGGAACGTATTCACATGAGAAGACTCCTGCCACATTCCTGAATTCAAGAACCTTCATTCCTTCCGCTACCATAGGCACACCTTTGAGTTTCTCCTTGCTGTGGTATTTTATATCGGATGCTACTCCATGTCCACCCGCATCAACCGGATAGAAAGCCTTATACATGGTACCTGTCTTTATCGACAATGTATCTCCGGAGAACCATTCCAGGACAGTTTCGCTACTACCACCGCTTGTGGCCTGATATACTGCAGTCTTCTGACCGTCAGTGATTCTGACCCGGTCACCCTTTTCCCATGATACCTTCAAAGTAGAGGACATATCCAGAGCGGCTCTAGTATATGGAGATTCCAGAGTAGCATTAAAAGAGACGAATTCCCCCTTCTTTTCAGGCGGATTCGGATTGGTTATATCTATTTTTTCTGATTCAACAAAGGCATCAATGCATGAAATCATTGTTGCCAGAGTAAGAAAACAGGCTATGACGATTGGTCTTGTCATTTGATTTCCTTTAATGTTGTTACGACCTTATATTCAGTTCCCGGATCGGCATCATATTCATATCCTATAATCCAATATCCGTCCGGTGTCTTTTCAAATTTTGCAGTAGGAGTATCGTAGTCAGCAGGATTGTTGCTCCATTGTCTCCATCTGGCATTTTCCTGTGAACAAGAGAGTTTCATCTTTCTTTTTCCAGACCGGAGGATGAATCCGTCAGCGACCTGCTGCGGCTCTGCCTGCGTCACCCAGTTGAAACGTACGCTTGCAGACGTGGCTCCGGTCTTGAGCACATCGGTTATCTCCAGATACTGATCGGAAACTATTTCAGCCTTACGCAAGACCTTTTCAACATCAAAATAACAGGTGGAGAGGTCAAGTTCCGCTCCCATCCTACCATTGGAGTCAAATGTGCCAAGCAATTCTCCCTTCCCAGCAACATCAAGCCTCTTACCATTGACAATCAATGTGTTATGACGCTCATTACCATAACAGAAGAGCGACCACCTATATGAATCCTGAGCGTAATTGAACAATTCACCAATACTGATTCCCGCTTCGGCCAGCACATTTCTCTGCTTCTGATATGCCTTTATAGGATAATCACAGGCCCATCGAGTTCCGTATGCATCGAACACGAAAGTCCCTATATCCATATGGGCGTGATTGGCATTCATCACTCCCCCTTTTATACCAAGATACAAAGCATCCTTATCCCAACCGGTACGGCAGACTGCCACAGGAACAGTTCCATGAGCCTGATAGATTCTTTCTGTCGAAGGCGCTGCCTTGACCTTGCCCATCCGATATGCGGAAGTCACCGCCAGAAAGAGATCTCTTGAATCAACATATTCGTTTTTCTGAAAACATGCCAATTGGGAATATATCAAGGATGGATTTTCGAACTTGTAAGCACAATACCACAAGGCTGGAGCAGCCTTTGCTGATAAACCTGAGTCAGAGTAATTGAAGTATTTTCTATTGGATTCCATAAACAGGCGATAGTATCCTGTCTTTTCAAATCCGGGATAACTGCCAAGGCCGAAATCTGTCCCAAGATTATCCTCAAGCGTCATCAGAAGCATAGCCTGGAACGATGTTGCGTATGACCAGTATGTAGGGCCTTCCTGTGAAGCACCATCCGGAGCATATATTCCGGTTAGTGCTCTAGGATTGGATTTCACCGACTTCTCGATCATAGAACGGGAAAGTTCCGGATCCGTCTCATATGTGGCCAGAGCAGCAGTGATGATTCCGCAGTTGCAGACATTGTTCCAGTTGTGATCTGCAGTATAGAACCAGTGTCCATGGGCTTTCTCATAGACGAATCTGCGTATACATCTGACCATCTTATCCTTGATTTCCGGCTTGAGCTGCTTGTAAAGCCAGTCATATGCAATTCCAAACGCCAGGGACATTTCAGCCATATCAAGAAAATGGTCGGATTGCCAGGTTCCGCTCTCCAAATTGTCACATATGGTATTTATATCACTTACAGCATGATTGAGATAGGCTTTATCTCGCGTCATCCTGTAGGCATAAGAGGCTGATATGATCCTTATCACTCCGCTTCTGATGGTAGAGAGCAGCGGTTCATTCTTTACCTTAGGTGCATATACAAGAGGCTTTTCGCTAAGACCATGCTTCTGGGCCTGACGGATCATCTGGTCATGAAGCAAAGAAAGATACGGTATAGACTCATAGGCTGCCGCAGAACGTATATTCTTTATATCGGTATCAGTCAAGAACATACGCGGATGATTCTTGACCGTAAGGCGCGAATAATCGCCTTCTCCAAAAGCCAGGAGCGTGTATGGTCCCAAAACAAGAAGCGAAAGGAGTACAAATAGTTTTTTCATATGCATCATTGTGGCAGTGTTATATATTCCAGTTCAAAATAACAATGATTCGTTAAAAATTTAACAATTATATAAATTTCAATTACTTACGCATACAATAGCCCGTTTTCGGGTCGCTTTACAGCATCTCGCAGACGGCATAGAACAAAGCCGAAAAAAGTGTTAAAAAAGATGAAAAT
>JBGVQP010000010.1:0-6088 GCA_045127685.1 Candidatus Cryptobacteroides sp.
TATGAGATTCATTTATTCAAGCCATTGTATGGCCCTTTCCCTCACAGCTTCCGATTCCTGCAGCATCCTTATGAATTCCTCTGCTGCCTTCTTGCGGTAAGCGCCTCTCTCGGTATGGACGCATCCGACCATTATATTGTCCGGCACATCAAAAGGGATGGCGATCAGACCGCTGGTCTGCTGGATGACGGCCTCTGACAGAATCGTGATCAGACTGCTACCACGGACAATATCAAGAAGAACATTCACTTCATTCAATTCAGCCCTGACATTCAATTGACCATATGCCGAGGGGAAAAGGTTGTCAAACTCATTTCTGGACTGAAGACCTTTTGCAGGCATTGCTATTCCATGCGGCAGTATATCCTGAAGAGTTATCTTTTCTTTTTCTGCAAGAGGATGATACCTGTTTACAATGACTGAGAGATTGTTATCAAAGAGAACATGCGATTCTATGGCAGGATGAACGGTTGAAGGCTTGAAAGACAGCACGAAATCAAGTTCACGCTTTTCAAGCATCGACATCAGTTCCTCCATTGTCTTATAGAATATATTGAGCTTTACAGCTGGATGCGCCTTTGTGAATGCGATGACGGTTTCCGTGAGGATAGGGGCAAATGTATAAGTAATACCTATGTTAAGGGAACCTGAGAGCATCTTCTTGAGATCATTGACTGTGTCCATGCAAGTCACGGCATCCATCAATGTCCTTTTCGCAAGCGGCAGGAGTCTTTCACCACTCTCTGTAAGCTGGACGCTATGGCTGTCTCTTACAAACAGTAAAGTATCCATCTCCTGTTCCAGTTGTCTTATCTGCTGGGAAAGCGTGCTCTGCGTTACAAACAAAGCTCTTGCAGCCTCAGAGAAATTCAGAGTCTCAGCCGTCTTTACGAAATACTTCAATTGTCTCAGTTCCATAACTTTGTAAATTATTCAAAGTGCCTTCAGTCTATCCGCTCACTATATTCCCTCAGCGACTCTTTCAACTGCTGCGGATCATGCTGTTTAATCTTATCACTAATTTTCAATACGCGCAGTTTTTCAATGGCAGATAAAACCAGCGCCAATGCCAGACAGCATAAAATAAGTATCAATGCTTTCATAACTGATGGATTTAAAATTAACGCCGCAAAGGTATTGTCCATCAAAATGATCGTAAAGCATCGGCTCGTGTTTGTTTCTATAGCAGCAATCTATATTCACGATTGCCAACTACGGCTACTATCTTGAAAACCGATAGCAAAGATACAAAATTTGCATTATCAAGTCATCCTGAATCATAATGACAACACATTGTATTTTAACATGAATTTATCTAACTTTACACTGTTAAATCGGGATTTACCTGTCACCTACCTTCTGCAATTTGCAACCAGGTTGCAGAATATTGGCAATATCTTTGTGCCATATCAAATGATTAACTGATATGGCACATTTTCATTCACATAACCATACGGAGCATTCCGTAAATACTCCAGTCAGGATATTGTATATATGTCTGGCAATCAACCTTATATTCGTTGCAGCAGAGGCATTTGCCAGTTGGAAAAGCAACTCGACAGGGCTATTGTCCGATGCCGGTCACAATCTTAGTGATGCCCTCGGACTTATGCTGTCACTTGCTGCGATCTATCTGAATCGGTCAGGAAATAAGACAAACCAGACAGTATCCAGATATATTACTCTCGCAAACGGACTTCTTCTGCTTGGAGCAATAGCCTTGATAGTCTATGAAAGCATCGACAAGATCATCCATCCACAGGAAATCAATGCAACGGCAGTCATAGCAGTCTCATCTGTCGCAATCTTTATAAACGGACTTACAGCCTGGCTTCTGATGAAAGGTCAGGGAGATGACATCAACATCAAGGCAGCATATCTTCATGCTGCAACCGACGCACTCGTATCAGTCAGCGTCGTCATCTCAGGCATCATCATATCAACGACCGGATGGAATATGATAGATCCCCTTTTAAGTCTTGCTATCAGCATATTCATAGCATTCCCTACTATAAAACTCATTCACACTGCATTGAAAACTATCAGAAACCGTTAAATTTGCAGAATATGCAGGACATTGACACCTCCTCCATTCCACATCCGGAAGGATTCACCATCGAAGAGACCAACTGCGTAATGAAAGGAATCTGTCCTGATTGTACTGTTAAAAACTGATTTAATCGGCAAAACTGGCCAATCTAATGGAAATTATGCCGAATCTGCAATAAGTAAATGAGATATATTTGTCTGGATAATATTTCAGGCTATGAGCAGAAGATTCAGAATGAAGATCAGGGCCGGTGAGACCTTTCTATATCGCAAAGAAGGCACTGAGAGCCAGGTGTTTGAGATAAGAATGAAGAGCGATGTCAATCACAGCTGTATACAGCGTGCGGCAAGATTGGCATACAGGAGATACCCATATTTCAAAAGTCGTTTCAAGACTATAGACGGAAGTGTATATCTGTGTGAAAACATTGTCACTCCTCCACCGGCACGTGTCAAGAAACTGCGTCAGCTTGGCGGAAGTACCACTTCAAAAAATCTGCTGGATATCACTTTCCACAAGAACAGTATATTCATTTCTTTCCATCACGCGATGTGTGACGGAAGAGGCATCATGCTCTTTATCAAGACACTCCTGTATTACTATCTGAACTTCAAGTATCCTCATAACAATGTCAGGATTCCGGATGTAAGACTGGTCGGAGAAGGAATGCTCCCTGGAGAGACTGCAGATCCGGTAAATGACGGTAACCTTGAGTTCGACAAAGCAAAGGTCTATGTGGCTGACAGAACTGCATTTGCAATACCGGAAGTACAGAACGGTGAGGATGCCGGCGGAATGAGCTGGAGATATGAGATGACTTTCGATGTCAATAAGGTGATGACAGTCTGCAAGGCCAACAATTGCACTCCTGCGATATTGATGACCATCCTGATGCAGAAGGGTGTCAAGGCGGTAAATCCGTAAGCTGCGGAACAGATCCTTTGCAGCATGAGCTGTGACTGGAGGGAGAGCATCGGCCTTCCGAACACCTTCAGGAACTGCGTTTCCTCAATATATCTGCCTTATGGAACTGCAGAGCAGGAAATGGACATGACAGAGTTAGGTACGCATTTCAGGTCACTGATTGCCAAGCAGAAAGAGACTGATTCTGCACGTTGCAGTGCCAGCGTAATGAAGATGATGTCGGATATGCTGGATTCACTCGGAAGTTACGAGAAGAAGGTCGAAACGGTATCAAGTTTCACATCCCGTCCGATAAACTCATTCATCTGCAGTTACACCGGAAAAGCGAATATGGGAGATGCGGAGAAATATATCGAGTCTATACATGTATACAGCAGCGGCACAAAGGGAATCAGCCTGCAGATGATGTCGGTCGGAGACACATTCACAATTGATTTCCAGCAGAATTTTCCTGATGATACATATGCAAAGGCCTTCCTCGCGGAAGCATCAAAGACGGGATTGACAGCAAATTGTTCAGATGTCATTGCTTATATCACCCCGAAGGACCACACAGCAAACACCAATTTCATAAAGTCACTTGCCGGATTCTTCAAAAGAATAATTCTGCGATAAATTCAAGCACAACCTACATAATATTTTTGGTATTTTTTGTAAATTCTTGTATATCAAATATCTCCCATGACATTTATAGAACTTTTCATCATAGCAATAGGCGTTTCAATGGACGCCTTTGCTGTTTCTATATGCAAAGGCTTGTCTGTTAGCAAATTGAAGCCGAAACACATGCTGTCTGCAGGTTTGTGGTTCGGCGGCTTTCAGGCTCTTATGCCTCTTATAGGCTTTTATGTAGGAATTCATTTTTCAGATCTTGTCACCGGTGTTGATTACTGGATTGCCTTTGCTCTTCTTGCAATAATCGGATTTGGAATGGTCAAGGAATCCAGAGATAAGGACTGTGAAGACATAGATCCGGATTTTTCATTCAAGACGATGCTAGCAATGGCTGTTGCAACAAGCATCGATGCCTTGGCCATAGGTGTGTCGTTCGCCTTTCTCAAGGTTGATATCTGGATGTCTGTGCTTCTTATCGGCATTACTACAGGACTCTTTTCAATTCTTGGTGTCAATATCGGAAATATATTCGGAGCCCGCTATAAGTCAACTGCAGAACTTATGGGCGGTATCATACTCATCGTCATGGGTGTAAAGATTCCGGTCGAGCATACTCTTCTCCAGTAGATTTTTATTTCAAGGGCCACGCAATGGGAGGCTTCGGTGGTGTGCTCAAGAACCAGTAGATCGGAATCGCATCGGCAAACGGAAAGGACACAACACCCTTGTTCTGCAGAAGAGAAGGGCGTTCATTTATGTCGGCAGATAAATCGGGATTTATAGAACTCTATGGATTTTAAGACCTTCGGCAATATCGGATCACCAACCCTGCTTCTGATCCCGGGTCTGGGAGTCTCATACGAGATTTTCCTGCCTCTGATCAGCATGCTGGAAGATAGGTTTCATATCATTGCGGCTCAGGTCGATGGTTTCACGCTTGGCCGGCATACCGAGTTCACATCAGTGGATGATCAGGCTGCACAGGTCATCAGATATGTCAACGACAATCTGGGAGGAAAGCTTGACATTGCTTATGGCCTTTCACTCGGAGGCAAAATCCTGTCACAGATTCTTGAGAGGAATGAAATCACCATAGACAATTCGATAATGGATGCTGCTCCCCTGCTGCCACTTCCCCGTTGGCTTGTGGGACCATTGAAATATCTCCAGTGTGCAAATGTATGGTCGTGCTATCACTGGACAGAATTCTGGAGATGGGTCTTTCATTCGCATTATTTCGATGTCCTGCTTGACGAGTGCAGGAAAGTGTATCCTTTCGGAGGCAGCAAGGCTGTTCTTGACGGATATACATCGGTCTATACAACAAGACTTGAAAGCATCTCAGGAAAGGACATACACTTCTGGTACGGGACAAAGGAATCCTTCGTTGCTAAACCGCAGATCAGGCATCTGAGGGCTATACATCCAGACACAAAGATTGAAATCTTCAATGGAATGAATCACGGCCAGCTTCTTATCGATCATCCGGAAGAAGTGGCGGACAGAATAACACGAATACTATATGAACAGAAACTTATTGACACAAGCATTGATTAAATTTCTTGCCGGAATCATATTGACAGGATTACTGGTGTTTCTTCCTGCAGGATCATTTGCTTATTGGCAGGGATGGCTCCTGATGGGCATTCTGTTTATACCGATGTTCCTTGCAGGAATTGTGATGCTGGTCAAGAGTCCGGACCTGCTCAGCAAGAGATTGAATGCCAAGGAAAAGGAAAGCGCTCAGAAAACAGTCGTTGCACTGAGCGGATTATTGTTCATAATATCATTTGTCACTGCAGGACTGAACTGGAGATTGAATTGGTGGATATTACCGGACTGGGCAGTCTGGATAGCCGCTGCCCTCTTTATTCTGTCGTACATATTATATGCGGAAGTATTGAGAGAAAACGAATATCTTTCCAGAACCATCGAAGTCCAGGAGGGACAGAAGGTCATCGATACTGGGTTATATGGCATAGTCCGTCACCCGATGTATATGACAACAGTCATCATGTTCCTATCTATGCCATTGGTCCTCGGTTCCCCGATATCATTCATGATCATGCTCGGATATATTCCCGTAATTGCGAAGAGGATCTGGAATGAGGAGATAGTCCTTTCAGAAGGTCTGGACGGCTACAAGGAATATATGAAGCGTGTAAAGTATAAGGTAATCCCTTTTATCTGGTAAAATCGTTTTTATCTGATATACCTACCGGAGATTCTAACAAAACCATTCCCCTCATGACTCCGGTCTTTAAGGGAATTTGTTATGATATAATACTTTCTGTTAGTACTTGTATTTAATGTAGGTTTTGTTATATTTGTGGGAAATTTCCAACTAATATAACTTTCATGCAAGAAAAAGACGGTAAATACATCTTCGGAGTAGTGAAGGTGGGTGACAAAGGACAAATCGTAATTCCTCGTGATGCACGCAAACAGTATGACATAAAACCAGGAGATGCTCTACTTCTGCTTGGGGATAATAACGGA
>JBGVQP010000011.1:0-22125 GCA_045127685.1 Candidatus Cryptobacteroides sp.
TTCTCAGACGGAGCTGTGCATAAATATTTCAACCCGTATGATACTCCATATGAGGCGTTTATCAACTATATGAACGTTCTTAGTGATTTTATTTTGCGTGTTGATGATGCAATTTCCGTTTCAGATGTTAACTTTGCAGCCCAAAAGCAGGTAAAGGCTCCGGCAAAGAAGGCAGCGACAAAGACTGCAGCAAAGAAACCGGCAGCAAAGAAACCTGCAGCGAAAAAGACTACCAAGAAATAGATCTCTCCACTCGCTTCGCTCGGTCGAGAAATCTATCGCAGAAACTAATATCCCCGGACAGAGCCACACGACTCTGGCCGGGGTACTAAATAATTTTGTTAATTAGACGATGAAAACAGAACTTATCAAACCGGATTATCTGTTTGAGGTCAGTTGGGAGGTCTGCAACAAAGTCGGCGGTATATATACAGTTATCGCCACCAAGTCGCTTTACCTCAAGAGTGAGTACAGCAGACGCCACATTATGGTGGGTCCTGATGTATGGATGAATGAGGAGAGCAACCCGGACTTCATAGAAGACCCTACTCTATATAGAGCATGGAAGGCTCAGGCTGCGGCAGAAGGCATCAGAGTGCGTGTCGGCCGTTGGAATGTACCTGGCAAGCCTACAGCCATTCTCGTGGATTTCAAACAGTATCTGACTCGCCAGAATGAAATTCTGACAGAGTTTTGGAAGCGTTTCGGCGTTGATTCCCTGACAGGAAACTGGGATTACCGTGAGTCTGCACTCTTCGGATATGCAGCCGGACGTGTAATCGAAAGTTTCTATAACTTCAACCTCGAATCGTCTGACAAGGTCGTCGCTCAGTTCCATGAGTGGATGACAGGTACGGGACTTCTTTATCTGAAGTCTGTAAACGCTCCTATTGCAACGGTATTTACTACTCATGCGACTGTAATCGGAAGATGTATCGCAGGAAACAACCTGCCGCTTTACGATGGCCTGCTTGGTTATAATGCAGATGAGAAGGCCCGCCATTTCAATGTTGTTGCAAGACATTCACTTGAGAAGAAGGCAGCTCAGCATAGTGATGTGTTCACTACAGTCAGCGATCTGACTGCTCAGGAGTGTCGCCAGTTCCTTTCAAGGCCGGTTGACATTGTGACTCCGAACGGCTTTGAACCGAGCTTTACACCTGCCACAGACCAGGAGTATGATGCACTTCGTGCTTGTGCAAGGGCAAGACTCATTGAGGTCGCTCAGGCCATGTCGGGTGAAAAGGTGACTGATAATGCGCTCCTGGTAGGTATCGGTGGCCGATATGAGTGGAAGAACAAGGGTATCGATGTGTTCATTGATGCGCTCGCGTCCCTCAATAACTCTGACTACAAGGGAAAGGATGTACATGCATTCATCATGATTCCGTCAGGACATAACGGACCGGACAGGCAGCTGGTAGCCAAGATAGAAGGAAACGGCTCTGCATACGTAACCAATACGTCGCATTATCTGATGAATGCCGAGTATGACAGCGTTACGAACAGACTCAGGGCAGTGCAGCTGGTCAACTCTGTTTCGGACAAGGTGAAGGTATATTTCATCCCTTCATATCTCAACGGCAATGACGGTGTCTTCAATATGCCGTACTATGACCTTCTTTCAGGTCTTGATCTTGCCTTGTTCCCGTCATACTATGAACCGTGGGGCTATACTCCGCTTGAGAGTCTTGCGTTCAGGGTGCCTACTCTGACCACTTCACTTGCAGGATTCGGTCTCTGGGTACGCACGTATTATGGTAAGAAGCATCCGGGTATCACGGTTCTCGATAGAAACGACTCCAACTACCACGATGTTGTCGAGGGTGTAGTTGAGAGAATCAAGGAGATTGCAGCACTTCGCAAGGATTCGATGAAGAAGTACATGAACAATGCGAAGGAAGTATCGGAAATCGCTCTTTGGGAGAATAATATCGTATATTATAAGGAAGCATATTCAAAATCATTAGAAAAATTAATATCTGCAGGAGAAAGCTATCCTGCAACCAGAAGTGACAAACAAATGCAATACAAGAAATTTGAAGTAAATCAGCCGACATGGAACAGCGTGTTCGTGTCGCGTCATCTTCCAGAGAGTCTTAAAGACCTGGAAATACTTTCCAAGAACCTTTGGTGGTGCTGGAACGAATCTGCAAAGAACCTTTTCGCGTCTGTGGATCCGCAGGCTTGGGAGGCTTCTAACCAGAACCCGATCGCAATGCTTGACATGGTGAGCCTCAAGAGGTACCAGAAACTTGAGAAGGATACCAAGTTCCTTGCAGACCTTAAGGCTGTAATGGAGGAGTTCAATACATATATGGCACTCAAGGCAGAGCGTACAAGTCCGTCAGTAGCATACTTCTGTATGGAGTATGGTCTTGATACATCTCTCAAGATATATTCAGGCGGTCTCGGTATCCTCGCAGGTGACTACATCAAGGAGACTTCTGACATGAACACCAACCTTGTCGCTGTCGGTCTTCTTTACCGTTTCGGATATTTCAACCAGAAGCTTACCGCTCACGGCGAGCAGGTGGCTGAGGACGTTGCCCAGGACTTCATGAAGATCCCTGCAACTCCAGTACGTGACGAGAACGGCAACTGGGTGTCTATCAGCGTGGCATTCCCTGGACGTAACCTCAATGCGCGTCTTTGGAGGGTGGATGTAGGTCGTACAGAACTCTACCTTCTTGACACAGATATTCCGGAGAACCTTCCGGAGGACAGGTCAATCACTTACAACCTTTATGGTGGTGATTGGGAGAACCGTCTCAAGCAGGAGCTCCTCCTTGGCGTCGGCGGTATCCGTGCCCTCCGCAAGCTCGGCTTTGATCCGCAGGTTTATCACTGCAACGAGGGTCATGCTGCTTTCATCGGTCTTGAAAGACTCCGTGAGCTCATTTCAGAGCAGAACCTTGAGTTCCAGGAAGCTCTCGAGGTAGTACGCGCTTCATCGCTCTTCACTACTCATACTCCTGTTCCTGCAGGTCACGACGTATTCGATGAGGGTATGCTCCGCAAGTATATCGGACACTATCCTGAGCGTCTGAAGATTGACTGGGAGACTATGATGGGTCTTGGAAAGAACAACGGAGCTGATGTGAATGAGAAGTTCTCGATGTCTATCCTTGCTGCAAATATATCACAGGAGGTCAACGGTGTGTCATGGCTCCACGGAGAGGTAAGCCGCGACATCCTCGGACACATGTGGCCGGCGTATCTTCCAGAAGAGCTTCATGTAAGTTATGTGACTAACGGTGTTCACTATCCTACATGGACTGCACCTGAGTGGAAGGCAGTTCACGCAAAGGTGTTCGGCGAGGCATTCAAGACTCACCACTATGACAAATCTTGCTTCGAGGGTATCTACAAGGTTTCAGACGAGGAAGTATGGAACATCCGCACTTCACTCCGCAAGAAGCTCATCGATGAGGTAAAGAGAAGACTCTCTGACCCTGCTGCAGCTAGCCACTATTCTCCTAAGCAGGTGGTTACCATCAAGGAGACCCTCCGTGACGATGTCCTTACTATCGGATTTGCACGCCGTTTCGCAACATACAAGAGAGCACACCTTCTTTTCCGTGACCTCGACCGTCTTGCTGAGATCGTGAACGATCCTAAGCAGCCGGTACAGTTCCTCTTCGCAGGTAAGGCTCATCCTGCTGACAAGGCAGGTCAGGATCTTATCAAGATGATCGTTGAAATCTCTAAGCAGCCACGCTTCATCGGTAAGATCGTATTCGTTCCTAACTATGACATCACCGTAGCGAAGTACCTCGTACAGGGTGTTGACGTATGGATGAACAACCCTACTCGTCCTCTCGAGGCTTCAGGTACATCAGGAGAGAAGGCTGCCATGAACGGTGTAATGCACTTCTCCGTACTCGACGGATGGTGGGTAGAGGGCTACAAGCCAGGTGCCGGCTGGGCTCTTCCAATGGAAAGAACTTACGACGACCAGAACTACCAGGACGAACTTGATGCGGCAACAATCTACAACATCATCGAGAACGAGATTGCTCCTACATTCTACAACAAGAGCGTTTCGTCAGGACGTTCTGCAGACTGGATCGAGATCATCAAGAACTGCGTGGCACAGGTAGCTTGCAACTTCACAACCAACCGTATGCTCACAGACTATATCAACCAGTACTATGTTCCGCAGGCTGCACGCGTTGACGGCATCGTTGCAGATGACTTCGCAGAGGCTCGCGAGATCGCAGCATGGAAGAAGAGACTCCGTCGCGAGTGGAAGAATGTAGAGGTGGTTTCTGTTACTGCTCCGGACAACGTGAACAGCGATGTTGCCCTCGGAAATGCATTCAATGCAGAGGTTGTCCTCAATATCGGCGACCTCAATGCAGACGAGATTGGTGTAGAGATCCTCTTCGCCACAACTGACAAGAAGGGCCGTCTCCATATCCAGGAGAGATACGACTTCACTCCGGTAGAATCAGTAGATGGCGTTGCAAAGTATGCGGCTACCATCAATCCAGACCGCTCAGGTCTCTACCAGGTGGCCGGACGTATCTATGCAAAGAACTCAAAACTTCCACACCGTCAGGATTTTGAACTTGTAAGATGGTTGTAGCAACCGGATTTTTCGACGGTGTCCATATCGGACACCGTCTGGTAATAGAGCAGCTCGTCAGGGCTGCTGCAGCATGTGGGGATGAAAGCATGGTCGTTACTTTCTGGCCACATCCCCGCAATGTGCTGCAAAAAGAGGCGCGCTCGCTGAGGCTTCTTACTTCACTTGGCGAGAAGAAAGACCTTCTTCTCGGTATGGGTGTTGACAGAGTTGAAGTGATGCCTTTTACAAAGGATTTCAGTCGTATGACAACGCGGGAGTATCTGCGTGAACTCATGGACAGATTCGGTGCGAAGGCTATCCTGGTCGGTTATGATAACCGGATGGGATGCGATGCCGATGGAGCGGATCAGGTAGCGGAAGTGGCCATTGACCTCGGACTTGAGGTCATCAGGACGCAGATGGTACCTTCGGAGCATGGTTATGCCGTAAGTTCCACCAAGATTCGTGAAAGGCTTGAGGAGGGCGATGTCAAGGCTGCTTCTGCTATGCTTGGGTATGATTATACCCTTCATGGCGTCGTGGTGGCTGGAAACCGACTAGGCAGGACGATAGGCTTTCCTACTGCGAATATGCAGATGTATGAGCCTCTCAAACTTGTACCTGGTAACGGGGTGTATTTTGTGAAGGTTGAGACATTAGGAAGACATTTTTACGGAATGTGCAATGTAGGTTGCAGACCCACGGTGTCTTCTTCAAATCACAGGACCATAGAAACGCATATCTTTGATTTTGACGAGGATATATATGGTCTTGACATCAAGGTTACTTTTGTAGAGAAGATAAGGGACGAGATTAAGTTTGATTCTCTTGATGCTCTGCGCAACCAGTTGACATTAGACAGGGATACATGGAAACGATAATTACTCTTCTGATAGTGCTTTTGCCGGTGGTATTCAAACTCATAGGCAAAGCCTTGGATAATGCGGCGGCAAAGGGTGTTCCGGATGTCCCGCATCGTCCGGATGCAGCTTCAGATATGATGAAGGATGATTCTGTACCGAAAAGACCGGAGTATCAGAGTCTGGTCAGACGGCCGGTGGCTGCTCATGTGGAGCATCTGGAAGGGGAATCTGTCATTGCCAGACCTGTAGAGCCGGCTCCGACAGTGCAGGCAACCGCAGAAGATAAACCCGTTAAGAAAAAAAAGATAGATCCGAAGAAACTTATAGTCTATTCGGAAATCATGAAACCGAAATATTAAATTAAAATCAAATAATTATGGCACTTTCATACATGACCCAGGAGGGTCTTGACAAACTTAAGAAGGAACTGGCAGAGGCTATTGCCCAGCGTCCGGTTATCTCTGCTGCGATCGCAGAGGCAAGGGATAAGGGTGACCTGTCGGAAAATGCAGAGTATGAGGCGGCCCGTGAGGCGCAGGGACTTCTTGAACTTCAGATTGCAAAGCTTCAGAATCTTGTAGCTAATGCACGTGTTATCGACGAGTCACAGATCGGTACAGACAAGGTTCAGATGCTGAATAAGGTGAAGGTTAAGAATCTGAACACCAACCAGATCATGAACTTCACACTTGTAAGTGAGCAGGAGGCGGATTTCATGGCAGGAAAACTTGCTGCTAAGACTCCTATCGGACAGGCTCTTATGGGACACTGCGTAGGTGATGTTGTGGAGGCAAAGGTACCTGCCGGCGTTATCAAGTTCGAAATTCTTGACATCACATTGTAGCGCACCACGTCATTGCGAGTGGCGACGTGGCAATCTTATAATAATATAGCATATGCCGACAATTTTTACAAAGATAGCCAAGGGTGATATTCCGTCATATAAGGTTGCAGAGAACGACGAGTTCTATGCGTTCCTGGACATCGCCCCTATGGCAAAGGGTCACACTCTCGTGATTCCGAAGAATGTTGAGGAAGACTACATCTTCAACCTTGATGAGAAAACCTATATGGGACTCTGTGCATTCGCCCGTAAAGTGGCTCAGGCTGTTAAGGCTGCCGTGCCATGCATGAGGGTTGGAGTGGCAGTGCTCGGAATGGAGGTGCCTCATACACATATCCATCTGGTACCGCTTCAGAGCGAAGCAGATATGGATTTCAGAAAAGCTAAACTGGAACTTTCATCTGAGGAGTTTGCTCAGATAGCTTCCGCAATTTATGATGAATATGTCAAGATTCAGTAAGGTATTGGCATTGGCAGTAGCAGTGCTTTTCGTGGCATCTTGTAGCCGTACGGCCAGAATCGACGCTGTCATCAGTGATGCCCGGTCTTCGGAGGTTGTTGTCAAGATGTTGAATGTCAATACTTTTGACGTACTTGATACGGTGAAGCTGGACGACTCGGGAAAGATGTCTTACAAGGTTGAACTCGACAAGGGCCAGATCGAGTTTGTGTATCTTTACCGTGGAGGCAAAAGAATCGTGTCTTTGCTCTTGCAGGGAGGTGACAAGGTCTCAGTCGTTTCAGATACGCTTGGAAACTACACTGTCGAGGGCTCTGAAGAGTCGGCTAAACTTGCCCTGGTCGAGCAGGAGTATGCTGCGGCAATCAAGAAGATGACACAGATGTCGTATGATATCGAAAATGCGGCGGACGCTGCCGAAGCAGTGGCTATGCGTCAGGAACTTGCACAGGAGTATGTTCGTTATTATCGCTGCAGGGTGAAGTACCTTATGGAGAACAGCCGTTCAATGACAGTGGTTCCGGTCCTTTATCAGACTCTGGGTGTGAATCTTCCGGTCTTTGCCCAGCAGACTGATGCCATTCATTTCAGGAATATGGCAGATTCTCTGGCTCTTTCATATCCGGACTCTCGCTATGTGAAGGCACTTCGCAAGGAGGCAGAGCGCAGGCTGGGACTTCTTGAAATGGAAAGTCTGATAAATTCTGCGCAGCCGATCGGCTATCCCGATATAGAACTTCCGGATATCAACGGTCAGAAACGTAAACTCTCCGAGGTAGATGCCAAGGTGGTAATCGTTCATTTCTGGACGGCAACCAACCTTGATCAGAAACTTTTCAATGCAGATGTGTTCAAATCCCTGTATGAGGAATTTCATGCCAAGGGTCTGGAAATCTATCAGGTTTCTCTCGATGCAGACAAGATCCTCTGGGCTCAGACCGTAAAGCAGCAGGTTCACCCGTGGATTTCAGTATGTGACTCTCGTGCGGCAGCCTCTCCATACGCTGCATCATACAATATCCAGATGCTTCCGTCGATGTTCGTCATCTCAGACGGCGAACTCGTTGACGGCAAAGTTGTTGACGAGGCTTCCCTGAAGAAGTTGCTCCGCAAACTGCTGAAATAGTAATTCGCTCAGAAATAGGCCGACAAAGGTCTGCACATATACAAAACAGAAGGCGAGGCTCGAATGAGTCCCGCCTTAAATGTTTTCACAACGGAATAATCCTTATTGTGAATTGCTTTCATCTGCAAAGTTACTCCTTCTTTTGACAAAAGCAATAATATTCCTAAATTTACATGCGATTGCTGTTATTATATAATAATGTGCATCGCTTTGGCACAACAGGACAGTAGCTTTGTCTAATAAAAACAGGGAAGGATGAAAAATCTTATTGAAGAGCAGAGAAACATCATTATTTATAAGACATTGGATGGTAAGGCATCTGTTGCGTTGTTTGCAAAAGACGGAAAGGTCTGGATGAATCAGAAAAGTATAGCCGAACTTTTTGGGACCTCCAAGCAATCTATTAGCAGACATGTGATTAATATATTGAATGACTGCGAGTTAGATGGTGACTCAGTTGTCAAAGATTTTTTGACAACTGCAGACGATGGGAAAAATTACAATGTAACCTTCTACTCGCTGGAAATGATTCTTGCAGTTGGCTATCGTGTCCATAGTGTAAGAGGAGTGCAGTTCCGACAGTGGGCGACCCGGCATCTTTCCGAATACCTCGTCAAGGGATTTATTATTGATGATGAACGATTGAAGAATCCAGATGGCCGCCCGGATTATTTTGATGAACTTTTGGCCCGCATAAGGGATATTCGAGCATCGGAGAAACGTTTCTATCAGAAATTGCGTGAACTGTTTGCTCTAAGTAGTGATTATGAGGCTCAAGAAAAAGCGACGCAGATGTTTTATGCAGAAACTCAGAATAAGTTACTTTTTGCAGTCACCCATAGTACGGCAGCCGAAATAGTATTGAATAGAGCTGATGAGGATAAACCGAACATGGGATTGACTTCATGGAAGGGAGCCAGAGTACGTAAACAGGATATCATTGTTGCCAAAAATTATTTGACAGAAGAAGAGATCGATACTTTGAACAGGCTTACTGTTATATTCCTGGAGACTGCAGAACTGCATGTAAAGGAAAAACGTGACCTTACTTTGGAATTTTGGAAGAGAAATGTAGATGCCATATTGACCTTGCATGGTAAAGATATTTTAGCGGACAAAGGAAGTGTTACAAATGCTGAGATGGAAGAGAAGGTCAAAGAAATTTATGAACGTTTCAATAGTAGAAGGAAAGTTTATGAAGCTCGATTAGCGGATGATGAGGATATGAAACTTCTGGAAGAGGCTGCCACATATGGAAAGAATTTGAGAAACATGTAATTGCTGAATTATGAAAAAGATATTAGGACTTGATTTGGGAACATCTTCCATAGGATGGGCATTGGTGAATGAAGCTGAAACCAAGGCGGAGAAATCTTCCATAACCAAGTTGGGAGTAAGAGTGATTCATTACGATACCTTTACAAATGGGGAGGGACAGGAGATTAAGGGTAGTGTGGCAGATGAGTTTTGTAGGGGAAAATCAGTATCTCCAAATGCTGCTCGTACTAAGTCAAGAAGTATGAGACGTAATCTCCAAAGATATAAATTACGCAGAAAGGTTCTTGTGGATTTGTTGAAGTCGGAGGGGTGGATTGATGACCAGACATTACTGAATGAACATGGCAATTATTCAACTTTTCAGACCTTAAGACTTCGGTCAAAGGCTGCAACAGAAGAGATTACATTGGAAGAATTCGCAAGAGTGTTGCTCAATATTAATAAGAAACGTGGATATAAGAGCAGTAGAAAAGCAAATGGATGCGAAGATGGTAGTGTAGTAGAAGGGTTGTCAATAGCCAAAATTATAAATAGAGATGGCATAACTCCCGGAGAGTATGTATATCATAGAATGCTAGAAGGTAAATTTCAGATTCCGGATTTTTACAGGTCGGATCTGGAAGGAGAATTGAATAAAATTTGGGATACCCAGAAACAGTTCTATCCTGCTCTATTGTCTGATGACTTAAAATCGTCTTTGAAGGGCAAAAGTAAGGGGCAGATATGGAAGATTTGTCAGGTTCCATTTAAAATTGTCGGTATAAAAAGAGAGTTCAAGGGTAAGGAACTCAAGATTGAGAATTATAAGTGGAGAAGTGATGCAGTTCGTGGTCAGATAAATCTTGAATGCCTTGCTGTTGTTTTACAGGAAGTGTGCGACCATATAAAAACATCTTCAGGTTATTTGGGTAGTATAAGTGACCGTAGCAAGGAACTGTATTTCAAAAATCTCACAGTTGGACAGTGGCAATGGCAGCAGTTAGAGGCTAATCCCCATCATAGCTTGAAGAATCAGGTATTTTTCAGACAAGATTATATTGATGAGTTTGACAGAATATGGTCGGTTCAGACAGGTTATCATCCGGAACTGACAAACGAGTTGAAGAAACACATAAAGGATATAGTCATTTTTTATCAGAGACCTTTGCGCAGTCAGAAAGGCCTTGTCGGTCTATGTGAGTTTGAGAATTGGACGATAAATGTGGAGATAGATGGTAAAGTCAAGAAGAAAACTTTTGGATTGAAAGTCAGTCCGATATCTTCTCCTTTATTTCAGGAATTCAAGATATGGCAGATTCTCAATAATTTGAAGGTAAACGGAGTGTATCTGGATCAGGATTCAAAGGAACGATTGTTTGCGGAATTGAATATAAAAGGGAAACTGTCTGCAAAAGAGTGCTTGACTATACTCTACGGCAAGAAAGCTAGGGGATATGAATTGAACTATAAGGAGGTTGAGGGCAATAATACGCAGGCAGCCATGTTCAAGGCATATTTAAAGATTCTTGAAACAACAGGACATGAAGGTGACTTTTCAAAAATGCCCGCTTCGGAAATGTTGGAATGCGTGAAAGAAGTATTTTCTGGATTAGGTTATAAGACAGAATATCTTTGTTTTGATTCATCGTTGACCGACGATGTTGAGTTTCAGCGTCAGCCGATGTATAGGCTGTGGCATCTATTATATTCTTTTGAAGGAGATAAGTCCGTGTCCGGCAATGCCACTCTCATCGCCAAGATAAAGGAACTGACAGGCATGGACGACGGCTCGGCGAAAATTCTTGCGTCAGTTACGTATCCGTCAGATTATGCACGCCTCTCAACAAAAGCAATGCGTAAGATTCTGCCTTTTATGAGGGGTGGTAATGAGTATAGTCTGGCATGCGCATATGCGGGATACAGACATTCTGCAAAGTCGTTAACAAAGGAAGAGTTGGAGAGAAAGGTTTATAAGGATTACTTGGAGTCAATACCAAAGAATAGTTTAAGAAATCCTGTTGTTGAAAAGATTCTCAATCAGATGGTTAATGTCGTGAATGAAATAATTGCGACCTATGGAAAACCTGATGAAATCAGGATCGAGTTGGCTAGAGAACTGAAGAAGAGTGCAAAGGAACGCAAAGAAATGTCTGAATCAATCAGCAAGTCTTCTGCCGACCATGAAAAGATAAGAAAGATTCTGGTGGAAGAATTTGGCTTGACTAACCCTTCTCGTAACGATGTGATACGATATAAACTATATCGGGAATTGGAGAGCAACGGATTTCATACATTGTATTCGAACACTTATGTTTCTCAAGAGAAACTATTTAGTAAAGATTTTGACATAGAACATATTATACCTCAGGCTAAGTTGTTTGATGATTCTTTTTCAAACAAGACTCTTGAGGCAAGGCAGACCAATATAGAGAAGTCAAACTCAACAGCCTACGATTTTGTAGAACGAAAATATGGTGAAGAAGGCATCGAAAAATATCTTGGAAAGGTAGAAAAATTATTTCAGAAAGGTTTTATAAGCAAAGCCAAGCGAAATAAACTTCTTATGAGGGAGGCTGACATACCTCAAGGATTTATTGAGCGTGATTTGAGGGAAACTCAATATATCGCTAAACTTGCCAAGAGCATGTTAGAAGACTTGGTTAAGGATGTTGTATCGACAAGTGGGGCGATAACTGATCGGTTGAGAGAGGACTGGCAGTTGGTTGATGTGATGAAGGAACTGAACTGGGATAAATATGACATCATGGGAATGACCGAGGTCACTCTTGATAAGGATGGCAGAAGGATATATAAAATAAAGGACTGGACAAAGAGAAATGATCATAGACATCATGCAGTGGATGCGTTGACGATTGCGTTTACTCAAAGATGCTATATACAGTATCTGAATAATCTCAATGCCCGGATTCCTCGAGGAATGAACGACGAGGAATATATAGACCTAAGCCTTTTTGAGCTATATGATCTTCCACAGGAGGAGCGAAGTGCAGTTGTACGATATATTGAAAGCAATAAGATGTACCGTGATCCAAAAGGTAAGTTAAGATTTATAGCACCAATGCCTTTGGATAAATTCAGGACAGAAGCTAAAAGGCAGATAGAGAATATACTTGTATCAGTCAGGACCAAAGGAAAAGTAGTAACCCGTAGTGCCAACAAGACGAAGAAGAAGGGCAGTATACAGAAGAGTATACAGTTGACCCCAAGAGGACAATTGCATATGGAGACGGTTTATGGAAAAATCATCCTAAATGGTGAGTCTGTATATACAAAGCGCGAAGCAATTACGCCTGCGTTGAATTTGTCAAAGGTCATAGATGTTGGTGTTCGAAGGGTCCTTCAGGCGAGATTGGATGAGTTCGGTGGTGATGCTCAGAAAGCCTTTTCTAACCTTGATGAAAATCCTATATGGCTGAATAGAGAAAAGGGGATTGCTATCAAGCGGGTTACTATAACTGGCAAGAGTACTGTTGTGCCCCTTCATTACAAAAGGGATAATGCGGGTCGGTTGATGACGGATGCTGCTGGAGAATATGTTCCGACAGACTATGTGAGCACAGGTAATAATCATCATGTTGCTATATATCAGGATTCGAACGGTAATCTGCAGGAACAGGTCGTGTCTTTTTACGAAGCTGTGACTAGAGTGAATATTGGTATGCCTGTTATAGATTATGATTATAAGAAGGCGGATGGGTGGAAGTTCCTCTTTACAATGAAGCAGAATGAGTATTTTGTGTTTCCAAATCCTGCGACAGGTTTCGATCCGAATGAAATCGAACTGATGGATCCGGAGAATTATGCGAGGATAAGTCCTAATTTGTTTAGGGTGCAGAAAATGGGTTCCAAGGACTATTGGTTTAGACATCACTTAGAGACAAAGGTAGATAATGTGTCTAATGATCTTCGAGATATAACATGGAAGAGGATTCGTAATGCAAATGGTCTAAATAGTATAGTAAAAGTACGCATCAACCATATTGGAGAAATTGTAAAGGTTGGGGAATAAATATGTGACTGAAGAATCTTCCTGGGGACATTTTGTCCCTAGATACTAACCAGGGTACATTTTGTACCCATGTTAAATATATATTATGATCAAACGCACATTGTATTTCGGCAATCCTGCGTATCTGTCGCTCAAGTTGAAGCAACTTGTGGTCAGATTGCCGCAGACGGATGGGGAAGAAAGAGATGAGAAGGATTTGACAAGAACAGTTCCTATTGAGGATTTAGGGGTGATAATTCTGGACCATAAGCAGATAACTGTCACACAGGCTCTTTTGGCCGAACTGCTTGATAACAATTGTGCTGTGATAACATGCGATTCCCGCCAGCTGCCGACAGGGCTTTTCCTGCCGTTGGCTGGCAACTCTGTTCAAAACGAGAGGTTTCGTCTCCAATTGGATGCGTCGCTCCCGTTGAAGAAACAGTTGTGGCAGCAGACCATAGAAGCGAAGATACGCAATCAGGCGGCGATGCTTCGTTACACTACTGGCGAGGACCACAAGAATATGATGAAGTGGGCGGATTCAGTTAAAAGCGGAGATACGGATAATATGGAGGCGAGGGCTGCGGTATATTATTGGAAGACTGTTTTTCCTTCCAATCCGTATTTTGTGAGAGACCATGAGGGTGGAGGAGCAAATGCCTTGCTGAACTATGGATATGCGATATTAAGGGCGATAGTAGCCCGTGCACTGGTTGCAAGTGGTCTTCTGCCTACATTGGGTATTCATCATCATAACCGATACAATGCTTATTGTCTGGCAGACGATATTATGGAGCCGTACCGTCCATATATCGATAAGGTTGTGTATGATATACTAGAAGAATGTCCGGATGCTGAAATCTCGACAGCGGTCAAAATTAAATTGTTGAATATACCAGTGGTCGAGGTGCAGATAGGTGGAAAAAGAAGTCCGCTGATGGTTGCGGTGTCCTATACGACTTCTTCATTGGTAAAATGCTTCAGAGGCGAGAGCAGGAGGCTGTTATATCCGGATATGTAATGGATCGCTTCAGCGAATATAGAATCATGTGGGTACTCGTTTTCTTTGACCTTCCGACAGATACAAAGAAAGAGAGGAAGGCGGCTGCGGAGTTCCGCAAGCAGTTGATTTCAGATGGTTTCATAATGTTTCAGTTCTCGATATATATGAGGCATTGTCCGAGTGCAGAGAATGCAGAGGTTCATATCAAGAGGGTGAAATCCCATCTTCCGCCACGTGGGCAGGTAGGAATACTTTCAATAACTGATAAACAATTCGGTTCGATGGAACTCTTTACAGAGAAGAAGGAGAGGAAAGCGCCTACGGAATATACGCAGTTGGAATTGTTTTAGAATCAGTTTTATATATCTTTATACAATAAAATCCGGCGAAATGGCCGGATTTTTTGTTTTCTGACAACGTGGTATAACTTATTGTGTATTAATATGTTCTTGATATCCGGTTGTTGTCAGCGGTATCAAAGATACGTAAATGAAAGCAATTCACAACTGGCCACGGCACGCAGTACATGGCCGTTAGGTTGTTGTCAGCGGTATCAAAGATACGTAAATGAAAGCAATTCACAACCGTATCGACGTGCGATATCGGCGAGCTTCTGTTGTTGTCAGCGGTATCAAAGATACGTAAATGAAAGCAATTCACAACTAGCTGGACTGTCGAGGCAAATAGGCCGGGTTGTTGTCAGCGGTATCAAAGATACGTAAATGAAAGCAATTCACAACTCAAATTGAGGCTTTTTGCCCTGAAAATTGGTTGTTGTCAGCGGTATCAAAGATACGTAAATGAAAGCAATTCACAACGCGATTCATTGACAGCTTTTGTTGGCCTGGGTTGTTGTCAGCGGTATCAAAGATACGTAAATGAAAGCAATTCACAACCTGATTGATAACATACGTGTTACGGAGCATGTTGTTGTCAGCGGTATCAAAGATACGTAAATGAAAGCAATTCACAACTTCCCGGATAAGCATTTGCACGCATCATTGGTTGTTGTCAGCGGTATCAAAGATACGTAAATGAAAGCAATTCACAACTCTTTCTTCAGCGGTAAGCTCGCGCTTCTCGTTGTTGTCAGCGGTATCAAAGATACGTAAATGAAAGCAATTCACAACAAATGCAAGTAACGATGTGTTGAATTTTCGTTGTTGTCAGCGGTATCAAAGATACGTAAATGAAAGCAATTCACAACCTTGTTGGTGCTTGGATATACGGCGATACGTTGTTGTCAGCGGTATCAAAGATACGTAAATGAAAGCAATTCACAACATACCACGACTAACGCAATAGTCATATTCCGTTGTTGTCAGCGGTATCAAAGATACGTAAATGAAAGCAATTCACAACACACATCCGCGAAAATGACCTAAAATGCGGATAAGGTGTCTTAAAATGCACGGGGCGTCCGTGATTTGCCGTGATTTTGCGGACTACTTGTCCCGTACTGCAGAAACTTAGTATGGCATTGTTTTTTGTAGACCGGCTACGATAATGATGGTCTAACGCGTTGGCTATTAATGGGTTGGCGTCTTATTGCTGTCGCTACTCCTCTTGTTGAAACGGAGAGTAGCGACAGTTTGATTTTGTAATGTATTGATTGTTAGTGTGATAGTCTTGCTAGGGTGTACCAGGTCTGCGCGTGCCTAATCTTATTTTTATACAGGTTCAAGGCAGTATTTGAGTGCGCGCATCAGAAGAGCTTCTTCTTGCTGACTGTTGCGACAAATTCCTTGAGATAGAACGGTTCGAAGTACGCTACGTCTTCGAATCGTTTTTCGTTTAATGCATCCATGGCAGGGGAGAGCATTGCGGATGCCTTGGGGTTGCACTGGAAGAAGTGTGCGTTCGGATGCTTGATGACATCCGCACATTTGCCGGCTCCGTCTCCGATGAACAGGCATGGACCCTGGTCGAGGTACTCTGCAAAGCTGTTTTCGTCGACGATGACCGGTGCGGTTTTAGTGATTTGAGATTGCCACGTCGATTCTCTCCTCGCAATGACGTTCTGTCCGCTCGCAATGACGTTCTGTCCGTTCGTGATTTGTTTCGCGTCATTGCGAGTCCCCGCAGGGGACGTGGCAATCTCAAACACCGCGGAATAGACTTCCATGCGGCGTGCATCAATCATAGGGATGATGTACTTGTATTCGCCTTCGGCCTGTGCGACGAGGGTGTCGAGCGTGCCAACTGCCAGAAGCGGCTTGCCGGATCCGAAGCAAAGTCCCTTGGCGGTGGAGACGCCCACGCGCAGGCCGGTATATGATCCCGGACCTTTGCTGACACATACCGCATCGCAGTCAGCAAGTGCAATGCCTCTTTCGGACAGGACTTCCTGAACGAAGACTGCTGTCAGTGACGCGTGGGCCTTTGGCGCTGAACTTTCACGGTATGAGGTAATGACACCGTCTTCGGCGAGAGCGACTGAGCAGAGCGATGTAGAGGTTTCTATAAGTATGATTCTTTCCATGTGTCGTATTATGCGAAAATGCCTTTCAGGTATGGGAATACCGCAACTTGGGCGATGTACTTGATTGGAGAGTAGAGGATAGATTCTTCAAGGTATTCCTTGCTGACGATTTGGAATGTTTCGTTGAAATCTTCGAATGCGATAATGATAAGTCCGATGACAAGAGTTGAGGTAATCAACGAGAATGCGCCTCCAAGCAGTCTGTTTACCCATCCGATTTTAAGTAAGTTTATCAGACCTTCAATCAGTTTTCTGCATAGTCCAAATGCAATGGAAACTCCCACGAGGATAATTGTAAATGCAATTATGTTCAGTAATTCCTTCTCTGTTTCGATATACTGACCGAGCCACTCGCCGACCATTGTTGCGAATTCAAATGATATCCAGATGCTCGCGATGATGGAGATGATTGTAATTATTTGTCCGACAAATCCTTTTCTTATGCCACTTATCAGTGCAGGGATAAAGCATATCAGAAGAATGATGTCTACTGTGTTCATAGTTCCTTAAAAATGTGTATATTTGCGGATTGAAAATCTCGGGACTTATCCCGTAGTGCAAAAGTAGATAATTATTTTCATAAATATGGCATTTAAGGAATATAAAGGTCTTGATCTGGTTGCTGCTGGCAACGAGGTGCTTGACAGATGGAAGAAGAACCGTGCGTTCGAGAAGTCGCTTGAATTGAGAGAAGGTGCTCCGGAGTTCATTTTCTTCGAGGGACCGCCTTCAGCTAACGGTATGCCGGGCATCCACCATGTGATGGCCCGTTCGATCAAGGATGCCATCTGCCGTTACAAGACCCAGAGCGGATACAAGGTGAACCGTCGTGCCGGTTGGGATACCCACGGACTTCCTGTGGAACTTGGTGTCGAAAAGATGCTCGGTATCACCAAGGAGGATATCGGTACGAAGATCACAGTAGAGGAATATAACGACGCTTGTCGCAAGGAGGTCATGAAATACACTGCCGAGTGGGTGAACATGACCGAGAGAGTGGGATATTGGGTGGATATGAACGATCCGTATATCACTTACGACAACCGCTACATCGAGACCCTCTGGTATCTACTCAAGAAGATTTATGACAAGGGCCTTCTCTACAAGGGAAAGTCTATCCAACCATATTCACCTGCGGCGGGAACCGGTCTGAGTACGCATGAGCTTAACCAGCCTGGATGCTACCGCGATGTGAAGGATACGACAGCAGTGGCTCAGTTCAAGGTGATCCGTGACCAGAAGTCGGAGTTCCTTTATTCCGAGGGCGTACAGCCATACTTCCTGGCATGGACGACTACTCCATGGACTCTCCCTTCAAATACAGCGCTTTGCGTAGGTCCTAACATCGACTATGTAAGAGTACTTTCATTCAATCCATATACAGGCCAGCCGGCGCTTTATGTCGTTGCTCAGGCTCTTGTGAACGCTCATTTCAATCCAAAGGCTGCCGATGTTGCATTCGAGGACTATAAGGCAGGTGACAAGCTTGTGCCTTTCAAGGTTCTTGACGGCGTACTCAAGGGCAGTGAACTGACAGGCATCAGCTATGAGCAGCTCATCCCATGGTTCAATCCGGGCGAGGGCGCGTTCAAGGTTATTCCTGGTGACTATGTGACCACAGAAGACGGTACTGGTATCGTTCATATCGCGCCGACGTTCGGTGCTGACGACGCCAAGGTCGCTCGTCTTGCAGGTGTACCTGGTCTTCAGGTTGTTGACCGCAACGGAGACCTTCAGGCACAGGTGGATCTGCGCGGACGTTTCTTCTGCGTAGAGGACCTCGATCCTGAATATGCAGCGGCAAACATGTCACCGGAATATGCAGAGTGGGCAGGCCGTTATGTGAAGAATGCATACGACGCTTCTCTGGGTGAGGATGCTCCAACACTTGATGTTGACATCTGCGTGATGCTCAAGCAGCAGAACAAGGCATTCCGTATAGAGAAGCATACACATAACTATCCGCACTGCTGGCGTACCGACAAGCCGGTTCTCTATTATCCTCTCAACTCATGGTTCATCAGGACCACTGCAGTACGCGAGAGAATGATGGAACTTAATGACCAGATTACATGGAAACCGGAGTCGACAGGTACCGGCCGTTTCGGAAAATGGCTTGAGAATATCCAGGACTGGAACCTTTCACGCAGCCGCTATTGGGGCACACCGCTTCCAATCTGGCAGACAGAGGACGGAAAGGAAGCAAAGTGCATCGGTTCTATTGCAGAGCTCTATGCTGAGATCGACAAGGCTGTCGCTGCAGGGTTCATGACAGAAAATCCATTCGCGGCCAAGGGCTTCGACCCGGCAGATATGTCAAAGGAAAATTACGACAAGATCGATATCCACAGGCCATATGTGGATAATATCTTCCTTGTGTCAGACAGCGGAAAGAAGATGGTCCGCGAGCTCGACCTTATCGACGTATGGTTCGACTCCGGTGCGATGCCGTATGCACAGGAGGGCCTCCGTAATATCGATTCTGAGAAGTTCGGCTGCACAGCAGACTTTATCGCAGAAGGCGTTGACCAGACACGCGGATGGTTCTATACACTTCATGCAATCAACACAATGGTAAGCGACAAGTGCGCATTCAAGAGAGTTATTTCCAACGGTCTTGTGCTTGACAAGGACGGCAATAAGATGAGTAAGCGTCTTGGCAATGCCGTGGATCCTTTCTGGGCACTCGATACATACGGCGCAGATGCTGTAAGATGGTACATGCTTACCAACTCACAGCCTTGGGACAACCTCCGTTTCGACTCTGCGGGAGTTGACGAGGTACGCCGCAAATTCTTCGGAACACTTTACAATACATATTCTTTCTTCGCACTCTATGCTAATATCGACAACTTCGACCCTAAAGCAGAGGCCGTTCCGATGTCAGAGCGTCCGGAGATTGACAGGTGGGTGATTTCACTCCTTAATACTCTCGTCAAGGATGTTACTGCTGCATACGAGGATTATGACATCACTACGGCAGGACGTCTTATCCAGGATTTTGTATGTGACCATGTCAGCAACTGGTATGTACGTCTTGGCAGAAAGAGATTCTGGGGCGGTACAATGGATACAGATAAACTCTCTGCATACCAGACCCTCTATCAGATACTTGTTGCAGTTGCAAAGCTTGCTGCACCGATTGCTCCATTCTTCATGGACAGACTCTATCTTGACCTTGTCGAGGGCGAGTCTGAGTCAGTTCACTATGTGGCAATGCCTGCATATGATGAGACTGTCGTTGACAAGGATCTTGAAGAAAGAATGGCACTTGCACAGAGGGCTACTTCAATGGTTCTTGCACTTCGCCGCAAGGCTGAAATCAATGTGCGCAAGCCGCTTTCAAAGATCATCATTCCGGTTATCGACGCTCATGTGAAGGAGCAGCTCGAAGCAGTCAAGGATCTTATCCTGAATGAGGTCAATGTCAAGGAGGCAGAGTTCATCTCCGATACCACAGGACTTATCACCAAGAAGATCAAGCCGAACTTCAAGACACTCGGTAAGATATACGGCAAGCAGATGAAGGAGATCGCAGCCGCTTTCGGAACTTTGAGTCAGGATGTGATCACTGCAATCCAGGCTTCGGAGAACTCTGGCACGGGTTATGTCTTAAGTCTTCCTTCCGGAGATGTTACCCTCAATAAGGGCGACTATGAAATCTCGTCTGAGGATATGCCGGGATGGCTCGTGGTAACCGAAGGCTCGATGACAATCGCTCTTGATGTTACTATTACAGAGGCGCTCAGACAGGAAGGTGTGGCTCGAGAGCTCATCAACCGTATCCAGAACCTGCGTAAGAGCAGCGGATTTGAGGTGACGGACAAGGTGGATGTCAAGATTTATGCTGACGGTGAGGCTTATGATGAGATCATGGCATCTTTGGCAAACTTTGCAGAGTATGTCGGTTCGCAGACCCTTGCGCTTTCAGTCGAGGCTGCGCCGCTTTGTGAGGCAGGGGATGCACCTGAAGTAGAGTGGAACGAAGGGGCTATCCGCATTGCAGTTGCCAGACGATAGTCAGCGGTGAACAGACGTAAATTGCAGTTGCATAACGTCATTGCGAGGAGCATAGCGACGTGGCAATATGAACAGAAATATTAACTAATAAACTATATAACTATGGCAGAAGAAATGAAGAACGTATCGGAGAAAGTCCGTTACAGTGATGAGGAACTCCAGGAGTTCAAGGCCATCATAATTGAAATGCTTGAGAAGGCAAAGAAGGAATATAAGCATTTGCGCAATATCATCACTCACGATGAAAGCAATGACATCGAGGATACTTCTCCTACTTTCAAGGTGATGGAGGAAGGCGCCATGACTCTTTCAAAGGAGGAGGCAGGTGCGCTTGCGCAGCGCCAGTACAAGTTTATCCAGAACCTTGAGGCTGCGCTTATCCGCATTGAGAACAAGACTTACGGAGTATGCCGTATGACAGGAAAGCTTATCCCGAAAGAAAGACTTCGTCTGGTTCCGCATGCAACCCTTACCGTTGAGGCTAAGGAGATGATGAACAAGAACAAATAGTCCTTCATGAAGATCTCAAAAGGAACAAAACTTCTTATACTGGGCGCAGTCCTGGTAGTTATCGATCAGATTATCAAGGTACTCGTCAAGACCAACATGAGTCTTGGCGAGACCATTGATGTTATAGGGGATTGGTTCAAGCTCCATTTCGTTCTTAACGAGGGCATGGCGTTCGGTATGGCGTTCGGAGGCTTCTGGGGCAAGGCTCTGCTCTCCTTATTCAGAATCGTGCTTTTCGGAGCTCTCTGTTGGTGGATAAAAGGTCTGTCGCGTAGAAAGGATACTCCTACGGGTGTGCTTGTCGGACTGACATTGATTACTGCAGGAGCCTTTGGCAATATCATCGACTGCTTCTTCTACGGACTGATATGGCCGGAAGTGACCATGCCGGGTGCTCCGTTCCCGTTCCTGTTCGGAAGGGTAGTGGATATGTTCTATTTCCCGCTGTTTGATTATAAGCTTCCGTGGATGGACCATCCGCAGACTTTCTTCGGTGCAGTATTCAATTTCGCAGACAGCTGCGTTACCTGCGGAGCGATTTATCTGCTGCTGTTCCAGTACAAGTTCTTCTCGAAGGAGGAGGCAAAGTAGAATTTTCAAGCATAGAAAAGGTGGTTGTGATTTGCTGTTAAGGAAAAGTCCGGCTACATTGAAAAACGAAATAGGTATTCAGATTTGACGCTGAATACCTATTTCGCTTTTCTCATCCCTCACTCTCAGGGATTTGCGCAGTCGCTTTGCTCCTTTGCACATCCCTCCCCGCTTCGCGGGGCGTTGCAAAACACAATAAAAAATCGCGTTCAAGCAAGCTTGACGCGATTTTCATTGTGTTTTGCGGAGAGTGAGGGATTCGAACCCCCGGACCCGTTAAGATCAACGGTTTTCAAGACCGCCGCATTCGACCACTCTGCCAACTCTCCAATATTGTTTCCAATCTTGGGATTTGCTCCTGTTGTCGCATTTCCCGATTGGGAT
>JBGVQP010000012.1:0-15592 GCA_045127685.1 Candidatus Cryptobacteroides sp.
AGATGCTGTGGATAGTGGGAAGTTGGCTAGAAGCTTAAGGTCTGGAGAATTGAGGGGAATATATGTTCCTGACTCTATAACAACAGAGATTCGTTCTTTGATAAGACTGAGAGACTCATTGACAAAAGATCAGACACGTCATAAGAACAGAATTAAGTCGCATTTGAGATATCTTGGTATCGATATTCCTGCCGAGTTCTGCAATTCAGGGCGAAGATGGACTAATAGATTTGTGTTGTGGTTAAAAGATCTTAAACTGGAAACAGATTATGGCAAGAAGACTTTGGATTTGCTGATTGCACAATATGAAGATCTGAGAGCACAGCAGTTGAATATGATGAAAGAGCTTAGAGCGTTATCTAAGAATGAACGATTTGAGCAACCTCTGCGCTTACTGATGACTATACCTGGAATAGCCCAAGTATCAGGACTGACGATTCTTTCTGAGATAGACAACATAGCGAGATTCAAAGACTCCTCACATCTCGCATCATTTGTTGGATTAATACCTATGTGCTATTCAAGTGGAGAACATGATGGAACAGGCAACCTAACCGTTAGACGTCATGCTCAGTTGCGTTGGCTGATTGTCGAATCAGCATGGATTGCTGCGCGAAAGGATCCAGTTCTAGCTGCGGCATATGTTGAGTATTGTAGACGAATGAAGCCAAGTAAAGCAATTGTCAAGATAGCGCGACGTCTAGTCAATCGTATATATTTTGTGTTGAAGCATCAACATCCGTATGTCAATTGTTACGTGTCATAGCGAGAAATATATCCTGTCTGGTAAACAGACTTTCTTCGGGAGAGAGTACTTAAATCGGAATGCGGCTTATAGTCCGCTTAGTTAAAGTTTGTACCTCCTGCCTCCGTAATCTAATGCAGATACTTGCGGCATTGAATTCTATTGTCCGCTTTGGGAAGTTTGTTTACCGAGGATAAATTTGAGTCTCAATTGAGTCAATCTGAACAAGATTGACAGGATTTCTGTTGCTGTAACAGAAAAATAACAGAATTTTATTTACCTGATATATAACAACTTATAGATTTGGTTGAAAATATTATGTAGGTTGTGCTTGGATTTCAACTGGGAAATTCCGATATGTCGTTGTAAAATTACAAAATATCGGTAAGAAATGAAAGCCATCTCGGCTTCACTCATTTGTATCAGCAAATGTAGATTCCTCTTCCGGGCACATCCAAGAACCGTTCATATAACTAATCCGTCAGAATCTCCACACACTCTGTGGTTGTATTCCGGCGGATTTTCTTGTCTGTTGCCGTCATCGGCCCTGTGGGTGCTTCACAAATGAAGTCGAACCCGATAGGGATAGTCCTATGAATGGAATTCATCAGGAAAAATCACAATCAATAAAAGTAATTGTCATGTTTTTTACAGAAATCAACAGGATGATGACCGAAGGCGTTGACATCACGCTGGTCATACGAAGAAGTGGCGGTCATATGATAGTGTCTGCCATGCCGAAGGCTAACGGTCTCAAGGACGAGGCGCAGAACCATATCATCCCGCTTACTATGACGGGAACACCGGAGGAAATGGACGATGGCTTTCTGGATGCAGTGTCGAAGCCTCTGACAAAGGCAAGCGGACTGCTGACCAACATCGCGGAGTTTGAACGTCAGGCGGATGCTGCTGCACAGAACAGCAAGGCAGTCAAGGAGGCTAAGGCAGCAGAAGCAAAGGCGAAGAAGGAACGGAAGGAGAGTTATGACAAGCAGATAAAGAAAGCTGAAGAACTTATCGCATCCAAGGACTACAAGGCGGCGATGACAGTGCTTCAGCAGGCTCAGAAGGTTGCCTCCGAAGCAGAACAGAAAGCTCTTGGAGAAAAGATGGACAAGATCATCGAGGATATGAACCAGGGCAGTCTGTTCGGTGATGAAGATGCCTCACCATCTCCAGCACAGGATGCTGACCACGGTCTGGACCCAGAGGAGACATGGGAAGATGATGACGACCTTCCTCTTGACTGAAATGAGACTTATACAAATTATATTTAAACAAACATATTATGGCACTTGTAATCAATGAAATGACAAGAACCTTTACCTTCAAGAATGGTAATGAGAAGATCACTCTTGCAGATCCGAATCCGAATGATACGCCGGAGATGGTGATGAACTACTATTCCAACATGTATCCAGAACTCACGACAGCAACGGTTCATGGACCGAAGATCAATGAGGACATGGCGGAGTATGAATTCAAGACCACTGTCGGAACAAAAGGATGATGATATGGAAACAGACAATAAGGAGGTCAAAGAATGCACGAGGTTAAACGCTTATCATATGGAGTCGCTATCCAGGCTCATAATAGAAGCATTGGAGAGGAACCACCGTATAGGGGTTGTGAGGCAGGAACGGATTACGGCGCAGAGCGGAGCCGTAATCCTTTTCTAGAGGAAACATACACCCTAAAGGCGAAGGACGAACTGGTCTGGTGCAGTTGGAACGGGGAATCACACAATCTGATAACCAGGGAAAACTACGAGTATCTGCTGGACTCATATCTTCGCTACGCCAATCTACTGGGAAAGGACACCCGGCATTCTCCTGCGGAGTCTATCGGAGTCGGGATCGCTAACCTGTATGCAGAGATGTCCTCGCTTCTGGGAGATGATATGAATGTCAATCTGGAAGAACGTGATGGCAGGCTCTACTTCAATCTGTGGAAGATGCACAAATGGGGAGACCATACTCTGTATTACTTCCCCATACGCTTCACCGAGAAGCTTCGTCCACGTCTCAGGCGGATAGTCCTGACCTTCTATCATGAGTTCATGAAGGCTAACGGGCTTTCCACTATCAATGACGATGATGATTCGTTCTGGGCGCAGGACATCCTTTTGGACTCTTGTTACTGCGAGGATGAAGATCCGTCAGAGCGTAGAAGAAGACATCGCCGCGTCCGGTCATATGAATCGGGAGGAAGGGTGTACAAAGCGCTCAAAACGCTTGAATCCAGGTCTTATTATGCGGACTTGTGGAAGGCGCTCGAAAGATATCCTTGTGCTGATGAGATGGAACAGACTCTCATTGATCTCATAAAAAAGGGAATGAAGTTCGTGTCCAAGGAAAAATCCATCATGAACTATCAATACGATCCTTTCTACGAGGAGGATTCGGATTTCACACCGATGCAGATGTGGCAGCAGATCCGTATTGTCTATGACATAAACGGAGATGTAGAGAACGAGATGGCAAACCTGTTCAATTTAAACAGCAGGGAAACCTACGAACTGATACCGATATCGACATTTGAACTTACACCCGAGACAGACAGGGTCTTTATTCTAGAGGATGACTATCCGGAAAGATTCTTCGAGTGGGCTGATGAGTTTCTGTGTTTTATAAATCTGACATTATGCAAACAAACGAATTGACTAGAGAGATAAATACGCTCTTGCGTCCGCGGGCAGCACTTATTGCCTATTCCACAGACGGTGGTGGCTCACACTACCTTGAATTAAGGAAAATCGGTCCGGACGGCAGGATGTGTGAAGGGGTTCCTGTTACCACTGAATTCATAGACCAGCTGATAGAAGGTTACTCCGAGCATCGCAGCACAACACCGTATGGAAAGCTGCCGGAGAATATGCTATGGAGCAACACCCGCAAGGGCTGTGAGAAATATGTGTGGCATAACCCGCCACGCAAGAGGGTCATGTACTTCCATTCCTCCCTTGGAATTGAGGATGGAGAATACAACCTTCCGGGGGTAATCTATAGTGTCAGCGGCAACAGCCTTGACATATATGCCTACAAGGATGAGACTCTCACTCCGGAAACACCCCTGTATGCAGCCCCGTTCTTCAATGTGACGGGATCGCGTGTGTGTCTAGGAAATGCAGCGATAGCAAAGCCGTCAGACCTGACATACGAGCATCTGATAGAATACTGGGAGAAGAAATTCTGGCTTACCGAGTTCCTGCATCTTGGCGGAGCCGGCAATCCTACCCGCAGCAATCTTGTGCTGGTTACAACGGCAGCCGGAAAGGCTCCGTTCGATACGGATGAACTTATACCTCTTGGGGAAATGAAACTTAAAGACATACTGAAATGAAAAGAGTACATTTTACAGAAAGTTACCTGCTCAATCCACGTCATCGTGTCACCGTCAATCTCATCGGCTGCGGAGGAACCGGTTCGCAGATGCTTACCTGTCTTGCCAGGCTTGATGTGACCCTGCGAGGGCTGGGACACCCCGGACTGTTCGTTACTCTGTATGATCCTGATACCGTAACGGAATCAAATGTGGGACGCCAGCTCTTCAGTCCGGCGGACCTTGGTCTGAATAAGGCACAGTGTATGGTCACTAGGATAAACGCCTTCTTCGGAAATGACTGGCGTGCAGTTCCGGAAACTTATCCGGAAGACGAGAATCTTGCCAGAAGGGAACATATGGCCAACATCACTATTACCTGTACAGACAATGTGAAGTCCCGCCTCGATCTGTGGAAGGCATTGAAGGGTGTGAAGGCGGTACGATATGCCGACCATACGACCCCATTCTATTGGATGGACTTCGGAAATGCACAGACTTCAGGTCAGGTGGTAATCGGGACCGTTCCGAGGAAGATCCCTCAGCCGGATTCAAAGAGATATGAGGCAGTACCGTCGCTGCGGGTGGTGACCAGGATGGTACGCTATGACAGGGTGAAGGATGAAGATTCCGGTCCGAGCTGTTCTTTGGCAGAGGCTCTCTCCAGGCAGGATCTGTTCATCAACTCGACGCTGGCCCAGCTCGGATGCGACATACTCTGGAAGATGTTCCGTCATGGCATGACTGAACACAGTGGCCTGTACCTGAATCTTGACACGATGAAGGTGAATCCGATAATGGTGTGATGATAAGAAACAGTTGCAATGATGATTATGAAGAACATAAATGACAAGAACTTTTGCCCGATGGCTGGTGAGGTGGAAAGCCTGCTCAATACCGTCAGACCATCAAGCGTTCATCTTGAAGAACTGCTCAAGAGATATCCGGAAAGGATACTGAAGGATTTCTTCATATCCTGTATTCTGTGCTGGGCGGACTACGGAAGATTCGACGACAGGAACATCCGTGCCGTACTGGTCAGCAGGGAGATTGTCTCTTACTTTAAGACCCTGAATGATGATGTGAAGGACAGACGTATGCTGGATGAGGCGTCAGGATTCGTGCTTTTCGCCCACCGGGCTATCCATCAGCATCTCTTTGACGTGATCTGCTTTTATCTCAAGAATACAGGTTACAAAGGGATCGCCTTCTGGCTTGACAGGAAGGCGTTCGTCATAGACCGTATGCTTCAGATAGCGGTCCCCTCAGGCGAATGAATATGCGACATCTCTATACGGACGGTGGTGTGTTAGGGAATGTATGTAAGCAAACAAGGCAGCCCATTGGACCACCTTGATTGTTCAACGATTTGTCTGCACCTCGTTGATGAATGCCACAATCAACTTCTTCTTGGAAGTTTCCTGCAGTGTGTCCTGACAAATTCCCATTTCCCATTTCGGAATCGGATATAGTCACGGACACTGACAGGTTTCAATCGTGATTTACATCTGCATCTACCCATAGATTTGTGTATTTGTTTAATAAATATCTCCACAGCAGTAAATGATTGAGTTTTTCCTGAAAATTTTTCAGAGTATTCGATTGAAACTGTTTATGGCTGATTTTTTGTTGTGATTTAGAAAACCTTTTATATATAAAGTTGTTTATATATAATTTAATTTATAAATTTGTTGCAGATAAAATGTAATCGTTATGGTAAAGAATTTAGTCGGACCTCCTGTTACTGGAGATAACTTTGTAGGAAGAAGAAATGAAATCGAACGTGCAGTGAGTATTCTGGAGCAGGGGAATTCATTATTGCTCGCATCCCCTCGAAGGGTGGGAAAGTCTTCGTTCTCTCAGAAGATGCTTGAAGTCTTTGAACGTAAAGGCTACAAACCTGTCTATCTTGATCTTCAAGGCGTGAAAAGTGAGCAGGAGTTTGGTGACCGTCTTGCTGATAAGTTAAGGGAAAAACGTTCCGAGGAGTCGAAGATGCCTAACATATTGGACAAGTTTGAAGGACTTTGGAGAAGAGTGAAGAAAGTGGAGTTCAGAGGTCTAGGAGTGGAATTCCGAGACAATCCTGAGAAATTTTATAAGTCTGTCGAGAATCTTCTGAAGATGGATGGTAAGTTTCTTATAGTGGTCGATGAACTTGCCATATTCCTTCAGGCTTTGGAAACGGCATATGGCTTTGCTAATGTAGAACTTTTTATGAACTGGTTCCGGAAACTCAGGATAAGTACCAAGGATAATATTGTATGGATATTATGCAGTTCGGTGAGCATAACTAATTATTTGAGCAATAATAAGATAAGTCATACAATCAATGAGGTGGTATCTTTGAGCCTTGGTGAAATGACCGATGCCGAGGCATCAGAACTTTTGCAGAAGTTGTGTGAAGGAGCTGGTATCGACATATTCGACCATAATCAGATAGATGTCATTTTGAAGAAGATAGGATGGAAACTGCCATTCTTCATTCAGAATTTCTTTCAGTACTATAAATCCGGAATGAATACAGGGCAATATGTCGGAAATTCCATTGAAGATGTGGTTGATTCTATAATCGAACAGATAGTCAAAGAACATCAGATATCATCGTGGAGTGAAAGACTATCAGGTTATGGAAGATATGAGAGGGCAGCTCAGGCGCTTCTGAATTATCTCTGTCAGCCTGGCCACAGGTCACAAAGATCCCACCTTGAGACTATTATAGCCTCTTCGTGTCCTGAGGGAGAAGACCCTGGAGTTGTTTATGCGGAGGTCAGACAGATGCTGGGGAATGACGGATATATTATGGATACTGAAGATGGTGATATTGTATTCCGTTCTCCGATAATCAGGCAGTATTGGTTCAATAAATTTGTGAGATAGCATTATGGATTATCTGAACATACACGGTCCGCTTTATACTGAAATCCTGCAGGGCATATTGTCAGAGGCTCCTGATAGTATACCTCAATGCTATTATGTCGTTGGACGCAGAGGGTATGGCAAGACAGGACTGTTACGTAATTTGGCAAAGACCTTGAGTGAGTCCGCAGGACACCTTCCTCGATATGTTGATTGTCTTATGTCTCCGTCATTTGACATCAGGGAAGCGATCTTAGAGTATAATGATTCAGAATCCAGGCTGGTACTGCTTCTTGATGATATGGATGTGCTTCTGGATAATATGGAGCGTGACGAAATGTTCGTCATTAGATCTCTTCTCTATGAGAAAGGAGCTCCTGTTATTGTTGGTGCTGGAGCAGAACTGTCGGATGAATTTACGGAGTATCAGGCTCCTTTCTACGATGCCTTTATCCTGCATCATCTGAAAGAGCTTTCACGGGATGCCTCGATTGACCTGTTTGCAAGGATGAGAGGCGAAACCCCTCTACGTAAGATAGATGCATCCTCCAAGTTCGTGTCCGATCTTTTTGATGAGATTGGAAGAACTCCAGAGAGTTGCAGGCTTCTGTCTGGCGTCATCTCCTTCGATGGAGGTCGTGCAAAGGTCCTGTCGGAAGCATTGAGCCCGTTGTCATTATATTTCAGAGGCAAGATAATGGCTCTATCTCCTTCGCAGAGAAAGACATTGGTCTTTATGCTCTCGCAAAAAGAACCCGTACTACTTAAGGATATTAGAGAGGCTACGGGCCAGACTGCTGGTGATGTCTCTCCTCAGTTGAAGGCTCTTGGCGCCAAGGGGCTGGTTTTGGCTACCAGACCCAGCGTAAAGAAAACAGAATATGCAGTTGCAGACAAGACTATGAACGCATGGTTTAGGAACTGTGTCGTAAAGGATCAATTTGAACTGATATAGGTGTGATTATGATAGAGTTAGTAAACCAGATTTCAATAATTCTCAGCAGTGTAGGAGTCATTGCATCTGTCGTTCTTGCTATATCTGCAAGCAGAACCGCTACCGAATATATGTCGGCATCTACTCCGATGTATATGGATGCCATTGAGAATCTTAAGCAGGACACCGAGACCTATAAGCGCAAGTTGCTGTTGTTTCAGATAGTAAATGTCGTCTTGACGGCGATAAGCGTGATTATAGGTGTGGTAATAACGACGGATTTCGTCGTATCATATATGAATCGTATAACTATAGGGTATTTGGGATTATGTGTGCTGTCTGCTTCAGTAGCTACAGCCTTGATCAATCCTATGAAGGCTATAACTAATAAGAGATATTCGATTTACTTGTGCGATAGGACACTTGCTACTTGTACTGAATTACTTATGGAACTCAGTCAGGTGGAAGAAGGAACGAGGAAACATAAGGATATTCAGAGAAACATTGTATGTGTCGTCTCTGAATGTAAGAAAGAGATTGATGCACTAAATATATAAATGACTTATGATGACCTCAATAATGCATAATGATGAGGTGTATGATATGTATCATAGCATCGAGCAGTCCTGCAATACAATACTTAATGAGACTTTTTCGTGGGGTTTATTTGATTTCAAAAGAAAGGTCAGGTTTAAGGTGTTTCCTGATTTGACCTTCAATGCCCGTTCTTATAGAGGCGTGTTCATCAATACTATAGGAGTCAATATAGGCGTCTTACCGCTAATTCATGCTTTAGCTGTCAATTATGCTAAGCTTGATTATGTGTGTGATTTTAATGATGGAAAACAGTACAAAAGGGAGATAGTAAATGGCAACATAAAGAAAATACTTGCAACTTGTTATGTTAACATAAGTAGACATTCATTGGATGATGACACAATATCATCGTTCTTCGATTCTGATGATATGGGCGACAGATATGCTGTTGCCTACTCCGTATTTGAGAAGATGCTATACTTCTTTATGCTCCACGAATATGCTCATCTTCTGTGTGGGCATGATAGGAAGTCTGTTGAATTTGGATCACATACATCCAAGTCATCAGAAAGAAACACTAGAGAATATCGCCAGTGGCAGGAAATTGAGGCGGATATGTGGGGTGCAGTTATGTTATGTGAAACCTTGCATTTGGATATGAAGCCGGTTGATGATTCATCTTTCATGGATAAAATATATAAGGAGATAGGATTAATATATACTTCGATCGGGCTGTTGTTGATGTCTTTCTCATTTGCCAATCCTCTTGCGGAAACGATTGAATCCTATAGTGTCTCATTGCATCCACATCCAGCTATAAGGATAGCTAATGCATACGAAACGATTCACAGATATCTTGAATTGACATCAGGATTGGAGGTAAACATATTGAAGGATATTATGACTCAATCACTTGCCAACCTACTTACACTTGCCGGTGATCTGGATATGCCCATATATTGGATACTTACGGGTGAAACCGAAAATATATATCTTGAATTAAAACGTTTAAGAGATAACGTTAGCGATAAGCATGTTGCTGAAACTTATAAAGGAATGTCTTCTGTAATAGAGAAGTTGCATAATAATATGAGTCTTTTCTAGCCGGAACAGAATTGATATCAAATTGACAAATTTAATATAACTGATAAATATGTAGAAATACGTTATCATCGGCTTCATTCATTTGTATCCGCAAATGTAGATTCCTCTTCCGGACACATTCAAGAACCGTTCAGAGAACTAATCCGTTCAAATCTCCACACACGCTGTGGTAGTATTTGGACGGATTTTCTTGTCTGTTGCCGTCAGAGTCCCTATCGGGTGCTTCACAAATAAGTTGAACCCGATGACGGTCCGGATGTTATGCAGCAGGGCTGCTATAAGATGACCGTCACTAACAAAGAAAGCTATGATGCAAGAATCATTAAACGAAAAGATTTCTGGTGTAGGTCAGGACCTTATCTCAGGTATTCTCAAGATTCAGGTCAGAAATGAGGAGATGATAACCGCACAGGACCGTGCGTATTGCTTGAGTCAGCAGGATAATCTCTATCGCACTCTTGACCAGATTGGCTACTGGTATTCCATCTTCAGGAAGGAGGCCGAGAAGTATCGCGATGAACTGAACTTCGACTATCTGGACAGCGGAAAGCCAACCGGGCAATGTGACAGGTATGTGAGAAGCGATGATAAGATGAGCTATATCCAGCATGAATTCCTGCCGTTCGACAGTATGGACGAACTGGTAGACAAGAACCTCCATGCTGTCCGCCTGTTTGCTTACAGAATCATAAACTATTTCAACAATACATACCATCTCTCTGTACCTGTTCCTGATATTGATGGGAATACCTTGAAGATGGGTGAACGTCCTGTGTATTCGACATATGTCGATATGGTGATCAGTCATCTGGGAGGCAGGACATTCAGGGATACTGCCGAGGAAGAACTGGTAAGAAGATTCCAAAAAATGGTCAGACCGTCGCGATGGAGCCGTGCGAGACCGGAACTTAAAAAAGACCGTATCATCTTTCAGAATATAGTCGGCTGGAGTGACATCACATTGGAATACCGTGGCGTATATAGCCTGTCTTACGGATATGACACAAATCTCAGTGTCTTATGTGAGGGGATTGCATTCGGTGCAGAGGATTTCCTCAATAGCGGTATAGGCATCATCTCCAGATTTGACAGTCATGATGTAAGGCTTTCCGGGTGGTATGACCTTACCACAGATAATGCAACGCACATGCGCTTCTACAAGAACGGTCGTGTTGATGTAAAGTTCATGGACGCAGCGGCGGCAGAAAGCTGCTACCGTCGCCTCGGATTGGATAACCTGACGGATGAAGAATGAGTAACAGTTCAAAAGTAAAAATTATAAATACAGTAGGACATATGTATGCAATCATACCACAGCAGATACCGCAGGGCCTGCGGGCAGAGATTAACGAAAAGATTCTGTTTGCTATCAATTCCGGCAAGGAACTCATACCGGCGGAGAGTATATACAACTGTTATACGGGCCTGGGAGGCCTGCATGAACTGAAGCAGTCGGACTACGCCAGCTACCATGAGTACGCCCAGGCAAAGAAGGAGTTCGAGATGGGACAGTTCTTTACCCCACACGAAGTTTGCAGGGATATGGTGGATGTGCTTTCTCCTGCATCAGGCGATATGATTCTCGACATGTGCTGCGGAATGGGAAACTTCTTCAATCACCTTCCTAACCAGCACAATGCCTTTGGCTTTGACATAGACAGCAAGGCGGTGGCTGTCGCAAGATACCTCTATCCGGATGCCAATATAGAGAGATGCGACATACAGCAGTTCCGTCCTGGGCAGCGCTTCGATATCATTATCGGTAATCCTCCATTCAACCTTAAGTTCGATTCCCGTCTTTCACAGGAATACTATATGGATAAGGCCTTTGACCTTCTCAATCCGGCAGGTATGCTGATGGTCATCGTTCCGGCCTCCTTCATGCAGAATGAGTTCTGGGAAAAGAGCAGAATAGAGAGAGTCAATTCGGAGTTCTCGTTCATTGGGCAGACAAGGCTCGCTTCTGATGCATTCTCGTCTGTGGGAGTAGATAACTTCAATACAAAGATAATGTTGTTCCTGAGACGTTCACAGCATATTGAGATGAATCCTTACAATGCTGAAGAGTTTGTCTCTATGGCTGAACTCAAGGAACGAGTGAGGAATACCCGTGAGATGAAGCAGCGTCTGCGTCTCGACCTTATACGTGAGACCAACCGCATAGACAAGGAGGAACTGGAACAGTTCGAGTATAAGCTAGCCAAGTATATGTACGAGTTGAAGGCTCACGCGAGGCTCAACAAGCATATTGACAAGGCTGTGGCGCTTGTTACGAAGTTCCGTAATCAGAAACCTCCCGAGAATGCCACCAACGAGCAGATGAAGGAGTGGGAACGTAAGAAACTGACCACTGCAAAGGTGCTTGCAACCATACGCAAATATATCACCTCGCAGAATGTCGTGCCACGCAAGGCGGTGGCATTGGTAAAGACCTCCTACGGTTTCAAGCTCAAACAGTATGCACCACGACTGCTTGACAAGGTGGAACACAGGGTGGCGAGCGTCAATGGCCTTGTAATGAATAGTACAGTACTGCCTGTGCCAGAGGTGATGACCGGAGAGAATATGCGACAGATACGCACTGCCAAGCAGCTTATCCGCCGTAAGCGTAGGCTATATGACATACAGAGCCGTCCATTCTCCGATATGGAAGCGGATCCAGCCTTTGCCGAGTATCTCGACAATGCTACCTTCATAAACAAGGATGGCGAGGTCTGCGAGTTCACGCAGTTGCAGAAGCACGACCTGAACCTTGTGTTCCAGAAGCGATATGCTCTTCTCAACTGGCAGCAGGGCTCCGGCAAGACTGCAGCGGCATACCATAGAGCCAAGTGTCTGCTCAAATACGGTAAGGTGCGCAATGTTGTGATACTTGCACCTGCCATTGCCACCAACATGACCTGGATACCGTTTCTTTTTAATAACAATGAAGAGTTCAGGGTGATACGTACATACAAGGATCTTGAAGATGTTCCCCAAGGGATATTCCTTGTGTTGTCCACCTCGATGGTAGGCAAACTTAAGCGTGACCTGATGCGATTCGTGAAGATTTCATCAAGGAAGTTATGTCTCGTGTTTGATGAGTCTGACGAGATAACCAATCCTTCCTCACAGCGAACAAAGCATATACTGGCCGTGTTCCGCAGACTCAAATATAAGATTCTGGATACTGGAACCACAACTAGGAACAATATTGCAGAGCTGTACAGTCAGTTTGAACTCCTATATAACAACTCTGTGAATATGACCTGCTGGTGCAGCAACATCTATCACGAGAACAAGGATAAGGAGATAGAGAGTGAACGGAACCTTCACTACGGAGAGCCGTTTCCGGCTTTCAGAGGCCATGTACTGTTCAGTGCCTGCCATTGTCCTGGTAAGGCTACCGTATTCGGTATAGAGAAGCAGAATCAGGATGTCTATAACAAGGATGAACTCTTCGACCTTATAGGTAAGACCGTCATCACCCGTAAGTTCCGCGATTTTGCAGGAGAGAAGTACAAGATACGGACACACACCGTAAAGCCGTCAAAGGGTGAACAGGAGGTCTATCGCGTCATTATTGAGGAGTTCTGCCGTATATGTGAACTGTATTACAACAGTACAGGCGATGCTAAGAAGGATGCCGGACTGCGTCTGATGCGTCAGATGAAACTGCTCATCAGAGCCTGTTCGGTACCACATCTCATCACCGGATACTATGGCGATCCTTATCCGGGCAAGACCCGTTACATTGAGTCGCTCATAAACACAATTCCCGGTAAGGTGGCTGTGGGATGTACCACGATCGCATCCGTGGATCTTTACGAAGAGTATATCCGGAAGCAATTCCCACACAGACCTGTGTATGTCATAAGGGGTGATGTCCCATTCAGAAAGCGTCAGGAGATAGTCTCAGAGTTTGATGTCACAACAGATGGCATTCTGATATGCACGCAGCAGAGCCTTAGCAGTTCAGTGAGCATACCGGCCTGCAATGACGTTATTCTGGAATCCCTGCAATGGAATATTCCCAAGATGGAGCAGTTCTACTTCCGCTTTATACGTCTGGATTCCAAAGACATGAAGAATGTGCACTATGTGACTTATGAAGCATCCATTGAGCAGAATCTGATGGCTCTGGTACTGACAAAGGAGCGTCTTAATGAGTTCATCAAGACAGGCGATGTAAAGGAACAGTCGGAGATATTTGAGGAGTTCGGAATATCGATGTCCGTGATTGACAGCCTTCTGGTGCGCTCGACTGACGACAATGGCCGGATTAAAATCAGCTGGGGAAGTCAGAGAGTAGATAGTTGAGATGATGGAATAAATGGTTAAAACATTAAGAAGATTACGATTATGGTAGCAATCAATATGAACAAGCATATATGGGAGGGCTGGACGGTCGGAGACTTCATTGAAGTCTTGGCTCCGCAGGTTGAAATTATAATGAGCGGTAGGAGCTGGCGCCGTCCGTTCAAGGCCAAGAAGGAACTTGCTGAATGGTGCAAGGATAACCAGCCTTACTACAAGAAGCGGATAGCGGATGTGAACAATTACTTTGCTGGGATATACCGTTTGAAGTAGTTTTGGGGTAAGATTATAGCGGCGGTTAGTGAAATAAGTAAGATAATTGTTATATATTTGTAGATTGATAAAGGAGGAGATGCTATGATATATCCTGTTGGAGTACAGAATTTTGAGAAGATTCGTAAAGAAGGTTATGTGTATGTCGATAAGACAGCCCTTATACATAGGCTGGTAAAGTCGGGTACTTATTATTTTCTCAGCCGTCCAAGAAGGTTTGGCAAGAGTCTGCTGATCTCTACGCTGGAGGCCTACTTCAGTGGGAAGAAACATCTTTTTGAGGGTTTGGCTATTGAAGATCTTGAGACAGAATGGAATGAGTATCCTGTTTTGCACTTTGACCTGAATGCAAAGAAGTTTGATGCTGTTGAAGATCTCTATGAGCTGGTCGGAAGACAGTTGGAACGATACGAATTGCAGTATGAGACTGTTGCTGTAGATCAGAGTCTTGACGGACGTTTCTATAATCTGGTTATGTCAATAGCTGACAGAACTCATAAAAGGGTTGTGATTCTTGTTGATGAATATGATAAACCACTTCTTCAGACAATAGGAAATTCAGAACTACAGAATACTTACCGTGAAATTCTTAAGGCTTTCTACGGTGTCATGAAAAGTTGTGACGGACAGATTCATTTTGGATTCCTCACAGGTGTTACCAAATTTGGAAAGGTTAGTGTGTTCAGCGACCTGAATAACTTGGACGACATATCTATGGATCCGGCATATTATGACATATGTGGAATTTCCGAGGATGAACTTAATGAGTATTTCGATGCCGAGATAGGCATACTTGCCGAAGAAAATGATATAACTAAAGAGCAGGCTTATGACCGCTTGAGGAATGAATATGATGGCTATCATTTCTGTGAGAATGTATCAGGGGTATATAATCCATTCAGCGTATTGTCAACCTTAAGGAAGAACCGTTTCGGAAACTACTGGTTCGAGACAGGAACTCCGACATATCTTGTGGAACTTCTCAAGAAATCAGATTTCCAATTAGACAAGATAGACGGATATAAGACAGGAAAGGATGTGCTTAACGGCATAGATCCAGGCAGTCCTGTAGCAATGATATACCAAAGCGGATATGTGACGATCAAGGACTACGACAGCGAGTTTGATCTTGTGACTGTAGGCTTCCCTAATAAAGAGGTTGAAAGAGGATTCCTGCTTTTCCTTCTACCGTTTTATACTAATCTGAAAAAGGAGGATTCCAATTTCTTTGTTTCAAGGGCTGTACAGGCATTGAAGAATGGCGATGCAGAGGTCTTTATGTCCTATATGAAATCCCTTCTCGCCGGTTATCCGTATGATCTCATCAAGGATACTGAGAATCATTATCAGAATGTGGTATATCTTACCCTGAAGCTGATGTCCGTATATCTGGTTGATGCTGAATTCCGCACAAGTGACGGCAGGATCGATCTGCTTGTCCGAACTGACAAGTATATCTATGTTATGGAGTTCAAGTATAACGGCTCAGCTCAAGAGGCTATGGATCAGATTGAATCCAAGGA
>JBGVQP010000013.1:0-4866 GCA_045127685.1 Candidatus Cryptobacteroides sp.
TCTATCTACGAGATGCTGCAGATTGTAAGTATCTCATTAACAGATACTACCAACCTTAAAGACCTCTTTGCAAAACCTAACTACAATATTGTCAATGAACTTGATGGTTCTACCGAACCAAGTTTGTTTTAATTGTTAAACTTTATAATAATCGTCCGGAACTTTTACCGGACAGCAATGGAAAAAGGTATTATTTGTGACTTTCGCTGTCGTGGCGGCTTTGATTCTGAATAACTATCCAGTTTTCGGATGGGGCCAGATTGGTCATTCTACTATTGCAGAAGTAGCTCAGAAACATCTCACTCCGGAGGCTGAAAAAGCTTTGAATAAATATCTGGATGACTTGAAATTGGCAATAATCGCCTCTGATGCGGATATCTACAGGTCCCGGTGGACGGTAGATCTGGGGTTTGTCCCTACCAATCCGGAAGCAGCAAGAGTGCCATGGCTGAAGGAATTTGATTTCTCGACACCTCTGAACATCGCTCCGTGGACTCATTCGATTACCGTGGATATGGATTTCAACTGCTATCCTACTGAGAATCTTGACGGTGCGTACATCAATAATGCTGCCTATTGCGTGGATAAACTGGCTAAAGAACTGAAGGATAATGCAGAGAATATGGATCCGTACGACAGGTATAAGGCGATTGCAGTTATCGTTCATCTTGTCGGAGACATGCATTGCCCGATGCATATCGTATATCACCCGGATAATGAAGTGAAAGGTCATTTCTTCGTGGAGTGGAAAGGAAAGAAACACGACATGCATGTGATCTGGGACGGAACCTTGTGGGATGCATATTATAAGTGGAGTTTCCTGGATATGGCTTACCTGGTGGATACGGCGACTCCGGAAGAGATTGCACAGATCACAGACGGGAATATCTATGATTACGCGAGCCGAAGTGCACGAGACAGCTGGCCGGCTGTAAGTGCCTATAAGGAAGGTGATGTGCTGCCAAGGTCTTATGCTACGGATATGCGTCCGCTCCTGTTCTCGCAGCTTCGTAACGGCGGATACCGTCTTGCCGCAATTTTTAATGAGATCTTTAAGTAGCCTTTGCTTTATTTGAAGGTTATTTTGAGTTTTGTTGCTATAAATGACGGCAAGATTTCATATTTTTGTCAAGATTTTCGCAATAAGGAATAAATTACTAACACATAACTACAATGAAACAGACTAACCGACAGTTTATCTTGTCAATGTTCATGCTTGGCGCCCTGTTCTTTATCTTCGGCCTTGTGTCGTGGGTAAACTCTATTCTGGTGCCGTATTTCAAGGTTGCTTGCGAACTGGAAACAGATGTTCAGAGCTACCTTGTAACCTTCGCATTCTATATCGCATATCTGGTGATGACAATTCCTGCTTCCTTCCTGCTGACAAAGGTTGGATTCAAGAGGGGAGTGGAATATGGACTCTGGATACTGGCCGCCGGTGCACTGCTTTTCTGGCCTGCAGCCCTGACCCGTTCGTACGGAATGTTCCTTGCCGCCCTCTTTACAATGGGTACTGCACTTGCAATCCTTCAGACTGCAGCCAATCCTTTCGTGACTATCATCGGCCCGCGTGAGAGTGCTGCGCGCCGTATCAGCATCATGGGTATCTGCAACAAGTTTGCAGGTGTCGTGAGCCCGCTCATCTTTGCTGCGGCAGTTATCCGTCCTCAGGATAAGATCACTATGGAAGCCGTACAGGCCGGTGAACTTGTGGGTGCGGCGAAAGAACAGGCTCTTGATGCTATGATTCAGGGAGTTATCCTTCCTTATGTCATTCTTGCTGCCGTGCTCTTCATCTTCGGAATCGTGTTCTACAAGTCATCGATTCCTGACATAGATCCTAACAAGGACAATAAGAGCGAAGGTGACACCGGTGCTGATAGAAAATCAATCCTCTGCTATCCATACCTTGTGCTTGGTGTGCTCGCGCTTTTCGCTCATACCGGCTCGCAGCAGATTTCTATCGCAACTATAATCGATTATGCAGGCAGCATGGGCATCGATATGCTTGAGGCAAAGGTGTTCCCTTCATTTACCCTTGCATGTATCATGATCGGATATCTTTCAGGTATCATCTGCATTCCTAGGTTCCTCAGCCAGCAGAAAGCGTTGGTGGTATGTACAGTCACAGGTCTTGTACTTTCATTCCTTGTGCTTCTGACACAGAATGTCTGGGTTGAATGGCTCGGTATGAATGCAAAACTTTCAATCTGGTTCCTTGTGCTCCTCGGAATACCTAACTCACTCATTTATGCAGGTATCTGGCCTCTTGCCATCAAGAACCTTGGTAAATGGACAAACCTCGGATCGTCAATCCTCGTTATGGCGCTCTGTGGAAATGCAGTTATGACACTCTCATACGGCGCTCTTGCAGACAAGGTGGGTCTTGACAAGGCATACTGGCTTCTTATCCCTTGCTTCGTATATATGATTTACTATGCTCTCTGGGGATACAAGGTAGAACATTGGAGAAAGAAGTAATATATGAAAACATTAATAATCAATGGCCAGATAATTACCCCTGCCGGAACTGTCGGGGGCTGGCTTCTTTACGAAAACGGAAAAATCCTGGAAATCGGAACAGGCGAGTGCCCTTCGGCAGACGAGACCATCGACGCAGAAGGCCGCTATGTCTCTCCGGGATTCATTGACATCCATACTCATGGCGCTGGTGGAGCGGACTACATGGACGGAACGGTCGAAGCATATCTTACAGCTGCGAAAATGTCTGCAAGCCATGGAGCGACTCTGGTATATCCGACAACTCTTACCAGCTCGAATGAGGTGCTTTTCGATACATTTAACCTGTATGAGGAAGCTGTAGCAGCAAATACAGAAGGTGCTGCCTTCGGCGGACTCCATCTCGAAGGACCGTATTTCAATCCTGTTCAGGCAGGTGCCCAGGATCCCCGTTATTTGAGGAATCCTCAACCTGAAGATTATATGGAGATCCTTTCCCGCTCAAAGAATATCGCACGTTGGAGCTTCTCTCCAGAGTTGGACGGCGCTCCGGAATTTGCTGCAGAACTTTCCAAACGAGGTATCATTGCATCAGTAGGACATACCAACGCTTCTTTCGAGCAGTGTGATGCTGCTTACAAGAGCGGAAGTTCTCTTATAACTCATTTCTATTCATGCATCAGTTCAATTACCCGTAATCAGGGCTATAGAACTGCAGGTGTAATGGAATATGGCTACTATCAGGACGGTATGTCTGTTGAAATCATCGCTGACGGACACCATGTCCCTTCATCACTTCTTCATCTGATCGTGAAGGTCAAAGGTGTCGACAAGGTTGTTCTTGTGACAGACTCTATGCGTGGTGCAGGTATGCCTGAGGGTCCAAGCATTCTCGGTGGTCTTGCAGACGGTCAGGAGTGTATCATACAGAACGGAGTGGCAAGGCTCATGGACCTTTCAGGTTTCGCCGGCAGCGTCTGCACTACGGACAGGCTTGTCAGGACCATGGTCACAATCGGAGGCGTGACTCTGGAGCAGGCGGTTCAGATGGCCTCGCTCAATCCGGCTCGCGTAATGGGCATAGCTGACCGCAAGGGTAGTCTGGAAGCGGGTAAAGATGCTGATATTGTCATCTTCGGTGATAATGTCGAAGTGTTTGCCACTATTGTAGGCGGCCGTAAGGTATATCAAGCTTAGATCCTCACGTCGTCACTCCGTTCCTCCTCAGGATGACGATAAATGCCATTGCGAGGAACATTTTACATCTCCACGTCATTGCGAGGAACGTTTTACATTTCCACGTCATTGCGAGGAACATTTTACATCTCCACGTCATTGCGAGGAACGAAGTGACGTGGCAATCTTAAAATATTAATTATAATTCAATAACCATGTTAAGAAAAGAATTCAAAGTCGATAAACTTACAGTGAAGGTTTACGACAACCGCCAGTCAATGGGTCAGGCAGCAGGTGACGAAGCAGCTGCATATCTTAGAGAGCTCCTTGCTTCACAGGATGAAGTATGGGCAGTTTTCGGCGCAGCGCCTTCTCAGAATGAGGTACTTGCAGCGGTGGCATCAGCAGAAGGAATTGACTGGACCAGAGTACATGCTCTCCATATGGATGAGTACGTGAATCTCCCTGCAGACGCGCCTCAGGGTTTCGGCAACTTCCTCCGTCGTGCAATCTTTGACAAACTCCCGTTTGCTAGCGTAGAGTTTATCGGTTCAGAAGGCGATCCTGATGAAAAGATTGCAAGATATACCAAGATTCTTGAGGAGCATCCTATTGATGTCGTTTTCCTCGGTATCGGTGAGAATGGCCATATCGCTTTCAATGACCCACATGTTGCGGATTTCAATGATCCTGTCCGCATCAAGAAGGTGGATCTTGCTCTCAAGTGCCGTCAGCAGCAGGTGAATGACGGATGCTTCGCAAAACTTGAAGATGTTCCAGAATACGCACTTACTCTTACAGTTCCTACAATGTTCTCAGGAAAGAGAATGTTCTGCGTCGTTCCTGCTCCAACCAAGGCTGATGCGGTACGCGCTACATGTCAAGGTCCGGTCGGAGAGGTATGCCCGGCTACTGTAATGAGATTGCATGACAATGCGATTCTTTATTGTGATTCCGATAGTGGAAAATATATTCTTTCAATGATTCGTTAAAAATTTAACAATTATATAAATTTCAATTACTTACGCATACAATAGCCCGTTTTCGGGTCGCTTTACAGCATCTCGCAGACGGCATAGAACAAAGCCGAAAAAAGTGTTAAAAAAGATGAAAATAACGCTTGAAAAATTTGGATAAGTGCTTGATTTTCAGTAACTTAGAGTTACCACACTTTAGGTTACAAGACATGAAAATCAAGCCCCTTATCCAGCTCAGAGAGATGATTTCGAA
>JBGVQP010000014.1:0-17972 GCA_045127685.1 Candidatus Cryptobacteroides sp.
TGTGCTAAGATTGCAATAAAAGCGATTGCAAGAGGCAAGCATGAAAAAGTAATAGGCGGATTCGACACCATAATGGTACCGTTTTACAGGTATATCACATGGCTTTTCAGACTGATTGCACGAAATGTGTCAGCCAGATAATGACAGACATAGCAATTATGGCTAAGTACATAACTATTCCACACTATTCAGATTATACATTAAATAGCAATCAGCACTAATCCCACCATCTGAGACCTTGCTCAAGATGGTGGGATTATCTGGTATATGGATAGCAGAACTATCTGTTTCTTGCTGCGTTCACTGCATCCTCAAGATAGCTTCCGTCCGTCCATTCTGAAGGAACGTTGAATGTCCTGACATATGAGCCTACAGGATTGTCCCTGTCAATGAATGGAGGATCAAACGGGAACGGATATGTGATGTTGGTATAGATAGGATATCCGTAACCCTGCATCTCCCAGCGGCAAAATGAAACTTCCACATTCCGTTCAGGAGCATCATCCTCGAAGTGCGACGATCCTTGACAAGCGCATCCTGCTCGGACTCGTATGAATAGGATGTCGCCCTCGCCGGAAGGCGGTTGACTCCGTTTACGTGATGATAATACCATGGACGAAATCCGTCGTGAGCATAAGTAAATAACCCGGATGCAAGCATCAGTATAGTCACCAGTGTCTTAATTTTGTTGTTCATAAAACTAGTTTATTTTGGATTATGTTCTTTGGAAATTAAGAACATCACAACTCCATTCTCGCTCTCTTCCAGTTGAGTATAGGCAACAGGAACGAGACTGCTGCTGCTCCTACCCAGAATATAGATACATAAGTAAAGTCATACTTAATTATCTCACCTGTAATCGTATCTTTTACAGCCTGACCATCAATCAACCAACCACTGATTATATTCATAAGGCCAGCAGCAATATACGATGCAAGACCGACAATGCCTAGGGCAGCACCTGATGCCTTGCGAGGTACGAGGTCAACAGCCATAAGTCCTCCTATAAAGCAGATCAGCACTCCGATTGCGATTCCGAACAGACACATGGCAAGCACATTTACAAACCAGCTGTCACCGCCATATAGGAAGAGGATAAGGGCAATCGTTTCAAGGATTCCTGCCACAAATGCCGGATACTTCCTGTCACCTTTGAAAACCTTATCTGAGAACCAGCCAGAGAACACTGTTCCTGCGATACCAGCAATGGTGTTCACCGCAATGATCATGGCAGCTTCCTCAAGATTAAAGCCTTTCACTTTCTGTAAGAAAAACATTCCCCATTCATTGATGGCATAGCGGCTCATATACATGAAAGCACTTGAAAGAGCCAAGATCCAGACTCCAGGATTACGAAGCACTGCTTTTTGGATACGGCCGGCATCCTCTTTGGAAATATTTTCAGACTCTTTTTGCGTACTTTCTCCTGCAAGGACCTCAATAGATGGAAGACCCTTACTCTCAGGTGTATCGTGTAGCCAAAACAGGATTAAAAGCACACCTATAGCCCCGGCAATAGCAGCTCCAAAAAATCCCCATTGCCATCCCGCAGCACCAACCAACAGACTCACAAAGACAAATGACAACCCTTCTCCGAAGTTATGGGATGCGCTGAAGAATCCGTAATATGTGCCTCGTATATTGAGGGGAAACCACCTCGACAAAGACACCACACACGGAGCGGCACCCATTGACTGGGACCATCCATTCAAGGTCCACATGATTGCGAATGTCACGAATATGGCCCCACTGGCGATTCCTGCATTTCCGGCATTCAGACCCATGATACCCATTACTGCATTTGCTGCAGCAGATAATACGAGTCCTGTAGCCATAAATCTCTTGATATTGCTATGGTCAGCAAGGAATCCGTTTACAAATTTTCCCACTGAGTATGCCCAGTACAAGCACGCACCTATCAGACCCAATTGGGTAGCATTCAAGAAACCGCTGTCAATGATAGGCTGCTTCATCACATTCAGCGATGTCCTGCACACATAGTAAAGACTATAGCCGAGAGTAGCCGCGATAAAGGTCTGCATGCGTAGCTTTTTATAGCATTGGTCAATTCTATCAGAGTCAATGGTCCTTGACGGGATGCTCTTACCATAGAATGACAATATCCTTCGGTATATCTTAATCATGCAAACCTCTTTTACGTAGATATTCGAGAAGGTATTCGGCTCTATCTGTCTGGAGGATATCGGCTCCGAGGGTATCAATCAGAAATCCGTAGGCCTTATCAGGATCTTTAAGTGCCAGACTGTCATCATGACCTGCGCAAATCGATGCCCACAATGTATTATACCATATCAGAGCATCATCTCCGATTTCCTCCTTCAATTGCACGAGATAATCTTCCAGTTCTTCTGAACCATAAACCAGTTCATACGCACATGGCTTGAGGATAGACATATGGCCTTTGATAAGTTCTTCAGCAGAGTCATTATTGAAGTTTACTACAGGCATATAGATTATATCATCAAGATACTGTCCATATAGTTCAAGAACACTTTCGGCAGAACGGGCTCCCTTCATAATGATCTGCTTTGCCGTTCCGGTCTTCTCCAGTACAGGAACAACCAGATCAAAATATCTGTCAGCCTTGTCAAGATTTATGAGAACCTTTCCCTTCGCAGCCAGCATGGCCTGCTCAAGGGTCGGAACGAACGACTCAGGAACGACCTCTCCCTTATGTTTAAGATTGAGTCTCTGGAGTGAATCCAAGGTAAAGTCAGCAACCCTACCGGTTCCTGTAGTAGTTCTGTCAACTGTCTCATCGTGCATAAGTACAAGCACGCTGTCCTTAGTCATCTGAAGATCAACTTCAACCACATCCACTCCTGTAGCAATAGAGTGGTCTATAGATGCGATTGAGTTTTCCGGAACTTCTCTCCAATCACCACGATGGGCTACCACGATGACGTAGTCAGAAGTGCCGTTGAGAATCATGTTTCTGAGTTTTTCTGCCCTATCAATCTGTGCCTCAGCACACGAAACTACAGCAATCAGAAATGCCGCAATACAAAATATCCTCTTCATATCGTTATTCAAAAATATGTTTTGCATAGTTGTAGCCAAGAGCATCATAGATTTCTGCATAATGCTTCATTGACTTCAAGAATCGTTCATATGACTTATTCTCGGGCAGACACCACTGAACCTCAGAAAGGGCTGCAGCACGCGGAAGCAGCATGTATTCAAGATGGTCCGGAGTCTTGATGTATTCTGTCCAAAGATTTGCCTGAACACCCAGGATATGCCCCTTTTCGTCGTCTGTCATCTCAGGAGTAAATGGTTCATAAGAATAACTCTTCTCCACAGGTATATAGCCGCCAATACCCAACGGTTCATTCTCCGGTGTATCCGACTGGCAATAATCGAAGTAGAAATGCGTACTAGGAGTCATGATTGCATCATGTCCGAGTTTTGCAGCCTGCAAGCCACCTTCAACTCCTCTCCATGACATTACAGTAGCTCCAGGGGCAAGGTCTCCTTCAAGAATCTCATCCCAACCGATAATCTTTCGACAGTGAGAATTAAGGAATCTCTCAACACGCGCAGTCACATAACTCTGAAGATAATGCTCTGCAGAATATTTTTCCCCGTCCTTAAGTCCAAGTTCCTTAATCCTTGCCTGGCACGCAGGACATGTCTCCCAACGGACTTTAGGTGATTCATCGCCTCCGATATGTATGTATTCTGATGGGAACAGTTCCATAACCTCAGTCAATACACCTTCGAGGAATTCAAATGTTTCTTCCTTTCCGGCGCACAACACGTCCTCAGAAATACCCCAACGTCCCCAGACCTCATATGGACCACCAGTACAGCCATATTCTGGATATGCAGCCAATGCAGCAAGCATGTGACCAGGCAGATCTACTTCAGGAATGACAGTTACTCCTTTGGAAGCAGCATACTCTACGACTTCGCGTATGTCGTCCTGAGTATAAAATCCACCATATCGTGTATAATCATATCCTTTATCATCATTAAGGTGTCCGATGAGGGTCTTGTCTCGATAAGCTCCTATTTCGGTCAGCTTTGGATATTTCTTGATTTCGATTCTCCATCCCTGGTCGTCAGTCAGATGCCAATGAAGTGTATTCATCTTATGCAATACAATAATATCAATGTACCTCTTGACCTCATCTACATCGAAGAAATGACGTGAAGGGTCCAGATGAAGACCTCGATATGCGAATCTTGGTTTGTCTTGAATTTTAACACACGGAATTGTCCATGATACATTTTCCGCAGGCGAATTCTTATAAATTTCTACAGGTAGAAGCTGTTTGATGGTCTCGATAGCGTATACTGCACCGTTCAGGTCTGAACACTTGACGACAACCTTTCTTTGTGTTACATCTAAATTGTATTCTTCCTTACCAAGGGTGGAATCCTGTCGGAACACAACAGACGCTCCGGATTTTCCTTCTGACAGAAGAGATTCATCGCCGGATGCTCCGGATAACAGCAACCTGAAGTCATCAACAGCCTTCATGGTCCTCTCTCCAAGGGAAGGATCTACATAAAAGTCAGCACCGGCAATCTCAAACACACCGCGCCCGCTCTCTACTGAGAACGGGTACGGCACTAGATCAAGGTCGGCTGCTGTTTTTGGAGTGCTGCAGGACATCATATTGATGAGTAGCACACCTAACGAACATATATAGCCTAATATTTTCATAATGTATTTCAATTACATACAGATTATCAATTTTCAAGACCTGATACACGGATCCAGTCTACCTCCATGACAGCAGGTAGCTTCGCATCATCTACCGGACCTGCCCATGTGCCCTGGTCACCGAGTCCCATGTTGAGAATCAGATAAAATGCTGAGTCCTTTGTAAACGGCCACTGCTTCTTTGTGATCTCATCAGAAAGGTGCATGTTGTCATATTTGAAAGATATGACATTGTTCACATAGAAGGTGATAGACTCGCTTGTCCATTCAACGGCATAGACAGTCCAATCCCAGAAGTTGCATTTAGTCCTCGCGGTAGACCCGGTCTTGTAGCCAAGGTCATAGGTATAATGGGTATGTAGAGTCTGATGAATATATCCTTCCTGCTTAATATGTTCCATTATATCTATCTCACCACAGTTTGGCCAGCCCTGATAATAAGACTTCTGCGGCATCATCCATATCGCTGGGAACGCACCGTTAGGATAGTGGGTTATACGAGCACAGCACTCCACACGTCCGAAGGTAAAGTCAAACTTATCCTTCGTCTGAATACCACCGGCTTTGTGGATACCATCGATCTTCTCACCAACGAGAACGAGGACTCCATCCTTGACATATGCCTGTTCATAACTCTCAGACATCTCGTCATTCCAGTCACTTCCGCCTTGTTCACAAAGTACCCATTTTTCAGGATCCGGAATACCGTCAACATCAAATTCATCCTTGAAAATAATATATCTGTCAGCCTCGACCCAGTCGGTAAAGTTCAGTGTATACACAGTCTTCTCACCGTTTGAAGTGACCTCCACTGTCTGAGTCTCCTGCCAGTTTCCAATAAACGTCTTTGGATCAGGGGTTATTTCTGCTCCTTCGCACAGGGTGTAGTTGACATCAGTAATGCCCATTCCACTGGCAAGAAGACTTATCGGTACAAGATTGTTTTCCTGATCAATGTTAGAATGATACCAGGAATCACCCACCTTCACGGCAAAAGCCGTGAGGGGGTAGGTTTCCTTTGGAGTATCCGGTCCTGTCTTGCTGCTGCAGGAGATTGCTGTAGCTGTGCAACAGAAGACCAGAAACAACGATTTCAATATATTTCCTTTCATTGCATTAAAACGTATAATTTATTCTGCAGGATAGAAATTTATGCTCTTGACAACACAATGGCAGGTAGTAGACATATCTGAATCACCTAAACAGTCCAGACAGAAACTCATATTGTAGCCATTCTCAAAAACAGTCGTTTCCTTAGCCCAAGTTCCAAAAAGTGTATCATTGATATACAGACTTACCTGTACACCTGTTTTAGAAGGATGATCCTCAATGACGATTTCGAACTTCTTGATGTTCTCCTCCAGAACTCCAAAAACCTCAGGAGTCTTCTTAATCGCAGATACCCATAATGAACCACCTCCGTTGAACACAAAATTGTTATCCGATTCGCGTCTGAACTTGATGGTACCATTATCTGTGGTGGATTTAAACTGGAATCCTAGATATGTAGCAGAGCCACCTACGATATAGTTTTCATATTCAACAACAATACGTCCTTTGGCAATATTAACTATTTTATTGGTAGTCAAGTGTTCTTTTTTCTTGACTAACTTAAGGGTTACACTTCCTGTTGCTTCATTGACAACAGCTTCAGCACTAGGATCGAATGAGAATAGGTTTGTAGGCTGTTCTATAGCGACTTCAACTCCTTCATAGCCGTTTACTGGAGTTGCAGGGACCAAAGTAATCTTTCCTCTTCGACTCATAAAGATGTTATTCTGCGTAACAGAGATTACGAGATCATCACCATTGCGTTCTGCTGAAAGCCAAGTCTGATACTCCTCAGGAATTACAACGTCCCACTCTACATTCGACTCTACAGCCATTGTTAATTGTTCAGGGAGTCCCTCTTTTTTCATAGTTACTGATGTAGATTTCGGTACGATAGAAGGTTCTATCTTCTCCACCCAATCTTCAGCAGCTACATTACCCATGTCATACATGGTATTGACCAAAAATTCGCATGCTCTTGACTCTTTTGTATAGACTGTTTCATCAGCAAAAAGAGCTGTTACCTTTATACCGGAAGCCAGTTCACATGGACGCACGGCTACATAATATAAACCTTGAGCCATAGCTGCGCCTGACAGACGGACAGTATTCACACCATTGGCAGACGCTTCATTTGTCTTGTCTTCTACATTAAGAAGAATATCACCGGCAATAGCCTCACCACCTTTTGACTCTACAGTGATAGAAGATATTTTTCCATCAAGTTCAGCAGGGATATTGAATTTCAGGAGTGCAAGCACATTCTTGAATTTCACAGCCTTAGCCAGATCTGTTGCCGATGCTGCAGAAAGTGCTGCATGCGGATCAAAAGAACCGGTTCTTGCAGTCTGCTCTGATGGGATAGTAAGCAGGAGTTTTCCATCCTGAACGCCTTTTGCTGCATTATAAGGATAGGCAAAAAGGAAAGATGAACCAGTAACTTCTGTTTCTGATTTGAACTGAACAGAAGCGCCTTCACTTTCTGTTGTGAACTTCACTGCAGCTGCTCCATCAGCGTATACAGCGATTTCATCGTCGGCTTCCCAAATGGCTTTCTTTCCTTGAAGTGTAGACTTAGCCGCAACTTCAAATTCTGCCTTTTCGGCTGTAAACACATTTGTTGATGGCGCGGGTGCAGAAGGATTGTCTATTTCCTTTGCACATGACAGGGCAGCCATACATGCCAATGCCATAATAAAAATTTTGCTTGTCTTCATAATTGTTCCTCCTTACCATTCAAATTTTAATTCGTTGTACTCATCTTCATGTTGGGCACTTGCGCACAGCATGCCTTCCGTTTTGATCTCTACAATAACCATCTGTGGCTTTTCGTATGGAAGCGAAATGCTCTCCATATTCTTAAAGTTCTTTTTCATAAATATTTAATTTTGATTGTAAATTTATTCCCATACTATATGATCCACTCTCTCCCACTTGCTGACTGTAAGATTTCCTGACATCTGGAAACGGGCTCCTGCTGCTGTATTTGCATAAGGCACCTTGAATGTATCATCTGTTCCATTATCATCATTCTTTCCGTCTGAGATAGCGTGAGCGATAACCTTGTCGTTCAGCAACCACTCGCAATACATCCATGAGTCTCCATTTTCATCAACATATTTATCGATGTTGAGAGACAGGACATTCTGCTTTGTTCCGTCTACAGGATGCTTACATCCTGAGTGACTTCCATGAACATTGCTGCACCAAGGAGTCGTACTAAGGTCTGTTATGCCACCTTTTATATGATAGCGGAGCTCAGTATATGGTTCTCCCTGTTTTAATATCCAGAAGAATGTAATATCTCCGGTATATGATTCCAGATAGAAATTATATCTTGCCGGCATAAGTCCTTCATTACCATACCATATTCCGCCAGTCAACACCTTGTTTACTACTTCAGTTGTAACAATAGGAGGGTTAGCCTGTTTGAAGCGGACTGTCTTGACAACAGGAACAACTCCAGCATCTGCTATTGAGGTCAGTATAAGATCTGCTGTTCTTACTTTACTACCTCCATGCTGTTCGATATTTACGCGTATAACTCCGTTACCCTCAAATGTATCATTTTCAATTGTGTACCAGTCATCATCCGCCGGATTACCTTTAGCAACAGTCCATCTGGCATTTGACTCTACCTGTATTTCAAGAGTCTGCGCTTCCTGATACAACTGGAACCAATTACCGTTTTCAGGGATCTGCGGCTCAAGAAGTACTCCTCTCTGAGTTACCTTAATCTCATGAGCAACAGCACCATGTCGGTCATACACCGTAACGATACCGGTTCGGCGCTCACCGGAATTGAAACCAGTCGAGACAGTCACAGTACCATCACCTTCTCCTGACACTACATCTCCTAAACTTAGCCACGAACTGCCTTCGGTCAACTCAACAGACCATTTCTGATTTGAGAGCAGTTTTATAGATAAACTTCCACCTTCCTGAATAATTTCATCAACAGGGTTATAATTCAGGTATGCAGTACCCTTTTGAGTAAGAAGGAACTGCTTACCCAACCAATAATCACTCTTAATGTTTATTGTATCGGCACGATCATCGAGATCAAAGTTTTCCTCACATGTAATAGTGACTGTATATGTCTCACCAGCTTCACCCCTGTCAGGAGAGATTGTGTACCAATTCTCACGTTTAGAGCCGAAGACTTCCCAAGGATCAGTGGATTTTACAAGGAAAGAGATCGTTTCGGTTCCCTTTATATCCACAACATATGAATCCTGATCTACTCGATAGCGAAGATCAACCCATTTCATAGGCTCATTCTCTTTACAGCTTTGTGAAAGGGGAAGGACCGTCACAAGTGCTAGAAGAACAGCCATAAATGATTTATAGTCTGATAGTTTCATAATGATTTTTCAATTATTCCGCTGGATAGAAAGTTATACTCTTGACGATACAATGGCAGGTAGTAGACATATCCGATTGACCTAAACAATCCAGACAGAATTTCATAGTCTGACCATTCTCAAAAATAGTCGTTTCCTTAGCCCAAGTGCCAAAAAGTGTATCATTGATATACAGACTTACCTGTACACCTGTTTTAGAAGGATGATCCTCAATGACGATTTCGAACTTCTTGATATCCTGCTCCAGAACTCCAAAAGCCTCTGGAGTCTTCTTAAGCGCAGATACCCATAATGAACCACCTCCGTTGAACACAAAATTGTTATCCGCTTCGCGTCTGAACTTGATTGTACCACCACCATCTTTGGTTGTAAACTGGAATCCAAGATATGTAGCAGAGCCACCTATGATATAGTTTTCAAATTCAACGACAACACGTCCTTTGGCAATATTAACCATATCATTGGTAGTCAAGTGCTCTTTTCCCTTGGCCAACTTAAGTTTGACACTTCCTGTTGTTTCATCGAAAACAGGTTCAGTATCACTGCCGAAAGTGAATAAGTTTGTAGGCTGCTCTACATAATAAACAACGCCTTCAAATCCATCCATAGGAGTGGCTGTGGTAAGGAGGAACTGACCCTTGCGGACAGTCATACGGTTATTCATTTTAGCGAGTACCTTTATGTTGTTTCCTTCACGTTCAACTGCAAGCCAGTCGCTATATTCTGCAGGCACCTGTGCCTTCCAGTCAAGATTAGTATTGACCTCTGTGATAAATTCAGTCGCCAAACCTTCACCCTCGAGAGAGATGACATTTGTTGAAGGGACTCCGGCAAGTTCAAGAAGGAAACCGCTCTGTACCACTTCAAAAGAATATGAGTCATATTCTGTCTGAACAGTAAGAGTACCACGACGTGTAGATCCTGTATTCGCAGGAACAGTGACAGTCACGACCTCTTCTTCTGTTCCCTCTTTGCCTTCTCCTGACTTCTTATCTATATTTGAGATAAAGGCTGTCGACGGTATGATTTCCCAAGGCTTGTTGGAGACGATTGTAAAACTGAAAGTACCGCCATCTGTGCCTACGGTACCATCATAAGGAATAACAACGAGGTTTTCCTTTGAGGCCTGAACGATAGTGATGACAACACTTTCCGCAACACCCTCTGCACTGACAGTAAGAGTTGCAGTGCGTGAAGTCCTCTCATTGTTATCTTCTGTTGTAACAATGATTTCTGATACCAATGCGCTTGCAGCACTCATCGCTGGAGATGGAACACACCACTGCTGATCGCTTTCTATTGTCCAAGGCGTATTGGCACTCACATTGAATACAATCCTGCTTGGAGAGGTTGCAAGAAGCGTATAGGTATCCTGCGCATCGACCTGAAGAGCAAGAGGAGCTTCTGGTTGTGAATCTATCTTATACTCCTGGCATGCCATGAAACTTGAAACCATTGCCAGGGTAAGCACTATGCTTGAAAATATCTTTTTCATTTCTTATGATGATTAGTTGTTTGTTATTTATATTACCAGCCCTGATTCTGTGGGTTAAGATTCGGATTCTTGAATAGTTCGCTCTGAGGAATAGGATAAAGATTCATCCTGTCTGTCCATTTCCTTGTCTCGCAAACTTGTCTGTAATAGGATTTGGTTCCATCTTCTTTTCTGATGATCTTTACACCATTCAGTTCACGCTGTGTATCGCTACCTATTTTCCATCTGCGAATATCCCAGAATCTGTGGTCTTCGAAAGCAAATTCCACTCTCCATTCATTTCTCAAGGCCTCAATGAATTCTTCCTTTCCGTCAGCCTTCACCTGTGGCATCTGAGCATTTGCTCTGACCTGATTGAGCGCCCATCTGGCAGAATATTTATAGACATCATCTGTATAGTCTGGGTCACCGAATGCATTGACCATGGATTCTGCGTATGTAAGCAGGGTCTCGGCATATCGATACACAATCCAATGATGCTTGTTGGTCACTGTCCTATCCGGAATGAAGCTTGTACTTTCCTGAATATACTTGCGGAGGAAATATCCGGTAGGAGAACCGCCGGCAGTAACTTCTGCATCGTCGATTCCTCCTTCAGCAAGATCGATGACACTTTCCTTGAAACCGACTCCGTCTGCAATTATAGTACGGGCAAAACGAGGGTCACGATTGACGTAAGGATTCTGTGGGTCAAACTCCGGATCGTCGCACAACCAACCGTTATTTTCAAGTGTCACCTTGTATCCGTTTCTTGTCTGGAAGGCATCTACAAGGTTCTGGGATGGGAATGTAGCAGTTGCTCCACTTCTTTTACCCTCGGTAAAACGTATCGGGAAATTATTGAGCTCGAAGGTCTGGCTATCTCCACCCATTACCACCATTACTATTTCTGCTGATGTGTTGCTGTTGGCACAGCCTGCCGGATCGAGTTTATATATTTCGGAGTCGATTATATCTAACGCAGCCTTTGCAGAAGCCTTCCAAGCCTCCTCATCTGAATTTTCATTATGAAGAGGACTGGCTGCATAGAGAAGCGCCTTAGACTTGACTGCCATGGCAAAGCCCTTGGTTACTCTACCAGTCTGTGCATCGGGCTGTCCTTTGTATGTCTGCGGAAGAACCGCTGCACACTCATCACATTCTGAAACGATGAATCTGATGACATCATCAAAAGATGTCTTATGCAATGTATTCGCACCTTCTACATCCAACACCTGCAAAGGCATGGCGATGTCTCCATAACGACGTGCAAGTTCAAAGAAATAATGTGCACGAAGAACTCTGGCCTCGTATGGGAAGAAAGCAAGTTTCTTCATCCAGTTGTTATACTTCGAGTCATGCTCATATCTGGACAGATCAACTTTTGCAACTTCCTCAATGAAACTGTTTGCTGCACGTATACCATAGTAAAGCGACCATGCGTCGTCAACAGTATTTACTGAAGACCAGGTGCCATTGTTGAAGTGCTGGACTGCTGCGCCCTTGTTTCCGTATTCCGCATCATCACATCCACAATCTCTCATGGCTCCAGATAGCGTACCAAGGTCTCTTGGCATATATGAATACACATGTGTCAGCATCTGCTCGACTGAGTTGAAATACTGATACATATCTTCCTTGGTCTTAAGTCCGTTGGTTTCATCAAAATCGAGGAAGTTACATGAGACAAGCACTACGGACGCAAGACCTGCCATCAACCCACGAATAATCTTAAATTCTTTCATATTCTCCTCAATGTTTAGAAATTAAACTTAACACCTGCCCACCATGTTCTGACTGATGGATATGCAGCCTGAAGCTGTTCAGGATCAGCAAATCCTATATTATCCAGAGAGAAGAGATTGCATCCCTGAACAAATACTTTCATATCTGCGAAACGAATCATGGATTTAGGGAAAGTATATGACACTACAAGATTACGAAGCTTGATGAATGAGCCATCTCTATAATACAATGAGCTTGCACGGTAATTGTTTTCGTTTGCTTCGGTTGTCAGACGTGGCATTGTTGCATTGCTTCTGTTCTCATAAGTCCACGGGGTTTCTTTATCAAGATAAGTCTGGGACAGATTTCCATTATTGATCAGAGGTTTATATAGAGGGCTGTTCAACAGATTGACTGTGACACCAGTCTTTCCCTGAAAATCAGCCTGGATTTCAAAACCTTTGTATCCGAAATGAATGTCAAATCCAAAGTAGAAACGCGGAAGTGTGGATCCGAACATCTTGACCACATCCTTGGAATCAATCACATTGTCTCCATTCTGGTCCTTATACTTAACATCGCCAGGACGTACTGTTGAAAATGTCTGCTGTGGACTGTTATTGATTTCCATCTGGCTTTCAAAGAAGCCGATAGCCTCAAGACCGTAGCACTGACCCACTCTGTTTCCTGTATGGTACAGATAATCATACTCCTGATATGCCTGATTTTCATTGATAACCTCAGAAACAAGGTATGAACCTCTTGCGCCGATTCCATATGTAAAATCACCGATACGGTCATTCCATCCTATGGTTGCATCAAATCCTTCGTACAGATATTCACCTTCACATACCTGGCCAACTCCGATACCTATGATACCTGATGTGGAAGAAGTACCTGACACCAGAACATCATGTCTGTGATCTTTATAGCCGTCAAGAGTAATAGAAAGTCTGTTACGGAAGGCTGCGAAGTCAAGGCCCAAAGTAATCTTTTCAGATTTTTCCGGTACCAGGCCAACTACAGGAAGGCTGCCCTCTGCTCCACCGGATACTCCAGTAGCCTTATCACCGAAGATATAACTGTTACCGGAACCATAGGCCTGACGCCACATTTCATGAGAAAGTCCCCAATCACACCCTGAAAGTCCATATGACGCACGTACTTTCAGAAGGTCAAGCCACTTGGCACCCTTCATGAAATTCTCATTGCTTATCACCCATGCAGCAGACACTGCCGGATATGTGTGGAATTTCTTTCCTGTCGGAAGATAAGAAGATCCGGAATAAGAGAGCACAGCATCCAGCACATATCTACCACCATATGAATATGCGGCATTAAATATTGCAGAGAGATTATTATGCGAGTTGTTTCTGCCATTTGCGACAACTGACTGCATGTCATATATGGCTGCAGCATGTACATCGTGCTTTCCAAAAGTCCTGTCATAGGTGATGTTTGCCTGCATTGAGGTTCGCATTGTCAATTTCTCAAATGGCTGATTGTGTCCCAAGGTCTGAGAATCCGCTCCATAATAAATTGGTGTAGTGACAAGCGTACCATTAGGGTAGATGACAGGATTGATATCCATGTACCTGTATGTCTTTTCAGATGTTTCATACATGCCACCAATGTTGTCAAACGCAACTCTCACTTCCGCAGCCAATCCCTTAGTCACGATATCTAGATTTTGCTTAAGGCTCATGTCCGCCAGAAGGGTACCATATATATTTCTCTTGTGACCCTTATCCATGAGCAATGCAACCGGATTCTTTTCACCATAAATAGCATTACCTCCATAAATACCTTCTGAAGTCTTTATAGGGAATGCTGCGGATGGCGTACCGTATATTACAGACATCATGTTATTCAGTCCATACAGCGTACCGTTAAGTTCCTGGAGTTTTGCAGCAAGACTGACCTTAAGGAAGGTAGATTTTGTTACCTCTACATCAATGTTAGTACGGACAGAGAGTCTGGTATCAGTAGGTTTTGTGCTATACCTCAAATCATTCGTATTCTCCTTGAACATAGCCTGATCTCTGTAATAATCCACGACGGTGTAATAACGGAATTTGTCATTTCCGCCATCGAAGGATAACTTAAGACTATGCGTATGTCCAAAATCATTAAGGGTCTCCTTCCACCAGTTTACATTAGGATACACATCCGGATATAAACCTGTCTTGAATGCATTCAGTTCAGCATCACTATATCTGAGGTCAAGACCATCCATTGCGAGAGCCTCATTGATCGAACTTGCGAATGTATATGCATCTGCAAAACGAGGGCTTCTGAATTGGGTATTAAGACCGTAAGTGTACTGTGCATTGACTTTGAGTTTAGAGCTGTTTCCACGCTTTGTTGTGATCATGAGGACACCATTCGCTCCCCTTACTCCATACATAGCAGTAGACGCTGCATCTGTCAAAAGGTACACAGACTCAATTTCCAAGGAAGTCAAATCCGATATTGATCGAGGGAATCCATCAACAAGCACCAGTGGACTCTTACCGTGAACCTGTAATGAGGATACATTATCAGAAGATGTACCAGAGCCCTGATATACATTAAGACCGGCAATCTTACCATACAGTGACTTGGATACGTCTATCGCTGACGCATTCTCAAATGCACCGGCTCCAACTCCAGCCACAGATCGACTGCTTGTATGCAGAACCTCATTCAGGCCATAGCCCAATGAAATACTGTCCGCAAGCTGCTTCTCCTCTGCATTGGCAGGAGAGCTGACGAAGCTGCAGATTAAGAGCAGTATCGATATTCTATATTTTAATTTCATATCTGTAATATTTAAGTTCTATTTACCAACCAGGATTCTGTACCATACCATATTTCTTATTGATCTCATCCTGAGGGATCGGAGCAAGATACCATTTGGTATCCCAGTTTGTCTGCCAATAGCGTCCCTCAAGCTCAGTCTTATCGAAGGTAAATGAGGTAGGATTATTTATGTCATTACCTTTACTGCGAAGGCCATACAATTTCTTAGTGAAATCTGCCTGTCTGTTATGGCGAACAAGGTCGAACCATCTTACCTCTTCAAATCCTAACTCAAGTGCCTTTTCTCTCAAGACCGCTTCACGGAACTGATCCTTGCTTAGTCCCTTAGGCAACTTAGATAGGCCGACCCTGGCACGTACCTGATCCACCATGTTATATGCAATTTCAGATGGTGTAGCCGATATCTCATTCAGAACCTCTGCGTAGTCAAGCATGACCTCTGCAAGTCGGAGATATGGCCATTGTACAGGTCTTCCTGCACGGTCGCTGTCCTGCTGAAGAATGAACTTCATGACCAGAAAACCGCTTCCGTCCTTATATCCTGTACTGTTTGTATGAACAGGAGCAACTGTTCCATTACAATAGAGATCGCCAGGACATGCCACATTTTCATACAGGCGAGGGTCTCTGGTAGGAACCATTTTGCCTCCACTGTAATTGAAGAATGGCTGCTTGGAAGGATTCTTCCAGTCAAAATCTTCAGGGAAGTCTGAACCATCCGCCCATGGGAACATATTGACATAATTCAGTGTCGGTCCGCTGTATGGACGCTCATTGAGAAAACTGTTATGAGTATTAGGATTATATCCGTGACGTATTGAGATGAGTATTTCGCTTCCTCCTCTGTCATAGTATGCACGTCTATAAGCCTGACGGCGTGCCTCGTGTGTCTGCTCCACAGGCTCTATCAGGCTATAACCGCCTTGAGTCTGAACGGCAGTAAAGAACTCCTCAGCGGCTGTTCTTGCCCTTATCCACCTATTGACATCATAGTTTCCATAACAGGTGTAATTATTTGCGTTAGGATGCCAAGGTGTATCACTATTGAACGCTGGACTGGCAGCCCACTGCAGGACCTTGAACTTCAATGCCATAGCTGCTGCGCTGGTCATGCGTCCGTCGTTAAGATTATCTTCTTTCCAGTTGAGTTCAGGAATGGCCTCATCCAGAAGAGCAACGATTCTTTCTACAGTCTCTGCAAAAGTCAGACGAGGAAAAGACATTTCTTCATTGATGTCAATTGCATGATCCAACCAAGGCACTCCACCACAATAGCGGAGCATGTTGAAATATGACATTGCAATTATGACTTTTGCTTCTGCTACTCGTCTTGCAGCTTCTACATTAGTATAATCAGGAACGAGTCCTACATTCTCTATGAAAAGCCAGGCATATCTTATCGATGTCCAATCTTTCTCATGGCCGAAATAATAGGCGGAATTTCCATTAATGTTATTAGGGCTCAATGAACCGTTATAATATAACTTCATAGGTCCGTCGCTGATGTTATCCCTGAAGCTCTGGCAGAGGTCAGTCAGACACTCAAGAACATTGACACCCAACTTATTGTCAAGAGAGGTAGGTATTCCATAAGGCAGGTTCCTGTAGGCTTCTGTAAGAACCTTTTCAGCTTCTGTCTTGTTGTTTAGCACATGACAATTTTTGAAAATTATCGCTGTATCTTGTTGATTATCAATTAATTAAACTTGCAAAAGACCTCGAAATTTTGTAACTTTATAAGTACCCTTAATACTTATAATCAATGCGTTACAAAACCCGAGGTCACCACAAAAGTAGTGATTTATTATCAGTTCTCCTATCCCATTTCAGTCCTTTTATGAATCTCGCCCGAATCAAATGCCTGTCCCAACTGGTCTGCGCCATGTGCAAAGTCCAGACGGTGAACTTCTCGAAGCTCGCCTCTGCCTTTGACAACAGGACGCCGAAGGACTCCAGCATGCGACGCATCCAGCGGTTCATGGCACAGACAGTCCTGAATCTGGACATCGTTGCCAAAGTGGTAATGAAACTCTTGCCTGAGAAGGGGCCATACGTACTGTCGATGGACAGAACCAACTGAAAGTTCGGTGAAGAGAACATAAACGCCCTCGTCATCGGCATCACATACAAGAAGGTTGCATTCCCCATATTGTTCAAGCTGCTGGACAAGAGGGGCAACTCCAACTGTGAAGAGAGAATTGAAATCATGCAGCGGTTCATACGTCTATTCGGTCGAGAGAGCATAGCGTGTCTTGTTGCAGACAGGGAGTTCATAGGTGAGGAATGGGTGAAATGGCTCAACGACTGGGGCATTGAGTACCATCTTCGCGTCAAGGAGAACTTCTGGGTTGAAGATCCGAGGACGGGAGAGGAGAAGCGTGTCAAGAGCATGTTCATACATCTCAAGGACAAGCAGGAACTGGTTCTTCATCGCATATACCGCATCAAGGGCCAGCTGTGCTACCTTTCCGGAGCAAGGCTCAAGAACTCTGACGGAGTGCCCGAACTGCAGATACTCATATCCTTCAGCAGACCTGATCTTGCCCTTTCCCGATATAAGGAAAGATGGCAGATCGAGTCGTGCTTTCGCGGGATGAAGTCCAGCGGCTTCAATATTGAGGATACTCATCTGGTGCATCTGGAACGTGTTGAACAACTCTTCGGGGTTATGATTATCTCCTTTACCTGGGCATACCTCGTTGGCATCAAAAAAGACATCGAGGTCAAGGCCATCCGCATACTAAAGACTGGGAATAGAGCCATCAGCGTGATGAAGTACGGGCTTGAGCACATAGCCAGCGTGCTTCTGAACCCTCTTAGGCCCCAACCATTCGATATTTTTAAAATTTTGTCATGTGCTTAA
>JBGVQP010000015.1:0-61087 GCA_045127685.1 Candidatus Cryptobacteroides sp.
CACCACCTACGATAGCTGTTACAGGATGCTCCGGAGTCTTGAGAACGTGGTCGATAGCCTTGATCTCACCTTCCATCACATAACCGAACATCTTGTCGTTAGGGAAGTAGTCAGCGATGAGAGCTGTAGAAGCGTGAGCACGGTGAGCTGTACCGAATGCATCGTTGATGTAGCAGTCAGCGTAAGAAGCAAGCTTTGCAACGAAAGCCTTCTGGTTCTCCTTAACCACTGCCTTTGCAGCCTTCTTCTCCTCATCTGTAGCGAACTCGCCTCTTCGCTTACCCTCCTCCTCAGCGTAGAAACGGAGGTTCTCAAGTACGAGACACTCACCCATCTTAAGAGCAGCAACCTGCTCGTCAGCTGCCTGACAATCGTCAGCGAACTTCACTGGTGCGCCAAGAAGCTCCTCAACACGACCAAGAATGTGCTTGAGAGAGAACTTCTCAGTAACGCCCTTTGGACGTCCAAGGTGTGACATAACAATAACAGCACCGCCCTTCTCAAGAACCTTCTTAAGAGTAGGGATAGCTGCACGGATACGTGTGTCATCAGTGATCTCCATCTTTTCGTTCAATGGAACGTTGAAATCCACGCGGACGATAGCCTTTTTACCGGCGAAATCGTAAGAGTCAATAAACTGTTGCATAATATAATAATGTTAAAATATCCATCAGATTGCCACGTCGCGAAAACTCCTCGCAATGACGTGCGACACCTTTAAAAATCAGGCAAATTTAGCAATTTTCGGGGAAATGCAAGAATTTATGACTCTCAGAAGCAAAAGAGCTATCCGTTGGACCTGGACTTCGAGGATGTCTGGAAGCTTTTCGGCTTTTCTCCGAACTGCTTCACAAAACACTTGGTAAAGTATGACGGACTGTTGAATCCTACCATATAGCAGACCTCATTGACCCTATACCCGTCCTGAGAAAGCAATTCTGCAGCTTTCTTAAGCCGGATAAGGCGGATATAGTCATTCGGAGTGCTGCCGGTAAGACCTTTGAGCTTTCTCTGCAGCACAGTCCTGCTGACAGACATATCGCCGGCCAGTTCGTCTATACTGTATGTGTCGTTAGATATATTTTTAAGTATGAGGGCATTAACCTTTGCAAGCCATTCGCCGTCCGGTCCTGCCATGCGCTCGTTATCCATACTGATTTCGAATGACGTCTGAAATGTCTTATGCATACGGTCCCGGCGAGAGATAAGATTGTTTACTGTCGCCCGGACATGTTCCAGGGAGAATGGTTTTTCAATATAAGCATCTGCGCCATATTCGAGACTCTTTATCTTGGATGACAAGGAATCCTGGGCGGTCAGCAGTATGAACGGAATATGACTGATCCGCTCGTCTGAACGAACTTTGTCAAGAAGTTCAAAGCCATCCATCAAAGGCATATACAAGTCGCTCAAAATAATGTCCACAGATTGTTCATCAAGGACTTTCAATGCCTCCACACCATTATCTGCACAAAGCACAGAATATTCTTTTCCTATGTTACCTGCAATGAAGTCCTGCATATCCTTTGTATCCTCCACAATAAGAACACATATGTCAGAAGGTTCTGCCTCGATAGTATTGACATAAGTCTCCTGCATTCTGTTATCCGGAAGTTCAACAACCATCTGACAACCGTCCTTATACTCTCCGTTTACATATACCTTGCCGCCATGGAGTTCAACAAGATGCTTGACCAGGCTGAGCCCTACCCCAAACCCATTCGCCTTCACAGGATTCACCTGATAGAACATTTCGAAAATCTTTGGCTGCTGGTCCTTCGGAATACCCGGCCCGTTATCGGACACTGATAGCCTTACGCCACCTCCGTCTGTCTGTGAAACCTTTACTTTTATACTATCCCGTGTATACTTTACAGCGTTTGTGAGAAGGTTGCTGACAACTTTGACAAGAGCCTCGGCATCGGCATTGACAAGAACGCCGTCATCCGGAAGTTCCATTGAGATCACCACATCTTCACGCATCAGACGGAAACGGTCCACCGTCTCAGCCACGATAATGTTCACATCTGTAGTGCTGAATGTCAGTTTGAAACTATCTTTTTCTATTTTCCTGAAGTCCAGCAACTGTTTGACAAGACTCAGAAGCCTGTCGGAATTCTTCTTCATCAAATGGAGGTTTGACTCCACTTCCTCGTTCCATTCGCCGGTTTCGATAATCCTGTCAAGCGGCGAACTTATCAAGGTGACCGGCGTCTTTATCTCGTGAGCGACATTGGTAAAGAAAGTCATCTTGCTCTGGACACTCTCCCGCTCGTTGTTGAGTTCAATAATACGGAGTTCTTCCTCCTTCCTGCGCTTGAAATGCCTGTCAAGCAGCACATAGATAAGCACAGCAAGCCCTATGAACAATATGACATATATCACTTTTGCAGGCAGACTTTCAAGCGGATGCGGCAGGACCACTATTTTCAGATGTGCCTCATCACTCCAGTAACCGTCATTGTTGCAAGCCTTGACACGAAGCGTATAGGACCCCGCTGACGGCTTGACAAGAGATATTGTCCGTAGTCTGGAATACTCCCAGGTATCACTTATCTCATCGATCATATATGCCACACGGTTCTTGTTCGGAGCAATATGGCTCAACACATCGAAGGATATTTCCAAAGATGTCATGTCGTGAGGTATCCTCACCTGTGAATCCCCTATCACCAGACGCTCCGGCTTTCCGAATGTTTCCTTGGATGCAGTAGTCACCGATGCGATCCTCACCTGCGGCCTGACCGTGTTTTCAAGAATATTCAGCGGATCAAGAGAGTTCAAACCGTTTACGCCGCCGAACCAAAGCCTGCCGTCCGAGGTCTTCAACGCAGAATTATAGTTGAACTGATTGCTCTGCAGACCATCGTCGACGGTATAGAACTTCACCCTGTCTGCATTCGCGCCGAAACGGAACAGACCGGAGTTGGATGAGACCCAGTAGAATCCGGCATCATCCTGAAGCATCTGGTAACACACTCCTGGGATTTCACTGTCAGACAACAATGACACGAACCTGTCTGTCTGCCTGTCATAACAGCAGACACCTGCTCCATTGGTACATAGCCATACCTCCGAATCCTTATCTACAAATATGCCGCATATTCTATTGGAAGGCACATCCGGATAGGTCCATGAAGTCCATTCACCGGTCTCTTTGGAAAGACGATACACTCCGTTGTTCTTCTCGGCACACCAGATGTTTCCGTCCCTGTCCTCAGCAATATCACAGATGAAGCACGACTCCAGTTCCTTGATTTCTTCGAACAAGCCTTTGACCGGATCATAAGTACAGACACCCTTCATCGTGCCGACATAAATCGTTCCGTCTGTTGCCTTGAAGATCGAATACACATAGTCATTCACTATGGAACCCGGCTTTGCTGGATTGTTCATATTCCTTACGATCCGACCGGTCCGGACATCCAGAACATCCATTCCCTTTGAGAATGTTCCGATATAAAGTCGGTATCCATCCAGGCACAAAGCGTGGATATTGCTGAAACTCATCGATGTATAATCCCGAACAGACCCAGTAACGGCATCGAGATAATTCAGACCTCCCGTTTCTGTCGCCACCCAAAGACTGCCATCCGGAGCCTCGCACATATCGCTTACCGCATTTCCTTTAAGCGTGCCTGGTGCTCCATTGTCATAGTACCATGCCATCTCCTTATGTTTCGGCTGACGATAGAATACCCCGCTGAAATATGTTCCTACCCAAAGAGCACCTTCGCGGTCTGTATAGAAGCGGTATATACTTTCATGGTCAAGGGCATCTCCACTGCGGGTCAGGCTCTTTTCTGCCACATCATATACATGAAGTCCGGCATCGCTGCCTATGAGAATCTTCCTGCTTGAGCCGTTTTCCTTATAGAAATCATGAATACGGCCATCAATGGACGCGAGACGGGTAAACTGACGGCCGGAAGATGGGCTGAAGGTGAACACATCACCTCCATCTGTTCCAATAAGGAGCATATCACTCTCAAGCCCGGTCACTGCAGTAACCTCGCCGGCAACCGGAAGCGCATAACGTATGAATATATCCGATTCTTTAATATATCTGTATATGGCAGGACCTGTGCTGACCCAGATGCTTCCGTTTGAGTCGGTCATCACAACCCTGGCAAAATAATCCTCATGAGCCAGATCAATTTCATACTTCTTCGGCTCAGCCGCTCCGTCCCAGCTCCACACACCGCTTTCCGAAGCCATCCAAAGACGGCTTTCGCCATAACAGAGGCTCTGCACACCCCTGACTGGTTCAAGAGATGCAATAACCTCAAATGACTCGCGGAGGGGGTCAAAGAGCAGAAGTTTATAGTCACTTCCAACCCATATCCTTTGCCCGTCCTGATGAGGAAGAACAGCATCAATCTTCAGGTTGATGCCATCAATATTCTTCCTGAATACATCAAAGGAATATCCGTTGAACCTGTTCAGTCCGTCCTTCGTGGCAAACCACATGTAGCCATGGGCATCCTGGAACATATCAAGGATACTGTTTTCCGAAAGCCCGCTCCTGACATCATAGACTCTGTAGTTGTCTGACGCCAGGAGCGAAAAGCTCTGTAAAACCAATAAAAATATGAACAGGCTCCGTTTCACTATTCTTTAACCTCTATTGTAGGTCTGGTATTTTCGTCATGCCAGATTATCCGACAAACCACATTGCCATATCGTACGGCCTGACACTTTGAGGTGTTCTCCAAAATTTTCACCTTCGGCTTCCTTGCCCACTTGGCAACCTGTTTCGCAGAAGAATATGGAAGGATGGCATACGCATAGGCGTTATCCGCAGACGACACATCATGTTTCACCCACAGTTTGAAGACACGCCCACTATCCAACTTGGCAAGCAGTGTATTGTCAATGTCATACCAGTTACCGTTCTGGACCTCCGTAGAAAGCTGTAAGTCAGCACCATCAAGAGTCACATAACCTCGGTCATTGTGGTACACCCAATTTCGTCCGGCCAGATCTCCGCCTACATAATGTGTCTGATCCAGAGCCGTAGTCAGACTGGTAACACCTGCAAGCGAGCAACCAAGACCTGCTCCGAGAGCCACAATGCAGTCTTCGAAACAAACTACAACCTTTTTTCCGGACATCCCGTCCCTACGCAACTCGAAAGCCGTCACCAGACAGTCTTCCGATGCATAACCGCTCACCGCTTCGGTATCGTTTGAGACATACAGGCGCCCTTCACGGATATCGGTAACGGCAGAAAGTGGTATCTGGTTCCCATCTTCATATGCTGTCACCCCAGGCAGCTTACGCCAATCCCAGATCGCCTGAATGTTCTTATACTCATCGCCACTTTGCATGAATATCAATGCCGCATCGGCACTGAAATGTGCATGCTGATTCTCTCTATTGGTATATTCATAACCCACAGTCCTTCTGGAGTGCATCCTGACAGAAGCGAACCAGTCCTTCTGTCTGAACACGCCATAGTCCGAGCAAGGGAAATAACGTCCTCCTACAAGTTCTCCCTGCGGCGGAATCATGTCTCCGAACTGTCTTTGAGCGATAGTGACTGATGCTGCCTTGCCGGCCGGGCCATTTCTGAACGGCTGTCTGCCGCATGCATTATGGTCCATTGTGCCTTTATAGACCGTCCAGTTCATTCCATCGGAAATCAGCCGCATCACCAAGGAGTTCTGCTCGTCAGAAAAGGCATAATCAGTCCCATACAGAACAGAACACCAGAAAGACATCACATCAACAAATGTCAGTCCATAATTGCCGAACTGCATCTGCGGGCCATGCTGATGAAACGAATAATCTTTCTGTATACCTTCCTCATCCGTCATGACGATTTCTTCCGATATGACATTCCTCGCCTTGACAACCAATGCTTCATCGTCCGTAAGAAGTCCCTTCATGAGCTGGTTACCGGCAAGCCAGACCTTGTTCTGGCCTGTCTTGCCAAAAGCCGAACGCTCAAGAACCTTCAAGCCGACAGCGACCTCTTCCGGAGTAAGTTCCTCGCGGATGCAGAGCATGGCAGCAATCATCTTCTTTGGAACGCCGATGTCATTATGCCACCAGTTCGGGCATTTGGGCATTGTCCTTCCCCAATAAGAAATAGACTTATGGATCAGTTCCTTAAGCTTTTCATTCTTATACCACTGGCTTGACGGATAGCAATACAACTTTGTCAGAGCAAGCATTCTTGTCACATGCAGAGTCGAATGCCAGCTGCCACGGTCCTTTGTAGTATAGTCTATGTCATTCCATGCACCGCTCTCGAAATTGAAATGTCCGACAAGCCGCTCCACCTCATCAGAAGGAAGATGGCCATACATATACAACTGAAGCAGAATCAGGTCGTTAGCCCTTCCCATCTCGGAATATTGAAGATAGTTCTGCTGCTCATCGACTGAGTATGCATAATTCTCAATCGTCTTTGCAACAAATGCCTTGCGCACTACATCAAGCGGTGAGGCATTCAGCACTCCCGACAAGAGAAAAAACATTACAAAAGAGATTAGTCCTCGCATATTTGCTTACTTTGTTTTAGATAGTTTTGTGGTTAATGTCATTGTCGTACCCTTCGGAACAGTCACGGTATAACCTACAATGGAGTATCCGGAGTTTGACTGGTCCCAGGATTTCTTACCCTCGGCAGCCTCTGTGAAATAAGCCGGAGAGACCGACGACTGATCTGCAGAAGCTACCAGATACATGGTATGTCCATTCTTGCTCAGACGGACTGCATCATTTTCCTTTGCAACGTCGGTCTGAGTCAGCATTCTCCAATCAATTGCTGCATTCCTGTCGCTTCTGGCCTTGATTACATCGGTTATGAACAGATCCTCACCGGAAAGTCTGATGGTACGTTTTACAGACGATGCCTGATCAGAGAACACCGCAGTAAGATCCATCGTTCCACCATACTCATTTCCGCTATTTATCACACTTTCTATAACTCCACGTCCGTCAACCCTGTGTCTTGCGTCATTGATGGTCATCGTGCTATGTGACAGCGGGCCCAGGCGATAGACATCCCACCTCAATGAATTCTGCGTCATAGTGAAGAGGGCTCCCCCTTGGGCTTCAAGCAATGGCTCCAGATAAGAATATTCCTGACGTTGCAGATCCGAACTCCATCTGACACCATAAGCGTCATACACAAAACTTCCGGCATCCATATGAGCATGCGAATAACTTGCATTGCCACCCTTGAAGCCGAGATACTTGTCTGTTTGAGAGAATGTCCAGTCAGTATGCACCAGGATTACAGGCGTTGCTCCTCCACCATACCATATCTTTTCTGTCGGGTAGGTCGCGCTCATATCCTGCGGCAAGTTGGCAGTCATGCAAGGAATCATTGGCAGGAGGCGGAGTTCGTCTGACTTGGTCGTATATCTATCGATCATTCTGAACTCATTCGCCAGCAATTCGGGACGGTTGTATTCATTTGCAAACCACCACATTGCATAGTGCGGAAATTCGTAAGTCTTGCAGTCTGAATAATTGAAGCACTCGCCTGTGGTACCGGACATATAGAGTATATAATCACCGGTCTTGGCAAAACCCGGAACATTGCTTACTATACCGCCATCACTTCCGAACACTTCTTTGAGCAACGACAGCAAGATAACCTGATATGAGGTACCGTAAGACCAGTAGCTGTAGCCCTCCGGATAATTTCCATCCGGAGCATACATCGCCTCAACAGCCTTCTTGTTGCTTGCAATCGCCTCTTCTATCATATTTGAGGCTATTGTGACATCTTTATCATATATTGCAATCGACGCTGCGACAAGTCCACCATAACACACCTGATTCCAGTTACTCTTGCTGCTTTGGAAACTCTTGCCCGGCGCCTGGGTTATGGCAAAATCCCTCAGGCGGCTTATTGCCTTGGCCTTCGTCTTACCGGACAGTCCGGAATGACACCAGTCATAGCCGATAGCCACACCAAGGGCCATTTCTCCTGTATCAAGGAAATGATCAGTATGCCAGTCCGGAAACTCGCAGGCCTCAATCATTGTCTTCTCGACATAATCAAGATACTTCTGCTCACCGGTCATTCGCCACGCGTAAGAGCAGAACCATATCCTGGCCAAAGCATCACGGGAAACCGAAAGCAGCCTTCCGCCGGAAACTTCATATCTTATCGGCGCAGCATAACTGATCGGATATTGATTTGCCCTGCTGATAATGTAATCATGTATCTTACCATAGTATGACCCGCTGACGGCACACTTTTTCTTCCACTGCGACAGATGCGAGTCTGTCATAAGCAGTCTCGGATGAGACATTTTACGAAGGACGGAATAATCAAATGTCTTTACCGGATCGGAGGTAGTATCCTCCTCTAGTTCTTCGCTCCTGTCAGCTTCAACCACATACTCTTCGTCCAGCCACGTTATTTTACCCTTTTCAACCTCAACTGTTTCATCGACTGTAAACGATGTCCTGTTCTGTTGATCGTCAGTAAAAGTCAGTTTCAGACCATCACTGAAAGAGCCCGTCAGAACCGGCACTACAATCTTCGACGCAGTGGCGGAAGTAAGCAGCAATGGCTGCGACATCTTCATGACGACCTCGCGACCCAGAAACTTAGGAGCATTCTCCACAATCAATCCTCCCTCCGCATGAGCTACGCTGATGGCTCCTGACAGCGATTCCTTACTGCTGACCGGCGATATTGCCAATGATTTGATTTTGGCATCACCCTTTACCTCCAGTCCTAGATATCCGCAACAGTCAACAAACTCCAGTTCTGAATCATTGCCATAGGCACACATTGGAGCCAGAGTCATTCTGGCATTAGAAAATGTATATTCGGAAGGTAGTTCAAAAGTTACCCCGCTCTCGGACAGAGTCAGATTCTTTCCGCCGTACACGGCAAACACTCCGCCGCCTATATCAATCGATTCGCCCTTGAATTCTGCCGTACGCACCTTGTCCGTTCCCCTATAGAGGTATTTGACGGTAGTCGATGAATTTATGAGTTCTATGGCATCGTAGTTATTCCAATAATACTTCATCTGACCTGATGCATTGTCATACATCTCGGCCTTGGTCGAATTCTGCAGGAAAGATGCGCGTATTGAAGTCACGAAGTTTTCTACAACCGGCTGTTCTTCCTTTCCTGACTCTCCCTTATTATCGTCAACGGGTTCCGTTTCACATGAAGCGAAACCCATACATACGAGCGAAAAGATAATAAGATACCTGTAAAGCATTCTCCTACTCATTTAAGACAACTGTACAAAAGTAGTTTTCGGTGAAACATCTGACCTGATAATCGTTGTTATCCACGATTATACATGAAAGAGGGTCCTGTGATGTAAGTGTAGCCCCCTGTTCCTTGGTACATGTCTGCACAATGATCTTTCCTGCCTTGTCGCTGATTGCCACAACGCAGACATCTATATTGCCTTTTACTGCATTCTTCCAAGTCAGTACATATCCCCCATCACTCTGTGGTACAAGGTCATTGCCCTTCAAATCGGTCACCTTGAAATCCACATTCAGAGCAAGATTCTCATCCGGATAGACGTATATCGGAACATTCACATCAAAATTCCTGGTAAACTCGCTCCAAAGGCGGAAAGGCATTGTAGCCGACTCTCCTTTCGAGACAGTATATTTCAACTTATTGGTACCGTCTGTCCGCTGAGCGATCCACTCGTCATAGCCGCAATAAAACACATTTTCAAGTGCCGGATCCCAAACGTTATCCAGCGCATAAAAATCGCAGGATGACAGTGCAGAAACAGCGAGTATACCCGTAATCAAAAGATTCAAATATCGTTTCATATATTTCTTACATATTTCTATTAAAACCAACCCGGATTCTGGAAATCCTGTACACTATGACCAGAAAGAGTGATTTCATCCAAAGGTATCGGGTAAAGATAATCTTTTTCCGGATTAAATTTACGATCTGTTGAAAATTCCAGCACATAAACATCAGCCTGATCGCAGACCTGGACCTTACGGCCACGTCTGTCACGACACTTACCTTCCGCATCTGTAAGACGATTGGCAACCGATGCACGAGTCACACCGTTACCGTCATTGTCGCCATACAATGCACCATACAAAGACTTCGGTAGGGCATTTTCCGCTTCCTTCCACCTTATAAGGTCGTCATAACGGAACATCTCATGGACAAACTCAACGGTTCTTTCCCTGCGGATTTCTTCCCTCATGTCAAGTCCGTTGGCAGCGACATGAGCGTTAGTGAGTCTGAAATCAAATCCAGCTCTTTCATGCAAGAGATTGATGGTCTTGTCAAGCACATCATCTGAAATGGCTCCATCCCTCTCATAAAGAGCCTCCGCATAAGAGATCAGGATTTCGGCATAACGCATAAGCATATGGTCAACAGAACATTTGTCGCCTTCTGCCTGGTTTTCCGCATGGTCATAATATTTCTTCACTCCAAGCGAGAAGGTTGATCTGTTTGTTGTAAACGGAACATGTCCTTCTCTATACGACATCTGTCCTAACTTGAAAAGAATCTGCTCCAGACGCGGATCCCTGTCCACAAACATGTCGTCATAAGATGTCTCCTGCTTCTTGGCATAAGCACTCTTGCTGCGTGGAAGTCCATCCTTATAAAGATACAGATCCGCAATATTACGGGTAAGTCCACGGGTGTTTCCGAATTTACCGAACAGGTCGTTATTGTAATTCACACCAGAAGCATCTCCTCCATAATTGTAAGGTCCATAGACCTTTACCCATATGTTCTCACGATTCTGACGACCCTCTCCACCAAAACGGAAAAGAGTATTGCCATAGCTTGAAAACAAGTCATGCTCGTTCGATTCGATCATGTCTTCAGCCGTATCAATTGCAAGGTTCAACCATCTTTTATAGTCCTCACCTGTCACTCGATTTGTTCCGGCATGGAACTTATCATACGTTCCCTGATAAAGACACACGCGAACGATCATACCTTGAGCCGCAGATACGGACGGATGTCCCCATGTCGCCTCGTCAATGCCAGGAAGATTATCCTTGGCATATTCCAGATCGGACAATATCTGCTCCATGACCTGAAGACGTGTAGCCCTGTCCTTTGTGATCGTCGTATCCTTTGTAGACAATGTCGGAGTCAGAAGCAAAGGCACTCCACCATATTTCTTCATCAGGGTGAAATAGTTGGCTGCCCTGTAGAATTTTGCTTCAGCAACATATTTCTTCAGATTCTCCTCGCTCAAGGTCTGGCATTTCGATGCTTGGTAGAGTATTGTATTGCTGTAATAGATGCTTTTATATGGAGTTGACCAGTCTGACGATGTTGACGGAACAGTACGCGAGCCGTTGGATATCGAGTTGGAAGACTCGGAATCAATCATCTCATCAGCCCTGTAATCCTGGCTCAGTCCCGGAGTCAGTCGGACAAGATATGCGGCAGCTCCACTGAAATCCTCTTCTGTCTTCCAGAAAGCATTCTCAGTCAAAGTGGTCTCCGGAATTCTATCCAACTCACATGATACAAGACCACAGAGGAGCATCAATGTCGTAAGTATATTCAGTTTTTTCATCTTATGCTGATTTAGAAAGTTAAATTGACACCTATTGCCCATGTTGCAAAGTATGGATAGAAATTAATTGTAGTATAGTTAGGACATTCCGGGTCGAATGCATCAATAAGCTTGCTGTAATCCCAGACATCCTGTCCTGTTACATACACCCTCATCTTGCTGACCACCTTGCTCTTGAACGGAATGCTGTAACCCACCTGGAAGTTCTTGAGTCTGATGTATGCTGCATTTTCCACCCACTTGTCTGAAGGACGGTAGTTGAACTTGCCGGCATCGTACATTCTCGGGAAACGGGCATCCTTATTGTTCTCCGTCCAATAATCCGTCATATGTTCAAGCGGCACCGAAGTGTTGCTGAACGGACAGATTGAAGCCGAGTCATAGATGACATTTCGTTTGCCTACGCCCTGGAACACCACAGATGCATCCAATCCTTTCCAATTGACTCCCAATGTGAGACCATATATGAAGCGTGGAGATGTGTCCCCCATGTGTACGAGGTCGCCGCTGTCACCCGGCTTTGCATTTCCGATTCCTATCGTATGGTTTGCCTTGCCCTGTGCCACATAACGCACATCACCGGCACTGACCTTTGCATCCTCAAACGACTGATAGCCAGGATTTTCAAGTTTATAATCCTCGTATTCTTCACGACTTGACCAGAAACCGTTTGTCTGATATGCCCATATCGTATTCAGCGGATAGCCCTCGATAAGAGAGTTGACTCCCTCTCTGACCGTACTCTGACCGCTGTATGAGACAAGCCTGTTCTGCGAGTCACTAAGGTTGAAGGCAGCATGGAAATCAACATCCCCGAAACGGTCATTATATGACACTTCAACCTCCCATCCCCATGTCTTCAACTTGCCGACATTAGCCTGTGACGCGCTGATTCCTATGGTACTTGGAAGCTGTACTGTCGCAAGCATATTGTCATTTGTCTTCCAATAATAATCTGCGGAAAGGTTCAGCTTGCCGTCAAACAGACCGAGATCCACTCCCACATTGGTTGATGTTATCACCTCCCAAGTCTTGTCCTTCGAAGCAAGTTTGCTCTGGTAATAAATATTCTCAAGAAGGGATCCGTCTCCTATCGGCTGTGAGGATGCATTGATAAGTGCCAGATAGTCATAATATCCGAGTACAGCGCCGTTACCGAGCTGTCCCCAAGAAGCACGGACCTTCAGATTACTGATCACAGGAACCTTGAACCAGTCCTCCTTGTCAAGTCTCCAGCCTGCAGAGAAAGAAGGGAAGAGATGCCAGCGGTTTGAAGGATCAAGACGCGATGAGCCGTCATATCGTGCATTAGCCTCGAAAAGATAACGGTCCTTATATGAGTAATTGACACGTGCGAAATAAGAATTCATCGCCCATGTACCGATATAATCTTCTACATCCGTGTTGTTCGGGTCGGAGTTATCATAATAATTGAGCGAGAAGAGGTTCTCGTATGAGAGGTTCTTCACTGTCGTGGTCATGGAACTGCTCCTGTATGACTCGAAAGTAGTTCCGAGCAGGGCACTCAGATTATGGCCGGATGCGAACTCCTTGTTGTATGTTATGAGAGCCTCATACTTATCCTGGATTGAGTTTGCCTGCTTGCGGATGAAGCTGTTCGGATTGTTCACGGCATACTGCTGATGCACACCGCTGTTGTCCGCAAGACCATGGGCACCGAGTGTCTTGTTCTCCTCAGAATAATCCTGACCTGTGTATCTGCGGGCCACATTGAAATTGACAGCCAGCCCAGGAAGGAAACTATGGATCTTCAGGTTAGCGTTGATTGTATAATTGTTCCTGATGTTCTTCTCCACGCCTCCGTTGTTCATGATATTGATCGGATTCTGCTGCAGGTCGTGATTGTATGTAGTGCTGGCCTCGGTATCATAATTATGGATAGGCTGTCTGTTACGGCACTGCATCCAGAGGCATTTGAATACTGCAGATGCACCTGTGGTGTTGTGATAAGTGAAGTTTGCTGCTGGAGCATACAGGGCATTGTTCGCATACTCTCCGTTTACGGACAGGTCCATGTACTTGTTCAACTGAGCATTCAGGTTGACGCGGGCACTGATCCTTTCGTTCTTGTCATGCTTGACACGAAGCAGACCGTTCTTGCGATAATAGCCCAAAGAAGCCATATAATTGATCTTCTTGCTTCCACCGCTGACACTGATATGGTGATTATGCTGGGTCACTACATCTTTCAATGCGGCATCCACCCAGTCTTCCTGACCGAAATATTCCCAACGTCCGTTGGTATTCTCACGGTAGTTGAAGTTCGGATTTCCTACCCATGATGTCCACTCAGGATTATACTCCGCAGCCCCGTTTGCATTCAGACGGGCAAGGTTGATCATCTCCTGCTCCTTCTGGGCATTTACACGCTTAGGCATGTGGGTCGGGGTCAGGAAAGAGACATAACCGGAGTAGTCAATCTTTGCACGATCGGATTCAACGCCTTTTTTGGTGGTAACCAGAACCACACCGGCAGCTGCACGAGCACCATAAATTGATGCAGCGGCTGCGTCCTTCAACACCGAAATGGACTCGATGTCGTTTGAATTGACCAAAGCAAGGTCACCTTCCACGCCATCAATAAGGACAAGCACACTGGTCGAGTTGGTGGAAGTGAATCCACGTATCTGTATGCTCTGGCCTTCTGCACCAGGCTGTCCGCCGGAACGGTTGATCTGCACGCCAGGCATGGCTCCCATCAGGGCATCCATAGCGTTGGCAGTAGGCTTTGTAGCCAGTTTCTCACCGTCAACAGCACTCACTGCTCCTGTCAGATTCACCTTCTTCTGCACGCCGTAACCCACCACTACAACTTCTTCAAGGTACTGGGTATCAGGCTCAAGAAGAATCTTTGCAGGGAAATTACCTGCAGGGAAAACCTGTGTCTTATAGCCCATGCAAGACACCTCAAGAGAAGAGTTGTCCGGAGCGGTTATAGTAAACTTTCCGTCGATATCGGTAATCGCTCCGTTCAGCGTACCGACCTGAATGACGGATGCACCAATGACAGCATCACCGGCCTTGCTGTCGAAGACCGATGACGCTATGGTGATTTTCTGCTGGGCAAAAGCGCTCAGGCTCATGCCCAGACAGAGTAATAACATGAATAATCTTTTCATTATGTGAAATTATCGATTATTTGATTTTCTGGCAGCGGACAGGGTAGCCGTAGGCTTTTGCCATTGAAATAGTTCCGCGAGAATCCGCATAACTACGCCAACCGCGACCTTTGCCTGAATTTACTGCAGCATTCCACACATAGGCCTCGGTATTTCTGGCAGTTCTCTCGCCGGCACCATATGTAATAGCTCCCTCCATTGGAAGAATAACCTCAAGATTACCTATTACATAAGTAACATGGTTAGCATTTGATGTCGCACTTAAGGTCGTCAGATTATCTTTGAACGCATTCTGATCAGCCACACGATAACCTGCCGGACATGGGTCATAAATAGTTTTATTCGTGCCCCACAAAGCATTATTTGCCGTTGTCAGCCAATCGGATGAGGTTCCATTATTATTTGCATAGAAAGTAGCTGGATTTCCCACTGCGGTTCCTATTGCAGTCGGCGATGAAGCAATTGTATATTGAGTACTTTTCACCGTAATCGCACCACTGTTTGCATTTGTAAAGAACGGATCCTTTCTTCCCCACTGATAGTATGCTCCTGAAGATGCATTCACATTGTCTGTTGACAGTTTTGTACATGCTCCCAGATTCCTATCCATCAGGGTATAAGTGCTTGAATACTTCTGATCTGCCACTGTTTCCTCTGGTTTCCAGATATGCCAGGTCCAAAGAATGTCACCTGTACAATTCTCCTCTGAATAAACAGCAATGACTGCATTTCCGATTCCATTGGTTCCGGAAGGAGAATTGAATGTAATCCTGCCTTTACTATCCAAAGACACAGAAGATGTCTTTACTGCTGCCTGATTATCAGTTGTATTCAAGACAGATGCTGAACCGACCTTATACAATAGCTTAGCAGACTTAGGCGCAATATTCACGGATTCAGTATGTGCACCTGCAATCAGGCCTGCAGCACCATTACCGATGACTGTTGCATCGAAACGATATTTGCAGAAAGTAGCCGGAGTGACCATATAGCAGTTTGCGTGACCCTTGGCATGTAGGTCAATGATATACTCAAGCGAGACAGTCTTCACCTTTGAACGCTTCAGATCCAGTGTGTTCGAAGTGGTCTCGATCATCTGATAACCATTGGTGTCATATACCTTCAGAGTGAAACCCTCATACTGCTGTGCAGGAAGAGCGATGTAGAATTTTGTTTTCTTAGTCTTGTCATTGCTCAGGGCCACTGGAGTCGCACAATTCAATGTGACTGTCTTGCTCTGCGCATCGTTCAATACAAGAGACGGCTCACCGTCTACAGATGCTGTAACAGAAGCAGCACCGCATACAGGCACATCTGCAATGAACTCGATCTTGCTTACAGAAGCTGCGAATTCACAATGCAGCGCCACTTCGAGAAGACCGAGAATGTTCTTCATACCGAAGCTTTCCACAGACTCGGACACTGCAATCATAGGGAAGGCACCTGATTCAAAAGAATCAGCCTTATAGGCTTGGGTTGCAGGAAGATTGAAGTTTACTGTTGCAGCACCTTCCGACATTGATGCAGTTGCATCTGCATTATATGGATAAAGCAGAATATTTCCGTCCATAGCGGTTCCTACCACACCTGAAGTCTGGGTGAAGGTTCCGGTTGTAGAACCGGCATCTTCAGAATCAAGAGTATATTTTGAGTTTCCATCTGTTCCGATGAATGCCGAAATGGCATCACCCTCACTCCAAAGTATGTTACCGGCATCGTCTCCGCTGTTCACGAGCGAAGTCTTGGTCTGGTCTGTCGACTCCACGCTCAGTGTAGCAGGAAGGCAATCAAGCACTGTTCCCTGTCCGGCTCCGGAGTTCATTCCGTCGTTCATTTCCTGCTGACAAGCTGCTGACATGGCAGCGATAGCCAAAATGGTCATTATCTTCTTCATATCAGCTCCTCCTTACATTATGAAATCGTCTGATTCCCATTCCAACTTCTCATTTGTCACAGAAGAGGCCAGCAGCCCTTCTGCCTCCATGGCCATTACATAAACAACCGGTGTATCATATCGATTATCCATAATTGACAACCTTTAAGTTATTTTATCTTCTGACAACGTACAGGATGTGCCAAAGCGCGCTCTGCCTCGATCATTTCAACAGTTTCTCCTGTTGTTATATAACTGAGCGCCTTGCTCTTTGTTGCGTCTGCTGTTCCTGCATCAACAGTCCAGATACGACCCGACTTGTTACGGTCATGACGCTTGCCGGCATCGAAAAGAAGGTAACCTGAGCATGGGAACTGGGTGCTCACAGCGCCGAAGGTATATTGCAGCTGATGAGTACCACCACCTGTACCAGTGTTTGGCATAAGGGTCGGTGTTCCAGAAACGACAGAAGCAAAAGCCTCAGCGTCAGCTACACGGTAACCTGCAGGACATGGGTCATAAATAGTCTTCTTCGCACCCCAGAGCTTAGCATTCTGCATTGCATTAGGCAACCAGTCGTTATACTCGAAGTTGGCTGAACCAAGTGAAGTAATAAGCGTTGTTGGATTCGCTACAGTGTATGCAATGTCGCCATCTGTTGAAGCATTATCAACGAGAGTAAAGAAAGCTGAAGTTGCGACTCCGTTTGCGTGGAAGAACGGATCCTTTCTTCCCCACTGGAAATACAGACCCGACACCTCATCAGGATACTTAGCAAGGTAGCCAGCGCCAATGTTTCTGTCCATCAAGGTGTATGTTTCGTTGTAAACGATATCCTTGACTGCATCCAGACCACCTTCCGGCTTCCAGAAAAGCCAGCTCCACAATGGTTTTCCTGTACACTCCTCGTTATCATAAACTGCGATAACGGCATTACCTACCATACTATGAGTATTGAAGGTCACAATACCATCCTTGTCAATCTTCACAGATGAAGTCTTGATAGGCTGTCCATCGTTGTTCTCCATTATCTTGCTTGAACCGATGATCTTCCACAGAATCTTTGCACCCTTAGGAGCAATCTTGGTTGTAGTTACATGCGCGCCTGCAACAAGTCCTTCATCACCGTTTCCGATAACAGTTGCATCGAAGCAATAATAAGCTGGGGCATCCTGAGGTATGATATAGCAGTTCGCATGACCATTCGAACTCAAATTAATCGGCTTAGGATCAGCAACGAATACATATTCAGGAACCTTTGCAACCTCTCCGCGCTCAACGACTGTCACCAGTTCCTCTGTGCGCTTCATATAGTTGCCGTCATCGGTATTTACGATGAAATAGATACCTTTTTCGTACGCACCGGCAGCGAACGGAACAAGAATTTCTACCGGATTGTTCGGATCGAGCTGGATCGGATCATCGCCCATATTCATAGTAATCGAAGTTTCGCCTACAGAATTGTAGGTAACACCCTTCACTGCACCACCGCTTGTGAACTTGACAGTAACCTCGCCACTTACAGCCTCACCTTTGGCTCCAGATACAACGATTGACTCCACGCTCGGCTGCGGACCTTCAAGTTCTGCGTCTCCCAAGAGCTTGAAAGAGAGGTATCCTTCGATATTATGGAAATTGAGTTTCGAATCCTTGCTGTATGCCACCATTGTTCCAAGAGGAGAATTGTCTGCATCATAAGCCCACTCCGAAGGAACATTGAATGTCATGGAAACATCGGCCGCATTACCGGTCACAGCAGTTGTCTGATTTCCCACATAAGCACCAAACAGTCCCTCTGCTGGGATAGAATATGCTGCACCCTCAAAACTTGCAGTGTTTGCCGGGGTCGAGCCATTATAGACATAAGCCGCATTGCCCGCGTTCAAGAATATTGCATCTGAAGCCTGCCATACAGCAGATTCGTTATCTGCTATTGTTGCAGACACCTTTGTAGATTCACCCGAAGGCTGACCACCTTCCTGTCCGTTGTCTTTTGTACAACCAACTGCCAGCACCATGATGGCCGACAGGAAAAATAATGATTTACGCATAATAGTGTGTTTTAATAGTGTTAGTATATTTTCATTAGAATAGACTGTTAAGAACTTTTGCCAATCTGTAACCGGCATACTGCATCTGGATCTCGATAAGTGGCATGGCGGCGTTGACGAAATTCTGGTCCAGCGTGTCGCCAGGCTTTGAAAGATCGAACTGGACCAGACATCTGCTGACATTGTCTGCAGCCCAATCCTCCACTGTACCGGCTGTGACTGCCTTGATTTCCTTCTTTGTCAGAAGGTCGAGTTCAGCGGCATATTCGGTCGCAGACCATTTCCTGCATGAAAGGAAAGCCATATAGTCCCATACGCTGTGGATCTTGATGTCGACTGCCGGCTTGTATGTTCCGGCACAGAACTTCACCCAATAGTTGTACTTGCGACCCTTGAACGCAATGTGAGATGGGCAGTGCATGTCTGCAACACAATGGATGATATATTTAAGGTTGACTGCGACTGTCGAGTCCGTCTGATTTTTATAATCTTTCAGGATTTCAACAGCATTATTGATCGCCTGTACGGCATCACCTTGCGGACGGGCGAAATATTTCAGATTCTCATCCACAGCAAATGCATGCCATGTATCGGTAAACTCATACTTGGTACCCTTGCGCCAATCATCCATCCATGTAGAATAGTACATGATGGAATGACCTCCGAGATATTTCCCGATTGTCTTCCTTGCCGATGGTTTCAGATGTTTGTCGGCAAGAACTGTAATGATGTCATGGCACTCGTGACCGAATCCGAAAGCCGGACTGCAAAGCAGGAGTCCTGCAAAAAACGCCATCAGAAGTCTTTTCATGGAAGTTCTGTATTATTGAAGGTTATTGATTCTTACAAGGGCCTCAACAAAATAGTAGTCTGCATAACTGAGAGGCACATCAATCTCCGAATTGCCTGGCTTGTTGCCGGTGCTGTGCTTAAGGATGAAGCCCGCACACTCTCCCTCTGCCGCAAGATATTCATCTGACGCAAGGGTACGGAGCTGGCGTTCTGCCATCGACAGGCAGTCGGCAGCAAGCTTCTCATCCTTGGTAAGAGTGCTGAGTTCGATGAAACCTGAAGCCATTACTGCGGCTGCTGATGCATCCTTGTCATCCTCCGGGATTGCAGGAGAATCAAAATCCCAGTACGGGATGCCGTCCTCAGGAAGTCTGCCGAGAAGCATCCTTGCAACATTTTCCGACTGTGCAAGATATTCCGGAAGGCCGGTCTCTCTGTACATCATGGCATATCCATAGATTGCCCATGCCTGTCCTCTTGCCCATGCCGAATCATCCGCATAACCCTGGATGGTCTGCTTGCGGCGGATTTCTCCTGTCTCCTTGTCATAGTCCACAAGGTGGTATGTACTGTAATCCTCACGGAAATGGTTTGCCATTGTCGTATTGGCATGAGTGAGGGCAATGGTCTTGAGAGAATCCGCACCGAAAAGTTCATGAGCGTTCATCATGAGTTCCAGGTTCATCATATTGTCAATGATCACCGGACAAGACCACTTGTTGCCTCTGATATTGAAGTCCCAGCTGCGGAGAACTCCGGCATTCGGATAAAAGCGTTTCGCCAGTTTGGCAGCGCCTGATGCGATTTCCGGCAGATATGTTGTATCACAGGTCAGGCGATATCCGTTTCCGAAACTGCTGTTGATCTGAAATCCGATATCATGATCCGTCTTCTTGTTGTACAGGCCATAGAGTTTCGCCGTCTGCTTCTTTGCCAAAGCCAGCGCCTGCTCATTGCCGGTGTACTCGTAAATGTACCAGAGGGTTCCAGGGAAGAATCCGCTGCACCACCATTCGCAGCTAGAAGTCACGAGACTGTCAGCCGTGAATGACCTTGGGAATTCATCATCTGCAAGCTGTCCTTCCAGAAGCACCGACTGAGAAAGCGCCCTCTCAAATACGCGGTCTGACATCTGACGGAGGCTTTCCTCCTGGCTGCATCCTGCCATTATGAGAATCAGCGAAAGTAAGAATAGTCTTGTTTTCATATCAGTTTTAACATAATTTACAATATTGCAAATTTACTCGGTCGGCAATTCAAAAAATAGCACAATCCGGTACATTTCTAAAACGAAATAAAAGCATAACCAGTCATGAGACTTCCCTTGCTATATTTACAAAGTTCTCTCCGTTGAGGAATAAATATTGCTCATAGATGGGTGCTTTTGTATTTTCACTAATTATTACTAACTTTGAAGCATGGTAAAAAAGTATCACAATAATCAAGAAAAACTTGATGCGATAAGACAAGCTATCGCAGTGCGACAGAAATGGCTGAAAGCTGTCCGGGATGGGGCAACTAAGGAAGACATGGAGAAAATGGGATTAAAAGCACCTGCCATAACAGTATAATGAACAAACTTTCACTTACATCTATAAATAGCAAGGCGCCGCTTGAAGTAACATTTACTACGAGTGGCACTTTTGCTTTCGGTACAGAAACCGCAAAATATATCGTTGGCTTTGTAGAGGATCAGACGATTATGGACAGCGGGGTTTACCAGTTCTTTATTGAAAATGTGGATGGTTGCAAGAACACATTGAGCACCAAGGTATACCAGACCATAGTCGTCATTATTGAAGAGTTCTTCAGAGAAAACGATTCTGCAATGCTATACATATGCGACACTTCCGATGGGAAACAGTCCGCAAGAGACAGACTTTTCTCAATGTGGTTCCATTCATACGAAAGGCATTTCAACTACACATTATCACGCGTATCTATACAAATAGATGGTATAGATTATTACGCATCTCTTTTGATATCAAATTCCAATCCTTCATATGCTGAGGTATTATCTGCATTTAAAGACTTCACTAACGGATTATCTGAGAAGATCGGATAATAAAAAATCCACATTATGATGACAATTGAAAGCCCTGGCGCATTCTGGAAAGACTACGAACTCATAGATTCAGGAAACTTCGAGAAACTTGAAAGATTCGGACCGTTCATCATGGCCCGCCCTGAGCCAAAGGCGCTTTGGGACAAATCACTTTCTGACGGTGAATGGAACAAGATGATCCATACCCGCTTCAAGACCGGTGCTGGGTTCGGAAAGGCAGGCAAGGAGGACAGCGGAACATGGGAGCGCCGCAAGAAGATGGATGACCAGTGGTATATCCGTTATAACGGAGGCCAGGAAGGTCTGAACTTCTCACTACGTCTGGGTCTGACTTCATTCAAGCATGTGGGAATCTTCCCCGAGCAGTCATCAAACTGGGAATACATCTATAAGCAGACAAGGGCACTTGTCGAGAAGGCAGAAGCCGAAGGCAAACCGAAGCCGCGTGTACTGAACCTGTTCGCATATACCGGAGCGGCATCACTTGCAGCAAAGGCGGCAGGAGCCGATGTCACTCATCTTGACTCTGTACGTCAGGTAGTCACATGGGCACGCGGAAACATGGAGGCCAGCCGTCTTGACAACATCAGATGGATTGTCGAGGACGCATTGAAATTTGCCCGCCGCGAGGCCAAGAGAGGCAACACCTACCAGGGAATCATCCTCGACCCGCCGGCATACGGACACGGACCGGATGGCGAAAAATGGAAACTGGACGAATGCCTCAACGAGATGCTCCAGTGCGTAGCGGCCATCCTTGCACCACAGGACAGTTTCATGGTCCTGAACCTCTACTCCAACGGTTACTCTGCCGTACTCGGAGAGACTATCGTAAAACAGGCATTCTGCCTCAAGAACGCATACAAGTCCCTCGATTTCGGCGAACTTGTCCTGCGCGACTCATACGGTAAAAATCTCCCGCTCAGCGTATTTGTCAGACTGGCAAGATAAATGCAGACCTAACAGCTAAAACTCATATATCATGAACGATTTACTTATTCTTCTTGCCGTTTCATTGGCAGTTTCAGGACTCGGATGGATCTACTTCATCTATTTCTTCAGCATCGGATATGGTTTCGGCATCTCTGCATTGGCAGTGACAATCGCTGCGCTCCATTTTGATGTGCTCACCCTTCCTACCATTCTGCTTTGTGCGGTGATGTTCATCTTCGGCTGCCGTCTGGGACTGTATCTGCTGACCCGCGAAAAGAGGTCTGCTGAGTACAAGAAGATTCTTTACGGACCGGATGCTGCAAAGAAGAAACCACTCCCGGTAGTTATCGTGGTATGGTTGTTCTGCGCCCTTCTGTATGTAGGTCAGGTCAGCCCTGTCGCTTTCTATCTTTCAAACAAGGCAGCCGGAGCACCTGTCAGTGAGGTGTGGCCATGGATTGGCGCCGTGCTGATGGCTGTCGGCGTGCTTCTTGAGGCCGTTGCTGATGCTCAGAAGAGCGCCGCAAAAAAGGTCAACAAGCACCGTTTCGTCGATACCGGCGTATATCGTCTTGTGCGCTGTCCTAACTATCTTGGCGAACTGGTCATCTGGACCGGCGCATTCATAGTATGCTTCGGGGCATGCTGCTCATGGTGGCAGTGGCTCATCGCGGCCATCGGTTATGCAGGCATCGTATATGTGATGTTCAGCGGTGCTCGCAGACTTGAGCTCCGTCAGGACCAGGTCTATGGCTCCGACCCCGAATATCAGGCCTATGTAAAGAAGACCCCTATCCTGCTTCCTTTCGTGCCTATCTACAGCGTAGCAAAACACAAGTGGCTGCAGGCGTAGGGCACTTGGCCTCTAGCACAAAATCTATAGGCCGCCCAAACTAGACGTTTTCAAGGCGCACGCAGTCGAAAACATAAGGGTATCTAACCACACCACCGTGTCAAAAAAACGTTGTTTCATGACACGGTGGTGTAATTTTATAGTACTTTAAATCAGAACGGGAACAGCAGAGGCAGGACGAATACCATTACCACTCCCATAAGGATCTGAAGCGGGAGACCCACCTTGACATAGTCCATGAAGGTGTACTGCCCGGCTGACATCACCAGAGCATTAGGCGGGGTCGAGAATGGTGATGCGAAACACATGCTGGCTGCAACTGTCACGGCAAACATGAACGGCACAGGACTCACACCGATTCCCACAGCACATTGAAGCGCGATCGGAGCCATGAGCACCGCAGTCACGGTATTGCTTATGAATATGGTCATCAGGGAGGTCACGGCATAGATTCCGGCCATGAGTATATACGGGCTGCTGCCTCCGAGTCCGGCTACCATCGCATTTGAAATCATCTCGGACACTCCGGTCTTTTCAAGGGCGGTCGACATCGGGAGCATAGCGGCAAACAGCACGATGGTCTGCCAGTTGATGGTCTTGTAGGCAGCTTCCATACTGCGTACACAGCCGGTCATGACCATAAGGATTGCGGCCAGAAGCACGGATGTGACCGGTGCAACAGGGATGGACTCCACTACCATCATCACGACCATCGCGATCATAATTGCAGCTGCAATAGGCGCCTTATGGTCAAGGGTGACCTTCGCAGCCTCCTTCAACGGCTCTCCAAGAACGACCCAATTGACCGATTCCTTCTTCATGCGCGCGATATCCGACCATGCGCCCTGAACCAGGAGCACATCACCTTCAAGAATCTTGACACTGCCAAGGTCGCGAAGGATATAGTCATTCTTTCGTCTGACACCGAGTACATTCACATTGAATTTGCTTCGGAAGCCGGCATCCGCTATTCTACGACCTATCATTGATGAAGTAGGCATGATAAGGATCTCCGCTACACCTATGTCAAAGAAATCCATATCGGGATGTGCGGATGAGCCTTCAATCTCATCGGTATGAATATCCAGAAGGCGGAGAGAATAGTCAGAAGCAAACTTGCTGACCATTTCCGGCTCACCTGACAGATATAGCACATCACCCTGTCCGAGAATCATATCCGGCGATGCCAGTTGCTGGCTCACAGTACGCACAAACCTGTTCTGACCCGCACTACGGCGCACCTCAAGCACATTCAGTCCATACTCCCGATAAACATTCAGGTCCGCAACAGTCTTTCCAATGGCTCCCGACTCCGCTTCCTTTATATGGACACGGAAAAGCGTGGACGAGATGCCGTATTCACTGACAAGTTCCTTGAACGACTTTCCTTCTTTCTTGGCTGCCTGCTTTTCCTTCGGTGCGAGCAACTTTGTGGCCGGCAGCAGATAGAGTGTACCTGCAACAAGGATAATAAGACCTACCGGCAGAAACGAGAAGAACGAAAGCGGCTGGAAACCTTCATTTGCCAACGCATCGCTCACGATAAGGTTGGGCGGGGTACCGATGAGCGTCATCATACCGCCCATGCTGCTTGCAAATGCGAGAGGCATAAGAAAACGGCGCGGCGATTTTCCGGCACCTGCGGCCATACTAACGATGATAGGAAGCATCAGCGCCACGGTTCCCGTATTGCTCACAAACGCACCGATGGTACCGGTAACCAGCATCACCAGCAGGAACATCCGGGTCTCGCTGTTGCCGGAAAGAGACATCACCTTGCTGCCGATCATCTTCGCCAGACCGGTCTGGAAGATGCCGCCGCCGACGATGAACAGACCGATCATCATGATCACAGTCGTATTGGAAAATCCGGCAAGACCCTCGGCCGGGGTCAGGACCTGGCATAACAACAACGCCAGAAGGGCGCATATGGCCACGAGGTCGGAGCGCACCTTTCCGCTCACGAAAAGAATGGCCGAAACAAGTAATATTATAAGTGTTGCAATCATAGTCTTTAAGTATTTATCACATCGCCTGGAACATCTTATGTCATTGCGAGTACCTTAACGTCATTGCAAGTACTTCAACGTCATTGCAAGCACTTCAACGTCATTGCGAGCGAAGCGTGGCAATCTTATATAGGCACATACAGCGAATTCTTCACCTCTCCGATCACGAAAATGCTGTGCAGCGAACCGATGCAGTCCAGGTCGCCGAGCGTACCGAGGATGAACTCCTGATAATGACGCATGTCACGGGCGTAAATCTTCAACTGATAATCATATTCTCCGGATGTATTGAAGCACTCCACCACCTCGTCGATGCCGGCGATGACAGATGTAAACTGACGGCTGAACTCCTTGCTGTGATGCTTCAGACGCACATTGCACAACACCATGATGCCGTTTCCGGTCTTCACCGGATCGACCACAGCCACATATTTACGGATATACCCTTCCCTTTCGAGACGTTTCTGACGCTCGAATGTGGGCGAGGGCGAAAGATTGACCTTCGCTGCAAGTTCCTTGGTCGTGAGCTTAGCATCCTTCTGCAGTTCGCGCAGGATCAGGATATCGGTTCTGTCTAATGTTTCCATATATGTCAGAATAATTTTCTGCCATAGGGCAAAATCTCCGCAAAAATAGCGTTTTCTCTCAACATTTCCACACATTGCCCAGAATCATATCTACAGGAATGGATCTGCTTCCCAGCCACGCAACAATGTCATCCTGAACGGAACGAAGTGGAGTGAAGGATCTACTTCCCGACCACGCAATAATGTCATCTCGAGCGAAGTCGAGAGATCTTTATTCTTGGAGACAACGGACTGATAGACCGTACGCGAGATTGCCGTAGTTCGATGGATAGACGTCGCCATAGTAGTAGTCTAAGTTCAGGCCGTACGCGTAGTTGCTGCTGCCAGGAGATGCAGACCAATAGTAGCCGCCCTTGCCGACATCGCTGAGACTGCCATCGTCGTAGAGGCGACACCCCGAAGCAGGGTACCAGATAGTACTTGCGGAGCCAAACTTGCCAGAGAAGTTCATGCCTTCATTGGTGGTGTTGTATGGGTATCTGGAAAAATATGATGATGAACCAACTGCCTTTGACCAGACACCATCGTCTCCGCCATCAGGAACACGCCAGCCCGCAGGGCATGGGTCGTAAATCGACTTAGTTTTGTCAGAGGTCGTCCACAATGTATTGTCGCGAGAAGAATAATGCCAATCAAAAGGAAACGATGAAGCCGTCACGAAAGTCGTCGGATTTGCCGTGACATAAGAGACTATACCATTCGATGAATTTGATTCTACTGCTGATGGCCAAGAAATCGTCGATTGGGCAACCGTGCTACTGCTGATTGAAGACGACCCCAGGAAAGGATCCTTGCGGCCCCACTGGTAAAGAAGACCGAGGGCACCGACATCGCCAGGAGTAGCAGACGTAGCACCGAGGTTGCGGTCCATCATGGTACCGGCGCCGTTGTAATAAACCTGACCCTGAGGCTCATCGGTCAACCATATATGCCATGACCAAAGGATATTTCCTGCAGCATCCTTGGCAGCAATGACAGCGTTGCCCTCACGGAAGGTCGAATCGGTCTCAAAGGTTATGTAACCGTCATTATAAGATGCATTGAGCACCAATGCACCGACAGATGGCTTGGTCGATGTTCCGAATGACTCCCACAACACATCAGCCTTCGCCACCCTGCCGACAGACTCACTGCTGTTACCCTTGACTGTCTGAAATTTATATGCGCCTGCCTCTGAGACTATATAACAGTTGGCAGTTGCAGATTTTCCATCTGGAGACAGTGATAAATTTTTCGCATTATCTTCTGAAGTTGAAGATGAATTACCACAAGAAATTGCGGATGCACCCACCACAAGGAAGGCAAGTGTGGACGCCAAGGTCTGTTTCAGATTCATAATGAAATAGATTAAACATAATATCTTTATTTGTCAAAGATACCAACCCCATTTTGAATAAACAAGAGTTTCGTCAAAAGACACAGATGTGGTAATACTAAAGCGGCCTCTATGACCGTTGGAAAATCAACTGAAATTTATTAATATTGCAGACAAGTCTGTTGGCCGTAGAGTGAAAGGAAGAGCTCTACAACGCGATATAGGTATAGTCGTATATACCCGTATCGCGTTTTTCGCTTATGGACACATAGTAAGAACACTATAAAGAATGATGTTATGGAGATTTTGGAAAATACGGATTTTGGGAATGCCTCCGGAGGAACCGGGGAGATTGTGGTTTATCAGCCGGACGAGATTACGAGGCTGGAGGTGAGGGTCAACGAAGAAACAGTCTGGTTGACCCAGGCGCAGATGTCTGATTTATTTGGCAGAGACAGGAGTGTCATTACGAAGCACATACGCAATATCTTTACAGAGAATGAACTTGATGAAAAAAGCAATGTGCATTTTTTGCACTTTGCCAATTCGGATAAGCCTGTTAAACTTTTCAGCCTGGATGTCATTATTTCTGTAGGATATCGTGTCAAATCCACTCAGGGAACGAGATTCAGACAATGGGCGAACAAGGTTATCAAAGAGTATCTATTAAAAGGATATTGCATAAATCCACGGATGATAGCCATCGAACGGCGGCTTGATGAACACGAAAAGAAAATTGAGTTCTTTATTCAGAGTTCCTTGCCGCCGAAGCAGGGGATTTTCTTCGACGGGCAGATATATGACGCGTATAGTTTTGTTGCGGAGCTGGTGAGGAGCGCGAAGATGAGGATTGTGCTGATTGACAATTATATAGACGACACGGTGCTGACGTTGCTGTCTAAACGGGAGGCGGGAGTTGAGGCTGTGGTTTACACCGGGAAGATTTCCAAGCAACTGCAACTGGACATCGATAAGCATAATGCGCAGTATCCTTCCGTGGAGGTCAGGACATTCTCAAAGGCGCACGACAGGTTTCTGATAATCGATGAGAAGGTCTATCTGGTCGGCGCTTCGATAAAGGACCTCGGCAAGAAGTGGTTCGGCTTCACATTGATGGAGAATACGGAGGCGGAGGAACTGCTGCGGAAAATGTAGGCAGATGCCCGATCAGGTCGGGCATGACAGAGAGAGGGATATGGCAGGTTGGGCGGACAGACAGGATCCCCGATAGAAGTCGGGCATGACGGGGATGAGGGCGTTGCAGGAAACAGCAGGCGGACGTTTCATTGTTTCGGTGGAAATATGTATATTTGCGGGCTGTTTTGAGAGATGGTCACGTCACCTCATTCCTTACCATGACGTAATGACGGGCACTCGACATGACAAGCTAACGCAAAATTATGATCAAGCACAAATACATACACGACGATATTTTCGAGTTCGAGGCCGGCGGAAGCATCGAAGGTCTGCAGGTTGCATACCACACATCGGAGCGTCCATGGCAGGAAGGTGACACCCGCAAGGTCATCTGGATATGTCATGCCCTGACCGCCAACTCGGATCCGGAAGAATGGTGGCCTCAACTGGTGGGTCCCGGCAAACTCTTCGACACGGAGAAATACTTCGTCGTATGTGCAAACATGCTCGGCTCCCCTTACGGCTCATCCGGTCCGTCAAGCATCAACCCGAACACCGCAAAACCGTATTATTTCGACTTCCCGCTCATCACCGTACGCGATATAGTCAAGGCTAATGACCTCGTACGCAGACATCTGGGCATCGAGACCATCGATCTTATGATCGGCGGGTCCATCGGCGGCTTCCAGTCATTGGAGTGGGCTGTCATGGAGCCGGATGTGATCAAGAGAGTGGTCGGAATCGCATGCGCAGTGAAATGTACCGCATGGCTTACCGCATATAACGAGTCCATGAGGATGGCCCTCGAAGCCGACCCTACATTCCGCGAATGTGCAAGCCTGGGAGGCGGTGAAGCCGGTCTGAAATGCGCACGCAGCATCGCCCTCATCTCATACAGAAGTTATCAGGGATATAATCTGAAGCAGTCAGAGACAGATGTCGATTTCCTTTTCGCATCCCGCGCCGGCTCATACCAGCGTTATCAGGGTCAGAAACTCGCCGACCGTTTCGATGCATACTCATACTACTATCTCTGCGCATCAGCCGACAGCAACAACATCGGCCGCGGCCGTGGAGGCGTTGATGCAGCACTCGGCACCATCACGTCCGACTGCACGATGATAGGTATCGACAGCGACCAGCTCTTCCCGGTCTGCGAGCAGAAACACATCGCCTCATGCATCCCGGGGGCAGTATATCACGAAATCACATCCGAATTCGGTCACGACGGCTTCCTTCTGGAAAACGACCAGCTGACCGCCATCATCGAACCGCTGCTGCCGTAAATTCCATCGATATCAATATATCGGAAAAGTTTCGTTATGATGGCTCATATTGGCCTTATAAAGCCGCTCTCCACCATATTGAAGCAGTGCATCGTGGAATTTCTTCCCGTGGCCGGTACTGATATTGTGACAAAGTTCATGTACTATGACCGAATCCAGACTGTCTTGAGTGTGCAGGATAATTGACGGATCCAGAAATATGTTCTTGCTGCGGGGATAAAAAAGTCCCAAACACCTGGTAAGCGGCTTGACCTCGCACTTATTGTACGGCAGGCCGGTCTTCACGGAATAATACTCCATACGGGCAGGGAGGTATCTGCGCGCCTCCTCCCGCACAAGTCTTCTGATGTAGTTACGTATTGTCTCACGGACAGCCACATGTTCAAAAATCACATCCGCCGGAGCCTCGATTATGTATGTGCAATCTCCTTCCACACGATGAGTGAATTTGCAGCCACGCCCCCTTTCTATCCTTAATTTGAAGCGATCATAATCACAGGAAAACTTCTCATCGATAACATCGGGCAACTCTTTGCCGTAACTCCTGCGGCAGTCTTCCTTCTGTTCCACGGCCTTTGCCACATGACCCAGCACCGCATCATAGGGACAGAGCATGAAGTTGCCGGAAACCTTGATGTACCCATCCATGAAGTTGATACGGATGGTTTTCTGCGGATCATGAACCAATCTGATGTATCCGTACTTGCAGTCCATAATGGCATCCTGGGCCGGGAGTGGTTGAGGATTCAGGGCTTCCAGGGCACGCATATTCGCTCCGACCCAACTGTCTGCCCATTTCTTGCCGCCTTTGTCCACAGACAGACGATACCAAACCAACGCAGTATAGAGGTCCTTATGAGTGCCCCACCCATGTTCGTGACAGTATGCCAGATATGAGGCGCAATGCGGGTCCACAGAATACCGGTGCGCTCCACAACGGAAATAGTGGACCGCATCTTCATATTTCCTTGCCTTGAAACAGGCATATCCTTCATCAAAATAATTCATGACTTGGTTTCTGGCATTCGGGAACGCGGATCATCCACAAAAACGGGAGTTTTCATGGAATGGCGCAAACGGATGATTAAAATTATTTTGATTCTCTGACACAACGGACTGAGAAGCCATATGCGCGAGGGTCGTAGACCCACGGATAGACGTTGCCATCGTCGTAGAAGGACAGGCCGTACGCGTCGTAACTGCGTGGAGAAGCAGACCAATAGAAGCCGCAGTAACCGACAATGCTGAGATTTCCATTGCCGTAGAAACGATAACCCGAAGCAGGATACCAGGTCTTTGATGGTGAACTGATGATGAACGAGATTCCTTCATTTTTACTATCGTATGTTGTATTATCAAAACCAACCTTCGCCCAGACACCATCAAATCCTCCGTCTGGAACACGCCAACCTGAAGGACATGGGTCGTAGATCGACTTTGTCTTGTCAGAAGTTGTCCACAAGGTATTGTCGCGAGATGAATAATGCCAATCATAAGGTGAAGACGAAGCCTTAAGAAAAGTTGTAGGATTCGCTGTTACATAAGACACCGTTCCATACGATGAATTGGTGTGCACTGCCGACGGCCAATTAATGGTTGATTTAGCCACTGTACTGCTGCTGATGCTCGATGAACCCAGGAACGGATCCTTCCTACCCCACTGATACAACAGACCGAGAGCACCGACATCACCAGGGGTTGCGCTCGTCGCACCGAGGTTGCGGTCCATCATGGTGCCGGCTTTGTTGTTATAAACTTGCGACCGCGGCTTGTCTGTCAGCCAGATATGCCATGACCAGAGGATCGTGCCGGAAGCATCCTTGGCGGCGATGACGGCATTGCCTTCCTTGAATCTATCGGCGGTCCTGAAGGTTATTGTACCATTTGCATATGAAACAGACTTGATCAAATCTCCCACTGAAGGAGTTACTGATGTACCGAACGACTCCCAAAGGACTGCTGCAGAAGCGACCGGACCGACTGACACCGTACTGTTACCTTTCACCGTCGGGAACGAATATGTGCCCGATTTGGAAACTATGTAGCAGTTGGCTGCCCCAGGGGTTGTCTCGTGATAAACTGCTACCTGCGGCTGACTTGAGGTCGTAGAGCCATGAACAGAAGCACCGGAATCGTACGATGCCGAACTTGAAGTCGATGACTGCGATGTGATTTTCTCAAGCGTAAAAGCCAAAGACGCATCCTGTCCTTCAGAGACAGTCACGGTCTTGCTTTGAGACTTGTAGCCGTCCATCCGCGCCTCTATCTTGTAGTTTCCGATAATGCAGTTCGGAAGTTGTTTCGGAGCGTCACCGATATACTTTCCGTTCATGTATAACTTTGCACGCATAGGGTTGGACGAAAGAATCAGGGTGCCGTAAATAGGGGTCGGTGGGTCGATCTGAATGGTCCTGGTATGGTCGGCACGGGTAATATCGAAGTTCGTCTTGAACGGAATATGGCCATTCTGGCGGGTCTCGAAGATATATGAACCCGAAGATAACACTCCCGTCCATGTATGTCTGGCTTTAAGCGTTCCGTTGACATAGATGGAGGCGCCTTCGGAAGTCGTCAGTGTGACTTCGGCAAAGTCGGGGACAAGATGAGGACGAATCTGCTTTCTTTCCTCATCGGCAATCACGAAAGTCTCGTCATACACCTTGTACAGTTCCTTCATGATACGAAGAGTGTGGGTACCGCTGGAAAGTTGGATGTCATTGACTGGAACCTTTCCCACCTGCCTGTTGTCGATATATACAACAGCTCCGTTCGACTCGCTGTCTCCCAGCACGGAGACATGTCCGAACGCCGGCTTCAAACGGATGGATATGATGTGCGGGTCCTTGGGATCGGACACCGTAACCTCACCGACAGCATCATAATAATCTTGCCGCGAGGCCCTGTAACTATATTTTCCGAAAGGAAGGAGTTCCTGCCAAGCACCGTTTTCTGTAACCTTCATAGTTCCGTTTACCTCCAGGATGGCATCGGACGGGATAAGTTCCACGCAGAGGAACTGACGCGTCACCGCATGCTCGACGATGGTCCTGACATTGCCGGACGTAAGTTTCATGATGTAGGTGCGGCCCTTGTCGATGGAACAAGGGATCGGATAGTCGCGCAGGGTTCCAAGCTGCGGATGCTGGACGGTAATCTTCTTTATACCGAAAGGAACATAAATCCATATCTCACCGACATGTTCCTCGGTTTTCGCGACTCCAAGCACGCCAACATTGAAGGTGAAGCCCTTCTGGGTCGTTTCCAACTTGATCAAAGCACACAGGTTGCCGTTCTGATCATACACCATTGTGCCTGGAGTATTGGCCGTAAGGTCGGTCTGCGCAAGTTCAAACGACTCAACTGCCATTGTCTGGGCATGGGCGCCTAGACTTATAAGCAGCAGGAAGAATATAGCGGTTAGTTTAAGGCGGGTCATAGCTTTGATTATTCTTTGAATCCACAAAGATAAAGAATTTCCCTGCCTGCTGAATCAATAAAAGGCAAAGACGAAATTAATTTTAGGTCCCCTTATAGCTCGGTGATAAAATTCGGTACACAGGTGTCATTATTTGCTACCCCGTACACCGAATACAGACTGGCAAGAGCGACTCCAGAGTTGCAGGATGCACAATCATAAATGCAGACAAGTATGCCATGCCCTTAAATTGTTCCGTGTCACGGATATTCAGATAATCCAAACCTCCTTTTCAGCTGATCAATATATTTGATGTCCGCGATGGCATGCAGTGCCAGGCCGTTGCGAACAGCGATGCGCCACAGAAGCCACAAAATAACGATTGGCGTACGCGATGGCATGCCGACATTATCCTTTGCTTTTTCTCGTGACAGTTTGGAACTTACAGAAGGAGAGAAGGTGTATCTGGTCGGCGCATCCATCAAAGATCTCAGCAAAAGTGGCTCGGGTTCTGACTCATCGTCCCGCAAAAATATAGTCTTTTCTGCGGAACTATGCATCAAAACAGCACTTGAGAAGCATTTTCAGGAGCCCAACAAACAATTCTTTCAAAACATGGCATTTGGCAGAATATTTTTCCGCCACAAACCATATTCTCAACACAAAAAGAATATTTTTCCGAATTTAATCGGAATATTGCTTTTGTCATAGCAAAAGGTGATATTTGCAATTCTTTTGCACGAAGGAAAATATGTAAATTTGCATCTTTTCAACCTCACGATAATTTAGAACAGACCACATATGCAGGTAATGAAATTCGGCGGCACATCGGTCGCAAATGCAACAAACATGTCCAAAGTCGTTGACATCGTCTCTAAGGCGGTGGAGCGCGACAGGACTATACTCGTTTCGTCTGCCATCAGCGGATGTACAGACACCCTCATCAAGATCGGTATCCGCGCATCGGAGCGTGACGAGAGTTACAAGACACTTATCGACGAGCTTCAGAAGAAGCATCACGACATAATCAGGGAACTGCTTCCGCTTGAAAAGCATGAGGAGTCGCGCGAGGTATGCGACGCCCTTTTTGACTCGCTCAGGGGCATCGCGCAGGGTGTATGTCTTCTTGGCGAGCTCTCCCCTGCCAGCCTGGACGCGATCCAGAGTTTCGGCGAACTATGGTCAACTAAGATCCTTGCCACCAAACTCGCATCGATAGGCATCGCAACCAAATGGGTTGACTCACGCAGCATCATCAGGACCATTCCGAAGAACGGAAAGAACGTTGTAGATATCCAGAAGACGTATTTCCGCGTAAACGAGATGGTAGAAAAGAATCCTATCACTCAGCTTTTCGTGGTTCCGGGCTTCATTGCATCGGACAAGGAAGGCCGCACAACCACACTCGGACGAGGAGGTTCAGATTATACCGCATCACTCTTCGCTGTAGGATGCAAGGCCCGCACTCTTGAAATCTGGACTGATGTACCGGGCATGATGACATCGAATCCGAAAGTCGTCCCTACCGCCCGCACCATCAGCAACATCTCATACAAGGCCGCCCTCGAACTCTCGCACTTCGGGGCGAAGGTCATCTACCCGCCGACTATCCAGCCGGTTGTGGCAGAGGGTATTCCTATCTATATCAAGGATACATTCCAGCCTCATGAGTTCGGTACCCTCATCGAGAAGAACCCTCCACGCAGCAAGGAGAAGCTCATCGGCATATCCAACTCCGACAATATCGCCCTCCTCTCTCTTGAAGGAAGCGGCATGGTCGGCATCCCTGGATTCTCAAGCCGACTTTTCGAGACATTGAGTCAGAACGACATAAACATCATTCTCATCACACAGGCATCTTCGGTACATACTATGAGTATCGCCGTTTCGGAAAAGGATGCCGAGAAGGCCAAAGAGGCAGCAGACAAATGCTTTGCGTATGAGATCTCGCTCGGAAAGCTCAATCCGTTGAAAGTGGAGAAAGGTTTCTCTATCGTATGTCTGGTGGGAGACGATGTCCTCAACCAGAGCGGAACCACCGGACGTATGCTCGCAGCTCTTGGACGCCACAGCATACCAGTACGCGCAACCGCACAGGGCTCATCGGAAAGAAACGTTTCGATCATCATCTCATCTAAAGATGCAAACGAGGCCATCCTGCATATCCATAACGAATTCTTCGACAAGACTGCCGGAAAGGACATCAACCTGTTCATCGCAGGATTCGGAGTCGTAGGCCGTGCTCTTGTAGATATCATAGCCAAGAACGGTGAGAAGATCGCCGAGCGTACAGGAAAGCGCCTGCATGTATGCGGACTCTCAAACAGCCGCAAGTTTATCGTTGACAGACAAGGACTTGACCTGAGCGACCCTGTTGCGCTACTGAATGGCGGAGAAAGTTCTGCCGACGAGGCATACTTTGAGACTCTCGCAACACTGACACTTGAAAACTCGGTGTTCGTGGACTGCACTGGCTCATCTGACATCGCATACAAGTACATGAACCTTTTCAAGAAGGGTTATTCTGTCGTAGCATGCAACAAGATCACCTTCTCGGCTCCATACCAGCAGTATGCGGCCCTGAAGGCATCCGCTCTTGAGAACAACGCATCTCTGCGTTATGAGACCACAGTCGGAGCAGCGCTTCCAATACTCGAGTCAATTTCACGCAGTGTGAACAGCGGAGATGAGATCCTGCGTATTGAAGCAGTTCTCAGCGGTACCCTCAACTACATTTTCAGCAACTACGCCGGCGGAGAAGGCGGTACATTCGCAGAGGTGGTAAAGAGGGCACAGGATGCCGGTTACACAGAGCCGGATCCAAGACTTGATCTGAGCGGACGTGATGTACTCCGCAAACTCATCATCCTCTCACGCGAGGCGGGAGTTCCGCTCAATGAGGAAGATGTGGAGATTTCGCCGATTCTCGGACCGGAGTTCTTCGAAGGCAAGGTTCCGGCGTTCTATCAGATGCTCGCCGACAACGAGGCCATGTTTGCAGCGCGTTACCATGAGGCTGCCGACAAGGGGCTCAGACAGCGTTTCGTGGCGTCTTTGGTGAAGGACGAAGACTCACCACTCGGATACAAGGCGAAGATCGGTCTGGAAGCAGTTGCAGAAGGACATCCGCTGTTTGCTCTCTGCGGCACAGACAATGCGGCCATCATCAAGACTGACTTCTATCCGTCTCCACTGGTGATTCAGGGAGCAGGAGCCGGTGCATATCAGACCGCATCCGGAGTACTGAACGACATTTTGATGTAAGACCCCGCTTGCCGGCCACAAAAACAGGCATATTTGTGGCTGACCGGCAGAAAAACGCAGTGCCGTCCACAAAAACCGGTCATTTCTTGGATGAACATCACAAATATATCGATCCGTCCACAAAAATGGCCCTTTTCATGGATGGAAAGCAAAAAAATAACACATCCGTCCACAAAACAGGGCGTTTTCATGGACGGGAAACGGAAAATGACACATCTGTCCACAAAACAGGGCGTTTTCGTGGACGGGCCCAAATAAAAGATTATGGAAAAGAAAAATTATAAGTTCGAGACCCTTCAGGTGAGGGCAGGACAGGAGATCGACCCGGTATCAAAGGGTACGGCAGTACCTATCTATCAGAGTACTGCATATACATTCGACAGCATGGAATACGGCGCTGAACTTTTTGAACTCAAGCGCGCAGGAAACATATACACACGTATCACCAACACCACATCGGATGTGTTTGAGAAGAGAATGGCGGCACTGGAAGGAGGTGTAGCTGCAGTTGCAACCGCATCAGGCCAGTCGGCAGTGTTCCTTTCGATAACCAACATCTGCGGCCCTGGCGACAACATCGTGGCACAGCCGTTCCTGTACGGCGGTACATTTACGATGTTCGCGATCACGCTTCGTGACATGGGCATTCAGGTTCGCTTTGCAAAGAGCGACAAGGTAGAAGACCTCGAACCGCTGATCGACTCCAAGACCAAGGCCATCTACCTTGAAAACCTCGGAAATCCGGCATTCAACATTCCTGATTATGAGCCTATTGCAGAACTTGCACGAAAGAAAGGCATCTGCGTGATGGTGGACAACACCTTCGGTATGGGCGGTTACCTTTTCCGTCCGTTCGAGTGGGGTGCGCATGTTTCCGTACACTCAGCTACCAAGTGGATCGGCGGTCATGGAACAGCCCTCGGTGGCGTGGTAGTCGATGGCGGTAACTTCGACTGGACTGCGGAAAAATACCCGCTTCTTGCTGCGCCATCTGAAAGTTATCACGGACTTGTATATAAGGAAGTGTTCGGTCCGGCAGCATTTGCAGGACGCGTACGCGTTGATGGCTTAAGGAACATCGGACCTGCTCCGTCACCGTTCAACTCTTTCCTGATGCTTCAGGGACTGGAGACATTGTCACTCAGGGCAGAACGCAGCTGCGACAACACTCTGGCAGTGGCAGAATTCCTTGAGAAGCATCCAGCAGTCGAAAGCGTGAACTACCCTGGTTTGAAGAGCAATCCTTACCATGAACTTGGCTGCAAGTATCTCCAGCATGGATTCGGTGGCGTGCTCACATTCCGTGTCAAGGGCGGTTTCAAGGCAGCGGCAGAACTCGTGACCAAGCTTGAACTCATCCTCCATGTGGGCAGTGTAGGCGACGCCAAGTCACTCATCGTGCATCCGGCATCGACCACTCACTCGCAGCTCAGCCCTGAGGAACAGGTGGCGGCAGGTGTTTATCCTAACATGCTCCGCCTGAGCGTCGGTATCGAGAATGTAGACGACCTCATCGCCGACCTCGCAGCAGCATTGGCGTAAATAGCGAGTGACATAACAAGCATTAACTAACGAACAAACACAAAGCAATATGAAAGTAGCAGTAGTAGGTGCCACAGGTCTGGTAGGCACAAGAATGTTGGAGGTTCTGGCAGAAAGAAACTTCCCTGTAACGGAGCTCATACCCGTTGCATCAGCAAAGTCTGTAGGACGTAAGATCACATTCCAAGGCAAGGAGTGGACAGTGGTAAGCGCAGAGGATGCAATTGCGGCGCGCCCTGACCTTGCTCTTTTCTCTGCTGGCGGAAGTACTTCAGCCGAGCTTGCTCCAAAGTTTGCAGAGGTAGGCTGCCGCGTGGTTGATAACTCTTCTCAGTGGAGAATGGACCCAACCAAGAAGCTTGTAGTTCCAGAAGTCAACGGAGACGTTCTCGAAGAGTCAGATTATATCATCGCAAACCCTAACTGCTCGACAATCCAGATGCTTCTTCCTCTGTGGCCTCTTCACAAGGCATACAAGATCAAGCGCATCGTTGTATCAACATATCAGTCAGTAACCGGAACAGGTTACAAGGCTATGGACCAGATGACAGCGGAAAGAGCTGGTGGAAAATGGGGTGAATACCCTGCTGTCTACCCTCATCCGATCGACCAGAACATCCTTCCTCACATCGACTCATTCCTCGAAACAGGTTATACAAAAGAGGAGATGAAGATGGTCAACGAGACACACAAGATCTTCGCCGACGACAGTATCGGAGTTTCTCCAACAACTGTTCGCGTGCCGGTTCAGGGCGGACATTCAGAGTCAATCAACCTTGAGTTCGAAAAGGACTTCACCCTTGAGGAAATCCGTGAGATCATGCAGAACATCCCTGGCGTAACCCTCCAGGACGACCCTGCAAACAATGTATATCCTATGCCGCTCTACGCATGGGGTAAGAACGACGTGTTCGTAGGCCGCATCCGCCGCGACCCTTCAGTGAAAAACGGTCTTAACCTCTGGTGCGTTGCTGACAACCTCCGCAAAGGCGCTGCAACCAACGCAGTTCAGATTGCCGAGAAACTCATCCAGAAGGGCTTCCTGCCAAAAGTATAGTGCAGCACGCAATCTGTTGCAGCACAGTAAATTAACGAAACAAGGGTGGGGATTTATCCCACCCTTGTTTGCTTATATCACTATTTGTCAGCGACTTAGCCGCCACGATGATTACTCTTTATAAGTAATGGTATATACAGCAGGACATTTTATCTCACCTGTCTTTGTCTCCTTGTAATTCGTTGTAGTTACCATATACCATACTCCGTCTCCACCTTCTTCTCCCGGACGAGGTTTTTCACCATACATCGGATTATAAGGATATGACTTGGAGGTGTCTGCAACCTTGTCGTATTCTATATTGAACACATCATACACCACATCATAAGAAATCTTCACAGGGCAGCCATCTGCATCAAACTCATAAACAGTATTCCAAACTCCGCCGTTTATCTTTTCGCTTGAATAAGAAACATGCTCAACATAATTCGGGTCGTTGACATATTGAATCATTGAGTTAAAGTGTTCCTCAATTCCGCCACCGCCGATCTCGACACATGCATCACCGAACTTGCCGCACATACGAAGAGAAACGAGAAGAGAAACTATATCCCCTTCAAGTTTCGGCTCTCCGTTAATTAAGAACATATTGAAATCAACATTCGTCCTGTTGTTTGGATATTTATGCGGATAGTATGTATTGCTGTCATAAACCATACTGTCGTCATCTTCCTCTCCGTACTCATCCCAAGTCACCTCTGTAAGACAGCCGTTGGTATAGGCAATATTCACTCCTTCCTGACCATACTCCTCAGAATAGTCTACCATGCGGACAAGATACCCTGCATTATCGTATGAGAATGTATGCTTGTAGGTCTCATAACCATCATGTTCTCCCTTCAATAACGCCTCCACAGCCTTTCCATTTTGAACTGTCACATCGTATGTCTCATCCTTTGTCGAATCATCGCCACCGCTTTTATAGGTCGAAGTTACAGTTACATTATCAACTATCGTATAATCAAGATTGTGCCATATCTCGTATGAGTTGTACGACTCGTCTTCATCATCGTTGATTTCTTCTATTCTTACCACGCGGTTCTGGTCGTCATACCTGTATGTCAATGTATAATGCTTTGAATCGTACTCATAAACCGTATTCGTATAACGATAATCTATTGAACTCACGCACTTCATCTGTGGTTTTGAATTATCTTCTCCTCCGTCTGACGGCACATCCTCCGTTGCAACCTGCGTGATGACAATAATAATCTCATCTTCGCCGCAAGCAATCACGATTTTCGCCTTGCGATCCTTTCCTGTGGTATTTTCAACCAATGTTATATCGATGGTATATTCACCGGCAGCATCACCGTGGTCTGGAGTAATCCTGATCCATTCGGCAATAGGGGCAGAACTTGCCTTTGTGGACACGTCCTGTATTGTCGATGTCCATGGACCCTTTGTTGCAAAAGTAAGACCCTTTGCAGAAAGAGATGTCGACCCCACTGTCTGCTCAATAGGAGCAACCGGATCAATGGTGATCTGAGACTTTCCTTCATCACCAAAAATATCTTCACATCCGGCAAACAGAACGACTGCCGCCAACAAAGAAAACGAATACTTCAAGAATTTCATATCAATATCAGTTTAATTAGAATGCATATACGATTATCTGCCACATCATCAGCACGGCAGCGATGGTCTTGATGCCGGTACCGAGGATAAAGCCGAGGAATGATCCGATTGCTGCCTTCAATGATGACTCCGCATCTTTTTTGGCATAAATCAACTCTCCGAGGAATGCTCCCAGGAACGATCCGAGGATCATGCCTACAGGAGTCAGGATTATACCGGCAATCAGTCCGATCATGGCGCCCCTTTCGGCATATTTACTGCCTCCGGTAGCCTTGGTAAGATACATCGGGACAATGTAATCTACGACAGAGACCACCACGACCACCACGCCCCAGACAATCAGGGTCGTAAGTGACATCGGTTCACCAGCAGAGTTTGCTCCGCTCCCCCAGATATAGAGAAGGAGCATGCCGACCCAACTGAACGGAGCTCCGGGAAGGCCCGGAAGGATGCTCCCGGCAATGCCTACGATACCGGCGACAATCGCTAATACTGTTATCAGTGTTTCCATCTTATTATACCATTATTCCTGCGACATGATATCTTCTATATCAGACGATTTTATCGGCAGGCGGCGCGAACCAAGACGGCGTGCTCCATCAGCGGTAACCAGCACATCGTCTTCCAGACGGATACCTCCGAAATCATAGTAATCAGCCAGTTTAGCGTAGTTGACGAAACCTTTGTCGGTACCTTCACGTTTCCATTGCTCGATAAGTGCCGGGATGAAGTATATTCCAGGCTCATCTGTCACGACATGTCCCGGCTTAAGGTCACGGGCCATACGGAGATTGCCAAGTCCCAAAAGCGGATTGCGCTCGCGCTCATCACCATAACCCACATAGTTTTCGCCCAGATCCTCCATATCATGCACATCCATACCCATGTTATGACCCAGGCCATGAGGCATGAACAGGCCTGATATGCCGCACGCAAGCATCTCATCGACATCTCCGCGCACGAAATCCAGGGCCTTCAACTGCTCAAGCATGAAGCGCAATGTAGCGCAGTGGACATCCCAATATGACGTGCCAGGTTTAGTCAGACTGAATGCAACTTCGTTCGCCTGCTCGACGATATCATATATCTCACGCTGCTTTGTGGTGAACTTTCCGCTGCACGGATATGTACGGGTAAAGTCAGAAGCATAGTGCGTATTGCTTTCGGCTCCGGCGTCAACCACCAGCAGACGGCCCGGAGTGATGATCTGATGGTGAGAATGATTATGAAGGGTCTCTCCGTTCTGAGAAAGGATAGTGGTGAAAGATACGCCCCAGCCCTTTGAAAGAGTAACACCCTCCATGCGACCAACGATTTCCTGCTCCAGCACGCCGGGCTTACATCCCTGACGGGCAACAGTATGCATTTCATATCCGATTTCGCATGCCTTGTCAATCTCTTCGATCTCACACTCTTCCTTGATCAGACGCATCGACACGACCGCCTTTACAAGTTCTTCAGAAGCGCCTCCAGCAGCTACAGGAGCGACCTTGCGCACAGCCTCAGGAGAGAGCCCAGTCAGCTGCGAAAGCTTCATCTGGTTATAATATCTTGCCGGAGGAAGAAAATGCACCGGACGACCTTTGCTGACAGCATCCGCCACCTTCTTGTCGAATTCAGCCAAAGGGGCGGTCTTCTCACATCCTATATGGGCACCCTTGGAAGCCACAGTCGGTTGCGGACCCATCCAGATGATATCATCAATATCCACATCATTGCCATAAAGGCATTCCTCGCCGGTTTCCAGGTCCAGCACTGCCGCAAACCACGGCTCGTCAATCCCCCAATAATACAGGAAACTGCTGTCCTGACGGAACTTATAATCATTCCCACGATAATTCATGGCTGCGTCCACATTACCCACGAACACGGCAATTCCTTTTGCGCCAAGCATCCTTTCCAGAAGGACCTTCCTGCGGCGCGCATATACACTTGCGTCAAACATAATAATTCGTTTTATGCAAAACTAACATTTTTCGGCGACATAACAAAAGTCCCCGGAAAATGATTTTCCGAGGGCTTAATAGAATTTTTGACTGGATTAGTTTGTCTGGCGACGTCACTATAACGATTTGAGGCCCAAAAGATGACAGTTGGCTGCAAAGCGCCCCACCTGTTATGGTTTTGGTCCCATAGTGCTACCGGTCTACGGCCTGCGGATCTGACCATCTCCTTCGATAATATACTTGTAGGTGGTCAGTTCCGGCAACGCCATCGGTCCGCGGGCATGAAGTTTCTGCGTGGAGATACCGATCTCCGCACCGAATCCGAATTGTGCTCCGTCGGTAAATGCTGTCGACACATTTGCATAGACACATGCCGCATCGACTACCTTCTGGAAAAGTGAGATAGCCTCCGGGTCCTCACTCACGATGCTCTCGCTATGTTTCGAACTGTATTTCGCGATATGAGCAAGGGCTTCAGCAAGAGTTGCAACGGTCTTGATACTCATCTTATAGTCAAGAAACTCGGTGCCGAAGGATTCGTTTGTTGCCGGTTGGAGAAGTTCGGACGGATACCTGCCGTCCAGAGCGTTGTAAGCGGTTTCATCGGCATATATCGTCACATTGCTTGAAGCCAGGTCTGCGCATATTGCCGGCAAATCTTCCAGCCTGTCCTGATGGATTATCAGACAGTCCAGGGCATTGCACACACTGACTCTGCGCGTCTTGGCATTATTTACAATCGCAGCACCCTTGGCAACATCACCCTCCCGGTCGAAATATGTATGACAGATACCGGCTCCGGTTTCAATCACCGGAATACGTGCATTGTCACGTACGAAATTGATCAGCGAACTGCTTCCGCGCGGGATGATAAGGTCCACCAGACCTACGGCCCCGAGAAGTTCCGCTGTAGCCTCGCGCTCAGCTGGAAGCAGAGTACATACCGCCGGATCGATGCCATGTCCTTCAAGCACCTTATGGATTACACAGACAATGGCCCTGCTGCTGTCATCCGCATCCGAGCCGCCTTTGAGCACGCACACATTTCCGCTGCGCAGACACAACGAGAAAACATCAGCGGTGACATTAGGGCGGGCTTCATATATGACACCGATGACACCAAAAGGCACCGAAACCTTCTTTATAGTCATTCCGTTGGGGCGAGTGCTTTCGCTGAGGACATGTCCAAGTGGCGAAGGAAGGCCGGCAACGTTCTCCATGTCGGAAGCGATGCTGTCAATGCGTTCCGGTGTCAGTTTCAGACGGTCGTATTTCGGATTGTCAGGACTCATGCGCGCAAGGTCCTTTGCGTTGGCAGCCAGAATAGCGCCGGTTGCCGCACGAAGTTCTGACGCCACTTCACGGAGCACCATGGAAACGGTTTCGTCTGACAGCATCCGGAGGGAACCTGTCGCCTCTGATGCCTTATGGAGTATTTCTTTTGTTGTCATATCTTTTCAGTCCTTATTAATACGAGTCGGCCACATTTTGGGGTACTTTTTGTGGCTGGCACCCTGACTTTTCGTGAGCCGGCCACATTTGAAGCCGTTTTTGTGGCCGGTCCTGTCATCTGACTGGAACAAACCGCGTACAAGGAAGTTCAGAATCACCGTCAATGATGCGCAGAATCACATCGTCACGCCTGCCGCACGCTATCACCACCGGCATACCTTCTCCTGCGAGTTTGAGCGCGACTCCGCATTTGGTCATCATGCCTCCGCGACCAAATGATGACTTCTCATCCTTGATGCATCCGGAAAGGTCATCAGCACCCGGTTGGATTTCCGGAATCAGTCTGCTTGACTGAGCCGACGGGTCTCCGTCATATACGCCATCGATATTGCTGAGGATAATGAGCATATCGCACGACATCATCTGAGCCATCCAGCCCGACAGTTCGTCATTATCGGTAAACATAAGTTCCGTGATGGAGATAGTGTCATTCTCATTGACGATAGGAATGATGCCGCAGCCCAGAAGCGACTCAATGCAGCCCTTCTGATTTTCATAATGTTCCGGCAGTTCCAGACTTGACTTGGTTGTAAGCACCTGTCCGCACACAATACCCTGAGAACGGAACAAGTCATAATACCTGTTCATCAGTTTCGCCTGACCTACCGCAGAAAATATCTGCCTGGCGGCAACCGAGTCAAGTTCCATATCCGGATGCACCTCGCTGCGACCGGATGCCACCGCACCGGATGAAACCAGAATCACCTCAATACCCCTGCGATGAAGTTCCGCAATCTGGTCCGTAAGGGCCGACATCCTTGTAATGTCAAGCGTCCCGTCTTTTCGTGTCAGCACATTGCTGCCGACCTTTATGGCTATTCGTTTCATATTTTCGTATGTTGTGCCGCTATTTTCGGCAGATGACTCCTGTTCCGATGGGCAGGCAGTGCAGAAATATGAAAATATCATCTACGTTACCTTTCCCCTAATGTCCGTCACTTCGTGCTGCTCGCTGCAAAAGTCCACTGGACTGTTTGCTAACCGCTCACGACCCTTTCTCGGAAAGGGGACTTACCCTCGCTCCGCTCAAAGTTTTCGTATGTTGTGCCGCTATTTCAGGCAGGCGTCAAGTCCATCTGCCACAGCCTGCGAGAAACCGGCCTGATTCATCGCCGCGAGTCCCTTCTGGGTCATGCCTCCCGGAGTGGTCACCTTATCTATCTCCGTCTGTGGTGCATTACCGGTAGCCAGAAGCAGTTCCGCAGCACCCTTGACAGTATATTCCACAATCCTGCAGGCCTGCCGCGGAGTAAAGCCGAGAGACTCGCCACCTGAAGCAGACGCCTGTATATATTTCATCGCATAAGCAATACCGCATGAAGCCAAGGCCGTTCCGGCCGCCATCATAGACTCTTCCACTTCCAGGGCATATCCCATCCGTGAAAACATTTCCAGCACCAAAGCCCTCTGGGCGTCTGAAGCATTGCACGATGAAATGAACGTAACACCGCTCCCGACCTCTATTGCCGTATTTGGGATTATTCTGAACATCACCGCCTGACCACCAAGCCACCTGGTCAACTGTTCAAAAGAGACTCCCGCCGCCACTGATGCCACAATCTGCTTCGACAGGTCCAAACAAGGGGCAACATCACAGACTACTTCCTCCATCAGCCACGGCTTCACGGCAAAAATTACAATATCAGCCCCTGTCACCGCCGCACGATTGTCGCAAGTCGCAATAAATCCAGCCGCAGAAAGTCTTTCCAGCTTCTCTGCAGAGCGGACGGTGCATGTGATTTCCAGATCGGATATGTCAGAAACTGCAAGCGCACGGGCTATGGCTCCTCCCATGTTCCCCGCGCCTATGATGGTTATCTTCATGATTGTAAAGTCTATCTGTTATTGTCCGTAATCAGTTCGGTGCCGTCAAAGCAGATGTATGGGGAAGATGACATCCAGTCTTTAAGCATCAGAAGCCTGCACCCGTCAGGCAGGACCGTATCAACGGCAGAATGAAAATGCCCGAATATGAAATAGTCTACCTTATGCTCCTTCAAATAACCTTGAGCAAACTGATACAGCGGCTCACCCTCACCCTTGAACCGGTACTCTTCCTTGTGCGAAAGACGGCTGTTCCTTGACCACACATTACCCAGACGATATGCGAACCATGGATGGAGCATGCTGAAAAGCACCTGTAAAGGACGGCAGTTGAAAATGGCCTTGATACATCTGTAACCGAAAGGTGTCGGTCCGAGCCCGTCTCCATGACCAAGGCAGAATGTCTTTCCACCTATCTCCACCTTGTGCGGCTGTTCCAGCTTCTTCATGCCGAGAGACTCGAAATATGAATATGTCCATATATCATGGTTGCCAGGAAAGAAATACACCTCGACTCCCCTGTCAATCAGTTCCATAAGCGCTGCAAACACCTTCACATACCCCTTCGGAACGACATCGCGATACTCGTACCAGAAGTCCCAGATGTCACCAAGCATATACAGGGCGGCGGTTTCCTGCGGAAGTCCCTTCAGGAATGAGACAAAACGCTCCTCACGGGCTGCAGGATCTGCAACCTGAAGTCCCAGATGGACATCCGATACGAAGTATGTCAATTTCTTTGTCATTATCCGAAAATGAAGATTGCGGCTGCTGCGAGCAGACAGTAAAGAGCGAACCAGCTGAGTTTTGCCTTCCTCACAAGGGCAATCATCACCTTGCAGGCAAAAAGTCCTGAAACAAAAGCCGAAATGAAACCGAGCACTAGTGCAAGGCCTCCTACCGACGATGACCCGAACTCTCCACCGACCAGTTCAAGGAATGTCTCGCCGAGAATAGGGACAAGCACCATCAGGAACGAGAACTGCGCCATAACTTCCCTCTTCACTCCACAGATAAGACCTGTTGAAATGGTGGTGCCGGAACGCGAAAGGCCCGGTATTACGGCAAAAGCCTGTCCAATACCTACCGCAAATGCCTGCCAGTATGATATTCCGTTTCTGTATTCGTTAGGCGGGAAGATGGACTTCATGCCCGGACGCGATGCAAAATCTGAAAAGAAAAGAAGGGCGGCAGTCGCAAGGAGTGCAAATCCGACCACAGTAATGGAGCCGAAAAGAGACTCGACCTGATCCTTGAAGAAAACCCCCACGACAAATACCGGAATCATAGAAACGACCATCTTGAGAAGATAGTCTGTCTGGTCATTGCAGACCAGCTTGCCTTCGGACACCTTCATAGCCTTGATCCCGCAGAAAAAGCCCTTCAGAAGGTCCCATATCTGCTTGCGGAAGACCACGATAGTACTCAACACGGTAGCTGCATGTACCATTGTCGTGAACAGCAGATCATCTGTTGTCTCGACACCCAGCAGAGCCTTGCCTATTTCCAGGTGGCCGCTGCTGCTGACAGGCAGGAACTCCGTCAGGCCCTGTATGAGTCCGAGAAGGACAGCTTCAAACCATTCCATTACTCCTGATCCTTATTCTTGAAAACCTTCATTATGGCCACCACTTCGATGACGATGCCCAGAATGATTACAACCGGAGCCGCGACCATCCTACGGAAGTCAAACATATCATAGTTGAACACTTCCGGATCCGTACTGCCGCCTCCTGTCATCAGGATATAACCAGACACCATGACAATAAGTCCTACAAGAAGATATTTCAGTCCCTTCGGCGTAATCGCCATCTTTTCGTTATTCTTCATTTTCAAATATTTTCCATGCTCGCCGCCATTGCTTTTCGCACCAGGCAAAGCGTCGCGTCAATAATACAATTCATCCTTTTTAAGCGAGATCAGCTTGCCGACCACAAAATAAGTGCTCACCACGCATATCACGACACCGGCCGCCATCACGATTCCCATGACCAGAAGGAGAAGTTCCGCGCGGAAAATCTCGAACAGCTGCTCGAACTCGCTTCTTACAAAAAACATCATACCCACCAGCACCACTATGGCCACGAGCGCAGAAAAAAGGCCCTGGAACACAGCCTGAATCAGGAACGGTGCGCGGATGAATGACTTGGTGGCACCCACCAGCTTCATGGTATGGATGGTAAACCGGCGCGCAAACACATTCAGACGCACGGTATTGTTGATGAGCACGAAGGAAATGAAGAGCAGAAGAGAGATGAACACAGCAAGAACCAGGGAAATCCTGCTCAGATTGGCATTCAGGGCATCTACAAGCGACCTCTGATATATAACCTCGTCCACAAGCGAAGACTTTCCTATCTCCTGCTTTACCATCTCCAGACTGTCCGCCGACACATAATCCGCATTCAATGTTATGTCTATGGATGCCGGAATCGGAGACACCTCGAACACATCAAGGAAGTCGTCTCCAAGCATCTGGGCCATCTCGCTCATACCCTGTTCCTTGGACACATACACAGAACTTTTGATGTATCTTTCTTTGTCCAGTCTGGTCTTGAATTTCATCGCGGACTCTTCTGACACGGTCTGCTTCATCATGACCGACACCTTCATATTCTCCTTGAAGTAGTCGGACACGCTCCTTGCATTGACCAGAAGAATGCTGGCCAGACCGACAAGAAGAAGTACAAGGCTGATGCTTATGACAGACGACAGATAGGCATTCGCCAACCGTCTGCGCATAATCTTATTATTGTCCATAACGCTCATAACGGGGTCAAAGATAGTGAAAATCAAAAAATATTCGTATCTTTGTAAAGATTTTGTCATTAAATGTAATGAGTATGGATAATTCGGTCAAAAGAGTCCTGTTCGTCAACTCGGAAATGTTTCCTTACCTGCCTGAATCCGATATAGCCAATATCGGAAGATACCTGCCACAAGGTATACAGGAAAGGAAGAAGGAAATCAGATCGTTCATGCCACGATACGGCTGTATCAATGAAAGGAAGAACCAGCTTCATGAAGTAATCCGTCTTTCCGGCATGAACATCATCATCAACGAGGTGGACAGACCGCTTGTAATCAAGGTGGCATCAATCTCTTCTGCCCGTATCCAGGTGTATTTCATCGACAACGAAGACTATTTCCACCGCAAGAGCGTATTCCACGACGCTGACGGCAAGTTCTTCGAAGACAACGGAGAGAGGGCGATATTCTTTGCCCGCGGAGTGCTGGAGACAGTGAAGAAACTCAGATGGGCACCGGACGTGATCCACTGCCAGGGATGGATTTCCCAGATTCTCCCGATATATCTCAAGAAGGCATACGCAGATGACCCTATCTTTGCAAACAGCAAGGTAGTCCTCTCCCTTTATGATGACACACCGACCCAGGACTTCCCTGCCGACTTCAAGAACAGGATTCCTTACGGAGGCGTTTCACTGGATGATGTTGAAATCCTGTCTGAACCGACAGGCATAAATCTTGCAAAACTTGCGGCGACCTATGCAGACGGCATCATCCTTGGCTCGGAGAACATCCCGGTCGAGATTACGGAATTCTGCAAGGAGAAAGGTCTTCCGATGCTTCCTTTCAACGCCGAGGCTTTGAAAGACGGCTCGTACATTGATGACTACAACAGCTTTTACGACACGATATAATGAAATCCAACATATCCCGCCTCATCCTGGCTGTGATTGCCATTTCCATGGGGCTGACATCATGTGTATCAATAGATGAAAAACTTGGCGGAAACTTCATTCCAACCGACCAGACATGGGACGTGTTCCCATGCGAGCCGGTTCCGCTTGAAAACATCACTATAAGAAAGTCCGATCATCTTACGGGCTACAGCACCAGCAGAATAACATTCGGATCCATAAAAGATCAGGATTTCGGCTGCAGCAAGGCATCAAGCTTCACATTGGTGCCACTTATGGACACGCTGGACTTCGGTGAGAACCATGAAGTTCTTCAATTCCATTTCACCGCATCAAGAGACACTCTTTCCACAATCAAGGACAGCGACCTGAAGATTCTTCAGAACGTATATGTGCATCCGTTGAAGAAAGCCCTTGACTCCACTATTCTCTATACAGGCCAGTTCGCAGACAAGGCTCTGCTCAATGAGTTTGTAGACATGGACAAGATCATCAGCGCCGGTATTCCCGTATATAACGGCGGCGACTCCCTTTCGTTTGACTTCAGCAAAGAATACGCAGAGCAGGTCATCAAGGGCATCTGCGAGTGGCAGGAAATGGATAAGGAAAAGAGAGATTCTCTCCAATACTACCTTGAAAAAGTACCGGGAATATACATTGAAGGCGATGACCAGACCACTGACGGAGGCCGCATCAACATGTTCGATCTCCCTATCTCTGCCAGCGACGGCTACATTGACGGAAACTATGCAGAGCTGAAGATCCGATCGACATATAACGGCAGACTAACTGACACGCTGTTCGTCTTCTTCTTCGGTCCTTCTGAATTCATCAATGAGAAATCCACTTCATACCCAAGCCAGTACGCCTTCAATTCCAGCAACAACAATGTCGGTGAGGCATTCATACAGTCATGGGAAGACGGCGACAGGTCAGAAGTCATCATAGAGGGCGGCAGCGGACTCAAGCCAGTCGTAACAGCATTGGAAATCAAGAAGATCGTAGACCAGCTCATCGCGGATCAGGCAGAAAAGACAGACATCGACCCAAGCAGTGTGGTCATCAACAAGGCAACAATAGTTCTCCCGTATAATGTAGGAACAGACTATGAGATCCTGGACAGATATCCTGAAATGCTGAGCCCTACCGTCAGACTGGAAAGCAAGGATGGAAAGTACATAACCTATGCCGGTCTGACAGATTCAAGCATCGAGTCGGAAAATCAGGGAAACATCAACAGGTCACTTTGCAGATATCAGCCTGACCTGAGCCACCACATACAGGAGATCGTAAAAATGAAAAAGGGTGAGGGAGAGGATGTCGACAAGAATGAAACTGACGAGCAGTTCCACAAGAGACTCGCCAAATACGATATCTGGTTCCTCATCATGCACGAAGAAATCAAGAAAGAAGCTTCTTCAAGCGGCAGTTCGTATGACGACTACTATAACAACCTTATGTACAACTCATACTACAACAACATGATGTATGACCCTTATGGCTATGGTTACGGCTACGGCGGATATGGTTATGGCGGTTATGGTGGATACGGCTACGGTGATTATTACGGTTACAACAACTACTACAATTATTACATGATGGCCGCATACGCAAATGCTTCCAGCAGTTCATCCACCACGTCTTCAGCCATGGAGCTGGACAGAGACAGGTTCTACAATGCAAGACTGAACGGTCCCGGAGCGACATCAGACAAGCCGAGTCTCAAGATAACATTCTCGGCACCAAAGAAAGCGGAATAAAAAATGAGATGCGGCTCTGACGAGTCGCATCTCATTTTTTATTCAGACAAACTGATTATGCGTTTACCTTTTCCTCGATGTACTTGATTGCATCACCTACTGTTGTAATCTTGTCACCAGCTTCATCATCAGGAATCTGAATGCCGAACTTCTTCTCGAAATCCATGATAAGTTCAACGATATCAAGGGAATCTGCACCAAGGTCATTCTGGAAGCTTGCGCTCTCCTTAACCTCTGATGGATCAACGCCCAATTTCTCGACGATGATTGCTTTTACGTCTTCTGCAATATTAGCCATAACGTTTGATTTTTAGTTAATATAATTAGTTTTCAATACACGTACTTACGTGAAAAGCGATGCAAAGAAAGTAAAAATTTTCCTAATTTCAAAATCCGGTCTCCTATGAGGATAACAAGTGATCCTTTATGCGAACTGCCAGCGTCTCTCCTACAAGCTCCGAGAGTTCCTCGACTGTAGCTGCAGCTATACGGGATACGCTGCCGAAACGCAACAGGAGCCTCTGCTCGGTCTTTTCTCCTACACCCTTTATGCCCTTCAAGGCCGACTCTATCTGACTCTTGCTGCGGAGTTTCCTATGAAATGTTATGCCGAACCTATGTGCCTCGTCGCGAATCTGCTGCAAGACCTTCAACGCCGGCGAATTCCTGTCAATGAACATCGGATAAGGGTCACCCACCCTATAGACTTCCTCCATACGCTCCGCCAGGGCAATAACAGTCAGTTTTTCAGTCAGCCCCAGTTCGGCCAAAGCCTCGTAGGCAAAGGCAAGCTGTCCCTTGCCACCGTCAATCACGACCAGTTGCGGCAGGTCATCAGGATTTTCTTCAAGTATACGGGAATATCGGCGATTAACGACTTCCTTCATCGTAGCGTAGTCATTCGCTCCCACTACAGTCTTCACCTTGAAATGTCTGTAATCCTTCTTGGACGGCACGGCATTGCGGAATACCACACAGGCAGAAACAGGGTTTGTCCCCTGGATATTGGAGTTATCGAAACATTCTATATGTACAGGCAGCTGGTTCATCCCAATCTGCTTCTGCAGAGACTCCATCACCATATTCCTGTACGCGTCCGGATCTGTATGTTCCTGCTGTTTGAGGGCATTGAAACGCATTTCTTTGGCATTTCTGGCGCTAAGTTCCAGCAAAGAGAGCTTGTCTCCACGCACCGGTACCCTGAAGTCGACACCTTCAATGTCTATGTCTGGAAGGAAAGGTACAATAACCTCCTTGGACAGATTCCCGAACTTGGATTGAATCTCTGCGATAAATGCTCCCAGCACGGCCTCCTGCTCCTCTTCTATCATCATCTTGAAGCCCAGATTGAGCGACTGGACAACAGCCCCTCCTCTTATTCGGAGGAAGTTTCCGAACGCTTCCGGCCCATCTATCACAAGAGAGAACACATCAACGTCACCGACAGCAGCATTCATGATCACAGACTTGCTGTAATGGCTTTCCAATGACTGCATTTTCTCCTTATATATCTGCGCCTGCTCGAACTCCATATTCATCGCAGCCTGCTGCATAAGCGCCTTGTAATGCTGGATGATCTCTCGTCCTCCACCTTTAAGAAGACTCACGATCTCCTCTATGTTGGCACTATACTCCTTTTGTGAAATCCCCCCTATGCAACATCCCTTGCACTTGCCTATATGAAAGTTCAGACAAGGGCGGAACTTGCGATGAAGTATAGCCTCTGAGGTGATCTTGAGTTTACATGTGCGCAGCGGATAGACACTATGAAAGAACTCCACAAGACTGCGCGCATGGACCACGCTGGAATAGGGACCGAAATATCTTGACCCATCCTTGACAATCTTGCGGGTCAGAAATACCTTCGGGAAGTCTCCGGCACTGACACATATCCACGGATAGGTCTTGGAGTCCTTCAACAGGATATTGTAGCGCGGCTTGAACTGCTTTATAAGGTTGTTTTCAAGCAGCAGGGCATCTGCCTCCGAGTCAACGATGGTATATTGCGCATCGGCGATCTTCGAGACCATGACAGCCGTCTTGCGGGTAAGGCGGTCCGGGGAGACGAAATACTGAGCCACCCTCCTGTTAAGGTCCTTTGCCTTACCCACATAAATGACATTTCCCTCGGAGTCATAATAACGATAGACTCCGGGGGAATGTGGAAATAGTTTAATTTTCTCCTTGATGTCCATAGATGGCACGTCGCTACGCTCCTCACCATAACGGCTTCAGAGCCTACTTCAGATAAGAAGAAACCACCTCTTCAATCTCGGCACCGTGGAAACCACGCTTGAGGATAGTACCGTCCGGGCCAAAAAGTATGAGATGAGGAATGCCCTCTACACCATACAGCTCTGCAGGTTCACGCTGGCCGTTGTTGATCTGATTCCAGTCCATTCCGAGCTTGGCAGCTGTTTCGATGGTAACCAGGACAGGTTCCCTCTCCCAGACTGCAATACTTATCACATCAAACTTCTCTCCTTTATACTTTTCATATACAGCCTTGATATTCGGCATCTCCCTTCTGCATGGACCGCACCAAGGTGACCAGAAGTCAAGAAGGATATACTTTCCCTTTCCTACATAATCAGAAAGCTTGACATCGCCATAAATAGGCTGCGGAGGAATGCTGCGAGTCTGTCCAATAACTGAGTTAACTGTAAAATCCACGAACATCTTGCCTTCAGATGTTGCAAGTCTTGCATCAAGCCCTTTTTTAAGGCCCTTGACCTGCTCGTTTTCGAGCATTTCAGGGGTCATAGCATTCAGTATCTCAGCTGACTCCTCATCACCGATAAGTCCGCGGAGGTTCATAAGAGCCATGATTGCTATCTCGTTATCATGATTCTCCCTGGCAGACTCAAGATGGAATGCGATATATTCCTCAAAGAAATTCTCCTGGTATGCATTCCAGGCTGCATTATCAGACGCAAGAGAGTCCCTCATCTTGTAGAAACCGGACTCCAGAGCATTGTTCTTCTCCTCGTATGCCTTGATTTTTTCCTCAACGCTTTGTCCACAGGCAACTGCAAGCGCTGCCGCAAACACAGATAAAATAATTGATCCTGTCTTCATAATTCTTATTTGATTGTTTGTACTTTCTTAGGGTTCCTGACAGCTGCGTGTGCGGACTTCTGCGCTGTAAGCTGCTGCTCTGGAGTCATATCCTTCGGCCTGTATGGATTGCCGACAACATTCTTCCTGAATATCTTCTCGTACCATGTACACGCCGCAACATAGCGTCCATATGTCTTATGAAGATGATATCCATCTCTGGTGATACATTCGCCCAGAGGTGTTGTGCGGGCGTTCTGGACGGCCGTTCCGCTAGGGACTATTATCTTTACTCCTAACTCCTTTGCAACCTTGTGGACTGCATTCAGAATGGAATTGAACATAAGGTCCTGGTCGTGATTGTAATTCTTGAAATCCTTGTGCTTTGAAGTCTTGTCGTAAGCCCAAGTCTGATGAATTACCATCTTTGTCTTCTTCGGCACTCTTGCCTTTACATATGCCATCAGGTCCGGAAGCGAAGCTATCCATGTATCATACTGACCGGACCTGCCGCTATTCTGCTGGAAGCTGACATAGTCCCACTGCTCATCCGCAAGAGCCGTCTCCAAAGCAAAAGGCTTCGTCTCCACCTTCTTGCCGTCGAGCCCGATCTTTCTATACTTGTAAACGGCCTTGTTGTCTCTGGCATTATTCAGATGCCTCTCGAGAGAGCATCCTCCGATATACATATTGCCGATGATGACCTTGATATCTTCCGCCTTTGCCAGATCATGCAGGTGCTGCTCCACCGCATCCTCGGAGAAGCTGTTTCCAATAGTTAAAATTTTTATGACTCGATCAGCCTGTGCATTCATCGCTACAGAGACAAGGCAAAACAATGCCACAAAAGCCAATCTCAACAAGTTTCTCATATTATAAATTTTATAAAAATTGTTCACAGTCGTAAAATTATCACTTTTCACCAGCAAAAGCAAGAATAGATCAAAAGTTTAGGAAGAACTTAACTTATATAAACAGGTGATGCACGATATGAATTTCATGCATCACCTGCTTGTATTCCAATAGGTAGTCCTACAATTTCTCTATTTCTTCCTCTGATAAGCCTGTAGCTTGTGATATAATAGCAGGGGTGATTCCAAGCGCTTTCAATTTTGCGGCTGTTTCGCGACGCTCTTTCTCTCTTCCCTTCTCCATGCCTTCCGCCAGACCTTTCTCCATACCTTCCGCCATACCTTTCTCCATACCTTTCTCCATGCCTTCCGCCAAACCTTTCTCCAAACCTTTCTCCAAACCTTTCTCCATGCCTTTCTCTATGCCTTCCGCCATACCTTTCTCCAGACCTTCCGCCATACCTTTGGCTAGCCCTTCTGCAATAGCGCGCTTTGTTGCTTCTTCAACAGCTGTATCGAGAATATTGTAATAATCTCCCATATTTTCCAATGATTTATAATACTGTTCTTTCTGTTCCGCCGTAAAATTATCAATTTCTGCCAGCAAAAACAAGCGTGTAAACAAAGGATCTGAAAATTCTTTCGGAATTTCCACCATCTCATGCATATGCTTCAGCAGATACATCCATTTTTCAGATATAGATTCCAGTTCCCAGATACACTTGTTAAAACGGCCCAGTTCCAAGAACACAAATCTAAGTGCATCTGTCATGACCTCATCATAGGTATCTTCATACAGACGATAGGAGGAGCGATATTCATCCTTCGGCCAACTGTCAACATGGACGAATTGGAAATTAAGAATAGCGACGACGGTTACCGGCCGGAGATTATAATCCCACCTGAATCCACCTACTTCTACACCTTCCGCCTTGAGGCTGATGTGCTGGTCATGAGCATCGCGCCCCTGTTTATTGATCGGATAAGTTGTGTAATACAGAGCCCTCTCCTTGAAATACTTCTGGTAACCCTTCTGCATCTCGATGATGAACGACGCACCACTCTTACATTTGCACGCAATGTCAAAAATAACCTTCCGGTCATCCTCTGTCATCCCGTGATGCTCCGTCGGAATAAAATCCACCTCAACAATCTCCACATCCTCCAGAATCGTATTCAAAAAGCTTATCAGCACATCCTTGTTCGCTTCGGAGCCGAACAACCTCTTGAACATAAAATCACACAACAGTTCTGCATACTTCTTACGAGAACCTTGCCCCTCTTTCTTTGTCACGTTCTTTTCCATACAACATAAATTTTAAATTACGGCGACAAAATTCCGAAGACTTATCCGTGTTCCATGAAAGAAAACGGATAAATTAAAAAATCGCCGCCACAGACATATGTAACAACGATTTCAAGAGAAAAATTTAACTCAAAGTTCCAGACATTGCGGTAAATTTATAATATTTAATCACACAACCACACCAGCACGGCCATGTCAGACGAGCTCCTATAAAGCAAAAAGGGCCGGCGATTACGCCAGCCCTTCCTGAAATATGTTGAGTAACAATATTACTTGTTCTCTCTGCGGTTGTTGCGGCCACCACGACGACGGTCGTTGCCACCACGTCCACCACGGTTGTTGTTACCTGCAGACTGCTGCTGTGCAGCGATACCAGCGTTAGGTGAAAGATCCTTCTTTCCGTAAACCTCACCGTTGCAGATCCATACCTTGATACCAAGAACACCTACCTTGGTGTGAGCCTCAGCGAGTGCGTAGTCGATATCAGCACGGAATGTGTGAAGAGGAGTACGACCTTCCTTGATCATTTCGCTTCTTGCCATCTCGGCACCGCCAAGACGACCGCTGATCTGAACCTTGATACCCTCTGCACCAACACGCATTGCTGATGCGATAGCCATCTTGATAGCGCGACGGTATGATACACGACCCTCGATCTGACGAGCGATAGAGTCAGCTACGATATTAGCGTCAACCTCAGGCTTCTTAACCTCGAAGATGTTGATCTGAACATCCTTCTTGGTTACCTTCTTGAGCTCCTCCTTGAGGAGGTCAACTGCCTGTCCGCCCTTACCGATGATCACACCTGGTCTTGCAGCGTGGATTGTTACAGTGATGAGCTTAAGAGTTCTCTCGATAACGATCTTTGAGAGAGATGCCTTTGCAAGACGGCTTGAGAGATACTTACGGATCTCGAAGTCCTCTGCGATCTTCTCTGCGTAGTTACCACCTACCCAGTTAGAGTCCCAACCACGGGTGATACCGATTCTGTTGCTTATAGGATTAGTTTTCTGTCCCATGATTATGCCTCCTTAACTGTTGCTGGTTTAACATCGAGGATAACTGTAACGTGGTTAGAACGCTTGCGGATACGTCCGGCGCGGCCCTGAGGGCAAGGACGGATTCTCTTAAGGGTGCGTCCCTCGTCAACCATGATGGTCTTCACGATAACGTTACCGTTGTCCAAGTCTTTAGTATTGTCCTGGTTCTTAGCCTCCCAGTTAGCGATAGCGCTGCGGAGAAGCTTCTCCAGATCGATAGAAGCGTGCTTCTTCGAAAATCTGAGGATATCGAGTGCACGGTTTACCTCTACACCGCGGATGATGTCAGCAACAAGGCGCATCTTACGAGGAGAAGTAGGTACATCTTTAAGCTTAGCGATAGCTGTCTGCTTCTTTATTTCTTTAAGCCTCTCGGCCATTTGTCTTTTACGAGCTCCCATAATTACTTACTCATTTTAAATTATTTACGATTGCCCGAATGGCCTTTGAAAGTTCTTGTTGGCGCGAACTCACCGAGCTTGTGGCCTACCATGTTCTCAGTAACATAAACTGGAATAAACTTGTTTCCATTATGAACTGCGATAGTGTGACCTACAAAGTCAGGAGAAATCATGCTCGCGCGTGACCAAGTCTTGACAACCTCTTTCTTCATGCTACCTTCATTCATAGCAAGAATTCTTTTTTCAAGGGCTTCCTGAATATAAGGACCTTTTCTTAATGAACGACTCATAATCTCTTAATTTATTCCGTTATTTTTTCCTTCTTTCAATGATGAACTTGTTTGAAGTCGCCTTAGGATTACGAGTCTTGTAGCCCTTAGCTGGCAGACCCTTACGTGAACGTGGATGTCCTCCTGATGCGCGTCCTTCACCACCACCCATTGGGTGATCTACCGGGTTCATAACAACACCACGGTTGCGTGGACGGCGACCAAGCCATCTCTTACGTCCAGCCTTTCCGTGCGACTCAAGGCTGTGATCTGGATTTGATACTGTTCCAACAGTTGCGCGGCAAGTTACGAGAACCATTCTTGTCTCACCTGAAGGGAGGCGAAGAATTGCGTGGTTGCCCTCACGAGCTGCGAGCTGAGCGTAAGTACCTGCAGAACGTGCCATAGCAGCACCCTGACCAGGACGAAGCTCAATGTTGTGAACAAGTGTACCAAGCGGAATTTCAGAGAGGAAGAGCGTGTTACCAACCTCAGGAGCAACACCTGCACCTGAAGCGATTTCCTGTCCTACCTTCAGTCCGTTAGGAGCGATGATGTATCTCTTCTCACCATCTGTGTACTGTACGAGTGCGATACGTGCGCTGCGGTTTGGATCGTACTCGATAGTGAGTACTGTAGCAGTGCACTCATCCTTCGAGCGAAGGAAGTCGATCACACGGTACATCTTCTTGTGACCACCACCGATGTAGCGCATGGTCATCTTACCCTGATTGTTACGTCCACCTGACTTCTTGAGTGGCTCAAGGAGTGACTTCTCAGGTCTCTTTGCGGTAATATCGTCAAAAGCACTAATTACCTTATTTCTCTGTCCGGGAGTTACCGGTTTGAATTTTCTTACTGCCATTGCTCAATTACCTTAAATGTTTGCGTAAAAATCAATCTTGTCTTCGCCTGCAACAGTCACGATAGCTTTCTTATAGTGATTGGTGCGGCCCTTAAGCATTCCGGCCTTAGTGTAGCGAGACTTTCTCTTTCCGTGATAGTTCATGGTGTTAACCTCTGCAACAGTCACGTTGTACATCTGCTCCACAGCAGCCTTGATCTCAAGTTTGTTGGCCTCACGGTCAACAATGAAACCGTAACGATTCAACTTTTCGCCCTGAATCGTCATTTTCTCAGTTACTATTGGCTTAATTAAAATTCCCATTTCTCAAAATGTTTATCGTCTGATTCTTGACTCAAGGATTTCCTGTACGCCGTCAACAAGAACGAGTGAATTTGAATTCATAACTGCGTAAGTGTTGATCTCATCTACAGTGATAACCTTAACCTCAGGAAGGTTGCGAGACGAAAGGTAAATATTAGAAGAGTTCTCTGGAAGTACTACGAGTACCTTTCTTGTACCAGCCTTGATGTTTGCAAGGATCTGGAGAAGTTCCTTAGTCTTTGGTGCTTCCATTACGAATGGCTCAACCATTACGATTGCATTCTCCTGAGCCTTGTAAGAAAGAGCTGAGAATCTAGCAAGCTGCTTGAGCTTCTTGTTAAGTTTCTTGCGGTAGCAACGTGGCTGAGGACCGAATACGCGTCCACCACCTACATAGATACCAGCCTTGAGTGAACCGTGACGTGCGCCACCTGAACCCTTCTGGCGGATAAGCTTCTTAGTGCTGTATGCAACCTCGCTGCGGTCCTTAGACTTAGCTGTTCCCTGACGCTGGTTAGCAAGATACTGCTTAACGTCGAGGTAGATAGCGTGGTCGTTCGGTGTGATACCGAAAATCTCCTCATTAAGAGTCACTGTCTTAGCAACAGTACCGTCGATTTTGTAAACTGACAACTCCATCATAACTTAGTCCTCCACGATTACATATGAACCCTTAGCTCCTGGTACAGAGCCCTTTACTACGATAAGGTTGTTCTCAGGCATAACCTTGATAACCTCGAGGTTGATCACAGTTACACGCTGGTTACCCATATGACCTGCCATACGCATTCCCTTGAATACGCGTGAAGGCCAAGAACAAGCACCGAGTGAACCAGGGTGACGGAGACGGTTGTGCTGACCGTGAGTCTGGCCACCTACACCGGCAAAGCCGTGACGCTTAACTACGCCCTGGAAACCCTTACCCTTTGATGTTCCGACAACATCCACGAACTTAACATCAGAGAAGATGTCAGCTACTGAGAGAGTGTCGCCGAGCTTAAGCTCCTGTGCGAAGTCTGCCTTGAACTCGACAAGCTTGCGCTTAGGAGTGGTTCCTGCCTTTTCGAAGTGGCCCTTGAGAGCCTTGCTGGCGTGCTTTTCTGAAATTTCGTCATAGGCAAGCTGTACAGCGGCATAACCATCTTTCTCAACTGTACGAATCTGCGTAACAACACACGGACCAGCCTCAATAACAGTGCACGGTATATTTCTACCGTCGGCACCAAAAACGGAAGTCATTCCGATTTTCTTTCCAATTAATCCAGGCATTGGTTTGTTTAATTAATTGATTATAAATACTTTATCGTCCGCAACACATTTTTGCGGGCTGCAAATATACGAATAATATTTTCATTTTCAACATTTTATGTGAAAATTTTGTTAATAACTTTTTTCGGAAGCATAAAATGACGTCTGCACGCCCTCGGTGTTGTATGTACGTATGACATAACCGTTTACATCAGCTTCGAACTCCAGACGGTCGGTATCGTCATTGGCCAGAATCGGAAAGGCATTGCCGCATTCGCCGGGCTTGACATAGATATGTCTGTGATGATGTCCGCTCAGCATAATGTCCACTCCGGCCAGATTCAGTACGGGAAGAAAATTTTCGCTTACCCATTTCTGGCCGTACCAGCTGTCTGAACGACCGATTGCAGGTATATGCATCACCGCCACCTTGACCGGTGCTTCAGAAAACAGAGGGTCAGCCACAGCCTTCTTCAGCCATTCGAGTTCCTCCTGGCGATAGCTGTCGAAGTCTGCCATACCTGAATATTCCGCATTGCCATCTGGCTTATCCTCACCTGCATCGAGGACAAGGATGGCTACAGGCCCCTGACGGAGAAGATGATAAGGCTCTCCTGTAGGAGT
>JBGVQP010000016.1:0-61682 GCA_045127685.1 Candidatus Cryptobacteroides sp.
TCCACAAACGCATCTGCGGAGTCTTTCAATGCCAAGATCAAAGCGTTCAGGGCACAACTTAGAGGTATACGAGATGTAAAGTACTTCCTCTTCAGACTAAAGAACATCTATGCTTAAACACAGGGTTTTACCCTTGAGCCAGGAACACCTTTTGGGGGTTCATGTCAGAGTGAGGGCTGTCCTTATTTTCCAGTAGAGAGGACTCTGTCCGGATAATTTGAAATTATTGCATCTACACCCAAAGAAAGCATCTTCTCTATATCTTCTACCTTGTCAACTGTCCATGGCACTATACGCATACCCTTTTCGTGACACATTTTGACCAAGGCCTCATCCGTTAATGAATGGTGGGGGCTAAGCCATGCCGGCGTAAAATCCAGGATCGCTAAAGCGGCATCCAGGTCCGCCGCCTCTTCACCAACAAGATAAGAATACTTGACCTCCGGATACTTGGAGTGCATATAGTTCAGGGCACGTGGATCAAAACATTGCACCACAAGACGGTCACCAAGCTGCTTGCCCAGCAGAACTTCCAGGCATGCATCTGAAAGCACCTTATAATCAGGCCACTCCACACCTTCTCCCGAGCCTGCCTTTGACTTGACTTCAATGTTATAACGCATCGGAGACAGCGAGTGCTTTCTTGTGTAAGACTCAACTGAGTCAATCAGCTCGCCCGCCAGCGGCTTCACAGCAGGAAAACATGCCTTATCCGGCCAGACATCGGTGACGCGCGAGCCCACATCATACTTTCTTATGTCCTCATAACTCATATTGTACAGCCACTCTCTTGGCTCTTCCTTCATGACGAGCGAGCCGTCAGGACGGATCGAGTACCTTGAATGGAAATACAAATCGTGTGAAACAACGACCTTGCCGTCTTCACTGAGAACAAGATCAAGTTCCAAAGTATTGACTCCCAGATCGACAGCGGCTATCATAGCCTCAAGAGTATTCTCCGGCATCAGACCTGCACCTCCTCTATGAGCCTGAACATCAACATAGTCCGTCAGGTCCACTTCGAATGTCGACTGGCGCCCGAAGAGCCCCTTGACAACCACGGTTGCATGTTCCGCATACTGGCTTGGCACGGCTATGTAGCAATTCCTGTTAATTCTACACATCTGCCCCATAGACACTCCATCCTGATACCATTCTGCGTCCAGAAATAGATTTATGCCGGAAGCATTCAAGACTACCGCATTGGGATAGGAAGTTGTCTTTCCCAATCCGACAACTGACAGGTTCTCGCTATTCATGCAACTGCAAAGTCCTGATATTATAAACATAAAAATTATAAACTTCTTCATACCCTACTTTTCAGATTTCAAAGTCAACAAACACAAGATAATACCGAGCAAAGCTCCCAGAACCATAGTCATGTTTGCCATATTCCAACTATGATCCGCTATGCCTCCCACAATAATCTTCGACAGAAGAGAGTCACCGATAAGGTATCCGGACAGACCGACAAAACCAGCTGCTGTACCTGCCGCGTTCTTTGGAACCAGATTCAATGCCTGGATCGTAACCAAAGCTACCGGACCATAAATACAGAAACCTATAATTATGAGAGCGATGTAAGCCCATGTCCTGGCAGTGATACCGGTCACTTCTGCCAACAGAGGAATCTGCCAATAGATGAGCGTACCCACCAGCACCAATGCCATGAATATGATGGTAGGGGGAGCGCACTTGCCCTTGAAGAACTTACTTGAAATCCATCCGCAGACAATGGTTCCCACAGCACCGACGTAATTGTGAATCGAGAATGCCACCTTACATTCAGCCTTATCCATGATTCCGGACTCCTGAAGGAATGTCGGCGACCAGTCTCCGACGCCATACCTGACCATATACACGAATGCATTGGCAAGAGCAATCATCCATACCCATTTGTTCTTAAGGACATAGTCGAACAGAAGCGTCTTGAACGGAACTTTCTCTCCGACCTTCTCTTTTGTCTTTACTCCTGAATGATCATTCCTCCAATCAGCGACAGAAGGCAGTCCGCAGGATTCCGGCGTATCCCTCAAAGCCCACCAGCAGAATAGAGCCATGAGCAGAGCGAAGCATGAAGGGACTATAAAATCGGCCCTCCAGGTCTGTGAGATGCCTGCATTTGCAAACAGGGTCACACCCAGAAGGGCGATGATTCCCAAAGATCCGGAGCCTATCGTGTGGGACGTGTTCCACAGAGACATCTTGAAGCTTCGTTCATTATTGGAAAACCAGTATGCCATCACACGACCACAAGGAGGCCAGCCCATTCCGGATAAGACTCCGACAAGAAGCATGACACCAAAAAGCATGGCGACATTGACTGCCGGATTGGTGGCAGAATACGGAAGAAAGCCCACAGACATCATTACCAACGAGGCAATCACAAGTCCGACAGACAGAAATTTTCTTGCGTCTGAACGGTCCGACAAAGTTCCCATGATGAACTTGCTGAACGCATAGGCTATAGACACAGCGGAAGCCGCGATACCGACGCCCTGCCTGTCGATCAGACCTTCCGCAATCATATCGGCAGATGCCAGTGAGAGATTCTTACGTACAAGGTAATAAGCTGCGTAACCCAGAAATGCTCCCAGGAACACTCTGACCCTCATTGACTTGAAAACCCCGTCAATCTTTTCTTTCGGCAGAAGCGGCTTCGCTTGAGGCGGATCAAAAAATCTAGCCATCTTTATTTATTCAGTTTAATTGTTTCTTCTACATCAAGAGCATCAGCTATAATGCTTATAGGATTGTCCACCTGCACACCGGTGCTCATTTCAATCTGCCATTTACAAGTTTCGCAGTCTGTGGCAACCATATCCACCATACAATCCTTGATCTGCTTGAAAAGTCCTTCACCGATCTTCTGCGAATCCTCATAATGCTCTTTCTTGAAACCGTATGTACCTGCAATTCCACAACATTGAGAATCAAGCATACAGAAATCTATGCCAGGAATCATACGAAGGAGTAAAGTAGAGTAAAGCGACCAGCCCAACTTCTCCATATGACATGGTGTATGATATGCTATGCGCTTTATATAATCCTTCCTGAAAGCCAGCTTGGCCTTTCCGGAGTCAATAAGGTCAAATATGAATCTTGTCGCGAGGTTGATATGTTCACGTACATCTGCATTATTGACTCCCAGGATATGTACGTACTCATCGCGCATCGTAAAGGTACAGGTAGAACTTGTAGCAAGAACCTGTTCTCCCCTTGCAACAGCCTTTCTGATGCTTGAGATATTGATTTCCGCCTGCCTTGTCGCCTGATCCTTGAATCCGTTTGAAATCAGAGCCACGCCACAGCACTTCTCTTTTTCAAGAAGATTTACACCATAACCGATGGCATTCATGATCTTGACAAAGTCCTTGGCAAGCTTGGGATTGTTATAGTTTGCATAGCAGCCGTGGAAGTAGCTGACCTTCTTTTCATATGCAGCCTGCTTCTTCATGGAATGCCTCTTGAACCAGGTTTCGAAAGTCTGTCCTGCATACGTCGGGAATGTCCTGTGATGATCAATAGAAAGGACAGCGTCCATGATGGACTTTACCGGCCTCAGACCGAGGGTAAAGTTGACCACCGGTGCCATTTTTGTTGTCACCGATCCCATCAGGTCGGTATTGGCGAGAATAAAATCACGCAGCTTAGGCTTCTTCGTCCCGTACTTCAGACGCGCAGACTGGATGATGTCACCAATCTTTACATTTGACGGACAGGCAACCTCACATCTCTTGCAATTGAGGCACATATCAAGAGCCTCGTCGTAGAAGATAGGATTCTTCAGACGATACCTTTCCCCATCCGGTCCGGCCTGTTTAGGACCCGGATAATCAGGGTTGACTGCAACGACAGGACAATACACAGTGCACACCGTACATTTCATGCACTGCTCAAAACTTGTATCCAGTTTCTTCTCCATATTCATATCATCCACGATTTAGAATGAGTGAAGCCACATGAAGCGACGAAAGGATTGCGACTCCGGCGCCACTGCCTTCCTTCATGGAATTGCACCCTCCGATTACTGAACCTGCAGCATACAGATTTTCTACGGCAACGCCGCTTATTGTGGCATGGAATGCGCCATCTGTCGCTACACCGAAATCCATATATGGCTGTGCGTCAAAGAGGTTTCTCTTATACCATTCTGAACGTTCGTCAGCAGACTTCACATCCAGGCCAAAGATCGGTTCTCTTACGCCATCGATATCGGATACGAGACCCTTGCTGAAAAACGATCCGGTCGCTATAATGAAATTGTCTGCTTCAAACTTGACATCCGCATGATTCTGAGTTGTAATATATTTGAGTTTACCGTTCTCAAATTCTCCACCCGTAACAGAATCACCTAACATGTATGTACCCCCTACTTTCTGGAAATGCTTCTTGAGCATCATCTGAAGTCTGATACCAGGCACGGAAGGCGGCAATGTCGCAATGAAATAAAGTGGACGATCGACCTTCTCCTTAAGTCTGACCACATCAGAGCAGCCTGTCAATCCGACTACAGCCGGCATGAGCACGGCATCTACATCCTTCGCATGCTGATTTATTCTTGCTGCAAGAGTGTTGATCCTGTCCCCTACCAATGTCTTTGAAATGTTTGTAGAACGCATCTCCGTAGGATTGCGACGCAGTTTTTCCAACTCAGGCATCGTTATGCCCTTGACGACTGTCTCCACTCCTTTTGCCTCCAGACCTGCTGCTATATAGCTTGTATGAAAATCCAGGAAGCCGTCAATATTGAGTATTGCAACCTTCTTCCACGGCATCTGACCATCTGCAGGTATAGACGCATACTCGTCCATAGTAAGCCATGCAGGCTTGGTTACTCCAAGAGGTGTCAGGCGCCAATGATTCAATCCATCCTCGCCCTTAAGCTCGATTCCCACTTCCTTGAAGAACGGCTTCACACCATCAGCAAGGACTTTTAATTTTTCCTGGCCTATCATTGAATATGGATGCTCCGGAGCCAGAGATTCCATTGCCTTGAAAGGCTCCGCACCCATTCCATACAGTTCGAATGAACCCGAGAAAAAATGAAGGGCACTCTGACCGGACGAAACGATGAGACATTTCTGTCCTTTCCGCGAGAGTTCTATACCCGCAGTCAATCCGCTCAGACCGCCACCGATTATAATTGTATCAAATTTCATAGACTACTCCTCCCTCTTCTGAAATGCATCAAGACCACACACTCCTTCATATATCCACGACGTAAACTGCGCCTCCGCCAAAGTGTCGCCCCAGGCAACAGGAAACATTCCCTTCCACCTTTCGTTCATGAATATTGCAAGATCTTCAATACTGCTCCTGGCACAACCGTTAGCTTTTGACAGCAGACCGGCAGCACGACATGCACAGAGTTCGCCCTGACATGTTCCCATACCGACACGGGTACGACGACGAAGATTGAGTATATTTGAAGCACCTAACTCTTCTATTGCGTAATTTACCTCTGCCACAGAAACGCCTTCGCATTCACACACAAGAGATTCATCATTCTTGTCATTTATTTCAACATCTACGCTTCTTGAGCCATGACGTCCATACGCAGCCTTTGCTCCAAGACCAGGCTTTTCCAAAACAACCGACTTTTTGCCCGATTTCTCCAGCTCAGAGCCAGGAAGGCATCTGTCTGCTGTCTGACATTTCTTGTCGACTCCGAGTTTCCTGCAGACAAGATCGGTAGCCCACTCGGCCATCAGACGATAGGTCATCAGCTTACCGCCTGTAATGGTAATGAATCCAGGAATACCGTCACGAACCTCATGGTCCAGACACACAATACCACGGCTGATACTTCTGCCCGACGGATCATTATCTGCAGCCACCAACGGACGCACTCCTGCATAAGCCCTCAGGATACGCGTCTGAGCAAGTTCCGGAGCAAGCTTGGCTCCCTCCCTCAAAAGGACATTGACCTCCTCCGGTGTAACCTTCATATCGTCGATTTCCTCATATGGAATGCGGCTTGAAGTCGTACCGATAAGACAGATGGTGTCTCCCGGTACAAGGATATCGGCATCCGCAGGCTTACGGCAACGGTTGATGACCATATTGTTGACTCTATGACCAAAAATGAGAAGAGCACCCTTTGCAGGGAACATATTCACATTTGCCCCGGCCATTTTCGCTATATGATGGCCCCAGATACCACCGGCATTGACCACGATATTGCCATAAAAAGTCTTCTTCTCCTTGTTATGAGCATCATAGGCTTCGACTCCCACCACTGTATCACCATCCTTAAGGATCGCAGTAACTTCATGATATTTGAGAACATCGGCACCATGCAACCGCGCATCATAAACATTGGCCACGGTCATACGGAACGGATCCACAGCACCGTCAGGCACTCTTACCGCTCCTATAAGATCCTTGTTCACCGAAGGCTCCAGCCTGACAGCCTCTGCCGGGTCTATCGCTTCAGCCCGGATTCCGGCCATCCGGCATGAATCAATGAATGTTTCCTGGAAAGCAAGATCATCCTCCGGCAAGGTTATAAAAAGTCCATCTGTCTCCTCAACGCAGTGTCTTGCAATTTTTCTGAGAATCATATTTTCGCGGATACACTCATGGGCCGACTCCTGGTCAGTTACCGCATAACGCGCCCCACTGTGCAACAATCCGTGATTTCTACCTGTAGCTCCTGCGGTCAGATCGTTCCTCTCTATCAGAAGAGTCTTCAGACCACGCATGGCACAGTCTCTGGCTGTACCGGCTCCCGTGATGCCACCTCCAATAATTATAACATCGTATTGCTGATGCTTCTTCATTTATTTTATACTTGAAAAATATTACTCTCCTGCCCCTTCTTTAAGTCCCCAAAGCGATAGAATAAGGACTGTTCCGACCACGGACAATCCTCCCATAGTCAAGAAGATCCATCCCCATCCTCCAAATTTATCCGCCAACATTCCGAAACCGATTCCGGTAACGATAGTACTGAGGTAACTCATAAGACCGATAAGTCCGACTGCCGAAGATGCCGCCTTCTTTGTAGCAATATTTGCTGCTGTCACACCCAACAAAGCCTGAGGACCGTAAATAAGGAAACCGGAAACCGCCAATATGATCAGGAAGAGAACAGGCATTCCCGCATCCTGTACAAAATGAAGTGCAATCAGACATGCGGCCACAAGTCCCAGTTCAATGGCACAGACCCTCTGGCATCTGCTCTTGAAAAACTTGTCAGAGATATATCCGGCGCAAAGCATACCTGCGCATCCGGCAACTTCAAATATAGCCACGGTCCAACCGGTAAGTTCCTTGCTGAGTCCCATATCCGAGAGCATTGACGGACCCCAGTCAAGAATGGCAAATCTTACGATATACACAAAAAGGTCCGTGATGGCAAGAACCCATATCACAGGGTTCAGGAATACTTTCTTTATCAAGAAGCTCCGGAACACCTTTGGATCTTTCTGCTCGCTCTCGTCAAGCTCTCCTTTCACTTTCGGCAACTCGGGCAATCCTACTGACGAAGGAGTATCCCGCAATGTAAGAATAATGAATAGTATGCCGATGAAAGCAATTGTTGCCGGTACCCAGAAACATAACTGCCAACTGGTAAGATATCCGCATATCACAGCCACGACAAAAGCACCGATCGAGTGGGATGTATTCCATATGCTCATCTTGGTCGCCAGTTCCTTCGGCGGCACCCAGCTCACCATCAGATGGTTGCATGGAGCAAAACCGCACCCCTGGAAAATCTGGTTGACTATATACAAGGTTCCCATTACGATGACCATGCCACGGATAAAGTCCTCACCTTGCGCCGCTCCCGTAAAGAACAGGCTTATCTTGTCGGCAAAACCGAACAGAATGCTTGTAAGGACACAGACCGAAAGACCTGTTACCAGATGCCAGCGCGCATTGGTGCGGTCAGCAAGTATACCGTTCACGAACTTTGACACTCCGTATATCAGTCCGCCCAAGGTCATGATAATACCAAAGCTTGCGTTTGATATTCCATATTCCTGGTTAAGAAGAGGTATCGCGAATGAAAAGTTCTTTCGGACAAAATAGAACATTGCGTAACCTATCATCGAGCAAATGATGACCCGCCATTGCCAATATTTGAATCGTTTTTCCATCGGCATTTTACAATTTTCTTAATTTTGCAAAAATAATCTATTTTCTGCTTTTATGAAACAAATTAAGAACTCTGCACCCACAATATATGATGTTGCAAGACTGGCTGGAGTATCAAGAGGAACCGTGGACAGAGTCGTCTATGACAGGGGACGAGTATCGGCAGAAACCAGGGAAAAGGTAAGGAAGGCAATAGAACAGTTAGGATACTCTCCAAACCCGAATGCCTCATCCCTGGCATCAAAAAAGGAATATAGATTTGCATGCCTGATTCCGTCCTACAACGAGGGAGACTACTGGGAAGAAATATATAAAGGCTTCCTGGATGCCGCAGAATCAATACAGTTCGCCTCCATAAGCCTGGACATATACTTTTATGACCAGACAGATGTAGCATCATTCCGGAAGGGATGCTCTGAAATCATCCGAAAACTACCATCTGGGGTCATAATGAATGCAGTCTTCAAGGATGAAGTCATGGAGTTTGCCCGGCAACTTGAATCGTCAGATATACCGTACGCATTTGTGGACAACAAGATAGATGAGCTTGACTACCTGATCTACTGCGGAGTGGACCCATATAAAAGCGGTGGTCTGGGAGCCTTTCTGCTCACGACAAGGTGCCAGGTGCGCGAAGTCCTCCTTGTCAGACTCATCCGTGACTCCAGACACAAGGCAGACCCAAACGCCCCACGCCGACATGGCTGGACAGACTATATTACGGAGCATTTCCCCGGCTGCAAGATCCACACAGTATTCATACATCCCGACAAGCCGGAGATGACAATGGAAACTCTGGAGAGGTTCTTTCAGGAACACCCGCACGTAAAGCATGTAGCCATGACCAATTCACGTGTATTCCTGATAGATGACTTTCTTGAACGGCATCCCGATCCGGAACGCATTGTCATAGGATTCGACGACCTGAAACGCAACCTTGCAAGCCTCCGCAAGGGCAATGTGGAGTATCTTGTAACAAGACACATCCCGCAGCAGTCGTTCAAGTTATTGAACAAATTTGCGGAATGTGTCATAAAAGGAATATCGCCCCTACAGCGTAATGATTACGTCCACATGGACATCTTGCACAGGAGCAATATGGACGACTATTGATTGTGCTTCCTTCCGGCCTTCACGGCGTCGTCAAGACTCTTTACCGGAACCATCCAGAAGTCGTATGAATAGTTTTTGGACATCAGACGGTACTGGTCATACGGACGTGCGCGCTGACTCCAGGAATCTGTTCCTCCGACACCTGTCTGCACAAGGTCCACATTCAGAACGAATGAATCAGTCAGAACAGCGGGTTCTCCTATATGCATGGCTTCATGCAACTGCTCCTGAGTAGTATTCCATGCAGAGACACTCAGAGGCTGACTTCCCACGAAAGCTACACCTCTGCCCTTGTCATCAGCACACGATATCCACCTGACGTCGGTCCTGTTTCCGTTCTCCTGAGGATAGACATACTGATACATCATATCCTCCGGCGTGGTTTTCCAAAGACCAAGGAAAATTCCATCATTCCTGTCTGAATAATTTTCCTGAGGGCCACGGCCGAAATATGCAAGATTATCAAGCTCACGGGTAATCTGTCCCTGAAGACCAATCCTGAGAGGCTCAAGCACCTGATCGGCAATCCTGATGTCATAAGCCACATTAAGGCGTCCATCCGGATATACAGAATACTTCAAGGTGAGTTCAGCCTTATTCTCGCCGAGAGTGCGCTTTACTGTAACCACTGCGACGGAACCATGAGCCGCAGTCGCGATTTCCGGCTGTGAGAGATTCTCTGCAGCAGTCTTCCATACCTTAAGATAATACGAAGGTTTCCATCCCCTCCAGTCATTATCTGTTTCCGCACGCCAGAAATTCGGCACAAAAGGTGTCTTGAGCACCTGAGATCCTCCTACCTGATAGCCCGCAAGATATCCGGTCGCCTTATCTATGGTCACAGCAACTTTTCCAGCCGTAATCACCACTGCGTCCACTCCCTCCTGAACAAGCGGACTCTTGCCCTTTGCCGGGGTCTTTTCAACAGGCACATTGCTCTTGATGACGAACTGCTCGCTTGAATTGACATGACCAGCCTTTGCATACGGAAGATCAGCAGCCTCACAAGCATATACATCAAGCATATATGTAACACCCGGTTCAGGAGTGAACTTCTTCACAGGAACAACAACTTCCGCTGTCTGTCCCGGGGCCATCACAGGAACTGTCAGATTTCCCTTCTGGAGTACTGAAGTTTCGTTCCTGAGTTCCCAGGAGTAGATATAATCCTTCGTAGACATATGGAAATTGCGGTTCTTCAATGCAATCCTGAATGAATTCAGGTCAACTGCTGTGAACTCTATCGGCTGATATACATATTTACATGTCCACATTGCCGGCTTCGGTGTGCAGTCCGGAGCCACGACACCGTTGATGCAGAAATTACCGGAGTTTACATCTGACGGCTTTTCGTAATCACCACCATATCCCCAGTTCTTCACACCACAGGCATCGACACGAGCAAGTCCCTGGTCCTTCCAGTCCCAGATATGACCGCCAAGAAGATTGTCATATCTTCTGATAAGGTCCCAGTAATCCTTCATCGAACCGGTAGAGTTACCCATCGAGTGGGCATATTCGCACATATATATAGGACGATCATGATTAGGATCCAGCGCCATTCTTTCTAGGACTTCGATTCTCGGATACATCCTGCTGATCAGATCTACGAATTCCGGATCTGTCGGATTGCCGCTCTTGTCATTACGGGCTGCCGGCGGAAGTGCCTTCGGCTCCTCCTTGGTTACAGGAACCTCCTGCTTCTCGCTGGTGAATACTCTTTTGGCCTTGCGTGACAGAGGTGCGTACAACTCATGTTCAGGCTGTCCCTGAGCTCCTTCATAATGGATAGGCCTTGTCGGATCATAATCTTCAATCCAACCAGCCATCGCCGCATGATTAGGTCCCGTTCCTGATTCGTTTCCGAGAGACCAGAAGACTACAGAAGGGTGATTTCTGTCACGAATGACCATCCTTGTCGCCCTCTCAAGGAATGAAGACACCCACGTCGGGTCGTTGGATATCTGACCACCGACTCCATGAGTCTCAAGATTTGCTTCATCCATGACGTAAAGACCATATCTGTCACAAAGCTCATAAATATATGGATCGTTTGGATAGTGACAAGTCCTTATAGAATTGAAATTGAACTGCTTCATCAGACGGATGTCCGCTTCCATCTCCTGACGGGTCACGCTCTTTCCGCCATATTCGCTGTGGTCATGGCGGTTGACTCCGTAAAGTTTCACAGGAACTCCGTTCACAAGGAACTGCTGTCCGCTTATCTTTACTTCACGGAATCCTACCTTCGTACTCCTTGCCTCAACCAAAGCTCCTTCAGAATCATACAACGAGAGGACGAGAGTGTAAAGATTCGGAGTCTCCGCTGTCCACAGCAGAGGATTCTCCACCCTCTGCTGAAGGAGAGGATAGTGAACATTGTCACGTTGAGGATATTTCTCAAGAAAAATCTCTGCTGCAGTAATCTTCATGTCGTCTCCGACCTTGTTTCCTGACGGATCATAGAGAGAACCTGTAACATTCCATGCTCTGACATCCGCATCCGGGTCCATCGCTATGACAGGCCGTACCCAAAGAGAAGCATTCTTATAGTCAGTGTCCATTTTCGTGCGCACACCGAAATCGTAGATGGCAACCTGTGGCTGATACAGGAGAAGCACCTCACGATGAATGCCGGACATCCTCCAATGGTCAGCATCCTCGAGGTAACTTCCATCTGTCCACTTGAACACCCTGACAGCCAATGTATTGTCACCATCCGTCACAAGGTTTGTTATATCGAATTCACTTGGAAGACAGCTATCCTCCGAATAACCGACTTCCTTACCGTTCACCCAAACCTGATGTCCTGAATATACACCGCCAAAATGAAGAATCACCTTTCCGTCCTTCCAATCCTGGGGAACTGTGAAAGTCCGTACATACGAACCCACCGGATTATCACGACTTATATACGGCGGCCTGTATGGAAACGGATAATTTGTGTTGCTGTAGATCGGGTATCCATAACCTTGCATCTCCCAGCATGAAGGAACCTGGATATTGTCCCATGAAGACACATCATAACCTTCTGTATAGAAGTCCATCGGGGCCTGGGGAAGATCTTCCGCAAACTTGAATTTCCACGATCCGTTGAGCGAAACCATCCTCGCGTCCTCTCTGTCACCGGCAAGAGCCTTTGCCTGGTCATCAAAAGAATAGGATGTCGCACGGGCCGGCATACGGTTGATCCCGTTTACATAATGATCGAACCAGGGACCCTCAGAAAGAGTCTGAGCAAAAGCACAGACTCCAAAACCAAAGCATAAAATCAGGGAAAGAATTTTCTTCATATTATTAAATTTTTACAGCGGCCGTCAGAATACCAATCTGGCCACAATCGGAAAATGGTCCGAAATATACGGAATATTTTTGTACTGGCGTACAATCGTCTCATATTCCGTACAAGAAGAGAATCCTTGATAGTATATATAGTCAATCACGCTTGCAAAGCGTCCCCATCCGTTATAGGTTGCTCGATAGTCTGTCTTTGCGGCAGTTTTCCTTGCATCCGACATCTTTGTGTTGAGCTCTGTCAGAGCAGGATTGTCCGGCTGCACATTAAAGTCTCCGGTCAGAACCATCGGAAGATTGTCCGGGTTCATTGCCGCGATCTTGCTCACGATAAGGTCAAGGCCTTTCTGACGAGCCTCGGTCCCGACATGGTCAAGATGTGTATTCACATAAAAGAACTTCTTGCCGCTGCCTTTGATTTCCATCAAAGTCCATGTGACAGTTCTCTTGCATGCAGCATCCCAGCCCCTTGAGGGCACATCCGGCGTCTGCGACAGCCAGTATGTGCCCCAATCAAGCAGCTTGACCCTCTTGGTGTTATAGAATATTGCCATGGTCTCGCCCCTTTGCTTTCCGTTTTCTCTGCCGACTCCGACATAAGAGTAGTTCGGAAGGTGCTTGTCCATGTACTCCAGCTGCTCAAGTACAGCTTCCTGTACTCCGAAGATGTCAGGACAGTAATCCTTTATCATCGCAGGAGTGGCAGGAGCCCTGTACTTCCACTGGTTATCTCCGTCGTCTGTTGTCACCAATCTTACATTGTATGAAATCACTGTAAGTTCATCTGGACGTTTCTTTTTAGCGACAACATCAGACGGCATCAATATCAATATCGCAAGAAGTAAGAATATTATTCTTTTCATCCGATCATACTATTACTTGTTCACGCAGATGTCGTCAATGAACCAGCGGGTAAACTTGCCTGAAACGGCTGTGCTGGTAAACTCGATCTGAGTGGTTGCATTTGAGTTGTAGATTGTCAAGGTCTTCTTGTCGAACTTGCTTGTAGAAATACCGCTGAGGGTCTTTGAAGTCACATTTGATGAAGCATCGAATGAGCCGGCACCCTTGATCTTGACCACTATATCTGTAACATCTGCCTGCGCAGCAGCACCCATTTTCGCTCTTCCCGTATATGGAGAACGATAACACATAGCCCTGAATGAAAGGTTGATGGTGCCGGTAGCCTTTGTCAGAGCAGGAGTCACGAGCGAGCCGACATGATTGGTTCCGCCTCCGTTTCTGTTATTATTTGCATATGTAGCATAACCGATCTGCACATAGCCCGGACGCTCTGCAACATAGGAACCGCTCAGACCACTTTTCTGCTCGGGAGTCCAATTCTCTATGCTGTCTCCGAAAACTTCTCCAAGGAGTCCGAGTTTCTCTATTCCGTTTATCTGACCTGCATGACGATAGTCGACACCACCGTTGATACGGTCGAAATCATCTGCATATACATTGCCTGTTGCCTTGGAATCAGGAGAAGTTACATCTGATATCACAACACCGTTTGCAAACTGTACGCGTGTATCATTATTCATACCGGTAGTGGTACCGCCTGAGTGATTTGCATTACCAACTGGAAACCATTTCAAATAAAGGACATCACCAGCTGCAAAAGTCACTTCCGGAGTGATTTCTGTAGAATAGTATTTTAGAATTTTCTCGAATTCGTAAGTTGCGCCATCATACCAGGTTGTCGCATCCTTTGAATATTGCAATTTCCAATCTTTAATAGGCTCCGGCTTTGCAGAATCAACAAATAATCCAAAAGACACCCTGAAAGTCTGAGGCAAAGACACCCTTAAAGGAGCAGTCAACATATAATATGAGTCCTTATGAGCATCGCCTGCAGACTCTTTAGTAGTAAAATACTCACCAAGTACATTATCATGACCATGCCATTGATTAGACCAATAGACAGCATACTTACCTGTCGTCTTGGTATCAAACACGGCTCCAGTTGTATTGTCCACCAATTGCAGATGAGAACCGCTAGCGACAACCTTCTGAGTCACATATTTAGGAGCATTTCCAGTACCATCTGTCGCAAAGAACGAGAACACATAAGGAAGTGCCACACCAGCGCCGTCATAATTCTCAGCACCGACAGTACCCATATTATAGATTACACCGCTCTTGAGATCCACTGAAGCAGAAGACGAACGGGTAGAAGTCTTGTTGTCTTTGTATGTTACAGTCACCTTGAGACCCTTTGAATAGGTCTTAGGAGCGAGAGCCAGGTAGTAGTTACCAGCTGCCATTCCTGCAGTTGAGTTCAAAGCAACAGTCTTGTTGCCACCCTTATAATTATACTCTGGCTTGAATTCAGAGAACACCTTTACAACTGGAGTATCTCCTGTATAGTCGCAGATCATATTTCCTGCAACAAACTCATTATTATTGCCTGTCACTGTTATCTTGGTAATCCTTCCATCAAGAGAAGCTGGAACGGTGAACTTGAGCAGCGGAAGAAGGTTCTTGAAGACCACCTTTTCATCAAGAGTCTGAGACTTTGCAACTGCAGGAGCATATTTTGGATCAAACGAGCCAAGTGTCGCCGCTTGGTCAGTCAGCCAAAAACGGCACATCATGTGATCGGAATCCATATAACTGAGATAACTCCAATCGTATGGATACAAGAAGATATAAGGCTGAGCACCTTCTGCCTTAGCCGAGTTATCAGTTGAGTTGATTACAAACTTTGCTGACGAGCCATTGCTCTGAGTATTGAAAGGGAAACATCTTCTCCATTTATCAGTCGTCGGAAGTCCAGTCTCAGTGTAACTTGTTCCGTTTGTATTAAACAATGCGATCTGATCACCTGCCTTCCACTCAACCTTGCAGCCATCGACAAGCTGAGTCCTGGTAGTAGCGTCAAAATCCTCTCGTGAGGCAACAAATGAAACACCATCACCTTCTGTTGTTTCAGGAGCAAGAGTCTCCTTCATACATGAAACCGTTGCAAGAAGTACAAGGGCTGCTGTAAAAATTGTAAATTTCTTCATGACTTTTCCTCCTTTACCATTCAAATTCCTGTTCCTGATAATTTTCTACCGTAGTGCCCGACAGACTGGTGCACAAAACACCCTCTGATGTAAATTTCACGGCTCTTGAAACCGGAGTTTCATAGCCGCTTCCGCATCCAAAGATGCAGATCTTGTTTTCTTTTGTGTTCATATTCATTGATTTGGTTAGTTTATTCATTTGTTGATGCAGATATCGTCAAGGAACCAGCGGGTGAACTTGCCGGAAGGCGCAGTGCTGGTAAACTCGATCTGAGTGGTTGCATTGGTATTATATATAGTCAATGCCTTGGTATCGAACCTATCAGTAGAAATACCGTTAATTGTCATTGTAGTCACAGGAGTAGACGGATTGAACGATCCTGCTCCCTTGATTTTCAGCACAACATCTGTCACATCCGCCTGTGCATTCGCCGCCATTCCTGCCCTTCCTGTAAATGGAGAACGGTAGCACATAGCCTTGAAAGAAAGATTGATGGTTCCGGATGCATTCTCCAGGGCAGGAGTAACAAGCGAACCGACATTATTTGTTCCCGCACTATTTCTATTATTTCCGGTATAAGTCGCAAAACCGATCTGCACATAGCCTGGACGCTCAGCTACATTGCTGCCGCTAAGTCCCCTCTTCTGCTCATCACTCCAGCTGTCTATTTTCTCTCCAAACAATTCCCCAAGGAGTCCAAGTTTCTCAATACCGTTCTTCTGGCCTGCATGACGGTAATCAACGCCACCGCTGATGCGATCAAAATCTTCTGCATAGACATTTCCCGATGCATCAGAATCCGGTGATACAGCATCTGAGATTACAATACCGCTTGCTAACTGCACACGGGCCTTAAGACCATCTGTCGTGCCGCCTGACCAGCTTGCGTTTCCATAAGGAATCCACCTCAGATAAAGCATATCGTCAGCACTGAAAGTCACTTCAGGAGTTATCTCTACTGAATAATACTTGAGAATCCTTTCAAACTGATAAGTCGCACCATCATACCACGTCTGGTTATCCTTTGAATACTGCACTTTCCAATCTTTGACTATATCATGCTCCGGCTCGGTAAAAAGACCGAAAGAAACTCTGAAAGAAGAAGGAAGGGACATTTTCAAAGGAACACTGAGCATCAAGTACGTATTCTCAGTATTGAAATAATCGCATACGATATTATCATGACCATGCCACTTGTTAGACCAATAATCACAAGCCGTTCCAGTTGTCTTGGCCTCAAGCACAGAGCCTGTTTTCTCCTCTTTCTCTTTCAACTGCATGTGGGTCTTGGCGGTAAGGACTGTCTTTTCCAGGTATTTTGGAGTATTTCCAGTACCATTTGTTGCAAACAGCGAGAACACATAAGGAAGTCTTCCGAGTCCTACAGGGAACTCTATCTTCTCAGCGTTCAGGGTCCCAAGATTATATATATAACCTGGTTTGAAGGTTTTTTCTGCCTTTGCTGTACTGATCTCAAACTCTGTGAAGTTGTCTGCAGAAACGGCGACAACACTGATTCCCTTCGAAACAGTCACAGGGGCGATAGCTATATAATATATTCCTGGCTCAAGGACACCGTTCTCTGCAAGAAGTCTCACCTGAGAATATTTCTGAGTTCCCAGCGTTGTCACAGGACCCTCATCCGTGCATGAAATGATAAGATCGCCGGCAAGGTCTTCTCCCTGGTTTCCTCTTACTGCCAGTTCAGCGATCTTTCCGCTCAACGTTTCAGGTATTTCCACTTTCAGCATTGACACCGCACATTTGAAGGCAAAAGGTGTTTCGATATCATTGCCGACGGCTACAGCGACTGCATATGATCCCTCAAAATTTCCTTTTACGGCGTTCTGAACTGAAGGAAGGCTTGATGCCACAGTGCTGTTTTCCATATCCATGACAACTGACGCTGTCCAAGGGTAAGCCATCAGGTACTTATCTGCAGATTTGTTGAACAAACACTCCTGCTCTCCTTCCGACTGATAGCGGAAGATTGCGCTGGTTCCGTCTCCCTCCGAAGCGAACTTATAAACATCATCACTTCCGTCAGCAACTGCCACCAGATCACCTACGGTCCAGTTGACCGAGGTGCCGTTCTCCATAAGAGACACCTTGCTCTCGACCGGGCTGCCGAGAGCCTTGAATGAAGGCACATCCGAATGGTCTGCTACAGGAGAGTCAGTTCCCATTTCTTCCTTGACGCATGATACTCCTGAAAGAAGTATTGCTGCAAAAAATAATATCTTTATAGTTTTCATATATGTTGATTTTTCTGAATTAATGCTATTGTAGTGGGTAATCCTCCTGCTTCAGATCGCCATATCCACCATCCGAGTAAGGCGGCTCATTGTAGTCATCAAGAGGGAAATCCTCCTCTGTCAGGTCGCCGTAGTTGCCTGGAGCCTGAGGTGCATCGGGATCAGTTGAACCGGTCAACTCAAAAAGCGCCGCAATAGGATAGTGGTCAGAGATATAGGTCACACCTTCGTATGTCTTGTTGATTGTCTTATATTCCAGCGGCTCAAGTCCGGTGTAGAATATATGGTCAATCTTGGTGCTATACACTCCGAATCCATGATATGTGGCCCTTGCGTCCGTAACAGGAGCAGTCGAGCGGGCATCGTAAACCCAATCGCCAAAAGGCTCGAACATGGCATGAGATAGTTCTGCATTGAAGTCTCCTGTGATAATGACAGGAAATCCATAAGGATTAAGCTGCTTCACCTTCTCCTTTATAAGTGTAATGGAGTTGAGCATTGCAATCCGTCCTCCGTTATCCACATGGGTATTCAGGTAGAAGAACTTCTGGTTTGTTGCCAGAACCGTGAACTCTCCCCAAGTTGCAGTTCTCATGTATCCTGCATCCCAACCCTTGGAGACTTGATCCGGAGTGGCAGAAAGCCAGAATGTTCCCATTCTCTCGCAAGAGACCTGTTTTTTGTTCCACAGTATGGCCATGATCTCGCCGGATGACTTACCGTCGTCACGGCCAAGACCATAAGCGCCATAGTCTTCCATTTGAAGGGCTATATAGTCCATCTGATGTTTGAGCGCCTCCTGAAGTCCGATGACAGTAGGGTTTTCCTTGACAAGCAGCGGCTTGACTGACTTACGACGGGCCGGCCAGTCTTTAAGATCTGTACCATCTTCCGAGCCGACACGGACATTGAACGAGATAACCTTCACCTGATTGGAAAGGATCTTATCGGGTTCGGCAGGGCCGGATGTGTTCTGGTCGGGATTAACGTCTCCCTCACCCATTCCTGGAATGAAATGAGAATTATCCAGCTTCTGGGCGCAGGAAACAGCGACCAGAAGGCATGAAATCATATATATAAATCTTTTCATATTCATTCTGTTACTATGATGTCATCAATAAACCAGCGTGCAAACCCTTCTCCTTCTGCACTTCTGAACACTACCTTGGTCTGCTCTGTCACACAGGAAAGTTTGATGTGGTATGTTTTAAACTCAGATACAGAAAGTCCCGACACAGCAAGTTTTGAAACTTCCGGAATAATCTCGTCCCCAAGTCCCACAATATAGCCGCCATCAAGAACCTCAACCTCTATCTCTGTAGCATCAGGACCCTTTTCAGGCACACTAGCATGCATATTGGTCCTTCCGACTCTTGAACTCTTGAATGCCATGGCCTTGAAACTGATGTTTACCTCGCCTTCCACACCAAGGGCCGGGGTCTGCAGGGTACCCTTATACGATCTGGCAGTTATTCCGTCAGTTGCATATTCAGCATATCCCACCTGAGCATATCCAGGCCTCATGGCCACATTGCTGCCGGACATTCCATTTCTCTGCTCCGCATTCCAGGCGCCGATCAATGGTCCGTTAAGATTGTCAAACAACCCGAGTTTCTCTCCCATCAGATAATCTGAGCCTTCAGTAAGGGAGTCGAAAGTGTTGTACCATATCGCGTCCTGAGGAGCTGCAGAAGGTCTTGCTACGTGAGGGCAGACAAGCATTCCCACTGAAAGTCTGACGTCACTGCCCCAGCCTGTAGCATTTGACAACGGATTGCCACATGCCCTTCTGCCAATCGGAGAGAATCTTATGTAAAGTATATCGGATGCGTCTATGGCAGTCTGTGCCGTAAACTTTACATTGTATAGCGTATAGTTTCCGGCAGGCATGAATTCAACCAGTCCATCACCGGTACCTGACACCTCGTCATAGCCATGCCAGTTGCTCATGTCAAGAGAATACTCCAGTTTCCAATCCCTGACCGCCCAGTTGGTATTCCATATGTAGAAGGCCACGCTGAATGTTCCTCCTGCTGGCACAAAATCGCTTTTCAGCGGCATTGTAAGCATGTAATATGTCTCTCCAGGGTATTCACCTGCAGCACTGATCCTTGTAACGAAAGATTTGGCTGGTATGCAGTCATATCCAAGATTATTTCCCCAATATAGACTGCTTCTGATTTCTTCTTCAGTCCTTCCGGCTGCATGAACGTGCAGGGACACATCCGTAGATCGGTCCTTGTCATAATAGAAAGCATCAATGAACTTTGTCGCTGAATTATAAGGTTTCACCTGATAATCAATATATTTTGGTTCATCGCTTTCGTTTTTGCCGTTATCCGAATACAGAGACAAGACATAAGGGAACGAGGTCACGCCACCTGTCAGAATATTGAAGCGTCCACCCTCGAAGACCATATCGGAAACAGCCATAGGAATAATGAAGGTGCGGCCGTCCTGCGGCGCCTGAGGTCCCGCGATACCGGTAACATTACCGCTTCCGCCCGGACATGTCGCCTCTCTCAGGAGGGAGTTTTCGAACATCTTGACGAAGGTCTGCACTCCTCTGCCGTTTTCCATAATGACTCCATCATTAAGAGTGGCTCCGACAGACCCTTCCATGGGCTGAAGATTAAAGACAGATACGAACATCGATTCGTATTCACCAGAGCCCATAGCTGACAGTTTGGTTACCATCGGTTCTATGCCTATTCTTGTTGTCTGAGTCCTGACAGGCGCTTTTGCCGGAAGAAGTACAAGCATTCCATCCTCATTACGCTTGAGCACAGCACCGTCAAGCTCCACTTCCACCTCGTCTCCACGGACAAAGTCAGGCTGGGTCTCTCCAAAAGAAACGGTTATACCGGCTGCTCCTTGCTCGAATCCGTCCTGCATGGCGAACGAGTTCGGATAGAAATTTTTACCTTCCAGATCTGTTGTGACAAAACCCCTTATCCTTGAAGAGCCAGAAAACAGATACTCTCCGTCAGATTCATAAGAACGCAGATTCGAAATGGTAATCAATCCGTCTTCTGTAACAGATCCCTGACGAAGTTCCACACGACGGAAAATTTTTCCGTCTTGCGAAGACAATACAAGGGAACAGCTGCGGGACATCCCTTCATTTGCACTGAAGACAACATTGACAGATGTGGAACCCACAAACTTCTCCACATCACAGCTGATCCATTCTTCTGCTGACAATTCAGCCTGCCATGCCGTATTACTGTTGACAGCAATGGTATAGCTTGCTCCTATTCCCGGAGCAAGAAGGATGTCCCGGTCGACGTCCAGAGTCTGTACAGGGGCAAAAAATTCGTTCCTGCTGCAGCCGGAAAACAGGCCGGTGGCCATCAATATATATATAAATACTCTTTTCATATCACTCTATGTTAGAAGTCAAGTCCATCCATTTCATCCCATCCCGGATTCTGCTTGACCACGCCCTGAGTCAGGACAATATCTTCAGTAGGAATCGGATATAGATAGTCTTTGGATTCGTCGAAATTCCTTTCGATATCAGCATGAAGAACGATATTTCCCTCTTCAGAAAGATTAAGTTCGGAGAGCTCCTTGTAAACTACACCCTGAATTGTCGAAGGAGCCATACCCTCATACACGACGAGATCGACACTTCCGTTCTTATCAAGGTCATACTCACCGACTCCATCCAGACGCATTCCGTAGAATGTTCTTTCAAACCTCTTTCCTTCCTTCCATCTCATCAGGTCCCAGTATCTGAAACCTTCAAGCATCAGCTCGACAGTCCTTTCACGACGTATCTCGAGAATGACTCCGGTATATGTGCTCTTTGTAACATTCGGATATCCGGTCTTGTCAGCAAGGAGATATGGATCCGGATTGGCGTTGGCCTCTTCCATATTGATTGCAGGCATTGAGACTCTCGCCCTCACCTTATTCACCGACATGTCCAGATCTGCCTGCGTAAGCTGACCTAGCTCGGCCTTTGCTTCTGCATAGTTCAGATAGACTTCAGCCGTACGGAATATAGGCATATCATTTTCCGAAGACTGGTATGAGTCGTATTTCTTCTCACATACGTACTTGATAGGCTGGTAACCGGTGGTGACTGCCGCCATATTCGGAGCAAGAAGCTCAGTCTCACCCATTCTCGTATAACCAGGAGTGCGGATGGTCTGAGCCAGACGCGGATCGCGATCCTGTGTCTCGTCATAGAAGCCCAGCATATTATAGCGAGGCTTGTCAGTGAAACGGCTGCCGTCAGACATCAGATACATATTGACAATATCCTTTGCCAGACCAGAGTGTGATGAAGCGGTCGATGTGAGAGCCTCGTTAGCGCCATGCACAAGTGAAAGAGACTGCTTATATGCACGGGTCAGAATAACTTCACTCCTGTCTGATTCAGCCAATGTAAACAGGCTTTGATAAGGTGTATTTCCTGACTTGTATATGCCGTAACCCGACTCTTTGATGAACTTTGAGGCGGCATCAGCAGCCTCCTTGAGGCACTCTTCCCATCCATCCAGTCCATGATACTTTCGGAATGTTCCCTCGAAAAGGAAAATTCTTGATTTTAATGCCAGAGCAGTCCATTTTGTCGCACGAAAGACATCTTTTCCTGATGAAAGATTTTCAATTGCAAAGTCTATATCGTCCAGAACATGTTCCATGACTTTATACCGTGAATCACGGCCACGATACAAAGTCTTGTCATTGGCATCGATCGGCTCGTCAACCCATGCGACATCTCCATATCTCTTTACTTTCTCGAAATAGAAATATGCACGGAAAAACCTTGCCAGCGCTTCATATCTTACACGCACATCACTGTCTTCACACTGATGAGAACGGGACAGGAAGAAGTTTATCTGCCTGAGCATAACCCAGTTCCATGTACCGGCAGTTGTAGGTACAGTTCTGTTTCCGATCACCTTCGACGAAAGTGACTTAGGGATTACATAGTCGTCATCCTCCTGATAAAAGTCGCTTGCCGCCGGCAGTATCGTATAGAAATTATTTGTATAGAGCTGGCACTCTGTCTCAGTCCTGAAATAAGTATCCGGACTGAGTTGATCCTTGGGTCTTCTGACAAGGAAATCTTCACATGCAGTCAAAGTAAAAACCATGGCTGCAAGCATTATATGGGTGAATTTAATTTCAATATTCTTTTTCATATATCATTTCCTCCTTAGAATTCTACAGTCAGACCGAACGCGAACGTCTTGCAGAACGAATATGTAGTGGACTGCACATTTGAGATAGCCATTTCCGGATCAAGATACTTTGAATGCAAAGCGCTCCAATACCACAGGTTCTCACCGCTGAAATACACTCTCAACTTGGAAATCTTAGCCTTTTCCATCCATTTTTCAGGGAAGGTATAACCTACTGAAAGATTCTTGAGACGCAGATATGCAAGATTCTGCAAGTATCTGTCATTCTTTCCGTTGAGCATTCCCCAGTTAGCAGTATATCCTCGAGGACGTGGGAAATAAGCATTCGGATTGGTTTCACTCCAGACGTCAGACATGAAGTCACGTCCTATGAATGTAGAATATGGGCGGGAATATGCTCCCCAGAATCTCTGGTTGTCATTTCCCGGATACCAGTCCATATGTCCGATACCCTGGAAGAAGATCGAGAAATCAAAGCCATAGATATTGAATCCGGCGTTGAAGCCATACGAGAAACGCGGCTGGCTGTTTCCGATGATTTCAGCATCTCCGTGATTGTAGATGGTGTTGTTTCCCCACGCAAGTTCGCCGTCACCGTCAACATCAAGAATCTTGAGGTCTCCGGCGCGCACTCCTTTTCCATAGTCCGAAATACAGTTCATATATTCCGTATATATCTTGGAGCAGTCGATCTCGCTTATGTACTTTGCGGCCTCTTCATCGCTGGCGAAGAGTCCTCCGGAACGGTAACCCCAGATCTCACCCAGCCTCATGCCCACATACGGAGCACCGATGATACCGTCCGGATTATCTGCCTTTGTATATACGGCAGTATAATCTGCAAGCGATCCCCCTATGCTGTAATCAAACCTCTCAGATCCGATGTTGAAGCCATCACGCCACTCAAACTGCAGCTCCCATCCGGTCGTACGCATATTATTGGCATTGACCTTCGGTTCTCCCGCACCATAAATTGAAGGAAGCTGCTTTCCTACTGCAAGGATGCCTTTTGTGTTCCTTATATAGAAGTCTGCAGAGAATGTGAGCTTGTCCTTGAAGAATCCCAGATCGGCACCCACGTCGAAGGTAGTCACAGTCTCCCAAGTTCCGGTAGAGACAGGATCACTGACAAAAGCATACTGACCCTTTGTGCTGCCGTCGAAGGTATATGAAAGCAAGCCGTTGGTATCTACCGTCTGATAGTAATCGTAATACCCGATGTTCTGGTTTCCGAGAGATCCGTATGAAACCCTGAGTTTCGCATTATTCATGACATCCTTCACATTCGCCATCCATGGTTCCTCGCTCATACGCCATGCAGCAGAAACAGACGGGAAGAAACCCCACTGGTTGCCTTTCGGGAAACGGGACGAACCGTCCAGACGTCCGTTTGTCTCGAAAAGATAACGTGATTTCCATGCATAAGTAAAACGGTAAAAGAGACCTGCAAGGGCATACTCCTTTACGCCTCCTGTAAGATTGTCCACATTTCCGAAAGCAAGATTGAAGTCACTCAATTCCTCAGTGAGAAGATTCTGACGACGGACTGACATGTCATTATACCCACGAGCCTCATAGTTGACTCCGACTGTTGCGGTGAAGTCATGGTCTTCTTTCCATGTGTCTGCATAGGACAGATAAGCATTTGCGATATAGTCATTGTGTTCGTTGACTGTATCCGAATATCTGTCGACATACAAAGTCGACTCGGTCGCAATCTCACCGGGGTATTGCGAATACTGTACTGTCGCATCCCTATATGGTGAACGGAAATACCCGAACTTATATGAGAAATCCACATTGAACTTCAGTTTGTCCGTAATGTCGGCCGTCAATATCCAGGATGTGGTGAGTTCCGTGATCTTCTGATCGCCATATTGTACACCTTTATGGAGCATTGCGCTGTATCCGTCCATTATATAATGGGCCGCACTCTGGGTCAAGGTCGTATGAGAGACAAAAGTTCCGTCCGGATTCACCGGTACAAAGCTGGCAAGGGCATGAAGCGTCGGACGACGGTTTTCATTGCCGGTATAATGATACTTGCTGTGGAAGAACCTTGTGTTGCTCGTGAGCTTGAGCCATGGACATATCTTCACATCAACCTTGGCTCTTGTATTGAATGAATCGTAGTAATCCGGTCCAATACGATAAATACCGTCCTGATGGTAATATCGTCCGCTGACCATATAGGACACGTTTTTCGAGCCTCCGCGCACAGATACATTATAGTCCTGAGTAGGACGGCTGTCGTCATACAGATAATTATACCAGTCGAAATTGGCCAGATACACATATTCCAAGCGTCCGTTACGCATCTCTGTCACGACCCAAGGGCGGTCAGGATGTTCTGTAACATCATTTCTGCGCTCCCACAGACGCTGATAATCATAACTTGTATAATTGGTATATGGAACACCTGAATTGGTTTCCATGAACAAGTCGGCAATCTTCGCGTGATAGTAGCCTCGGGTCTCATAATCTGTTGATGTAGTCGGCGCAGAAACTGAAAAACGGGCATCGGCAGTCACGACAGGAGCCTTGTCGAAATCACCGCTCTTGGTTGTGACCAAGATGACTCCGAATGCTCCACGGGCACCATAAATCGCTGCAGACGAGGCGTCCTTGAGCACAGATATGGAAGCAATGTCATTTGAATTGATCCTACTGAGGTCGGTCTCTACTCCATCCACCAGAATCAGAGGATTTCCTCCGTTAGGAGACGTATTACCTCGGATATTGAAGTTTGAAGAGGCTCCGGGACGTCCGGAAGTATTAGTGATGTTAAGGTTAGGCACCACTCCCTGCAGGGCTTGTCCTACGCTGGCAACAGGTCTGTCCGAAAGCTGCTCCTGATCCACGGCGGCGACTGCACCGGTAAGGTTGACCTTCTTCTGGACGCCATAACCGACCACCACAGACTCTGAAAGAAGCTGGTTGTCTTCCTCCAGACGGACGGTCATTTCGGAAGCCGTTCCTACTGTTACGGTCTTCGTCTGATAGCCCATACATACTACGGTAAGGGTCTCATCTGAGCCTGACAGCGAAATAGTGCAGACTCCATCAAGGTCTGTAATCTCTCCGGACCCATCCGCCTTCATTACAGCTGCACCTATGACAGGCAGTCCGTTTACATCAAGTACAGTCAATGTCAGAGCAGCCGGCATCTGGTGCGCAGATGCAGACGCAGGAATCAGCACGATCTGACCACCTTTGATCTCAAAATTAACATTGACCTGTGACAACATCTGTCTCATGGCATCCTCCACCGAAAGATCAGAAGCAGACAGGGACACAATTGCCGAAAGATCGACCTTACCTGTATCATAAAAGAAAGTGTAAGATCCCGAACTTTCTATGATCTCTATTGCTTTTGACAGTGGAATACTGCTGAAATTTGCAGTAATGCGTCCGTTCTGAGCAAAGGACACAACAGACAGAAGCATGGCCACAATGGTCAGTTTCAGTTTGTTTTGTTTCATGTTAGGGGTTATAATATTTCTGAAATAATTATCCTCTGGTCATTGGTATAGATATATTTCATCGGATTGATGCGGCTCATGATGTCGAGAATATGGTCTATCGGCTCTTCTCTGATGGTGAAGGTATAAGAGCATGATGATTTCAATGCATCATCTACAACAATCTCGACTCCATACCATTTGGAAAGATAGCGACAGACTTCCCCGAGTGGTGCCTGTGTGAAGGTCAGACGATCCTGAGCCCAGCACGCAGCAAAAGCCACATCGTCCTTTCGGTCAAGCAGATTGCCTGTCTGCTTTTCGAATATTGCAGAATGTCCTGGGGTCAAGGCGCATCTTACACCAGACTTGGTCGTAACATCTACAGAACCATCCAGCAGACTGACAACAACCGAATTATTATCTTCCAGGACATTGAAGGTCGTACCATAAACTGTAATATCAATGTCGTCCACGTTGACAGTAAAGGTGTTCTCTGTATCCTTGGCTACATCAAAATAAGCCTCGCCATCAAGCGAAACCGTTCTGTTGCTTCTTGAAAAGGAGTTGTCGTAAGAAAGTGACGCTCCATTGTGGAGCACCACGTTTGAACCATCCGGAAGACTGATCGAAGACTTTCCGGTCATACAGGCATAGGTCTGGGTGAGAGTCGGTTCAGTATTATATGTACTATACAGGATAAAGCCGACAGCTATGGCTGCTGCTGCAGACGCAGTTATGGCAAGTGTCCTCCACAGGTTTGATGTCCTGCGACGTAACCTGCCATATGCTTTATTTGAATTGAATTCTCCGGCATTGAAGATTGTGTGACTCCACAGCCTTTTCAAGGCTTCATATTTCTCCTTACTGCCTTCGAGAGAAAGCCAGCTGTCTAGTTCTACCCTTTGAGAATCACTCAATTCTCCTCTGAATGAGGCGATTATAATCTCTGAAGGTATTTTTGAGGGTTTGGTATTAACATTCATTTTGATGCATCGTTTTACATACGACACATCAAATCTGGAATACCCTATGAAAATCTGATGATTTTATCAGAAAAATAGCGTAAGAATGAGATTACGCTTGATGATCAGATTGAGAAGTTTGCGTATACGGGTAACATCGGCCTCGACTGTCTTCTCCGAAACATTGAGAAGATGGGCAATCTCCATATTGGTCTTTCCTTCTTCACGTTTCATTTTCCATACGGAGCGCGCACGGTCAGAAACACTCTCAAGTGCGGCACAGATTATAGCAGAGATATCCTTTATATCTATATCTGCGAGATCCGGATCAAGAACAGGAATGCCGACAGCCTCATCCAGAGCCTCCGGTCTGACGCTCCTGAGATGATTGAGAGAACGGTTCTTTACTGAAGTGAAAAGATATGACCGGATGGATTTTCCGATATCGATGCGGTCAGAGTTTTTCCAGATGAAGATGAACATGTCCAGAACAATATCTTCTGCATCCATCTTGTCTTTCAGAATCTGGAAGGCATACTCGCATAAAGGGGCGTAGAAATAATCAAAGAGGAGGCGGAACGAATTTGCCCGTCCCTCTTTGAAATTATTCCATAAAATATTTTCCCTTTCAGTGTTCATCTGTTATATCCCGTCGCAAAGATATAACTTTTTAATAAAAAAATATTTTTTTGCGTCATTACTCCACAGGGATGGTCAGAGACGCTGACTGTAAACCTTTTGCTTTTACTATAAGCGTCAGATTGCCTGTTGACTCCCCTGCCTGCACTATTACAGTGAGTTTACCTCCGAAAGCATGCATCTGTGGCTCATGGAAGATATCAAGGCATGTCGGGTCAGTATTTTTTTCATCTGGGATCAGAAAGTATATGAGTTTGTGATTCTGCCTTCGGTATCGTATGCCTTGACTGTAATGGTCTTGCCATCTGATGAAACCATGAAACGTTCTTTATTCGAAGAGCAGATAATAGGGAAATTGTTTCCGCTGTGTCCTGCCTCAATCATTTTATGCTTATGAATATGGCCGCTGAGCATGAGATTCACTCCTGCCTCATTAAGTACAGGAACAAAGTTCTCATTTGCCCAGTTCTGAGCGTACCATGTAGTCTTATCCTTAAACGCCGGGATATGCATAAGACATATCTTCACCGGAGCAGATGCTATTTCAGGACGCTTGACAGCATCTTTCAGCCACTCCAGCTGAGCCTGGCGATAAGGGTCATACTCTGCAAGATCTCCATATTCGACATCACTGTCCGGCTTGTCTTCGCCTGCTTCCAGCACAATGAATGCCACAGGTCCCTGACGGAAAGTATAATACCAGCCATCCTTCTCCCTCATCGGAAAGATTTCTGCAAGCTGGTAATGAGCACGGCCACGTCCTTCATGGTTACCTCTGACATAAAAATACGGAAGGTTGGCGACTAATGACTGTACAGGATCTACAGCATGATGAGTGGCCTTGTTTATGTCATAAATCTCGGACACCAGGTCTCCGTTCACTACAAAGAAATCAAGGTCCTGCGGCTTGAGTGAGTTGGTCAGAGTCTTGAAATGCTCATCCTTTCCATGGATATCGCTTACTATGGCAAAGCGGCAGCTATCAGCACTATGATCCAATGTGCGTACAGTATTCTTTGCCTTCGATGCCTTTTCGGAACCATACTTCATGAAGTAGGCATTATTGTCATCAGCAATACGTTTTCCGCAGATACGATATATGTACTGAGTTCCCGGCTGCAGCCCGGTCACCTTTACCGAATGCTTGCTGCCTGTCACTCGCTTTCCGGCAACTGTCTGATAATATTTCTGCTTTTCCGACGCATAGAACACCCTGCCGTCATCTACTCCGGCCTCAACCCATGAAAGTGTAGCGTCTTCTGTAACCCAATTTACAGTAAACGACGTCTGTGTAACATCTGAAATCCACGGACCGCATACCACGTCCGTCGGTGAACCTGCATGCAGGACCAGCCCTGCCAGTCCAAACATAACTAATGCAAACAACTTTTTCATAACCCACAAATATAACTCAAAAAGTCGGACTTTTCCTTCTTTTGACTTTTTATCATGAAGGTGACTAATAAGTGACATGAACCCCGAAAGTTTTTGTCTAACTTTCGGGGTTCATGTCACAGTCATATTGACTTTTTAGTCCTCGTGTATTAATGGATTATCTTATTACCAGTTATCTGAGCGGAATGGAGTCACCGGAATGCCGAAGCAGTTGAAGAGTGTCGCCTCCGACCAGTTTTTCATACCGTAGCGTACTGCAACCGGCTTTGGTACTTCCGGACACTGATATACCTTTATCTGATTGCGGTTACTGCTCAGCGAACGTCCTTTCGCCGGATAGAACACCCTGTCTTCACCAGCAAGTTCAAAACCGTCAAGGTCAGTGCTGATAGGACCGAGTCCCTTCTGTCCCACTTCAAATGTAACTATCGCCTCACCGTCCTTGAATTCAAACTTTACAGGTATAGGAGTCTTCGCGTCGAACATATCATATCCGTAATCATTCGCCAGAGCATTGAATGCAAGGCGGTCTCCTACGACCTTCTTGTTTGCCGGATGGATACACGCCAGTTCACCAGCATCGTGAGTACAAGCCATGCCGCTATATGGAATAAGTTCAAGGGTCTGAGCCTGCGCCCACATCATATAGCCGCCTTCCGGCTTGTCCGGATCTTCATACTTGTAAGGAGCGATCTGAGTGAAATAGAAAGGCATCTTATCATTGCCCCACTCCTGACGCAGCATCTGGACGAATGCAGGCTGGAGTCTCTTGTACTGCTCATACTTCATGCGGTTGTCACAGCCCTGATACCATATGAAACCTTTTGCAGTAAACGGAATGACACTGTGAAGCATTCCATTATACAATACTCCCGGCAACTTATGGCTATGTTTCGCAGGCCACTGCTTTGTCTGGAAATGGTCAAGCTTTATCTCCTGGGCAAACTCCTTCTCAAGAAGTTCAGGATTCATCCAAGCCTGGATCGGAGTGCCTCCCCATGACACATTGATGATGCCTACAGGGACATCAAGGGTCTCATAAAGCCTCTTCGCGAAGAAATATGCAGTCGCACTCGCCTCTGCCACCCCGCGCGGAGTATGCTCATACCATGTTGCAGGGCATTCCTCCTGGAGTTCAAATGATTTGATACGCTTAAGATTGCATGAACGGATCAACGTCGAAGTCTTTGCACCCAGTATAAGGTCTGTTGCTCCATCAACCGGCTGCCCGCTGAAACCCTTCATCGGCATTTCCATATTGGACTGTCCGGAACAGATCCAAACCTCACCGATAAGGACATTCTTCAATGTGATCTTCTCTCCGTCGCTGATGGTGATTTCATATGGACCCCCTGCTACAGGTGTTGCCACACGCGCGAACCATTTTCCATCGGCATCAGCCTTGACAGTAGTCTTTGCCTTCGCCCATGATGTGGTGATCGTCACTTTGGCATCAGGTTCTGCATGTCCCCAAAGGGCTGCATCCGCCTGCTGCTGAAGCACCATGTTGTCTGCGAAAATCGGAGGAAGTTCCACCTTTGCCTGCATTGACAGAACGAAGGCAAACAAAAGGCTCAGCGTCAAAATTCTTTTCATAAAAATCCTTATTTAAGATGTTCGTATGTAAAAGCTTCCCATGGCATATCCGCATCCGCCTTGCCGTTATCCAGGATATCCACAATGTGCATAAGGAGCGGGAAGTCTCTAAGATCCACCAGACCGAGCTCTGCCTTGCGACGGATCGCCTGTCCCATCACGCGGGTGATCACAAGACTCTCGAGAGTGATACCTGCAAGTGCCTCAGTAACCTGGTCATAATCCAATCCCTTACCCATAAGCACTCCACACCTGCGGGTACGGCCGCTGAATATTGTCACATAAAGGTCTCCGAAACCTATGCACTCAGACTCGAATGTTCCTCCCTGGATCTGCATAAGGGCATGCGTCTCACGTACCGCCTGTGAGAAAGTACCTGCCTGAGAGTTATAGTGCTGTGGCTCATCCTCACCATGCCAACGGATATTAAGTCCGACTGCGAGGGTCACTGCCATCGCATAAGCATTCTTCAGAGCAACTGCACTTTCAAGACCGATCACGTCATTTGTAAGAGAGATGTGATAATATGGACGCGCCATCGCCTCTTTCATCATGCGGAGAGCATCGCTGTCCTTACCACAGAATCCGACTTCGGTAGGATCCATGAAGACAAGCTCATATGATGTGCACGGTCCGCCGACAGCGCAGATTGTGCGGTTGATTCCACGCTTTGCAAGCTCACTTTCCCAATAACCGGGATATGAAAGGAGTGTTCCATCCTCAGTAGCCCTAAGACCCTTGGTTACAGAAAGCACCGGCATATCCGGATCAAGCTGAGTAAGGATCTCATCAAGGAACCAGTCCACTCCGAAAGAAGATACACCTCCGATAACGAAATCAGAGCCTTTGACTACCTCTTTCCAATCCTTGAAATAATGGTACTGTACATTTTCAGGGAACGGACGGCAGAACTTCTCATGTTTGCCTGTCGCGATATAGCCGTCAATGATCTCATCATCAAGACAAGTTCCCACGATATGTACTTCATGACCGTTTTCTGCTGCCGGAAAAGCCAGCGCGGAGCCCATCATGCCCGCTCCGATGATTGTAATTTTCTTTTTCATAATATCAGTATGTTGTCCATTTATTGATTTCCAAGCAGAGTGCACGCGCACGCAACTACAAAGGTACGGACATTTTTTAAAATATCAACCGACGAGCAGTTAAATCCACAACCGACTGATACCTTGCCTGGCGCGCGACTACTTCACCCTGCCGGTGTAGGCGTCAACAGATGAATTGTCAATCTCCTGGGAGAAGAATTTCTCGGCAGCCTTATCTACTTCCTTTTTCCATGGCTGTTTTCCTCCTGCCCTCTGTACAACCCAGAGTCGAAGCTGTTTCTTGTGCCAGTTGACAGAGCAGTTTGTACCCCAGGCTCCACCATGACCGAACCATGCATTCTCGTTATCTTCAGCCGGAGCAGTCAGTCCAAGGGAGTAACCGTCCATTCCCTCCGGACGGGTAGAACATGCAAGAAGCTGCTTTACTGTCTCTTCTTTGAGAATACGTACTCCATTATCGCCTGTTCCAAGATTCATCAACATCTTGTAGAACTTAAGCTGGTCGTTTGCTGTGGTCCAGAGACCGGCGCCGGCAGATGCGAACACATGAGAATCGTTGTACGGGCGCTGCTGGTTAGGTTTTTCCTCGCACCATTCGGCCGGAGCGTTATCCTTGTAGGTATAAAGTTCTATCTTGTTCTTTATCTGCTTGTCGGTAGGCCAGAACCATGTAGACTTCATGCCGAGAGGGTCCAGTACTTCCTTTTTGAGGTACTCTTCCCACTTCATGCCTGTTACCACTTCGACAATAGCAGCTCCAATATCGATACCTGTATTAGAATATCTGATGGCTGTGCCCGGCTCGAACAGAAGAGGAGATGCCGCCGCGATGGATGCAACCTGTCGGATCGGAGCACCACCGCTCCATCCGCCGCCTCTGACATCACCACGCTTCGCACTGATTTCAAAAGGGAATCCTCCTGTATGGTTCATCACCATACGGATTGTCAGTTCATTCTTGGCCTTCTGCAAAACCCTGACATCGTCGCTCTTGACCACTTCCACCCAAAGAGTCTTGAATTCATGCAGATACTTGGACACAGGATCATCAAGCGAAATTTTTCCTTCCTCCACGAGCTTTGCGATGGTCACGCCACAAAATCCCTTGGTCTGAGAACACTGCATGAACGAATTGTCCATATCGATAGGGCGCTTTGCTTCCACATCCGCATAACCGATGCAGCAGGTCTCCTGGACACCGTCCTTGTAAAAGACACTTATGGCTCCAGGCAGCTGCCCGCTTTCCACATAAGGTTTCAGCACATCCTCGGCAAAATGTGTCTTTGATTCAATTACCTTTTTCTGTGCATTGGCATTCAAGCCGAATGACATCATCAATGCCACGACAAGGCAGAGGGATTTAAACGTATGTTTCATAATATATGTGTTTGGTTTATGCGCAAATTTATATCAATCGGGAGAAAAAAGCAACGGTGAGTCTATGATGATACATAAATTGCATATCTTTGCACCTATGAAGCACGAAGTAACCATAAGAGACATCAACGACCTGGACAGGGCAGCGCATGAATTCCTTGAAAAGACAGGCAACAATACCCTTGTTGCGTTCTTCGCACCTATGGGTTCTGGAAAAACGACATTCACAACAGCAATATGCAAGGTTCTCGGCGTCACAGACCCCGTAGGATCCCCGACATTCGCCATTGTGAACGAGTACATGCGCGCGGACGGTGACCCTATGTATCACTTTGACTTCTACCGCATCAACAAATTGCAGGAAGCCATCGAGATAGGACTTTACGACTACCTTGACAGCGGATGCCTCTGCATCATGGAATGGCCGGAAAACATCGAGGAACTTCTTCCTGATGAAACGCTCAAGGTTTATTTCACCATCAATCCCGACCAGTCCCGCACATTAAGGTGGGAAGCGTAGGTTTCACACCTCACAAACCGGCATCTTCGCATACCACAGACGATATATATCCGTTTATCCTGAGGCTGTCTATCTGACCGTCCTTCCACAAAAGCGGTTTTCCACCGTCGAGGGAAGACAGACCCACATACATAATTCCTCCCACCACATCAAGACTCTGACTGCCGATACAGGCGTACCCCCTGGGCATTTCATAAAGTTCTCCGGAGCGGTATATTCTGCCTGCCGAAGATGCATCCGGAGGATTCAATGCACAGAAAACGCCATCCCCGTCGGTACATAACGCTGATATTGTAAGGCCACTGAATGTCACCAGACATTCTCCGCTGATCCAGACCGCGCTATATCTTATACCTTGCGAACTCCTGTAAATTCCCTCAACCCCGATTTCATCGCCGGCCATGAACATGGAACATGACATCATGGCGGCACCGACCGGCATTTCAAGTGCCATCATTTTTTCTCCTGAGATTATCACGGGTTGAGACACGCCGATCAAAGAGGCAAGATATACCACTCCATTCCCATCCTGAACTGCGTCCCATACCCGCACCAGGTCATCACGCAAGGCAATCTGCGAAACTTCTGTTCCATAGACGGAGTAATATCTCAACTGGTTCCCTGCCGCACTGCTTATTTCCTCATAGAAGGCGAAACCAATGCTGTCTCCATACGACCTCAACGGACTCATCAGACTGCCATTTTCCCGTAACATTTTTGTTTTTCCATTTTTCCTGAACGAAAAGCCAGCCCCCGAACAACTCTCTCCCAGCGTAAACACATCGCCATTCCGGACCTTCATATCACTGATTCGTTCTTCTCCAGCATAGGAAAACAAAAATGTTCCATCTTTTTTAATCATGGTTTCTCCGGAAAAATGATAGTCTGTGTACAGATGACCATCGACTATGCGGTGCATATCGGGATCCGAACACACATTGTATGCTTCCGAAACCGGCACCTTCATCACCGGAGTTCCGTCAGTATAGACCACTAACGAGCATTTTACTGTTTCCTTTGCGGCATCCGCCCTCCAATCATACCCTTTCGGATAATCAACGGCGGTCATATAACACACCGGCACAATATTGTTACCCGCTCCTCCCGAATTCCCCGGAGCATCACCCCAAATCGAACCTCCAGCATTCTTTGAGAGGGTTCTTCCGACTTCAGACAAACCACATGAAATCGCGCTCAGGCACATCAACATAAACAACAATCCATTCCTCATATCTTTTTTGCATCAAAGGAATGGAAAGGAGTAAAATAACAAAAGTGTTTTCGCCACATCATGGCGACTTTCGTCACTATTTTTCTTTTTTTTGTGTTTTTAGCGAGGGTAAATTGCAAAAAGTGCCGAGCCCGAGCCGGACATGGAAGCATATACGGCACCTGAATCATAAAGAGAACGCTTGATGGCGGCAAGTTCAGGATGTCTGGCAAAGACCGTTGTCTCGAAATCATTGACAAGAATACCATCCCACTCTTCTACCGGTCTTGCAAGCGCATCTCGCAGAGACACTTCCGGAAGTCTGGGAGTTATGCCACCATAGGCCTCCGCCGTAGAAACCGAAATGCCGGCAGGGGTTATGACCTGAAGATCATACTGAGCGAGGACATTATCCGAACGGACATCTTCCTGAGATCCAAAAACTGTCTTAAGCTGTGGCAATTCCGAGAAAAGATCCGTCAGTACTTCTCCTCTGCCTTCCCCTATCATCGGGCGGTTATAGACAAAGAATGCACAATCGCTGCCGAGTCTGGATGCATAATGGGCCAACTGCTGCTCGGTCAGTCCCAATGAACATAACTCATCAAGCATCTTCAATGTAAATGCCGCATCCGCAGATCCACCGCCCAGACCCGATCCTACAGGAGATGTCTTTTCCAAAAAGATCTTGACAGGCGGCAGTTCGAAATCCTCCGACAACAACCGATATGCCTTTGCACACAGGTCATTCATCGGATCCCAATCCACACCCTCCGCACGGGCAATTGTAATCATCAGTTTTCCATCCTCGGATATTCCCTGCGCAATTTTCGGTGCAGCAACATCGTCTGTCTCCACACCGAACACCCCTTCGGGTTTGATGCTTCCCTGCTTTGCCGGAAGATCGTCACCGTATTTTGCAAACAGGGCGGCAGATGTACGGCTGTAATCATCGCCCACTATGATTTCCAATGTATCATACAGACCGAAATACGGAACGAACAGGGTCTCAAGGTCATGGAAGCCATCCTCCCGCCTGCGAAGAATGTTCAGTCCGAGGTTTATCTTGACATTTGGTTTTGTGATCATATACATCTTCACTATGATTCCATAACAGCTTCCGGACAATTACCGAAAAATCTATAATTTACGGATAGCAGATTCTAATTGAGATGCTATGGTTTCCCGTTCCGCTTCCGGTACAGCTTCAAGTACCGGCGCAAGGAACGAAATCATCTGAAGCACCTTTGCATCCTCGAGGGTGATGCCGCGTGAGCGCATATAGAACTGCTCTTCCTCGTCAAGGCGTCCTATGGTGGCTCCGTGGGAGCATTTCACATCGTCCGCGTAAATCTCCAACTGTGGCTTGGTATCTACCCTAGCGTCGTCTGAAAGCAGGATATTATGGTTCTCCTGATATGCTTCTGTCTTCTGAGCATCCTGTGCAACTATTATCTTTCCGTAGAAATCCACCCTGGAACTTCCTCCTGCGATACCTTTGAAAAGCTGGCGGGAACTGCAGTGAGGTACATCATGATGCATATCCACGGCAATCCTTACTTTTTCCTCTCCTCCGCACACATATGCTCCATATATATTCGCCTCGGCTCCTTCTCCCGACAGAGTCACATCCAGCGACACATCGCAGGATACGCCGGGCATGACCACCAGAACCATATCATTTCTCTGTCCGGCCTCTACGTTGACATCGCGCCTGAATCCTCCTTCTGAAACGATTATTACTTCAACCATAGACATTACAGATTATCGTAACCCTTCTCCTCTATTTCCGCCACCAGCTCCTTACCGGCAGTCTTCACAATCTTACCATCTTTGAGAACATGCACAACATCCGGAACAATATAGTCAAGCAACCTCTGATAGTGGGTAATCACGATTGCCGCCTTCTCCGGTGTATGAAGTGCATTCACACCATTTGCAACAATGCGGAGCGCATCCACATCCAGTCCGCTGTCTGTCTCGTCAAGAATGGCCAGAGTCGGATCAAGCATCGCCATCTGGAATATCTCATTGCGTTTCTTCTCTCCGCCAGAAAAACCGACATTGACCTCACGCTTTGCAAATTCCGGCTTCATCTGTACGAATGCCATCTTCTCACGGAGCAGTTTCAGAAACTCTGCGGCCTTGAGGGATTCAAGCCCCTTGCCTGCACGATGAGCATTTACCGCAGTCTTCATGAAATTGGTAATCGTCACTCCCGGGATCTCTACAGGATACTGGAACGACAGGAAAAGACCCGCCCAGGCTCTTTCCTCAGGCGACATTGCAAGAAGGTCATGTCCGAGGAACTCAACACTTCCGGCAGTCACCGTGAACTGAGGCTTTCCTGCAAGCACTGCAGAAAGAGTACTCTTTCCTGCACCGTTAGGTCCCATCACCGCGTGTATCTCACCCTTACGTATAGTCAGATCCACGCCCTTAAGGATTTCCTTATCTTCTACTGAGGCTCTCAGGCCTTCGATCTTCAAAAGTATATCGTTCATATTATGCGTTTTTTCTATAAAGTTTATACCAGCTGAACAGCGACCAGATACCGTTGACAAGGTAAAGGCAACTTACTATAGGCATGAACACCAGTCCTGCCTTCAGATAGAGTGTCAGGTTGGCGATGTTCACAAAAAGCCATGCGATCCAGCAATCCCACTTCTTCATAGCCGAGAGCGTCTGTGCTGTAAGTATGAGCACTGTCACCACGCAGTCAAGATACGGCAGCGGGTTGGCTGGAAAATATCCGACGAACCACTTTGTTCCCATCTGACTCATCAGCCAGCCCCATACAAGAGCAAGCACCAGCACCATCGCCACTACACCGCCACGCCAAGGCCACGAAAGCATCGACACCTTCAGGTCACCGCTGCCGGATGCGCTTTCCTCCCCTTTGCGTGGATGACTCCAGCGATACTGCCCCAGAATATTGATTCCAAGCGAAATCGGCTGCAGAATCAGGTTTGCATACAAATTCTTCTGCCAGAACATAAAGAACAACAGCGCCGTGTACATATAACCCACATAGAAATTATACTTGCTGTTGCGTCCTGCCAAAAAGACTGTAGTCAGACCGAACATTGCAGACAGCAGGTCTATCAGCAGCACCGGCTTTCCGCCCAATTCAAACAATATGGTATTTACAAATTCCATTTCTTTTTCGTTAATAATATTGCGTTGCGGTCGGTTAACCAACCGAACCTTCCAGCGACACCTGGAGAAGTTTCTGTGCCTCTACAGCAAACTCCATAGGAAGTTTCGAAAGCACTTCGCGTGCATATCCGTTGACAATCAGACCCACTGCCTCTTCAGGACCGATACCTCTCTGATTACAGTAAAATAACTGTTCCTCGCTTATCTTTGAAGTCGTAGCCTCATGTTCCACCACAGCCGTCTTGTTGGCATTTTCTATGTACGGGAATGTATGCGCCCCACACTTGTCGCCGATCAGAAGGCTGTCGCACTGCGAAAAGTTACGGGCGTTATCGGCACCTTTAAGCATCTTCACCAGACCGCGATAACTGTTCTGGCTTCTTCCGGCCGAAATACCCTTGCTGACAATCTTGCTTCGCGTGTTACGGCCGATATGTATCATCTTCGTTCCTGTGTCAGCCTGCTGAAAATTATTAGTTACAGCCACCGAATAGAACTCCGATGATGAATTATCGCCTTTAAGAATGGTAGAAGGGTATTTCCATGTTATAGCCGAGCCCGTCTCCACCTGGGTCCATGAAAGATGGCTGCCATCACCCTTGCAGATTCCCCTCTTTGTCACGAAGTTGAAGATACCGCCCTTACCCTCGGCGTCACCCGGATACCAGTTCTGCACAGTCGAATATTTCACCTCGGCATCCTTCTCGACTATAATCTCCACAACGGCCGCATGCAACTGGTTCTCGTCGCGCATCGGAGCGGTACATCCCTCCATGTAACTTACATACGAGCCTTCATCCGCAACGATAAGAGTCCTTTCGAACTGGCCCGTTCCGGCTGCATTGATACGGAAATAACTTGACAGTTCCATCGGGCAACGCACGCCTTTCGGAATATACACGAACGAACCGTCGCTGAACACGGCAGAATTAAGCGCCGCATAGAAATTGTCGCCCACCGGTACCACAGAAGCCAGATACTTCTTCACAAGGTCCGGATGCTCCCTGACCGCCTCCGAGAAAGAGCAGAATATGATGCCCTTCTCTGCAAGCGCCGAGCGGAATGTAGTTGTCACCGACACGGAGTCAAACACCGCATCCACGGCAACTCCCGCAAGGGCCGCACGCTCATGAAGCGGAATACCAAGTTTGTCGAACGTCTTCTCCAACTCCGGATCGATCTCCTTTGGACGGTCTTCAGCCTTCTTTGGAGCCGCATAATAGATGATGTCCTGAAAATCAATTTCAGGAATATCCAGATGAGCCCATGTAGGGAGCGTCATCTTCTGCCACCTGCGGAACGCGTTCAGCCGGAACTCCAGCATCCACTCGGGTTCGTCCTTCTTCGCCGAAATCAGGCGTATTATATCCTCATTCAGACCCTTCGGTATGAACTCCTGCTCGACATCTGTCACGAAGCCGTGCTCATACTCCTTGTCCGTTATGCTGTCTAATATTTCTTTATCTTTACTCATATTCATATAAATCCTCGAAATCGCTCGGGATTACAATAAAAATGCTATCTCTGCAACGTGCAGGCCACTGACGGCCCGAACATGCAAAGATAGCATTTTTATTTATGAATTTTCACATCAGTCGGTTTTGGGTTTCCGGATCGTAATCTTATAGTTGAAATTCTTTCCGGGAGCGATATAGAAGTTCTCTATATCAAATGACAATGTGAACTCATCCACCATGACCGGGGTCTTGTAGACCAGTCCTCTGCAATGATACAACTGGGTTTCGAACGGGAATATCACCTTGAAACGGGAATAGGCCACCTCTGCATCATCCTCCCCCCTCTTCATCCTCAACGGGATAGAGCTGTTGTTCTTCAGCTTCACCATTGTGTTCTTTCCATTCTGGTATACATCTTCAACAGCCAATACTGCATCCATCAATTCAGTCAGCAGTTTTTCATCACCATAGACACAGCCATCTGCAAACACTGCAGTGCGGCGATTCTCCAAAGCCTCACGAACTCCCTTCTCAGACTTTTCCTCAGCAAAAATCAGAGTGACCGGACGCAGTTCCCCTGCCGGGAAGTTGTACTCCATGAACATTGGTGTATGCACGTCTGTGCCACATATCAGAGTAAGGTTTCTGTCCAGAGCCCACTGAAAGGCCTCAAACGAGAATCCGTCGCACGAATTGTACACCTCAATCGCATGCATGTGACCCTTCTTGAATATTTCCTCATGCTCAGGATGCCATTTTACCTCCACCGGCTGCTGTGCAGCCCAATGCGGATGATTCCACACACAGAATGCATCCTGTTTCTTTGCCTGGGCAAGCCCCGCAAGCATTCCTTTCTGATGATCTGTCTGAGCATCGCTTGCCTGAGCTATCGGCTCTACATCACTTATGAAAAGCGTATTGAAATGTCCTGGGGTCCAGATCCAAGGCATACGCACTCAGGAAGGCACTTTTCTGGATGGCAATGTATCCATCGGCCCTGTCTGTATTCTTTGTCGGAGACACCACAGGGTCGCTTTCCACGGCCGTCATCCTCATCTTCAAAGTACCCTTTGCCGGAGCAGACAGATGGATTGTTTCCAGAATCGTCGTCGGCTGATGATTTTTTCCGAACATTGTTCCATACAGCCTGTACGTCCTGCCTTTGACCCATTGTCCACCGTCAAAATACTCAAACTGCCACTCAGAAGGTGCACCTGGTTCTGCAGAAAGAGTCATTCCAAAATCAAGAAAATTCCCTGCCGGAAGGTCGGCCTGCGGGAACTCCAATGCCAGAGAAGAACCCACCACCATCGGGCCAGCCAAAGGACAGTTCTTATATATAAGGCAACTGTCCGGCCTGCTTCCATCCGGCATTTCCACATGCATAATCCCTTCTCCGCATGTTACTGCCTGAGCCGTGCCATCTTGAGCCCATGACTCTGCAATTTTTGCGTTGCCATTCTTTGTAAAAAACCACTTTGAGGGAAATGACTGTGCCTCGGCAACCGAAGAAAATGCGACTATCGCCAAACATGCCGAAAGGAACTTTGAGAAAAGTGTTTTCATCTGGATAGGTATATTTAAGAGTTTACAAAGATAAGATGTTATTCAAAAAAAAACATACAATTTCAGGAATTACGGGGATTTCCAGTATTTGTATTTTTGTGCATATTATTTAACTTTGTATGATTTTAAACTTTTGATAACAAACAAAATCACTACAAGATATGAAAAAGTTTTCTTTGCCAAAGGACGGAGGTCTTATTGAGGCTGGTCTTCCAAATGGTGTAAAGCACACTTATGAAAGAATCCCGGCACACATCTACGAAGATGAAGAACTTGCTTGCGAGAGGCTCGCAGAAAAGCTCATCGAGTCTATAAATTCCGCAACCGGAGTATTCCGTCTGGGTCTCAGCACAGGATCGTCACCCGTTGTCCTTTACAAGGAACTTGTCAAAAGATACAAGGCCGGGGAGGTTTCATTCAAGAATGTGGAAATATACAGTACAGACGAGTACTACCCTGCACCGGCCGATAGCCAGAGCCGCAACCGCAGATTGTATGAAGAGCTTATCGCCCATGTTGACATCAAGCCGGAAAACGTATTCGTACCAAAGCTTACCGAACATCATGACAGTACATACGTAAGCGAGTTCTGCACAGCATTCGATGCAAAGGCGACAGGCCTTGACCTGCTGATAATGGGAGTCGGAGAAAAGGGTCAGATCGGTTTCAACGAGAACGGAGCGTCTGAATTCAGCAGGACCAGAACGGTTCTTCTTCCTTACGGCTCACGCAAAAGACAGGCGAAGAACTTCAGCAACGTAGGATCTACGCCACACACTGCCATCTCAATGGGTATCTCTACAATGCTCAGCGCAAAGAAGATCCAGCTCATCGCGTGGGGAGAAGACAAGGCACAGGTTGTAAAGCAGATCGCAGAGGATAAGGCAGACACTGCTTGTCCGGCATCTCTCCTTCAGAGACACGGCAACATCTCATTCTACGTAGAGGAGAACTCTGCAAGCCTCCTTACAAGAAATGTCGCTCCATGGCTCATCGGTCCATGTGAGTGGACTCCGAAATTTATCCGCAAGGCTGTGGTATGGCTCTGCGAGCAGACCAAGAAACCTATTCTCAAGCTCACTCAGAAAGACTACCTCAACTATGGCCTCAGCGAACTCCTCGAACAGTTCGGACCATACGACCAGATTAACATAAAGGTATTCAATGACTTCCAGCACACCATCTCTGGCTGGCCAGGTGGAAAGCCGAATGCAGACGACAGCACAAGGCCGGTTCCTTCGTCACCATTCCCTAAGAAGGTTGTAATCTTCTCACCACATCCTGATGATGATGTCATCTCAATGGGTGGTACATTCATCCGTCTTGCAGAGCAGGGACACGATGTTCATGTAGCATATGAGACATCCGGAAACGTTGCCGTACACGACGACGTGGTTCTTCAGCACATGGACGCGGCACGTGAACTCGGATTTGGCGACAGATTTGACGAGGTAAAGGAAATCATCGCATCAAAGAAGCCTGGCGAGCCTGAGCCAAGAGCACTGCTCAACCTCAAGGGTGCAATCCGCCGCGCAGAAGCAAAGAGCGCAGTCCGTTCATTCGGGCTCAACGACCAGACAAACTGCCACTTCCTCAACCTGCCGTTCTATGAGACCGGCGGTATAAAGAAGGGTGAGCGCAGCCAGGCGGACATCGACATCATCATCGAACTGCTTCAAAAAGTTCAGCCACACCAGATATATCTGGCAGGCGACCTCGCTGACCCACACGGAACACACCGAGTATGTACAGAAGCCGTTCTTGAGGCAATCAATCAGCTTCAGGGTGAGGCATGGCTCAAGGAATGCCATGTATGGCTCTACAGAGGTGCATGGATGGAATGGGAACTCGGCAAGGTTGACATGGCAGTTCCTCTCAGCCCTGACGAAGTGATCAAGAAGAGACATGCGATCTATCGCCACCTCTCACAGAAGGACATCGTTCCATTCCCGGGCGAAGACCCACGCGAATTCTGGCAGAGAGCCGAGGAGAGGACAGGAAACACCGCACGCCTTTACAATGAGCTCGGAATGGCTGAATATCAGGCAATTGAAGTATTCGTCAAGCTCTTCTAGAGCTTGATGAATACTTTGTTTATATCAGAAAGAATAATCAAAGTACTATATCATGAGAGTAATCATCAATGAAAACAGCGCCAAAGGCTCGGTATGGGCTGCGCGCTACATCGTTTCACGCATCAAGGCCAAGGCTGCCGTAACCGACAAGCCATTCGTTCTCGGACTTCCTACCGGAGGTACCCCTGTGGCTACTTACCAGGAACTCATCCGTCTTTATAAGGCTGGTGAAGTTTCATTCAAGAATGTCATCACATTCAACATGGACGAGTATGTCGGACTTCCTGAGGAGCATCCTGAAAGCTACCATTCGTTCATGGCAAACAACTTCTTCAACCATGTAGACGTTCCGAAGGAGAACATCAATATCCTCAACGGAAACGCAGAGGATCTCGCAGCAGAATGTGCCGCATACGAAGCGAAGATAGTTGCAGCCGGCGGAATCGACCTGTTCATGGGTGGAGTCGGCGAAGACGGACACCTCGCATTTAACGAGCCTTTCTCATCACTGGCTTCACGCACACGTGTAAAGAGCCTTACATATGACACTATCGTAGTTAACTCTCGTTACTTTGACGGCGACATCAGCAAGGTTCCTACAACTGCACTCACCGTTGGTGTCGGCACCGTAATGGAGGCAAAGGAAGTCCTTATCCTCGCATTCGGCCACAAGAAGGCTAACGCACTCAAGGCTGCCATCGAAGGCGCTTATTCACAGGCATGCACTCTTTCTGCCCTCCAGGCTCACCCGCACGGAATCATCGTGGCAGACGAACTCGCTGTAGGGGAACTGAAAGTCAATACTTACAGATACTTCAAGGATATAGAGAAAAACAACATCTAGTATGTCATTCAAATTGAGAAGGGCGGTGAACAGATTTTGTTCACCGCCTTTCTGTTTTAGAGAGCAACCGATTTCATGGCTCGTCCGTATCGCGTTGCTTTTGTCTTATTAATCTGGTCTTTTGCCACTCCGACATAATCTTTGTCAAATCTGACATGTGAAGCATATTTCGGAGCATCTTCGAACTCCGTACTTGACCAATACTGGTCGGTACCGAACGCAGTACCACCGTTTGCAGTCAAAGCCGCATCCACAACATCCTTTACATGATATACCGCATTAAGTTCGTTACATGCCGGCCAATACCATCCTTCGCCGAGATCGGCACAGAAGCCCAGCATCGGTATGTCGGCAGCCTGAGAACTTACCTTCAGTGCTGCTGTATTTGCAGCACCATCAGTCTTGCTTCCTGCGCCAAGATACTCACCACCTACGGTTGACCATGCAATTGTTGTTTCAGTTCTTTTCAGACTGACAATCTTTGCTGAAGTTCCATCTTCTGCCACCCAGAACACAACACCAACTGTAGCGTCGCCTTCCTTCCAAGGATCACCGACAGCAACACTTGCACTACCTCCAGGATTATCACCGCCCGGCTGATCAGGTTCCGGCTGTCCTCCACCAGGTTGTTCAGGGTCAGGAGTTTCTCCGCCTGGCTGATCTGGATCTTGTCCAGCATCCGGTATTTCCGGTTCCTGGCCATAGGTATAATTTCCAAACACCTTTACACACCTTGTATAACGTGAAGTCGAAGATTTTGCAATCGGCTCAACAAGGAATTTACCGAAACGGACAAAATATGCCATTGAAGCATCTGTCTCAGACTCGGATGACGACCAGTAGGAATCACCATTGGCAGAATCGCCTCCTGTATTCATTGCATCAGCAGAAGCCGCAGCGAGCATAGCATCAAACGCTGTTCTGGCAGCCTTCTCCGCATCAGATATAGAGCCCGGCTGGGCAACAGTAGTTTCTGCAGCAAGTTTTCCATTGTAGATTTCAAAGAGTTCTACCAATTCATCACGTGCAGGAAGATACCAGCCGTCACCCATAGCAGAACAGAACGCTGCTGCCTCATATTTGGCATCATTCAACTTTTCCGCATTAGCAGGTCCATTCACAAACTTGTCCGCCCCTGCTGATGCCGCATCTGTACTCCAAAGCTTTCCCTTGATTCTTGTAAGCGAAACGGCCTTTGCAATCTTGTTGTCGGAAGCATCCACCCAATACACCATGCCCTTGCCTTCATCAACCACATCACCGGCCTCATACCCAACCTTCGGCGGGATATACGCCGGCTGAACCACAGTCACTGTCTGTTGGAGATTTCCAGCAGACACCAGAACATTTCCCGAACGTTCTGCTCCGCTGTCATTCTGTGAATAAGTCAGCTTGAGACTATACCTTGATACTTCAGCTGACAGCCATGCAGACGCGCCTTCCTCCACAGTCGCCGTCAAATCCACATTCGACGACAGCAATATGTCTGTTGCGCCGGATGCTCCGTCATTCAAAGTCACCATGTTGGAGTCAAGAGTAAACTTAGGCGTAGGAGCGTCCTCTGTACATGCTACCATAGCTGCTATGGCGAGCATGAAAATAAAACTTAATTTCTTGAACATATGACTATAAGTTGGTTATTAGTTCCATCCTTCATTCTGGCCATAGCCAGAGCCCATAAGCAACAGCTGATTGCTCGGTATCGGCCATCTTTCATGCTTTCCTACGACGAAATTGACGCGGGCATGCGTATAATCCTGGTCAAGATACGGATTTTCCGCACGGCTTTCTCCAGAATACAGCCTGCAACGCTCTCCGAGCAGACCAAGTCTCTTCAAAAGAGGCCATCTTACTCCTTCGAAATGAAGTTCACGCGCATATTCATCAAGCAGGATATCAAGTGTCAGAGTTCCGGTAAACTCAGGATTTCCGGCTCTCATGTAAGTCTTGTTGAAGTATTCCTTTGCCTTGGCGCTGCCTCCGCCATCTCTATGAAAATATGCCTCTGCACACATAAGACAGGTCTCCGCAAGTCGATAGACAATAAGGTCCTTGAAACTGGATTGTCTGGTCGGGAGATCTTCGTTAGTCCAGTAGTCGGCATGCTTTACTGACATCGGATGTAAACGCTGGCAGTAATTAGCCCCTGCGTCTTCCGGTTTGATCTCCTGGCCGAACTTCGCACCTGTCGGATCGTTATAATAGAACTTGTGGACAAACAGCTCGTTGAACCTCTTGTCCTGCGGACCATATAGACTCAGCAGATAAGCATTTGGAAAATTTCTGCCAAAACCGTATCCTCCCTGCCTGCTTTCACATATACATCCGTCCATAGAACGATACTGCGATGTTACATATACAGAAATAGGATGACCTTGAAGATTTGTTCCGCTGACAACTCCACCACCGCCGGGATTCTTGGAATACTGATACGAGAAGAGCACTTCCTTCGAGCGAAGATTCTCTCCTCCAAAGACCGCTGCTGTCGATTTATCAAGTTCATAATACGGTGCGCCCGCAACAAAGATGTCCTCACAGCAGGAGATGGCTGTATCCCAATCCTCTTCCCACATCGCGACTTGAGCACGGACATGATTTGCTGCAGCTTTTGTATAGCGCCCATACATCGTCTTGCCGTCATTGACCGGGAGTGCCCAACCTAAAGAAGTAATTGCCTGATCAAGGTCCTCCTTGATTCTGATCATGACTTCTTCGCGAGTCGCCGGCTTATATTCACGCTCCAGGTTATCCACTGTCGTTGGTGCTGTGTTTATATATATGCGCTCAAAACGCTTCCACAGTTCAAAATATGAACGTCCACGGACCATACAAGCCTCGCCATATGCTGTCTTTACATCCGGGTCATCCAGCCCTAATGTCTTTGCTGCAGCAATAATCTCGTTAGCCTTGCCGATCAGGGCATAATGGTGCTTCCAGAAATCTTCAAGCACTTCAGCATCTGCATTGAGTGTGTTCAGACGGGCAACTGCACCACAGTTACCCGCACGGAAAAGCAGAATATCTGTATTGAAATCAAACATCTGGAGCAGATAGATTATGGTTCTCTCATCAGAGTCATCCACAACCCTGTCACGCTCATCCACATAAAGACCAGCCATCGCGCGCTGAAGACCGTCCTTTGATGTATATAAATAATTGTTGGTTACAGATGTCTGTGATTCCAGATTAAGGAGTCTTTCACATGACAGCAAGGCAAAACCCGCCAGAAAGACCACAAGCGATAAAAATATTCTTTTCATACGTACAGATTCTTTAGAATGACAGATTTACACCAAAAACAAATGTCTGAGCCTCCGGGTATGCACTACCCATAACCTCCGGACTATATGACAGCACCCTTGTGAACGTCAGCAGGTTTGTCGCAGTGACATACAGTCTCAAGTTGGATATGTGCATCCTGGACAGAGCCTTGGACGGAAGGGTGTATCCCAATGAAACTGTGCGAAGACGCAGATAAGACGCCTTCTGATATGCCATTGACTTCAGATAAGGAATGTCTGAACCATATGTCGGACGAGGAAACTCATTTGTAGGATTGTACGGCGTCCAATAGTTGACTCTTATTCCGTTTGTCTTGCCTCTGAGATTTCCTCCATATTCTCCGTCATAGAGCAAAGGATTGAGGACATAGCCACCGCAGACCCCGTACCAGTCCATGAAGAAATCAAAATTCTTCCATGTCAGGGTCGTCGACAACGAGACTGTCAGATCAGGATCACGCTGATATACGATTTTGTCCGCCTCGTTTATCTTTCCGTCTTTGTTGACATCGGCAATCCTGACGCTTCCCGGTTCGACTACATCGTCCCTGCTCAACACTTTATCCGGAATACCATCCGAATCGCTGTCAATAGTCGGCTTCAGTTCATAAGAGTACGCTCCATTACTGTCTCTATACACATTAAAGTCATCATACTGATATACGCCCTCCGCCTTATAGTCATAGTAAATATTGATCGGTGCTCCCACAATCCAGTTGTTTCCTGGCTGGCTTGCAGGCTTGCCGTTCTCATCAAGCTCATTGTCAATCTTTACGATTTCATTTCTGAACTGGCTGAAATTAAGGCTCGCCGACCATGTAAGGTCAGACTTGCGGATAAAGTCTCCGCTGATTCCTATATCCCAACCATCTGTCCTCGTCTGTCCGAGATTGTCAAGTATTGATGTATATCCGAGAGATGCATTCAGAGAACGGGATACCAGCAGGTCTGTTGTCCTTGTCCGATAATACTCAATCGTTCCTGTAAGACGGCTGTTCCAGAATCCGAAATCAAGTCCGAAATTGGCAGTAGCCGACTGTTCCCACTTAAGGTTCCTGTTCGGCAGTTCATTACCAGGAAGATAGCCCATATAATAGGAGTCACCGAATTCCCCGGGCTTTGGCTTGGCCACTCCGAGTGTAGTATAATTATCTATACCATTCTGATTTCCGACTATACCATAGCTGGCACGGAGTTTCAGGTTGTTTATCCAGCTGACATCTTTCAGGAAAGCCTCCTGATTAATTCGCCATGCTCCAGCGACAGAAGGGAAATGTCCCCACTTGCTGTCAGCTCCGAATCTGCTTGATCCGTCACAACGGTAGGCAACATTCAAGAGATACCTGTCTGCAAAATTATACTGCGCCCTCAACATGAAAGAGACAAGATTGTTCTCAGAATATCTCCTTTCCTTGTCTGTAACCTCTCCGTTTGCAATATAGTTGTAACCCATATCTGCCGGGAGATTCTGGACAGAATAGCCGATTGACTCTGTTCTGTGCCGGTCTATCGCCTGGACCGCTGTGAAATCCAGCTTATGCTTCCTGTCGGCAATCGGAACCTTGTACTGAACAATGTTCTCTATCAGGGTCTTTATGGTCTTGTCGTCCACCAATGAAGCCGTTGCACCACCTCCCGGATATTTGGAATCCCTGGCGCGTCCTTCCTCTACACTGCGGTTATAATACGAGAAATTCAGTTTGTAGGAGAATCCTTTGAAAGGCTTGATTTCGGCATATGCATTGGCCCGCCAGTTGGTACCCCTGCTTTCACGTTGATCATGCTGGGCATTAAACAACGGGTTCTTGTCTCCGTTACTGTTGATATAGGTCGACCAGTTTCCATATTCATCCTTTACGCGAGCAAGTGGAGGTCTGGTGATAAACTGATAAAAAGCTCCGTTCTCCTGAATTTTCCTGGTCGATGCAAATGAAGTGTTGATTCCCACTGTGAGCCATTTCTTGACATCAAAGTCAAGGTTTACACGACCGTTTATCCTCTCATACCCTGAATTGTACCTGATGAGACCATCCTGATTATAATATCCCACACTAGCTGCCGCTCTCAACCTTTCGGATCCACCTCTGAAACTGAGTTCATGATTATGGTATAGTGCGACATCCTTGAACATAAGCTTTTCCCAGTCAACGAAATCTCCATTAACATAAACATCCTGCATTATTTCATCTGCAAGGGCAGTTGTTATAGGAATGTCAGTTGCCTCAATATAGCCCATATCATGTGCCACAGCCTCCCTTCTCAGCGCAACCCATTCCTCTGGAGAATAAAAGTCAAAATTACGATGCAGATGCTGCAGACCCACATAGCCGCTGTAGTTTACAATCTGCTCCCCGGCGCTACCTCGCTTTGTGGTCACAAGAATGACTCCATCGCTTGCCCGGGCGCCATAGATGGACTGAGCCGCAGCATCCTTGAGAATCTCTATCGACTTTATATCATCCGAGTTAAGCATCGAGAATTCCACATCTGATGCCACAGAGCCGTCAATCACATACAAAGGCGAGTTGCTCGCAGAAATCGAACGAGAGCCTCGTATCGTTATGGTTGGGACAGATCCCGGCCTTCCTGATGAACTTGTAACGGTAACGCCCGGTGCCCGACCTCTCAGCATTTCGGCAGCATTCGGAGCCGGAAAACTCTTCATGTTATCCATGTTTACGGCCGTAACAGACGCTGTCACGTCACTCTTCTTCATGGTTCCATATCCCACGACCACCAGTTCTTCAAGCAGCTGGGACTCAGGTTCCATTCTTACATCCAAAACCTTGGATTGGCCTACTGGTATCTCCTTTTCAAGAAAACCGATACACGAAAACACCAGAATCTCTCCTTGAACGGCATCAATTGTATAATATCCGTCTGGGTCTGTCACTGTTCCGCGAGTGGTTCCCTTTACAAAAACGCCCGCTCCGATAACCGGCACATCATCGGCCTCCGTCACATGACCGGAAATAGTCTGAGCAACAGCAGACACACCGGAAAGCAGCAAAACGGATACTGCTGCCAGGAATATTTTTCTGAACATTGTACTCATCCGATCACGATTTAATTACCATTATCCGTTGTCCAGCCCCACATAATCTCCAGTCCCTCATAAGTAAAGACATCCAGACCTCTGAATGAAGGATATTCAAGCCCTTGGTTCTTTAGCCAAGACATGGTTTCGAGCAGACTGTTCCAACCCTTATCCTGAAGAGAGTCTGTCGCAACGTTGTTCTTTGCAGTTTTGACGCAGATACTGATGCTCTTGTCTTTACCAGCAGCTACCAGGTACGGCGTGCTCCTGTTCCATATATCTTCCTTTGTTGCAAAATACGCCATCACAACAAGGTAATCGCAATACTGAAGGAACTGAGGGGCACTTCCATACGAAAGCTGACCTTTATTGTAGTACTCCTGAAACGACACTGCAACTGCTTCATTAAGATACAAAGACGGATGCAGTTCCTTGCCGGCACACTCCATCGCCATCAATGTCCTCTTCAACAGATTGTCGTTATCGCGACCTATGCCAAAGTTTGTACTGGAGTCCCATGTGTATGGCAATGCTGAGCCCGGGTGACTCTCCCCCTTTGCGGTATGCGGCTCCAGATCAGCTGAAATTCCTGCAAATTTTTCCTTGGTTTTAACCGAATAGTTATAATTCTTCACCAGGTCAGTTTCCTCCTTGACGGGATCGGTACTGATAAGCATATTGACGTCGGCTATTCGAAGAGCATATACCTTTACATTATAATCCGAACATTTTGCGATAAAAGTACGAAGCCATGTGTCCGCTGATGAAATCATTGATTTGCCACAACTGAGATATACGTCTCTGAAGCCAAGGACAGCTATTCTGGCAGCCAGCTTTTCCGGTGCGTTCTTATAAGCCTCGACAGTTGTACTGTAAACATAAATTCCGTTTCTCAGATCGTATTCGTTATGAGTCGCGATACGATAAGCCTCTGCCTTGGCCACCATATTTTCAGTTATATCGGCCGTCTCAATCCATTCCTGCGGAACGGTTGACAGGTTCTTGTCTTCCTGCGGCTTGTCCAGAATCTGTATCTGGTCAAATCTTGACCCATAAATAGACTCATTGCTGCAAGACATCAAGACGAATATCAGCAGCAGAAACGCGTTTTTGATAATGGCTCTATTCATAACTGTTTCTGTTAAGTGTTTCATAAATCTGTTGCATCTTGGTCATATAGTCCCATTTTCCAAGACTTTCCGACGGGTTCTTAAGAAATCTCTTATTTAAAGCGACAAACTGCTTTTTCAATTTCTCTGATTTCACAAGTAAAGGCTTTATATCCTTTGCAAGAACACTTCTCATCTCATCAGTAAAGACCTCAGACTCATACTTCGCTTCCAATATCTTGAAAGAAAGGTAATTGAGTCTGATATCAAGCATAAGTTCGAGGTGTTCGAAATCTATCTTATTCCGTCTAGGTCTGAGATTATCCAATCGAAGACTTAAAGCCAAGCAATCATCATATTCCTTTGAAATTCTGTCTGATGAATATTTCATTGCACTGACAGTCTTCTGCGAATACATGAAATATGCTAGCAATACCTCCTGTCCTTCCTTATCAAAACCAAAGTGTTCTCTGGCATATTCTGATACAAAAGCCTGCGGATCAAACCTGTCGTGCGACGAGACGGCTCTGGCGAATGCACGCTGAAGCATATCAAACCCGCTTAAAGGATACACCTGGCGTATCGGCTGCATATCTGAAACCTCCCAAGATGCGTCATATATGAATCCGTACTGTCCGGATGTCGACCAAGATGTATTGATCATTCCTTCATATCCTTTCTGACGGGCATATGGAATAAAGTCAGAAAGGTTCTCCAGATGCTTTTTCCATGTGACGATATATGAGTTGTCCGGAGAAGAGCGCAGAGCGGTCGCCCCCCAAAGTTGATAACCTGCCTCTACGACAAGACCGGGGTCACCGAAATGATCTGGCTTCCAACCATAGTTCCAATCCATGATTATCAGGTCTTTCGGAAGATCTTTCAGCGCTTCCGGATGCTGAAGAATCATATCGGCCCATATTATCGGCGTCTTGCCCAGATCAGATACGATCCTGCACATCAAGGTCACATAGTCCACAAAAAGTTTTGAAACTCCTTCTTCCTTCACCTTCTTTGCACAAAGAGGACAACGACCCAGAAGACGGGTTTCATCTGCCCCAATATGGATGTATCTGGAAGGATGAACAGATGCGATTTCAGAAAAGATCTCCGAAAAAACCTTCTCCGCCTCATCGAATTTCATAGGACAGACTTGGGAGACTTCTTTCTTGTCTTCCCTGAGCGATGCATAACGATGGTGGCGAAGAATATATTCACAATGACCGAAACAATTCTGAAGCGGGATGACATCGACTCCAAGAGATGTACAGAAAGATATGATATCCGTTATCTCCTGCCTTGTATAGGCATATTTATTACAGATGGTTGAGTGATTCTCAAATGGAAATGTAGCTTCATATTCCAGAAGAAGCGTATTCAAGCCCTCTTGTGACGCTTGTCGCACAAGCGCCTTTATAGCTTCCGGGGTCATTACCTGAGTTCGCATGTCAAGATGAAATCCTTTCACTTTAAAATCACCTTCTGCCAAGGAATAGTGAAAGGTCACGAACATTGTCAGAATGACAACAACAAATCGACGGATTGCAGACATCGGTTTATGTATTAAAGATGTGGTCGGAGACAAATATAACAAAAAAGTCAGACATTGCTGCCTGACTTTCTTGAAATATGTAAGTTTATTACTCAGCTGCTGGAGTCTCAACCTCTGCTGCTGGAGCTGCCTCTACAGCCTTCTTCGAGCTACGACGAGTTGTCTTCTTTGCAGGCTTCTTTGCTGCTGCAAGAGCTGCTTCGTTGAAGTCAACGAGCTCGATGAGAGCCATGTCAGCACCGTCACCCTGACGGAAACCAGTCTTCAACACGCGAGTGTATCCGCCTGGACGGTCAGCGATCTTCGGAGCTACTGTGCGGAAGAGCTCAGTAACGGCCTCCTTGTTCTTGAGGTAGCTGAATACGGTACGACGTGAATGTGTCGAATCGTCCTTTGACTTGGTGATAAGCGGTTCAACATACATCTTGAGGGCCTTTGCCTTAGCTACGGTTGTCTCGATTCTCTTGTTGAGGATGAGTGAAGTAGCGAGGTTAGCAAGGAGAGCCTTACGATGTCCGCTCTTGCGACCAAGGTGATTGATTGCTTTATTGTGCCTCATATTGCTTAAAGATTCTTTTTCTTAGGTTCAATATTATACTTGGTTACGTCCATTCCGAACGAGAGTTTCATTCTCTCCACGAGGAGATCGATCTCATTGAGTGACTTCCTACCGAAGTTTCTGAACTTCATGAGCTCAGCTCTTGAGTAAGATACGAGGTCAGCGAATGTGTCGATATCCGCAGCCTTCAGACAGTTGTATGCTCTTACAGAAAGTCCCATGTCTGAAAGTTTGGTGAGAAGAAGATGTCTCATGTGGAGTGACTCCTCATCAAGCTCCTTTGAATCTGACTCTACAGCGCTCTCAAGAGAAAGCTTCTTGTCGTCAGTAAACAACTTGAAGTGATAGATAAGGATGTTTGCAGCCTCCTGAAGAGCCATGTTTGGAGTGATTGATCCGTCTGTCACAATCTCCAGAACAAGCTTATCGTAGTCAGTCTTCTGCTCAACACGCCAGTTCTCTGAAGTGTAGTTAACCTTCTTGATCGGAGTGTAGATAGCGTCAACCGGAATAGTTCCGATCGGCGCATCCTCAATCCTGTTCTCGTCAGCAGGAACGAAGCCGCGGCCCTTTCCTACTGTAAGAGTGATCTCAAGCTTAACTGCAGGTCCCATTGAACAGATGTGCAGTTCAGGGTTAAGCACCTTGAAAGAAGACAATCCTTTAGAGATATCCTCTGCAGTAAACTCCTGCTTGCCGCTGATGACGATATTTGCTGTCTCAGAGTCTACAGTCTCGACCATTCTCTTGAATCTTACCTGCTTGAGGTTGAGAATGATGTCATGCATACCCTCGATCACGCCAGGGATTGTTGCGAACTCGTGGTCCACACCTGAAATCCTTACTGATGTGATAGCAAATCCCTCCAGTGACGAAAGGAGAATACGACGAAGGGCATTACCGATAGTCTGTCCGTATCCAGGCTCCAATGGTCTGAACTCAAAACGTCCTACGGTGTCAGTGCCTTCAAGCATAATCACCTTGTCCGGTTTCTGAAATGCTAAGATTGCCATATTATTTCTTGTTAAGGTGTTAATTATTACTTAGAGTAGAGCTCGACGATAAGCTGCTCGTTGATAGTCTCAGGAATCTCAGTTCTTACAGGAGTGTTGATGTACTTTCCTGTGAGTGACTTAGCGTCAAACTCGATCCAAGAGTACTTAACTGCAGAAGCAACACTGTTTGTGATTACCTCAAGGCTCTTTGAACGCTCTCTTACTGCTACAACATCACCTGGCTTTACGTTTGCTGAAGGGATGTTGCATACAACACCGTTAAGAGTGATGTGAGCATGTGAAACGAGCTGACGTGCAGCTGCTCTTGTTGGAGCGATACCCATACGGTAAACAAGGTTGTCAAGACGAGACTCGAGGAGGATGATAAGGTTCTCACCCTTCTGTCCCTTCATGCGTGAAGCCTTCTCGTAAAGGTTACGGAACTGCTTCTCAAGAAGACCGTAAGTATACTTAACTTTCTGCTTCTCCTTAAGCTGAGTACCATACTCAGACTTCTTCTTGCGCTTGCTTGCGAGACCATGCTGTCCTGGAGGATTGTTTCTCTTCTCGAAGTTTCTGTCGGCACCGAAGATTGGCTCGCCGAACTTACGCGCGATCTTTGTACTTGGTCCAGTATATCTTGCCATAGTTTATCAATTCATTAATAAGTTACACATTAAACCTTACGACGGCCCTTTGGACGGCAGCCATTGTGTGGCATTGGAGTAACGTCGATAATCTCTGTAACCTCGATACCTGCACCGTGGATAGTTCTGATTGCAGACTCACGTCCTGCACCAGGACCCTTTACATATGCCTTTACCTTGCGCAGGCCAAGATCATATGCAGTCTTTGCTGCATCCTCTGCTGCAACCTGTGCTGCATAAGGAGTGTTCTTCTTTGAACCCCTGAAACCGCTCTTACCAGCAGATGACCAGCTGATAACCTGACCGATATTGTTAGTAAGGGTAACGATAACGTTGTTGAAGGTTGATGAAATATGAGCCTCGCCATAAGCTTCAACCTTGACAACTCTCTTCTTAGTTGATGTAGTTTTCTTTGCCATAATTCATCAGGATTATTTAGTAGCCTTCTTCTTGTTTGCAACTGTCTTCTTCTTACCCTTTCTTGTACGGGCGTTGTTCTTGGTGCTCTGTCCGCGTACAGGGAGACCGATACGATGACGGATTCCTCTGTAGCAACCGATATCCATAAGACGTTTGATGTTCATCTGGATAGAAGAACGGAGCTCTCCCTCGATCTTGTACTCGTTAGCGATTACGCTACGGATACCAGCGATCTGCTCGTCGTTCCACTCTCCAACCTTTGTATCGAAATCGATGTCGAGCTGTGAAAGGATCTTCCTTGCTGAGCTGCGACCGATACCGAAGATATAGGTAAGACCTATCTCTCCTCTTTTGTTGTTAGGTAAGTCAACACCGGCTATTCTTGCCATAATTATCTTAACTTAAAATTGTTATACAATTAGAAATTATCCCTGACGCATTTTGAACTTAGGGTTCTTCTTGCAGATTACATAAAGACGACCTTTACGCTTTACGATCTTGCAATCTTCGCTGCGCTTCTTGATGGATGCTTTTACTTTCATTTTCTTAAAGTTTTATTTGTATCTGAAAGAAATTCTTCCTTTGGTTAAATCATAAGGTGACATTTCCACCTTTACTCTGTCCCCCGGGAGAATCTTGATGTAGTTCATCCTCATCTTTCCGGAGATGTGGGCGATGATGACATGCCCGTTCTCAAGTTCAACCTTGAACATTGCATTAGGAAGGGTCTCTACGATTACGCCCTCCTGTTCGATTGCTGATTGTTTTGGCATCAATAATCACATTAAAATTTAACATTTCCCTCTATATAGTCGAAGGTGGACAATAATTCAGCCTGGCCTTTTCTGACAACAACCGTAAGTTCGAAGTGCGCTGACCTCCTGTGGTCCGCCGTGTGTACTGCCCAACCATTTTTAGCTAAATACACATTTCTGGAGCCAGCATTGATCATCGGTTCGATACAGATTGTCATTCCATCGACGAGTTTCTTGCCGAGACCCTTGCGACCGTAGTTCGGTACGCCTGGTCCCTCATGCAGTCCCTTGCCGATTCCGTGTCCTTCCAATTCACGGACAACAGAGAACCCGAATGACTCTGCATACGTTTGCACCGCGTGTCCTATATCACCAGTCCTGTTTCCTGCCACAGCTGCCGCTATTCCCTTGTATAGTGATTCCTTGGTAACATCCAGGAGTTTTCGGGTCTCGGCATCCACCTCCCCGACAGGGAAGGTGTATGCTGAGTCACCGTTGTATCCTTTATAGAACGTACCGCAGTCCACTGACACGATGTCTCCTTCTTTGAGGACGTAGTCTGACGGAAATCCGTGAACTACGACATCGTTTACAGAAATGCAGAGCGCGTAAGGAAAGCCATCATATCCGAGGAAGCTTGGTATAGCTCCGTTGTCACGGATAAAGGTCTCTGCTACCCTATTCAACTCAAGAGTTGTCACACCAGGGGCAACAATCTTACCGACCTCAGCCAATGTCTTCGAGACGAGAATACCGTTCTCGCGCATCAGCGCTATTTCTTCTTCAGTTTTTGGCCTGACCATCTTCAAAGAACTTTTTTGGGAATTACATGCCCGAGCGTCCTGTAAGACGACCGGTCTTCATCAATCCGTCGTAGTGACGCATCAGAAGGTGGCTTTCAATCTGCTGGAGAGTATCCAGAACAACACCCACAAGGATCAGGAGGGAAGTACCACCATAGAAGCTTGCGAACTGGTTGTTTACTCCGAGCGCCATAGCGAATGCCGGAAGGATTGCTATGAGAGCAAGGAAGATAGAGCCTGGGAGAGTAACCCTTGACATGATTGAGTCAAGATACTCCGCTGTCTTCTTGCCAGGCTTTACACCTGGGATGAATCCGTTGTTCTTTCTCATTTCGTCTGCCATCATTGTAGGGTTTACAGTGACTGCAGTGTAGAAATATGTAAAGAGTACTACGAGAATTGCGAATGTAAAGTTATACCAGAAACCGGTATAGTTGCTCATTACAGCAGCGAAACCTCTTGTTGCGTCGAACTGCGAGAAAATCATCGGGAAGAGCATCAGAGCCTGAGCGAAGATGATAGGCATAACGCCGGCTGCATTGATCTTCATAGGGATGTACTGACGTACACCGCCGTACTGCTTGTTTCCGACAACTCTCTTGGCGTACTGTACAGGAACCTTGCGGACAGCCTGAACAAGCGCGATAGCTGCGACGAAGATAAAGAAGAGGATCACGAGCTCAACGATAAGGAGGAGTGGACCACCGGCACCGTTGATAGTGAACTTCTCACCGATTTCAGCTGTGAGGGCGTATGGAAGACGTGCGATGATACCTACCATGATGATAAGTGAAATACCGTTACCGATACCGCGGTCTGTGATGCGCTCTCCGAGCCACATTACGAACATTGTACCTCCGAGAAGGATCAATGTCGATACAAGATTAAACCAGAAGTTGCTCCAACCGAGTGCGTTTACTGCTGTGAACGCAGTTGCTGGAATCTGGCTGTGAAGATTTGCCATATAGGCAGGACCCTGGATGCAGATGATAGCAATGGTAAGGAACCTTGTGTACTGATTCATCTTGCGGCGTCCGCTTTCGCCCTCCATCTGGAGTTTCCTGAAGTAAGGGACGAAAACACCAAGGAGCTGAATGACAATCGATGCCGAGATATATGGCATCACACCCAGCGCAAAGATTGAGGCGTTGCCGAACGCTCCACCGGAGAACATGTTCAAAAGGCCTACGAGACCCTCTGAAGAGCTGTCCTGAAGAGTTGCGAGCTGAGCCGAATCTATGCCCGGAAGCACGATAAAGCTTCCAAGGCGATAGATTACGAGCAGTCCGAGAGTATAGAGCACTCTCTTTCTGAGCTCCTCAATCTTAAAGATGTTTGTAATTGTCTGTATTAGCTTCTTCATCTTTATTAGATAGTTGTTGCTGTGCCACCTACAGCCTCAATCTTAGCGATTGCAGACTTAGAGAAAGCGTTTGCAGATACTTCCAGTTTTATAGTGAGCTCACCGTTTCCGAGAACCTTCACAAGCTGATTCTTGTTGATGAATCCAGCCTCACGAAGAGTGTCGATAGTGATCACTGAAAGATTGTGTGACTCTGCAAGAGCCTGAAGAGTAGCTACGTTGATAGCCTTGTACTCAACTCTTGTAGGGTTTGTAAATCCGAACTTAGGAAGTCTTCTCTGGATAGGCATCTGACCTCCCTCGAAGCCAAGCTTGCGAGAATAGCCTGAACGAGCCTGAGCACCCTTGTGACCACGGGTTGATGTACCGCCGTGTCCTGAGCCCTCACCGCGTCCGATTCTCTTCTCTCTGCCTTTTGAGCCTGCAGCAGGTGTAAGATTATTCAATTTCATCTTTCTTTCCTCCAAATTTAAATTTCCTCTACTTTAACAAGGTGAAGGACCTTCTCTACCATACCTTTGGTAACTGGAGTCACTTCAACCTCTACGGTCTGATGCATCCTGCGGATACCGAGAGACTCGAGATTTGCGATCTGTCTCTTGGTTGCACCACTCTTGCTCTTGATCTGAGTAATTCTAAGTTTTGCCATTGTTCAGTCCTCCTTAACCTTTAAATACTCTGCTCATTGGAATACCACGGAGTCCTGCAACAGTGTAGGCATCTCTCATCTCAACAAGTGCGGCAACAGTTGCCTTCACGAGGTTGTGAGGGTTAGATGAACCTTTTGACTTTGCAAGCACGTTGTGTACACCTACTGACTCGAATACAGCACGCATCGCACCACCGGCCTTAACTCCTGTACCAGGAGCAGCTGGCTTCATAAATACGCGAGCGCCACCGAACTTAGCCTCCTGCTCGTGTGGGATAGTAGCATTGAGGATAGGAACCTTCACGAGATTCTTCTTTGCATCCTCGATACCCTTTGAAATAGCAGTTGTAACCTCATTAGCTTTTCCAAGACCATAGCCTACAACGCCGTTCTCGTCACCAACTACAACAATTGCTGCAAAGCTGAAGTGACGACCACCCTTAGTAACCTTTGTCACTCTCTGGATGGCTACCAATCTGTCCTTAAGTTCAAGGTCAGATGTCTTTACTCTTTTAACATTTGTATTTGCCATAGTTTCTTAGAAAATTAAGCCACCTTCACGGGCAGCGTCTGCCAAACTTTTAACTCTTCCATGATAGAGGTAACCACCACGGTCAAAAGAGATAGTAGTGATTCCTGCTGCGAGAGCGCGCTCTGCGATCGCCTTTCCAACGATAGCTGCTGCCTCGATACCACTCTTGCCCTTGCACTCTGCTGCAAGTGCCTTGTCATTTGAAGCGGCTGCACAAAGAGTTGCGCCCTTCAAGTCATCAACAACCTGTACGTAAATCTGCTTGTTGCTTCTGAAAACAACCATTCTTGGTCTTTCAGCAGTACCATTAACGACTTTGCGGATACGGTAGTGAATTCTTTTTCTTCTTTCAATCTTATTCAATGCCATAATCTAGTCCTCCTATTATTTAGCACCTGCTGACTTACCAGCCTTACGACGAAGTGTCTCGCCGACAAACTTGATACCCTTACCCTTATAAGGCTCTGGCTTACGGAGTGAACGAACCTTAGCTGCTACCTGGCCGATGAGCTGCTTGTCAGCGCTCTTGAGGCAAAGTACTGGGTTCTGTCCCTTCTTAACTGGCTCAGCCTCAGCCTTGATCTCTGCAGGAAGCAGGATCTGAACCTCGTGTGAAAATCCGAGAGAGAGGATGAGGATCTGACCCTGTACATCTACACGGTAACCCACACCAACAAGCTCCTGACGGATTGTGTAACCCTGTGAAACTCCGACAACCATATTGTTGATGAGCGCACGATAGAGACCGTGAAGTGAACGGTGACGTGGCTGGTCAGTCGGACGGGTCAACTTAACTTCTGTACCCTCTACAGCGACGTTGATGTCAACGTCAACCTTCTGGCTGAGCTCGCCGAGAGGTCCTTTAACCTTAACAACGTTGCCAGGGAGCACCTCAACAGTGACTCCGGCAGGAAGGTTTACAGGCAATTTACCTATTCTTGACATTACTGTTTTGTTTTAGATTAATATACATAACATATAACCTCACCACCTACATTGAGATCACGTGCCTCTTTGTCAGTGATGACACCCTTTGATGTAGAAAGGATAGCGATACCGAGTCCGTTAAGAACGCGTGGCATGTTCTCTACATCTGTGTATCTACGGAGACCTGGCTTAGACACGCGGATGATCTTCTTGATAGCCGCAGTCTTGGTCTGTGGGTGATACTTGAGAGCGATTTTGATTGTGTTGCAAGGAGAGCCTTCAACTACCTTGTAGCTGAGGATGTAACCCTTCTCGCAAAGGATCTTTGTGAGAGCTACCTTCATCTTAGATGATGGGATCTCTACGATCTTCTTTCCTGCAAGGTAAGCGTTACGTACCCTGGTGAGGAAGTCTGCTATTGGATCAGTCATTTTTTTGTTTTGTTTTTGTTGAAAACCGACGCCCGGAAGCGTCCGATATCCAAAAGTTTATTAATAAATTATTGTATTACCGTCATTCGACGGATTTGGTCATATGTTACCAGCTTGCCTTCTTTACGCCTGGGATGAGACCGTTGCTTGCCATCTCACGGAACTGGATACGGCTGATGCCGAACATACGCATATATCCCTTTGGACGTCCAGTGAGAGAACAACGGTTGTGCATACGGCAAGCAGCTGAGTTCTTAGGGAGCTTGTCGAGAGCAGCCCAATCACCTGCTTCCTTGAGAGCCTGTCTCTTAGCGGCGTACTTTGCAACCAATTTCGCGCGTTTTACCTCGCGGGC
>JBGVQP010000017.1:0-213462 GCA_045127685.1 Candidatus Cryptobacteroides sp.
ACGCTGCAATGGTGGATCGATTTATTGCAATGTCCGGAAAATCTCCGAACATGCGATTAAATAACACTGATTTCAAAGAACTTTTATTCTACGGCGTTCGCGCCGCGGTGTAACTTTTATAAAATTAACGAACTATTGAAATAATGTATTCTGAATGTATTCCCATCTTCTGCACCTCTTACCAGTCTGACAGCCTGATTTTCTGTGGTGCTGATATTCCATTCGTAAAGTCCTGCTTCTGAGATAGTCTTGACATCTCCTCCTGTCACGAGTTTCAGTTCATCCGAGTCTGCATAAATACCGGCACTATAGCCAGTGGTATTGATGTAAGCCTTGACTTTGACAAGAGACTTGCCTTCAATGCCAGGCATCGTTATAAAACCGTTTTTGGAGCCCATCCTCAGGCCCTTATTGCTATTAACTGCAAAATGTGAAGTGCAAAATCTGAAGTCAAGTCCGCTTGACACATGCGTATAGGTCAGATCCTTTAGAGTAGTATCAAAACCGCTTACTCCAAGAGGAATATCAGTTGTAAATTCCTGTACGATCTTTCCTCCTTCATCAAGGAACCTCACTGTAACGACATCTTTTTCAGGCTCTTCCCACTGAATATCAGAAAAATTCAGTTCCAGAGTGCTGCCCGAGGCTGAGTTTCTTGAAACAATAGCTGACTCGTACTCCAGGGATGTGCTATACATATCATTGCGCACGACATCGACCCGTAGTCCAGTTTCCTTCTGAGGAGCTGCTACAATATAATACACCCCTGGTGTGACATTTCCTGTAAGGTTTATGGAGGATGACAACTCAAATGATGCCTCCAGTACCGGAAAATCACCGGTTATGTCAGCGATAAATCTTCCGGCAAGCGGACTGTCTGACAAAGAAGATACCTTCAAGGACAATATATCGAACTCTGTTTCCGGCACAACTATCTTTATATATCCTCCGGCGTTCTTCATTATCATTTCCTTATCCGGACCTAGAGCCTGGCATTTTCCTGCAGAGACATTCGCTCCCTGGTCGAATGAACCAGACACAAGGCATTGGGATTCAGGGATGCAGATGATTGTCTTACCTGGTTGCGTCATCTGCGACTGCTCATCATAGGGATAAACGGCATAATATATATCCGACTCCTTGCATCTACCCTTAAAAATAGTCCGCACTCCGCTGCTTTCCGTAACGAACCTTCTATTGGTCAAAGTATTGTCATACAGACCTATCCTATCACCTGAGGTCCATACGATATCCACTCCGTCAAATGATGACCTCGACGGCAGAACTCCGACTGAGAAACACATATCCTTCAAGCTATCGTCCCTCTGCGGAATATCCTTGCCGCACGAAGAAGCAAAGGCCGCCACTACTGTAATAATCGAGAGTATAGTTATTCTTTTCATAGCGACTGAGTTAGATCTGAGGTTTTTCATTACCGACACCTACGTTGCTCTGGAAAGGAGGTATCTTGCTAAATACAGACTTAATAGTCACAGTCTTGCCTTTCTGAACAGTAAGCGTCCAACCTGCAACAGAATATCCGCTAATCGAAGCATCCCATGCCCTATCCAACCAGTTCCATTGTCCTGTAGGACGCTTCATCTCCCAACTTGCATACGCAGGGAAACAGTCCTCATCGGATGCCGTTGCAGAAAGATATAGGCTCTTGTCTGAATGAGTCATGACTATGCAGTCATCTTCTACTTTCAATGCTGCCTTTGTCGGGATGCGCCACATAAGTTCAGCATCCATATCCGACAAGGCCGTCACCTCATCCACAATATTGAGTTCACCTCCGACCAATCTGATTGTCCTTTTCACCGAAGCAGCCTGTCCTTTATACAGAGGAGTCATGTCGAAAGTTCCTCCAATCTGGTCTGCAATGTCATAGGTCTGTATCAGTTCTGCACGTGCAGCAACATCATAATCAGTATCGTGGAGTTTGTCGAGAGATTCGTCATTATTAGTGAATATCAGACCGGCATGGGCAAGATTGCTCGTAATGAACACATCCCAGCGGTAGGATTTCTGGGCAAAACTCCAGAAGGAATATCCCTCTGCCGACAAGGCATCCTCGTATTGGGCATAGCCTCCGGTCATCAATGGTTCTTCCACCCACTTGCAGCCATAAGCATTATAGGCAAAACTTCCGACATCCATGTGACCGTGAGATGTATTGCATGATCCCCCCTTCATGGCGAAATAGATGTCTGTTTCATCATTCTTCCAGCCTATTCTACCTATTACCAGAGGCATGACATCATTGCTGCTGAACAACCTGGATGAAGGGGCAGCAAGAGATTCCGGGTTCAGGTCAGGATATCCTGCAAGAATCGCAGGAACCATAGGAAGATAGATTCCCGCTGAAGAATATTCTCCATTTTCAAGAAGGCGCATCTCGTTTACAAGAAGTTCAGGACGGTTCTGGCTGCATGCAAAATACCATTGAGGCAGTCTTGGAGACGGGTTATAACGCCCTCCGTCCGAATATCCGAATGTGCCGATGGCATCTGACATATACAGCATATAGTCAGGAGTCTTGAGGAAACCTTCATGTTTTTCTATGGGACCAGCATGGCCGAAGACAGATTTGAGGGCATGCACCATCATAGTCTGATATACGGTGCCATACTCCCAATAGCCATATCCCTCCGGATATACGCCGTCCTTTCCATATATATTATCCAGACACGAATAATTATTTGTCACTCCCCTCTCAATAAGAGATACAGACGCCTGCTTATCTTTTTCATAAAGAACGATTGCTGCCTGTATCAGAGCGCTGTTGCAGACCTGATTCCAGTTGTTACGTCTGTTATAGAATGATGACGACTCGGCGGTATTGAAGGCCAATTCCTTGATTGCCTTGTGAGCCGCAACTCTTTCTTCAAGACTGAGTTCGTAGTAAAGCCAGTCGTATGCGAGAGCCACTCCGAAGCAATATTCGGCAGTGGTAAGATAACTTTGCGGATACCAGGATGAAAAGTCACATACCGCCCTCAACGTCTCGCGCACCTTGTCCAGATATTTAGTCTGGGAGGTAAGTCGGTATGCATATGAGCAGGTGAAGAGCGTATGCAGAACACGCCTTGCCTCCTCAAGCGAACCGTTCTTTGTCATGGATGAAGGATCGACAGGAAGTGCGGAAGAAAGATTCTTATCTGCCTTTGCAATCACTGCAGAGTGTATTCTCACCAATGCATCATTGTCCTGCGGATTGAGGAAAATCCTCTTTTTCAACGATACGAAATCTCTGGCTGAAAGCATCAGTCGAGGATGTCCCGATGATTTCAGTGACGAATAATCAAACCCATGAACACCTGATGGATCTGACGACGGATCGTCAGGTTCTTCCTCCGCCATCTGAGCCATAGGATTGATTTTTCCTAATGAGATCACACCATCTGATGTCTCGATATTATCCACGGGAACAGACACCGGCGGATAGAAGGCACTTTCAGCATATGCCAGAAGTCCTTCCTTTATGACACCAGGATATACCACGGCATAATATGTTCCGGCAGGAATGCTTTCGCTATCACCAGTAGGAACCAGAGACACCCCGTCATTGCTGCCCAGGACACCGAATCTGTATCTACCGTCCGATCCTGCAGTGACCACCGCCATTCCCGACAGCAGTCCGCCCTGCACATCAGAGAACTTCAGAGTGACAATGTCCGAATTGCCCTCTTCCAGCTCCACTTTCAGCAGAGCGCACAAAGGTTCCATGGAAATAGTACTTCCTTCACTCTTTCCAGCCATGATGAAAGCCGAAGGATCATAGGTATCCTTGTAAGCACCTTGCACAGCTGGTACTGACACTGAAAACTTATCAACGTCATAGGCCTTGCAGGAAGATGCTGGACTGACAGCATGATAGACATCAGCCTTTGCAGCCTTTCCATTGAATGTCACTTCTGTGCCGGTAGAAGCAGCAGTGAAGTCACGCGGAGCGAAACCGTCATAAACGCTTATGACTTCGCCCTCCTGCCACTGCCTTCCCTCTGGAGCCGAGACAGTCAGCGAGACATCAGTCAAGCTAACCTGTTGAACTCCTTGTTCATCTATCTGAGGGCTGCAGGATATGAAAGCCGCCAGAACGACGGCCTTCATCATGTGCTTATCGAGTGGGAAATGCATTATTAATTTGCTGGGGTGTATATCAGTTTAAATTCAGAGAATTCTATATCCGCACCTGCTGTCACGATATAATATGGTGTATTCGCTGACGTGAGTGACAGAACATCAATACTATGATCCTTTGTTGATCCTCCATCTAGCAGTTTGTGGCCGCTAGAGGTCAAATGATCCTTGGAAACGATCAATTTCGCTTTCGCAGATGTAGTTGCCGTAACTGTAGCCAACCTGTATCCGGCTATTGCAGGAAGTTTCATTGTCTGCTTTCCAAATAAGCAGAACTTTCCCTCTGACCAATAGTAGTATGAAGATGTCGGCTGATCAGAACCCTGCATATAAGTTGTGAATCCTATAACACTATAAACATTTCCATTTACTGTATAAGAATAGCAGTCCATGGCTTTTGCTTCAGCAATTCCATTCACATCTGTGGCAGAAGTCTGTGGGAAGTCAAAGGTCAATTTACTCAGTTCCGCATTACTTCCATACGATCCTGTCCCGAGATATGTCATGCACTCCGGCTTGAGCATATCGATCACGACATCAGGCTGAGACGCTCCTACATATGTCAACTCGACAGAAGTGACCCTCATATTGGTAGCATATGAGCCTGAAAAGTCCTTATGGGAAGTTCTGACAAGACGATATGCTTCCCCTGCTTCTGTGCCAGTGAGGGTCCAAACTGTAAGTCCACCTACCGCATTAGGCGTATAACGGCCTTCACCTCCTGCAACCTCCACGTATTCACCAGAGTTATTCTCAGATGGTAGACAAATGGCTGCACGATAATCTCCGCTTGAATGCCCTGTCACCAGTTTCACCTCAACAAGTCTTTTATTCTCTATTGCAGGGAAAAGTATATAGTCAAGGCGCTTTGCCATTCTGAGACTTCCGCCACTAATAGTCTGTCTAGTGGTAGCGAATGTAAAACTATGCTGTGTTCCTTTCAAGTTACCGGTAGTAACTGTGACCTCATCCACACCCGAATTTCCAGGGACATCAACATCAAGTGGCTGATTCTCTCCTCCAGAAGCTGTAGAGAACTCCAGTTTCAACACATCGGAATCAGCTTCCCACTCATAATCCTCCGCATTATATACCGGCAGGGCAATCCTCTTGTTTGCAGTCACAGTAAGAGTTGCATTCTCAAGAGTCTTATGGCCATACTTTCCATCAGTAGTAACTACTCTGACGGTTATACCTTCCTTCTGGCCGGCAATCACACTCATATAGTATTTTCCTGCAGGAATATAATCCTGACCTTCAGCCGGAACTAGCACAACATTGTTTGCGTCGTTGTTTTCTGTAGTTATGACGGTCAGGTCTTCAGAAATGTTCACTTCTCCAGCGATAGGGTTCAGATGGTTGAGTCCGGCAAGTGTAACCTGCGCGATATCAGTCACACCCTCAGGAATCTCGAAGCCTACCCAACCGCATACGCTTGCAAAGCTGAAAGACTTCGCCGACCCTGAGGTTGCCACAGCGAGGGATGCCGAAGGATCGAAAGTTCCTGCGGTCGCAACCTGGACTGTCGGAAGCATTGTTGTGATCACTCCATCTGTCGAGCATTTGGCATTAGCATCATATGGATATACCGCATAGTACTTTTCTGCCACTGTAGCCTCACCTGAGAAATGGGCTGTCGGGCTCTGTGAAGTAAGTTCCTCATCTGTGAACTTTGCATTTGCATATGTCTGGTCCTCCATAGGATAGAAGACACTTATCGCATCCGAGACTGTCCAGTGGATTTCCTTATAGTCAGATGTAAATGTAGACTTAACACCTGTTGTACCCGCATCAAACGTCATGTAGACAAGCTCGGTTTCATTTGTATCAAGAGGCTTTTCATTGACACAAGAGACTGCCGCTGCCAAAATCCCGCAGCAGACAAAAAATCTGAATAAATTCTTTTTCATGGCATCAGGATTAATGGTTATTCCAGTCAAACTGTGATTCATCCGGATCAGGATTTCTGAAACCGGATTCATTACTACCCGTAAGAACGGGACTGTCTGTCTGCATCTGCAGAACATGACATTGCGGACAATCGTATCTGTCCTTCTGATTGATGTTCATAACTATATATTATTTGATTTTTGATGATTCCCTTATATTGAGGTATCCTTCCAGAGTCATATTAGTAGGAACTGACCTTCCGCGTGTCCGTATCTGCTCCACCATTATCTTTGCAGCCTCCACCCCCATCTGGTAACGCGGTTGCACAGTGGTAGTCAGATTAGGTTCCACGATGGTCGCAAGTTCTGTTTCAGAAAAACCGACGACTGCAACATCCCGAGGTATCCTGAAACCAGCCTTCTTCAATGCTCTCATTGCTCCTATAGCCAGATTGTCATTAAAGCAGAATATCGCATCCGGCAATATTTTCCTGCGATCCATAAGACTTGCTACCACTCTGTCGCCATCGTCAAAGGTGATTCCCGCCTCCACAATTTCTGCATCTTCTCCATTCCCAAACTCACACATAGCTTCCATGTATCCTTTTGCCCTTTTCTTTGCAACCTCAAGATTCTGAGGGCCTGCAAAATGGACAATATTTCTGCATCCCTGCTCAAACAGATGGCACACCGAGGCATAGGCAAGCGACTTGTCATCCACTATGACTTTTGAAGCCTTTGGTAGATTATAGACCCGATTGAAAAACACAACAGGTATCTGCGACCTAATAACTTCCCGGAAAGCATCGTCATTACCACCTTCCTTCGCAACAGACACAATTATGCCCTCCACCATATTTCCCAGGAGAAGTTCCAGATTTTCCCTTTCCTGCTGTGCAGATTCGCCCGACTGAGTGATCAGGATCCGGTATCCCTCTTTTGCAAGAGTGTCTTGAATTCCTAGAATGACCCTCGGAAAGAAGCCTGTCTCGAACTCTGGCACAATGACACCTATTACCCCACTTTTTCGGGATGACAGGTTCCTTGCGAGCACATTGGGATGGTAGTTCATCTCCTCCGCCTTAGTCTTGACAAGTCCCTTAATCTTTTCACTTACTTCGCCGCTATCTGCTAAAGCTCGCGAAACCGTCGAAGGGGAAACTCCAAGTTCTCTGGCAATATCCTTTATCGTAGTATAAGACCTCATGTTATCGTACTGTAATATGAAACATTGAAGCTGGCGCATACTGGGTATGTCTTAAACTGACATTCAGAGCATCAGTCATTACCGGTTCGTCAAGAACAATACGACAGACTGCGCTATGGTTATCACCAGTACTATACAAAATATTTCCATCTGCGTCGGAAACTATCACACTCCGAACACATTGCGGTACTACATTCTCCGGATGCTGGAATTGAATCGGTTCCATTGCATGATCGAAGTCGGCATCAAAGAAAAGGGTAATCTCCTGTATCGTCCGCACTGTATCCCATCTGAGCTGCATAGCGGGTGCGGAATCAAGTGGATCCGCCACCCAGGCATTGGAGGATATATATGGACGTTTGCATGCATTCTTCATTTTTTCAACCGAGAAGACATTCATGCTATTTTCAAACTCCAGTGCAAGATTTGCTGCCTGAGGCCTTCTTTCCGGACACCAGAACTCAAACGATTCGAATCCGTCTGTGCCGTCGGACACCTGTTTGCCAAGGTTAGACACGGCGCGATTCTGCTGATTGAGAACCGTGACCACAGATGTCAATACCCTATCAGACACGCCTACAGAAATCTTTTTATCCGAGCTGATGGACACCATCACATATTGTTCATTCTCTATCACAGAATCGAACTCGACTCTCAATTTCTGTTCTCCTGCCTTAACATTAAACACTTTACTCTCCAACGTCCGATCAGGAGTATAGTTCTGTATCTTGCCTGACTTCCTCAGTTCCAGTTTTACTTCAGCAGGCTCATCAGAAGATACACTTACAGCAAATGCCGGTATCCTGCCTCGAACCGGGAACATAAGTCCGATCGGATATTCAAGTTTCTTGAACGATGTCGGAGCAAATCCACTGAATGCTAATGTACTGCTTGGAACCAGCGTTGCAGAATGCAGAAGATTCGTCTTATCTTCATCCATGCAGCCAGGCACAAAATGTCCGCTTTCCTCCAGCGCAAGACGAAGTTCCACAATTCTATCCTCAGCGCAATAATCTGCCGGCATCAGAGAGTTCCTCACACACAAGGCAGCAGCTGTACCAACAACAGCACCACCATGAGCAGATGTACACATGACCCTCGTCGAGCCATTTGCCACATGAGTGGCAGATATTATTCTTCCTGCAAAAAACAGATTATCAACATCATCACCGATAAAACAACGATATGGAATCTGATATACACCCTTGCTGTGCCACTGATTGCATGCCGCACCATCTGCATATACTCCATCAGCAGGATGAAGGTCTATAGCCCAGCCTCCATATGAAACTGCGTCAACAAACTCTCTCTGACCGACAATATCGTTCTGTGTCAACGTATACAAACCCTTTATTCTACGACTCTCACGCTTACCTGGTATCATCCCGGCCCATTCCAGAGTATATGTTTCCATTTCAGGAAATCTTCCTGAATTCTTGATATAATCCCAGATGCCGTACACCACTTTCCAAAGTTCACGTTTGATGATTTCAGTATCATGCACGGTATCTAGTCTTCCGCCCCATTCAAGCCACCAATACTTGCACCCATGATGTCCAGTATTGAAATAATCAACATTTGAGAGTTTGGATATCTGCTTGTCCACATCCTTCAACGCGAAGTCCGGCGCGATGTATTTCACAGGTTTTCCGGTATCCTTCATATAAAAGAAGATGGTGTCCCCCATCACCTCTCCATATTTCTGCGGGTCCGGTGCGAACTTTTCATCATAAGCATCCCTATCTTCCGCCCCCATGCTATAGCTTGCCCCGGCAAGATGGGACACAATCCCGTCACCGGTGCTATCTATGAAGATTTCTGCGTTTATCACATAGCGCGTTTCGCTTGATGCACAGAAACCTGTAACGCTTTTTATATGATTTGGGGATTCACCTTCAGCCAACTCGACCTCAAATACAGATGTATTGAGAATCAACTCGATATTCTTTTCTGCAAGTACCTTATCAATCAGGAGCATATCAAACAAGATGGGATTTCCCTCCCTGTTCCTGTACATATTTTCAGTAAGAATCTCATCGATTATACCGCCCTCTCGGGAAAATCTGTTATTATTACCCATATGAGCGGTTGCGCCCAATGCCCATACTCTTATTTCGCTTGAAGCATTTCCACCGAGCACCGGTCTATCATTGACAAGACAGACCTTTGCACCCTTCCTAGCCGCAGATATAGCAGCACATACGCCGGCAAGGCCTCCTCCAATTACAGCGACCTCAACATCCAGACAAAGAGTCCGGACCGTCCTTTTGTCCGCTCCGATAAAAAATTCCATATATCTATCTCCTTGACTTCAAAAATATAAACAGACCCGTAATAGCGACTCCTAAACCTACTAGCATTGGGACAACTTCACCTGCACCTGATATACATCCGAGCACAAAAACGAGAACTCCTGCCACTCCTATGCTTATTCCAAGTACACGATTAGTAAACCTGTTGGTCTGCTCTCCAGTACCGCCAACAGAGTCCCTACCATTATTCTTTACTGCGACATGACGTTTTTCTGCACCTGTACATTTCAAATATACTTCGCTAATAAGAAGGACTGCAACAGGCGTGAGGGCTCCAAGCATCATTTCCTGCCCTCTGGAAAGTGTCAACGAAAACAGAACTGGAGCCGCGAACTTGAAGAAAAGGTTCACCGCAAGCGACACCAAGGTAGCAATCAGCATAGTCCTGCCTGTTTGTCTGGCCGAAAACATAGACCAGATGACAGGAAGATAAAGTGGTACACCAGTAAGCGCAGCAACACTTATCACCACATTGACTATACCTCCCATGGACTTAACCATCAATGCCACGGCGATAGCAAGAAGTCCGAAGAATATCGTAGAAACTCTAGCTACCAAAATCAGCCGCCTGTCCGAAGCATCTGGACAGAGACTTTTATATATATCATTCGTAAGTACACCTGCAGAAATATTCAACGAACCGTTCAGTGAGCTGGCGGTGGCGAATACCATACCTCCGAGCATCAGACCAAGCAAGCCCTGAGGCAATGCAGCCTTGCACATCAGAAGATATGCATTCTCATTTTCCAAACCGGCAAGCTCCGGATTCAAAATCCTATATATCATCGGAGGCAACATCCACAATATCGGACTGATAAGATAAAGTCCACCGAAAAGCCAGCCCACTTTCCGCGCCCTCGATGGCGTAGACACAGAAGTATATCTCTGAACATAAGACCAGTTACCTCCTATGAAGACCGCATTGTACAGACAGAATGCGAATATGAACCATGGGGAATATTCTCCTCTGAAACAATCAAAGAATCCCTGAGGGGCATTTTCAAGAAGTGCCGCGACTCCCCCGATTTTGGAAAAGGACAAAGGCACCGCAATGATTACTGCAGAGAAGAGAATAACAAACTGAAGGACATCAGTCACCATCACACCTCTAAGTCCACCCAATGACGTATATATTATGCAGAAGAATCCCAATGCAAGGATAGACCAGGTAAGAGGGATACCTGCCGCGACTTCAAGAATCTTAGCAACAGGATATAGGAAAGCACCGGAAGTAAAGACGGATACGACCAGAAAAATGTATGTATATGCCTTCTGAGTGCCCGCCCCAAAATTTTCAGTTATATATTCTGCAGCGGTAAGTGCACCCGTACGCTGCCACTTTGGTGCAATCATGGTTCCGACAACAAAACCGGCGACTGCCATCGTCAGTTGTATGACTATGGCTGTAACTCCATAAGAATAAGCAATACTTCCCCAAACCACAAAAGTTCCAGCCGAAAAGAAGCCCATGAACAGCGACAGGCCGCTGATTCCCCAAGGGATATTGCCTCCCCCTGCAAAAAAGCCTTTCAGATCCTTTCCTGACCTTGAAAGCGATATTCCCGTGACAAGCACTCCCACGGAAAATAATATAATGGTTATTATATCAAGTACCTGCATGATAAATAATTATAGTAATCCGCAAAATTATCCTATACTATTCAGATTTCAAAAGGATTTCACCCTATAAAACAACGCAACCGTTTGCGTTGAATGATATTACGGTTCAGACAAGATTTACTATATTTGCCATCCGAATAAACACCTCAATATCATGAAATTTCACAGTCTGATCGGCATAGCCACATTTACATTCGTATCACTTCTGTCTTGTTCAAGAGACAATCTGACCATCGACAACCAACTGCCTGCAGGCAATATTATTGTCGAAAAGATATCTAATGACACCATCTATGTCCATCAGGATCTCGGAGATTCACAGGAAGACTGGTTTTACTGGGCCTTCCGAGTAAAGGGTGCTGAAGGCAAGAGGCTCACATTCGTATTTACAAAAAGTGCAGTAATTGCCCAGCGAGGCCCTGTAGTATCTCTCGACAAGGGGCAGACTTATGGATATCTTGCAGAAGGTAATTCAAGCCCATTTCATTTCACCTATGAATTCCCGAACGACGCTGCGGAAGTGTGGTTCTACGAATGTCATCCATATACACCTCAAATGTGGTATTCATTCATAAACGGCCCACATTCAGGAAAATATGAAACCGGAGTACTCTGCAAGTCTGTCAAAGGAAGAGATGTTCCATACTTCAAGATCACTCCGGAAAACGGGACTCACGAGTTATCGGTAGCTGTGACCTGCCGCCACCACTCCTCAGAGGCACCGGCAAGTTTCATAACTGAAGGTATTGTCTCCGCATTCATTGAAGACAGTCCTTTGGGAGAATGGTTGAGAGAGAACATCGAACTCAATGTACTTCCGTTCATGGATATGGACGGAACCATTGATGGAGAGCAGGGAAAGACAAGAATTCCGCACAACCACAATAGAGACTACACTGAATTTATATTCCCTGAAACAAAAGCATTCGCTGAGTTGATGCTTAAGGTACAACCTGACATATACATAGACCTGCACAACCCGACTCACGCCGACCAGCATATATATTCGCCATTAGCACCCAACCCGGGTCCTATGGAAAAGATATTTGCAGAACTGCTTGAGAAGCACCAGGAAGGCGGGCTGAACTACAAAGCATCAGACGACCTGCCGTTCGGTGTGGACTGGAACACCAACAACAATTACAGCAGCGGATTGAGTGCCAGATACTGGGTCCTCCTGAATATTCCCGGCATCAAGGTGGCACGTACGATAGAAACCCCGTTCGTCTATGCAAACAGCGCAGAGGTGACTCCGGAAAAGCTCAGGCTGTTCGGTCACGGCATTGCAAGAACCTTTAAAGCGATGGTCGAAGAATAAATTCCATATTTTTAAAAGTCTCCATCCCCTTTGTCGCAACCTCCTTTATATGAGTTATGCGGCCGTCATGGACAGGCACATCCTTCGGATCTATTATATATATAGGTGTGTCCGACTTCGCATACGCATACAGACCGGCAGCGGGATAGACCTGGAGGGATGTACCCACAATCAGCAGGATATCCGCCGCCTCCACAGCATCGATCGCGAGATTTATCTTGGGCACTGCCTCGCCGAACCATACGATGTGCGGACGCAACTGGACTCCGTTGGGAGCCAGATCTCCAAGAGTGACGGCTTCAGTGCCGATATCAAATACGGACTCCTCGGAAAAGCCGTCCATCTCGTTATATGTATTCTCCGGACGCACCTTGGTCAGTTCGCCGTGAAGATGGATTATACGGGTGCTGCCGGCCCTTTCGTGGAGATTATCAACATTCTGGGTCACCACGGTCACATCGTACTCGTTTTCAAGTTCAGCTATGGCTCTATGTGCATCATTAGGCTTTACATTTGCCAGCTGTGCTCTGCGTGCATTATAAAAATCCAGAACCAGCATGGGATTTGCGTACCATCCTTCTATTGATGCGACGTCCTCCACCTTGAAATTTTCCCAAAGTCCGTTACTGTCGCGGAAGGTGGTTATTCCGCTCTCGGCACTAACTCCGGCACCGGTCAAGACTACAATTTTCTTCTTCATCGTATATTGAAATAATATTTACCTACCCAGTATTCGAACAGAGGGTCAAGAATGACCGGCTCGTCCTTCTCATTGAATGTCAATACTTCCTTCTTCTTGAGTGCATCCTTCACACGACGCACGTTCGCAGATGAATTCAACTTATACTTCTCTATGACATCAGAGGCACTGAACTTCACCACCCCGTCAAGAACTGCACGAAGCAGACTCAACTGATGGTCCGTAAGATCGTTGATAATTGAGATGAAGCGGGGCTCGTGAATGGAAATCAAGGTTTTGAGCGCCTGCAGAAGGATCCCCTCATTGATGTATCCCTTGGTAAGATTGTCGCAGATGGATGTAAAATGGTTCAGATACCACATCTGACCTCTGAAAAGTTCACATGCTCCGACAACCAGTTCCCTTTCGACCACCTTACCTCCGATCATGAATCCTCTGACTATGTGTTCGGTAATCTCCGCGTCATCAACCTTCTGAAGAGGAAGATGCTCGACCTGGCGATAGAAGAACTTCCTCTCGGCAAAGATATACTTCATGGCATTCACCATGGAGCCTGTAAAGACGAAAGACACCGACTTCTCCTTCATTGCAAGGACTTTCTCCATGGCCTTCAGGACATCTTCATAATCCTTGTCGTTCATAATATTCTGGAATTCCTCAAGGATGATGAAAAGAGGGATACCTTTTTCGTCCGCCACACGATATGGCAGACGGAACATAGCCTCGACATCGGTCACATCTGGCTCCCAGTTCAATGACACGACCTCCTCGAATGATGAAAACCTGTCACGGTCAAACACGAAATGCGTCCCTGCGAGATATTCTGAAACCACTCGCCCATATTCATCTGCAGTAGAATACATCGGCCGTATCACAGAGGTTCCGTACTTTACGAGAAAGTCTTCCACTGTCCTTACGTTCAGCATGTTGACATGTATGACCATAAACTGCTTGCCCTTCGCACGAAGGTTGAACAGCGTCTGCTGTATGACAGACATCTTACCGCTCTTGGGAGGTTCATACATAACTACATTCTCACCGGCTTCCAAGAGATTTCCGAGGATATTGCAGTCCATTTTTCTACCGACAAAACTCTTGCCGGTGACATACTTGTCATATACAAAAGGCTTATCCATGGCTTATGATTTTAATGACGCAAATTTAAAAAACAGAATTGTTATAAACAACGGTTTTGTTAAGATTGCCACGCTTCGCTCGCAATGACGTAAAATGCTTCGCTCGCAATGACGTAGAATTCTTCGCGATTTTTGCTACTTTTGTAAGTTTGTATTTTTATACTAAATCAAGGTAAGATGCTTTCGAAGATACTCAAACCTCTTCTGTGGATTCTCGGCATACTGCTGGGACTGATGATTGTTCTGGAAATCGTACTTTCGGGTCCGGTATTGACACGCATTGTAAACGGCGTGGCTGCTGATTATGTCGATGGCGAATTGAAATTCGGCAAGGCGAAGGTTTCCCTGTTCCGGAGATTCCCGGCGGTGACCCTGACGTTGGATGACGTGTCGCTGACATATCCTGCAGAAAGGTTTGACAGCCTTGAGAGGGTCGGCGTGCAGGGACATCTGATGCATGCCGGTTGCTCACAGATTGCTGACACACTGGCATCATTCAACAGGTTTTCAGTCGGGCTGAGCCTGCCTGCATTGGCAACCGGTACGATCAAGGTTCCATATATGAGGCTGGACAGACCACGTATTTTTGCCCACGCCTACGCTGACGGCAGAGCGAACTGGGATATATTCACTCCGGGCGAGGCATCGGCAGAAGTAGAAGATGAAAATACGACAGAAGCACCGGGCAAGCTTCCGAAGATTGTCATCGGAAAGGTAATGATGACAGGAAAGCCACACATTGTGTATACAGACTGCAAGGACACCATATTCGCTGCCGTGGGCCTGAAGAGGCTGATACTCAACGGACAGATAAACTCAAAGAAAGTAAACAGAAGCAAAGTCGGTCTTACTCTGGACAGCATGTTCGTGGCGGGAAGGATATCCAGGGACACCTTGGCCGCAGGAATTGACAGACTTTATCTTCATGAGAACGGAAAGGCAGTTGACATAGACCTTGCATCAAAGGCATTCATAGCTACAAGAGAATTCGGACGCATCCGTGTGCCGATGAACATTTCCGGAACGCTTTCATTGCCAAAGGACAGCGTTCTGGCGGTGGCCCTGAACAATATGAAAGTCGACATCGCTCACATTCCACTATATGGAGATGCACACTTGCGCTTCATGTCCGGCAAAACTGCCGTAAAGGCCGACCTGGGCATCAACAGATGCAAAGTAGAGACTCTGCTGAAGGATTACGCATCCCACATCATACCAGAAGCCGGTAAAGTCAGCACAGACGCAGAGATAAATATGACGGTTCATGCAGACGGACATTTTGACCATCAGACCGGAAAACTTCCACAGATGCTCGCAGAGCTGACGATTCCGGACTGCAGCATTGCATATGACGGATTCCCGGGCCAGACACTGAAAATCGGATTCAAGGCAGAAGCAGAAGTTGCCGGATCAGGCAAGCTGAATATGAATATCAGCAAGATGGACGCCGGCATGCACGGTATGGAACTGACTGCCGTAGCAGGCGCGGATGACCTGCTAGGCGATGACCCGGACCTGAATATAGACGGTATCCTTCTTGCAGATCTCGATTCTCTTGATTCCTTCCTGCCTGACAGTCTCGGCATACAGGCAAAAGGCAACCTGTCTGCACTTGTAAAGGGAAAAGCCAGACTGTCGCAGCTGAATATCTACAACTTCTCATCATCGTCCCTTACAGGAGAGATCCTGGGAGATGGGATTGCGGTAGAAATGTCAAGGGACACCATAAGTGCAGTGCTTGATGGAGTAAAGATTAAACTGGGACCGGAGAAGAGAACCTCGCGCAGAGACTCTTCCCGAGTGATGAATCTGGTCGGAATAAGCGGAGAGATTGCGAAGGCAGACATCCGCTATACTGACGCCATTACCCTTAAAGCGGACGGGTTCAAGATCTCTGCCAAAAATGCCACAGATACGGAAATTGCAGCAGACAGCACTCATAAGATCCGTCCTTTCAGAGGCGCCATAGGAGCGACACATCTTTCATTCAAGGATTCGGATGGAACGTCCCTGCGCCTTAATGAGACATCGAACAGCTTCAACATCTTTCCGAAAAAGGGACAGCCTTCGGTTCCTATGCTGATGCTGACCAGCCGCAACAAGAGGATTTCAGTCAGATACGACGTGAACCGAGGGATGATAAGCGACGCAAATATCCGCGTGACCGCTTCCATGAACACATTTGAGAAGCGCAAGAAGATGGATGCATTCATTGATTCGCTCGCCAGGGTTTATCCGTACATCCCGAAAGATTCCCTGTTAAGGCATCACTGGACTCTTAACCGTGGGAAGTTCCGCTCGCCGGTACAGGTCAGCGAAAGCGATTTCAAGAATGACGATATCGACATCAGTCTGGATAAAGGACTTGCCAAATACTTCCGTGAATGGGACCTGAACGGAAAGATGCAGGTCGGTGGCGGACACCTGATGACTCCCCACTTCCCTCTGCGAAACAGCCTCAACGGATTTGAATTAAGTTTCAACAACGACAGGGTGGGCATTGACAGTCTTTCCATCAGGACCGGAGAATCAGACATGTCCGTAAAAGGAGAACTTACAGGACTTCGCCGCGCACTTCTGGGCAGACGAGGTGCATTGAAGTTGAATGCGGACATTTCATCTGCAAAGATGAATGCCAACCAGCTCCTTGCCGCATATACACGCGGTACTTCCTTCAATGGAAATGTAAATGTTTCGGATGAGGTCGACGACGAACAGTTCATGGAGGAGATTCTTCTTGACTCTGCTGCAGTGGCCGCTCCATCACTTATTGTCGTACCGGGAAACCTGAATGCTGATATCAGGTTGACGGCGGCAGACATAAATTATTCCGATCTTCATATAGACCAGATCACTGCAAATCTGCTGATGAAGGACAGATGCGTACAGATGACCAACACCCAGGCATTTACGAACATGGGCAAGATAGACCTGGAAGGTTTCTATGCCACAAGGAGCAAGAAAGATATAAAGACAGGATTCAGCCTGAACTTCAAGGACATAACAGCAGAAAAGGTCATCAACCTTATGCCGGCCATCGACACCCTGATGCCTCTTCTGAAGTCATTCGGCGGTATGTTGAACTGCGAACTTGCGGCGACGGCTCAGATTGACACCAACATGAACATCATAATGCCGAGCATCAACGGAATCATGCGCATAGGCGGTGAAGACCTGTACATCAAGGACAATGACATGTTCAAGAAAATGGCAAGACTGCTGGTGTTCAAGAACAAAAAAGAAGGTCATATAGACAAGATGACTGTCGAGGGCATAATCAAGGACAGCAAGGTGGAGGTATTTCCGTTCATCGTCGAAATGGACAGGTATATGCTCGGACTGAGCGGCGTGCAGAATATGGACATGTCGTTCAGATATCATGCTTCGCTTATAAAGTCGCCTTTCCTGGTCAAGTTGGGAATGGATGTATATGGACAGGACTTCGACAACATGAAGTTCAAGATCGGAAAACCGAAGTATAAGAGCAGAGAAGTGCCAGTATTCTCGACGGTCATAGACAACACCAAGATAAACCTTGTAGAGTCCATCAGAAGCGTGTTCGACAAGGGGGTTGATGAAGTGATGAAGGCAAATGCGAGTCTCAGGGCAGTCGAGGAGCACAAGAAGAAGATCGGATATGTGCAGGCGGTTGACCAGCAGATGGAAGAGCTATCTGCCGATGAACAGAAACAGCTGGAGGCAGACCAGCAGGCTGAAAACACTGACGGGCAATCAGAGAACTGACCGGTGTCATACTGAGCCACAGGTTGTCATATCGAGCGAGCCCAGGCGAGTCGAGATATCTCATAACGAACAAATACAACAAACAATGAATAGTCAGGAATACATTGAAGTTGCGGTAAAGATCACACCGTACAGCGAAGAGAATGCAGAGATTGTGACAGCGGAAATAAGCGAACTCCCTTTTGAGTCCTTCACCGCAGAAGATCCATATCTGAAATGCTATATCCAGAAGGAGTTATACAGCCAGCAGGCATTGAAGGTCGTGCTGGACGGAGTATCCGAGTACGGATTTGAAGTGGAGTTCACATCCAACCTGATGCCGGCAGTCAATTGGAATGCCGTTTGGGAAAGCCAGTTCACTCCTATTGTCGTGGACGACAAATGCACCATCAAGGCTTCATTCCACGAAGGCTTGAAGAAGACACGCTACAATATAACCATAGATCCTAAGATGGCGTTCGGCACCGGGCATCACCAGACGACCTATATGATGTGCCGCGCTCTGCTGGAAAATGAAGATGCCGTACGCGGAAAAGTTGTGATGGACATGGGTTGCGGAACTGCCATACTTGCGATTCTTGCCGCAAAGATGAAGGCGGCGCATGTATATGGAATCGACATAGATGCGGTAGCGGCGATTTCCGCTTATGACAATGCCCGTCTCAACAGAGTGGGAAAGGTCATAGAGACATATTGCGGTGACGCCTCACTGCTGCAGAGGAACTCTTATGATGTACTTCTTGCAAACATCAACAGAAACATCCTGCTGCAGGACATTCCTACTTATTCTGTATGCATCCGCAAGGGCGGCCTGCTGTTTGTCAGCGGTTTCTACCTTGAAGACATGCCGATGATTGTGGCTGTCGCACAGAATGCCGGTCTGGAATATGTAAGCCACGACACCATTGACAACTGGTGCTGCATCAAGTTCGCAAAGAAATAAGACTAATCTTCTAATTTCGGTGCACGGGGGTTATTTGAGCCGACTCCCGTGCACGCCAATCGTCAAATGGCGGTCCAGAATGCAATTTGCAGTGCACGGGGGTTATTTGACGCGACCCCTATGCACGGCTATCCCGCTTACAGGCCTCCTATGGCATTTTCGCGTGCACAGGGGTCGGCCCATTTGACCCCTATGCACCGCAACGGAACACATGACGCATTTATGTGCTGAGAATTTTACGTACCAGACTGCGAGGCAGCCCAAGCACACGTGCCAATTGAGGCACTGAAGTTTTATTGTTAAAGAACAGATTCTTCAACATTGCGCATCTCTCCCCAACTGAAAGATCTGAGAATTCGTGTCCCGGATAATACTCCGCGGCTCTTTTCTGTGCTGCTCTCAACAGTTCCTGGTCATCAGATGTAACAAGGGGTTTGACAACCATCTCGTACTCCATTCGTGCATCATTGCAACTCCCCAACTGAAATAGGAAATACCGGCCAGAATGCTTGAAAGCCGCTTCAACAATATCGCTTCTGACAAATGACTCCAGTGTAATGTTACCGTCCTCTTCAACCATATATGGGCATCCTTCCACATCCATCGCCGACCTCAACACCTGTCTACGGCGTCTGCCTTTAAGAGATTGTACACTATGGCAGAACTGATCATGGGCCGTGTTGAAATATGCAGGATAACTTGACCAAGGATAATCTTCAACCTTAAGGCATATCTTCGCGCAGATTGGATTACGAAGTATATAAGCGACACATTTTCGCAAATAGTTTATATCGGTTATCAGAGACACGCTGTCAGAAACTCCTTTAAGAGGGCTTTTCATATGATACTTGTTATGCAGATAGGTTGCGTACATCTGTTTAAAAAGTCGAAGGAATCTTTCTGCCATATCTCTATTTTTACAGGCGGAAAGGATATGGAAGTGATTTGACATTACACAGAATGCGACTATAAACACACGCGTCCGCCAGGCCGCCAACGCGATATAATTGCATGCCACCCGGAAATCTTCGTTGTCTCTGACTATGACTTCCGCCTCCAGTCCTTCCGTACAGAGATGATAAAAGTTGCCGTCGAAAAGATTCTTCAATGTAAGTTCCATCATTATTTCATGTTATTTTCCGGGCCAAAATTAGCATTTGGGTTATAAGCCTGAGCCTATTTTCAATTTTGCATGTCGGATTTTTTCTCTTTTTTATGTTTTTTCTCTTTTTTAATGTTTTTACGGCACAAGTAGATTCCGTGCACAGGGGTCATTTGACGCGACCCCTATGCACTGCTATCCCGCTTACAGACCCTCTATTGCATTTTCGCGTGCACAGGGGTCTGCCCATTTGACCCCTATGCACCAAAACGACAAGGAAACACGGCTCTACCCTACAGCAAAACAAAATCACGAATCTCAGCGACGGAACAAAGTCACGAAGCTCAGCAACGAAACAAGGATACGAACCCCAACGACGGAACAAGGTCACAAGTCTCAGCAAAGCAAGCGACATAGAAACGGAACCAAAATACGAATCACAATCGGGCGACCAGACAACTGAACGAGAACACCAAATAAAACAAAAAGCGCCGTGGAGATTAATCCACAGCGCTGATATATACTTCGCCTATGCAGTCTTGAATGACAACTGTTCCGTGATGCCCTACTCTGCTGCTTTGAGACGCTCGGCGTTTTCGGCGATCACAAGCTGGTCAAGCACATCCTGGATGGCACCGTCCATGAAAACCGGAAGGTTGTACATGGTGTAGTTGATACGGTGGTCGGTGACACGCGACTGAGGATAGTTGTAGGTACGGATCTTTGCAGAACGGTCACCACCTGCCACCATGGTCTTACGCTTGGCTGAAATCTCTGCGAGGTACTTCTCATACTCCATATTATAGAGACGGGTACGGAGTTCGGCGAGAGCCTTGTCAAAGTTCTTGAGCTGCGACTTCTCATCCTGACACTGAACCACGAGTCCGGTTGGGATATGGGTAAGACGGATAGCCGAATATGTAGTGTTCACAGACTGTCCGCCAGGACCAGAAGAACAGAATGTATCCTTGCGGATATCGTTCATGTTAAGCTCGATATCAAATTCGTCTGCTTCCGGGAGGACTGCTACAGAAGCTGCTGATGTATGTACACGGCCCTGAGTCTCGGTCTGAGGCACACGCTGTACACGGTGTACGCCCGACTCATACTTCAACACGCCATATACGCCTTCGCCTGAAACCTTGCAGACAATTTCCTTGAAACCGCCGGCTGCACCTTCCGCCTGATTGGTAACTTCCATTCTCCAACCGCGTGTCTCGCAGTACTTTGTGTACATACGGAAAAGGTCACCTGCAAATATGGCAGCTTCATCTCCACCAGAACCGCCACGGATCTCAAGAATAGCGTTCTTGCTGTCCTGCGGATCGGCTGGAATAAGGAGAAGCTTGATCTTCTCTTCCCACTCAGGGAGAGTCGGCTCGATCTCAGCTATTTCCTCCTTGGCCATCTCACGAAGATCCTCATCCTTCTCATTGGCAAGAATTTCCTTTGCCATCTCGTAATTCTCGATGATTTTCTTGAATTCGTTGCCAGCCTCAATAATCGGAGTAAGTTCCTTGTACTCCTTGTTGAGCTGTACGAATTTCTTCATATCCGAAATGACCTCAGGGTCAGAAAGCTGCGCCTGAAGTGCCTCATATTTCTCCTGAAGGCCCAATACCTTCTCCAAAAGTGAATTCTCTGCCATATCTGGTTTATTTAAGCGTGCAAAGATAATAAAATTCTGTCATGTTCCGAGAGCATGAGGTGTCTTTTACCGAACACCACTCTATTGTTTCTGCTCGTGGGTCTGCATCAGATGCTGGATTACAGCCTGGGCGCAGGTGCATCCAAACACAGCAGGTATATAGGAAATCGTTCCGACTTGAGATTTCTTATTGCGGTCCTCGCATGGAACAATGGAATCCTTGTCCGGAAGTTCTTCCGAGAACACCACCTTGAATCCTTTCTTGATACCCATGTACCTCAGGCGTTTGCGTACAATGTAAGCCAGAGGACAGTTGAAGGACTTTGACACATCTGCAATACGCACTTTTGTAGCATCAAACTTGGCTCCGGCTCCCATTGAAGACACCAGAGGAATGCCGCTGTCCATGCAGTATTTTATCAGATGAAGTTTAGGCGACAGCGTATCGATCGCATCTACCAGAAAATCTATCTTGTAGCTTCCCAGCACATCTGCTGCCTTCTCCGCCTCCAGGTATTCCTTTATTATAATCAGATCAAGGTCAGGGTTTATGTCCAGCAGACGCTCTGCAAGCACGTCACATTTCGGCCGTCCGACGGTAGAGTCCAGAGCGAGCAACTGACGGTTCTTGTTGGTCACAGAAACATCGTCGCTGTCCAGAATTATCAGGTGTCCCACACCTGCCCTTACAATCATTTCTGCGGCATATCCTCCTACGCCACCTACTCCGATCACGGCAACTGTCGAGTTCCTGAAATGCTCGAGCATCTCGTTGCCAACCAGCATCGCTGTCCTCTCTTGCCAATCGTATATCATAGTTGTTTGTTGTATTAGATCCTCACGCTTCGCTCAGGATGACGTTAAAGCTTCGCTCAGGATGACGTTAAAGACCAAGGGCTTTTCCCTCATCCCATATGGCATCCATCTCGGCGAGGGTCATATCCTTGAGATTGCGTCCTTTGCGGATAGTCTGCTGTTCGAGGTATGTGAAACGACGACGGAATTTTGCACAGGTACGTTCAAGAGCAGTATCCGGATTCAGTCCATAAAGTCTTGCCGCATTGACAGTAGCAAAAAGGAAATCTCCAAGTTCATCCTCGGCGCGGTCATACGCTGCCTTGCGCTCTTGTTCGTCTGTCGCTGCAGCCATAGCGTCAAGTTCCGCCTGATATTCTCCGAGTTCCTCCTTTACCTTCTCCCAGACATCTTCCTTTTTCTCCCAATCAAAACCTACTCCGCGGGCCTTGTCCTGCATGCGATATGCCTTCAGAAGCGGCGGAAGTCCTTCCGGAACACCGGAGAGCACTGTCTTGTTGCCGTCCTTCTCCTTGGTCTTGAGCATCTCCCACTGCTTGATGACGTCCTCGGCGCCACCGACTTCTGCTGTCGAGAAGACATGAGGATGACGGTATATAAGTTTGTCACACAGGAAGTTTATCACATCTACAATATCATAATTCTGCTTCTCTTCGCCGATCTTGGCATAGAACAGCACATGAAGGAGCACATCGCCCAGTTCCTTGGAAAGTTCCCGCTCATCGCCGGCCAGAATGGCACCGTTGAGTTCATAAACTTCTTCTATAGTCTGAGGGCGCAGTGATTCATTGGTCTGCTTGCGGTCCCACGGGCATTTTTCCCTCAATTCGTCAAGCACATCGAGTATGCGTCCGAAGGCCTGGAGTTTTTCTTCTCTTGTATGCATATTTTTTGATATTAGTGCAAAGTCTGACCTCAATGTTATAGTCATGTCGAGCGAAGTCAAGACATCCATGCAAAGTTACGAATTAAATGAAAAATAATTATCTTTGAGAGATTAAACCGATGAATATGCTTAAAGAAATCAAATACGTTTCGGCCCAGGAGGCTGTAAAGGTCGTAAAATCAGGCGACCACGTACATTTCAGCAGCGTTGCAAGCGCGCCTAAGATCCTGATTGACGCACTCTGCGCAAGGGGCGAGGCTGGCGAATTGCGTGATGTACGCATCCACCATCTCCATACAGAGGGTCCTGCACCTTATACAGCCCCTGAATTCGACGGGATATTCTTCCATCAGGCTTTCTTTGTGGGCGCGAATGTACGCAAAGGTGTACAGGCAGGATACGCCGACTACATACCGGTTTTCCTGAGCGAAACCCAGAAACTATACAGATGTGGAGCCCTTCCTTGCGATGTGGCGATGATTCAGGTATGTCCTCCTGACAAACATGGCTATGTTTCACTTGGAACATCGGTGGATGCAACTCTGGCGGCGATCGAATGTGCAAAGACCGTCATCGCTGTGGTAAACAGGAATGTTCCGAGAGCATGGGGTCAAGCTATGATTCCGATGGATATGATAGATATATTCGTCGAGGGAGACACTCCGCTGGAGCCGGCACATTTCAGCGAGCCGAACGATGTGGAAATCGCGATCGGAAAGCATTGCGCCGCACTGATCGACGACGGAGCATGTCTCCAGATGGGTATCGGAGCCATTCCGAATGCTGTCCTTGCCCAGCTCGGAGGCCACAAAAACCTTGGAGTGCATACGGAGATGTTTGCAGACGGCGTTCTCGAACTTGTAGAAAAGGGAGTCATCAACGGCTCGAACAAGGGCGTTGACAAGGGAAAACTGGTATCGACTTTCCTCATGGGATCGCAGAATGTATATGACTTCATCGATGACAATCCGATGGTATCCATGATGGATGTGGGATATACCAACGATCCGTTTGTTATCGCAAAGCATCCGAAGATGACCGCTATCAATTCGGCAGTGCAGATAGACCTTACCGGTCAGGTCTGCGCAGACTCGATAGGTACAAAATTCTATTCAGGTGTAGGCGGACAGGTTGACTTCGTTTATGGAGCATCACTGGCTCCGCAGGGAAAGGCTATCATAGCAATGCCTTCATGCACGAACAAGGGCGGCAGCAAGATTGCTCCGACAATCATAGAAGGTGGCGGAGTGGTAACGACCCGTCCACATGTGCATTACGTGGTTACTGAGTTCGGAGCAGTTGACCTTTATGGAAAATCAATGCAGGAGCGCGCCAAACTGCTCATAAGCATTGCCCACCCTGACCATCAGGAAGAACTTGACCGGGCCGCGTTCGAAAGATTTGGGCCGCACTACAGCAGCGTGGTACTCAAATAATTGAGAATCAGCACAATAAGCGATTTACGGTGGGCCTTTTAACCCACCGTAAATGTTATATAACACTGATTTTCAGGCAGTTACACATCACAACACTATTGCACGGCTTTGCGTCTGGCTGTAAGGGCACGCTGGAATGCACGGGCGTTTTTCAGATGCTCTGTGTACGAAACCGCAAAACGATGGGTCCCGTCAAAATCAGGGCTCGCACAGAAATATATGTACCCATGCCTATCCGGATTAAGGACAGCATCGATGCAGGCTTTCGGAGGTACATTTATAGGTGCCGGAGGAAGACCTGCATATTTGTATGTATTGTATGGTGAATCTATGGAAAGATGCTTCTTGAGGATGCGGTCAAGCGTATAGCCATGACAGAACGCCACGGTCGGATCCGCCTGAAGTTTCATGCCCTTGCGATACCTGTTGAGATACACTCCTGCAATCAGCGGATATTCGAAAGATTTCAAAGTCTCACCACTGACGATTGATGCAAGGATTGATACCTGCATACGTGTCAGTTTCAAGGCTTCTGACTTTGCAACACGTTCAGGCGTCCAGAAGGCGTCATACTCCTTCTTCATCCTGTCAAAAATATCCTTGACAGAAGCGGTCCAATACATCTGATAGGTGTCCGGCAGGAAAAGAGCAAAGACATTTTCCGGGGTAAAGCCGTAACCGGACAGAAACTCAGCTGAATCGAGTGCAGAAGCGACTGACGCAGAATCTACCATCATCTGATCAGATATCTTCTTTGCCAGAATGCCCTTGTTCCTGATGGTTCCAGAAAGGGTGAGGTTGCCAGGTGTCTGCCATCCGTATTTAAGCATCCGCGCCACATAAATGCCAGCCGCAGACTTGCTAATCACATATCTGCCCGGTTTGACTTTCTGCGAAACATCCTCTTTCCTGAAACATCTTGCCAGACTGCGGGTGTTCAGGGTAACGGATGCCAAACTATCAAGGATGTCCTCAGATGTCATATCCGGATAAACATAAAGGATATTATCTTCCGAGAAGTTTCCTTTCTTGTTATCTATGTAAAAGATGGATGCAAAGACACAGCCTGCTACCAGCAGAGCGACAGAGATTGCTATCAGGACTTTCTTCATACTTGACTATTTTCTCAATTTCAGGATATCGTTCTCTCTGATGAGATCCGGATTTTCCAGGCGATTGATCCTGCACAGATCCTTGACTCTCACACCATACCTCTGAGAAATCCCCCTCAAGGTCTCCCCTTTTTCTACCACATGCATTTCTACACCTTTTGCCGCAGAATTTTTCTTCTTCTGCAGATACACTACCGTACCAGCCTTAAGTTCTGCATTAGCTTTCAGGTCATTGAATTTAAGAAGTTCCTTCAAGAACAGTCCGTTAGCCTTGGCGATGCTTTCATATGTTTCGCCTTCGGAGGCATAAATGAACGCAACTCCATTCTGCGAGTACATCTGTCGCGAAAGAGAAAAACGGAAAGTCTCCCGTCTGCTCACATCCAGACGTACGGCCTGCTCCAGTTGGGACGGAGGTGGCGGCGGGGTGAGACTCACCTGGTCGTGTTTAGCAACAGGCGCTGCTGAAGCGACAGGTTTCTGTGTATCGTACTGATACAGACGATATGTCTCTATCAGGTCAATCAGCTTGGAAGGATATTTCGGATCTGTTGCATATCCTGCCTTTTTCAAGCCATGAGCCCATGACTTGTAGTCCGTAATTTCAAATTCGAACAGGGATTTATATCTGTCGCGATATCTCAGAAAGTCCGAATGGTCACGATATGAATCCTCCGGCTTGTCATACTTTCTGAAACATTCACCTTTGGCATCATCATCATGATACACACGGCCTCCCTGCCAGTCGTTGTGGCATTTTATACCGAAGTGATTATTGCTCCTGACGGCCAGCTGCGACTTGCCTGCACCGGATTCCAGGAGTCCCTGGGCCAGGGTTATGCTGGCTGGAATACCGCTTCGGTACATCTCTGAAACGGCTATATCATCAAAACGGTTGATGTACGCCTTGTAGTCAGGATTCTGCTGAGCATAAAGTGCAGAAGAAACCAGGCATAAAATAAAGAAACATCTGAACTTTAGCGACTTCATCACAACAGAGCAATCTATTTAAGTTCTGCCGGGACAGAGCATCGTTCAAACTTCTGGACAAAATCCGGATCTTCAACTGATGTCCACACCATAGTAGTCTTTGTAAGGCTGGTTACAAGATACTTATGAGACCAGAACCCCTCGCTATAGTCATACATACCACGAACTATAGGCTCGCCTATATCGCTCAACTCTATATTGAACTCACCTGTAACTATATGAGGCATTTCACCCATACTGTCGAAATTCTGATAAATAGTGAACTTCCTTTCCTTGCGCACAAGGTCAATATAGAAGTAAGTGTCAGCATCGAGTCCCTCACCATTCCACTGCACAAGTTTCCATTCACCTGCAACATTGTTGGGAGTCACATCAAGTTCAACCTCCTTTACCGGCTCTTCCTTGCCGCACGCCACGGAAACCAGGGCAACAGCAAGAACAGCAAATATTGATTTTATCTTATTCATAATAAATGTTTTGTTTCTATTTCATATAGACGGTTATCGCCGCCTGTGTCGGGGGCACACCCAATCCTTTTATCATAACAGGCATACGTGGTCTCTCACCACCTTTGGCCGGGTCATAATCTATCACTATCGTGCCTTCCTGGTCAGGAGCCACCGTTTCCGGTTCTGTCCTGAATCCCAGACACTCGGGTACCAAGGCTCTTTCGAATTGCAGCGTCAAAGGTTTGTCGCTTACATTGATGAATATACATTTTTCTGTAGCCTTCAAGCCTTTTGTCAAATGAATTTCATTTCGTCTTACCCTTATATTTCCCATAGATACCGGAAAATACTCCGACACATCCGCTCCCTTCTCTACATTCACAATAAGTCTGAGTACTGCCGCGGGGGCATCCTCCCCTTGAGCATACACAAAAACCTTCCTTTCAAACCGGCCCGGATGTCCCTTCGGATTATACCTGACCGATATTTCTGAGGTTTCACCGGGAGCAAGAATCATCTTCGGGCATGACGCCACTGCACAAGAGCATGAAGTGACAAGTCTGCCTATTTTCAGTGTATCCCTGCAGACATTCTCAAACGGATATACAAAGGTCTGCACACCATCATCCTCATTCATGGTCGCCGCCGTTATCGTTACTGTCTCAAATCTGAATGATGTGGATTTTTCCGACAGTCGCGGATTGTTCACAGCATCCAGTTTCTCCCTCGGAACGATAATCATCTGTGCCTGGGCGATGATTCCCATACACATCAGAGACATTATGAGGAAGGATTTCTTCATCTTACAGCCAGCCGTTACCTGTTGTAGAACGTACAGTAATCACAAACTCCTGGGTAACCGTACCGTTTGTTATGCTTGCCTTGGTCTGACCGGCCTTTTTGCCCGCAGTAATCACAATCTTGCCATCAACATACTCCGCCTTTGCAACCGATGGATCTGTAACATTCAGAACAAAGGCAGTTCCGGCAAGATATAGTGTAGGATCATAAACCTTACTGCTCTCGGTCTGTACGAAAACATTCGGGAAAGTCATCGGTTTGCCTGCGTCCTCCCCAGCAATCTTCTGGAGGAAATTATAGGCATTGACCTGGCCATGTCCCATTTTGCCGTAGTAATCTGAAAGCTTAAGGGTTGACTTGTGCACCGATCCTAGATCTGACACATATTTGTAGTATATCTTATTCTCGCCAGTTTCACAAACGGTCTTGAGAGGGTCCTTTCCATCTGAATCCCTGTATGCCGAATCATACAGCATCTGGATCACGTCCTTTGCCTTTACATGAATCCTCTTGTGAGCGGCATACGAAAGTCCGAGAGCCACAACGCCTGAGACATGAGGACATGCCATCGATGTTCCTTCCATGTATGCATATGATCCTTCAATGGCCTCACCACTTACGACATGATCAAAACCGATAGCCGTATTAGATGGAACTGTTGACAGGACACAACCTGCAAACCCCTTGTCATGACCTTCACCATAATCATAATAATAGTCCTGGTCTCCACCCGGTGCAGAAATGGTAACCCCTTTGCCATAGTTGCTATAAACTGCAGGAGTAAAGTCCGGTGCAGTTGCAGCTACCGAGACATAGTCAGAATATGCCGCAGGGTAACTTGCTGCAGGAGCATACTCGTTACCTGCCGCAAAAACGGCAATACCACCTTCGACTACACCATCTGGAGAGCCTGCATGGTGTACAAAATAGTCCAGCGCCTTCTTTTCAAGCATATTGCTCTGAGTCCACTGTTCGTCTGTAGAGAACTGCGGTCCCCATTCGTATGGGTTTGCTGCTCCGGAAATGTAACCCCAGCTGCACTGGAGTACCACTGCACCGTTGTCAGCCGCATACTTGATTGCACGCACTTCATCGATAAGGGTACCTGCATACATTCCTGCAAAAATCTGACATGACATGATTCTTACGCCGGGATTACCGGGAACACCTCCGGCTATAGATGAAATACCCTTACCATTATTATTCTCAGCCGCAATCACACCAGCAACATGGGTTCCGTGACCTGTATCGTATGCACTGTCAGTAGCGATGACACCAGTATTCTGTACGAAGTTATAGCCGTGAACATCGCCACAGTAACCATTTTGGTCGGCATCCTCACGTGAACGCAAGGTCTCGCCTTCGTTAACCCACATGCTTGCCTTAAGGTCCGGATGATCATAACATACGCCTTCATCGAGAACCGCAACTATGATTGACGGGTGACCCTTCATATCAGGGTTTTCCCACACCTTTCCCATTCCTACATCTGCCCCTTTCTTGAATGTAGCCTTCGCACCATCCGGTTTTGCTACAGGAATCTGCTGGTCAGCACCATAGTTGACAAGATGCCACTGATATTTCAGAAGCGGGTCGTTCTGCTGAAGCTGCACAGAAGTTCCTGATTTTGTCACAACCTGTGATACAAACGGAACTGCCTTCTTTGTAGAAGCCCTCTTGAGGGTACGGTTGAACTCCACACGGTTGACCTCACCAAGTTTTGAAAGGTCTGCAGCCACCTTCTCTACCGGATATTCTTCCGAGAAGCGTACCACATACCAAAGGTGGAGTCCCTCATGACGGGCAGTCTCCTCTGTACGGGAGTCCACCGGGAAGATTCGCTCAATCTCATAACCTTCTACAAGATCAAGGATTTCATCCACGCTCAACACACCTGAGCGGGTTGCAGGAGAGCCGATTCCACTCTTTGTGACACCAGCCTGCTCAAGCACGCGACTGACCGACGCATCAAACTTGACGATAAGCTGTCCGGGAAGAGCATCCTCTGCTACCTGAGAAATCTTGTCGCCCGAATCTGCCTGATTCATCCTTGACTCATCAATCGAGCAGGATGCCAACCCTGCCACCATAAGAGATGACAGGATAATAATATTTCTAATTTTCATCATCTTCATATATTTCCCTCCTACTCTACAACATTAACATCACTCCATTTCTTTTTCTCATACACCTGGTAGTAGTAATTGAGGTTGGTAGGTACATCCTTGAATCCAGCCGGTGTTCCGTTCATATCCTTACCCTCCTGCGGGAACACAAGCAGAAGCGGTGTCCAGTAGTCAAGTTTCGGATGATACTTGAGCCAGTGAGGTATTTCTCCGCTTAATCTGTTGAGATTGATTGAGAAGAAATCAATATCAGGAAGCACCATCGGTATCCTGTTCTCCCTGAAGAAATTGACACCCGCTGTACCGAGAGAGTCTTTAATGTTCACTTCTGTCTTTTCCGGATCAAAAGGCGCTTCAACATCCCATGCGGCAAAGCCCTTGTCAAGAAGTTCCTGGTCTGTCGGCATGGTTCCCTGCAGGAAGTTCACAGAAAGTCTGAGGGTATCAAGCTGGTTCCACTCCAGAAGCCACTGCGGGAACTTCATCTTGCCCGATCCGTCAGGAAGGGTCTCGTTTACAAGACCTCCGATATCCTTCTTATTGGTATTGCTCATATCAGTAACGCTACCTCTCTGGTTGGCAGTAAGTATCAGAGCCTTAAGAGACGGGCACTCTTTAAGCACCTTTGGAATAGACGCAAAGTTGTTACCACCAAGGTCAAGGAATCTGAGGTTTTCCATTTCCTTGATTTTTTCAGGAATCTCAGTCAGACCATAAGCGAACATCGTCAGTCTCTTGAGATTCTTAAGTTCGCAGATATCCTCACCAAGGCTCAGATTCTTCTGGAAGGAGTTCACATTACTGAAGAAATAGAGTTCCTCCGCTGCTGTGAGGTACTTAACGGCATATGGAAGCTGCTCATTTGTCTCAAAGAAAACGAACTGTGCCGACTTGACACGTCCCTTATCCTTTCCGGACTTATGAAGGGTTACACCCTCCCATCTCGACATGCTTACACCAGTATCAAACTCTGACCAACATCCAAGGAATCTGCTGATAGAAAGCAGAGAGAGCGAGTCTCCGGCAGCTGTACCGGCAACATCCTCTATATTCGGTGCTGCACCTTGCGAGATCGTAAGTTGATCGGAGGTAACAGTGTCTTCAACCTTTGCTATAAAGTCAACTACCGCCTTTCTGATATTCTTGGTCGGATTCACATTCCACTCGAACTGGAGGGTTACATTTCTCGGACGAGCACCTCTGTCAAGCTCCACCTTGTATGGTTTGCAGGTGAGCCAAGGCTCCGAAGATGGAATCTGAACGTCAAAATCAACATTGGTATTGACCACGACCTCGAACTTACGCTTTGAAAGCACTTCAAAGTCGCTGATTTCAACAAGCGGCTTCTTGATGCTGATCTGCTTAGGGAAGCCTTCCTGAGTGACAGAAAACTCTTTATAGTCTCCACTGACAGTTCTGATTCTGACAACATCCTCACGTACGTCATTCAGAAGCGTCGAGTCTATAACCACGCGACATTCCTCGCTTCCCTTACCGTTTGCAGGAGAAACTGAAATCCAAGGTTCATTGGTCATCGCTGTCCATGGCTCACCGACATCAATCCTGATGGTACGTACGCCACCTTCCGGACCTATATTGAGTTCAGTCGAATCAAGGGCAAATTCTATCTCTTTCTCCGGCGCACAAGCAGCTGCGACAACTGCAAATGCCAAATATATAATGTATCTTTTCATATTCATTCCTCCCTTTATTGAAGCATCAGCGGACAGTTAAGAATAGTCTGAGTCTTGTCATAGAAGAGTATATATGCTCCTGCCTGCCAAGCATAGCATATATCCGACGCATCAAAGACGATATTCGGGTTGTCACTGATATCCAGATAATAGCACAGAGTGGATATTGTATCATCTATGACTCCGATATCGTTGGAACCCAGATACAGTCCTCTCAAACCGACATGCTGATAAACACCTGTCGGCCATTCGTTAAGACATCTTTCTCCCTTGGCGTTTCTCTGGCCGCGAAGAGCGAAAACCGTCAGACCAGCCATATCGAACTGCTCGAAAGGATGGATGGTGAAGCTGTTGTAAGACAGGTCCAGACCATAGAGATACGGTATGTTACCAGAATGGAAGTCACGTGGAAGATCCTTCAGCTTGTTGTAAGAGAAGTCGAAAGAAGTAAGATAGATGGCGTTATCATAAGTGAATGCGCTGTCTGGAATCTCTGTCATTCCGCACCCTCTCATGTTAACAAAAGCAATCTTCGAGTCGGTATCCCTGAACATTACCGGATACTTGTCAATCGGATTGTTTGCAAGAGTCAGGGTCTCGACATAGATACCCTTGTTTGTTCCTGTCTTCTGTCCCTTTTCATCATAACCTGCAAAACGTGTGATGTTGTTGTATGAGAAATCGACAGTTACCATTCCATACAAAGACTTTGCATCGAAGATGTCAGGGAACTCAGTCAATTTATTATTCCTCACCGAGAATGTCTCAACGTCCGCAAGTCCGCAGAACACCTCTCCGTTGGTACCTATCTTCTCAATCTGATTGTTGTTCAGGTGTAGCTGAACAAGGTTGATTTCCTTACCGAAAGAAGTCACTTCAGTGATCTTGTTGTCACTCAGATCAAGAAGGCCAAGGCTCTTCATCGATGCAAGTTTCTTTCCGTCAATCTTTCCGGTGATACCCATGTTGTTCATATAAAGAATCTGAATCTTCTTTGCTGACCTTGAGTCCTCACCTGCAAGAGCATGAAGGAGTGTATTGGCATCATAAACATTTGCCGCCTTCTGCGAGTTCTGCGAGAAGTTTAATGATATCAGGGCTGGCATAGCCTTAAGGGCAGCAGACGGATCCTCCAGATATGCGCAGTTATAGATTTCAAGGTCTGTCAGAGCGGCAAATCCCTTATCAGCAGGCATATCTGCAGGTTTTTCAGGGAACTTTACAAGAGTGCCGTTTGCGACAGTCAATCTCTCCAGTTTGTCAAGGCTCCAGATCTTGTCGGAAATCGAAGTAAGTCTGTTATAAAGTTTGCCAGATACAGCATCCTTGAGTTCTACCCTCATCCTTCCGGTCTCAGGTTCGATGAGCTGAGCCTCGGTCTTGGTCTCATAAAGGGCTGTTTCAGGAATCACCTTATTATGCTCCTTGAGAGCCCTGGCGATAGGCTCGCTGAACTGCACAGGCGGATACTTTGCAGAGAGGTACTGCATATGGCGTCCCAGCCTGTCGCGGGTTCCTGTCTGCAAGGTCGGATCGAACTCGTTCTGGTTCATATCGTTATGCGTACCAAGATAAAGTTCTGTAAGCTCAGAAAGAACAGCTATCTGCTCCGGAAGTTCTCCTCGGAATCCGAAGTCGCTGACACTGATCAGAGCCACACGGCCATTTGAATGGAGCGAAACTCCCGGCTGATCACCCCAAAGATCCACATCCTTGTTGAAATCCCAGTTGGCCCCCTTAGGATAATCCTCACCGCTGTAGTACCACCTCGGACCGTCAAGGGCTTCCCAGATTGCCTTCAAAGCGTAATAATCCTGAATGTACTCATCCGACTGATAAAGTCTTACAGGCATGTTGTGTTTTGTCTCCACATTATCCTTGACCTCAAAGGATGTCTTTACATTTTCATTTCTTTCAAGAAGATTCTTTCCTTTCTCATCCTCATAGACCGCATAGTAATCAACGGTATACTTTCCTGCCGGAAGTGAAACAAGAGTGTCGCACACTGACGAAGATGTATAATAGCCGTCTGTCTCATCGTCATTTTCAAAGAAATGAAGAGAGAACTTTACTGGAAGAGCCTTCAGCAGCGTTGTCCTGTCCTGCTCATTTCTGACCATAATGTCAACAGACTTGATCTCATCGAAGGTATATTCCCTTATCTTCTGGCTTGCCTTGGACTGTACGAATGCACTGGTATCCTTGACAAGCGTAAACTTCACATGTCCCCTCTGAACGGTAGTGGCAAGAAGATCATGAACGCTGAGTCCACCGGGAACAACTGTAAACTCACTTTTCATCGCTTTATTGGAAGCAGGTGACGACTCGTAAATCTGCTCGTCCAGCTTGCCGAAAAGCGTGAAGGAAATTATTTCATAGGTACCCGCGAGAAGTTTGATCTTGTCACTCCTTAGTCCGAATTCTGCATAAGCCTCGTCATATGCATTCAGCACTAGAGTCTGGCTGAGAACACTGGTACCGTCAGTAAACTCCACCTTAACCTTGGTAGCATCCGCCAGGTAAGCCAGTTCCTTGCCATCTGCCTTAGACTGCGGTTCATACGACGCTTCCTTGTACAGTTTGAACTGGACATAGCCGTAGTCCTTCTCCCTGTAATCAGGTTCTTCCACGGTGCAGCTGAAAAGAATCAGCGCAAGCACCGGCAGAAGAAGCATTTTAATATAATTTTTCATTCTCATAATTTTTCAAATTCTTTGAGACCTTGCAACAATGTTAAAGTTCCAGTCTACAGATGAAAATAAACTGAATTGCCTCTGTAGTAGCAAATTGGATCACTTCCTCATAAGAGGTTGCCTTCTGCTCACCTTCCGCAGGCTCTGGCATGGTCATATTGATTTCTGAAACTCCATTGTAGATACGTGTCTCCTGAACAGTAGCTCCATACTTGAGGAATCCCATAGTACTTCTATCAGCCTCCCAGTCAATCTCTGCTCCTCTTCCTGCTTCCAGATACTCCTGAATCATATCGGCAAACTCCTTATCACTGTACATCTGTTTGTCGACAGTCACCATCTCAGGGCCATTAGACTTTCCTATGCAAGTATAGAGCTGACATTTCTTTGAAGTTTTTATATCAAGTGATGTATTATCCTTGGTGAATGTCATGATATAAACAGGAGCCTGCTGCTCTTTATATTTCTCATAAGTCGGACCTGAAACAACCTTATTAATTGTTGCGCCAGCTGATGCCGCCGCTGAAGGATCAACAAACATTGCTTCACCTGCATCCTCCAACACGTCCACTTCTGACTTCTGCTCTTCCTCATAGAAACAATGCACAACCGACAGGACCTTTCCTATCTCATTCTTGAATACAAGATAGCCATCGATCTCCTTTGGCTTAGGTTTGTTATCCAATGTGAACACACTCATATCCATGACCACCTGACCATAAAGTCCGTCACCAAGCGACTCATATTTAAGCCAATGCTTAGACATATCGGCTTCAGCAATCTCAACTCCGTCGGCATCATATACTGAAATCGACTCATACGGATAAGTTATGTAAAGAGGAGACTTGGTAGATGCCATTTCCTTTATATAAGACATATTATACTGCCACTCGGCACACCCTTCGGCATATTCAAAGTTCTTATCTGCAAGCAAGCCTGCAGTCTTCTCGAAAAGCAGACCTACAGATTCGCGTTCCAGAGCACTTGCATCAAAGGTAAAGTATTCATCAGGACATGCAGACTGTACTGCTGACACTGCATATTGGGTGTATTCTTCCTTCAGGCTCTTTCTGTCAGCAGAAAGAAGATCATCAACCTTTTCAGGAGCAGTAGCAGGAAGGAAAAGCACAAGTGCACTCCTGTCAGTCCTTCCGGCATATATAGGAACTGTTATATTTATTTCCCTTGACTGAAGCACATCAGCACCTTCAATAGAATCCCATGCAGACACAGCAACATTCAGCCATGGGGTCTGCGGAGCCACATAACCGTTGTCAGTCATCTCCAGAACAAGCACACGTGAGGCTGCAGGACCGTATATATATCCTTGTACAGGCTCTTTTGTAAAGGCACCTTCACCGCTATGGAAATACTGCGCATGGTCAAAATCAAGTGATGTAAAACTACCAAGCGAATAGCTGAAGATATTCTTGCAACCAGGGATCTTAACCTTGAAAGTCTTCACGAGATTATCTCCGTCCTTGAACACGACCTCGCCCAGGGTATCATCAAGAGGAAGTGCAGAAGGAATTCCGTAGATCTGAAAGCATGTCTCACCCACCTTGCTGTCTACATTGATGTCGGCACGAGCCCAAGATGGCCACTCTACGGTCCAGTTGTAGTTTGAAATTACCTTGACAGGGAAATAGAATCTGTTGTCATTATTATCCCACACAAGCGTAATCTCATCCGCTACATCCACTGGAGCCTGCTCATATACATACTGTTCATCTTCGTCAGTTGAGAATGAACCCTCTTCAGTTACTGCCGCCTTGTAGACTTCAATTGTCTTGGCCTTAGCACGAAGCGTATATTTTGCAATTACCTTTTGCTCACCATTAACCGTCATCTTGACATCGCAAGAACGGAGGTCAAAAGATTCTTCATCTATTGTCCAGATCTTAATTTCAACAGGCTCATCAGATGATGTTCCGGTAAGTGTCTGTATCTTGAACTTTCCGTCCTGAATCTTAAACCATTCGTAGCTTTCCTTCGGGATAGAGATAGTCCACGCAGAGCCTGGCTGTATTGTGATGGTAAGTTCAGTACCAGGTATCACATCATGATTCTCTATCAACTCCGGAAAATCCGACTTCTTATTGTTATCCAGAGGTTTATCCTGCTCACATGAAACTATCGAGAACAGCGCTGCAGCCATGAACACAAGGCTGAAAATGTTATATATTGTCTTTTTCATAGTCATCTCACTTAATGATATTACTCATAAAATCCAGGCATTCCTTCTACCGTATGAAGTCTTCTGGCCTCTTCTTCGCTGACCCATTCCATTATGTTATAGAAGTGACCGACTGTACCCACCGGGGTTCCGAGGTCTTCAACATAGAAATGTGCCCAAAGGTAGAGGTACTTTCCACACGGATAGAATATAGACTCTGCCATTGTGCTGTGAGTCACAAGGATGTTGTCATCTCCATGAGTCTGTCCGAAGATCATCCCCTCATCCGAGGCGATCTGGCCTTCAGCCATTGTCACAAACGGTTTCATTGGATCATCGGCTTTGAATGTCATCTCGACATCATAACCGTCTGCAAGCCAGTTGCGACATATGATCGTATTTTCTTTTGTCGGATGTGCCTCGGTCTTGACAAGTCTCTGATAGTCTCCTGTTGCACTGTACTGATACAGGAACATTGATGTGAAGATGCACCAGCCTTCGAAATTCTCTACATTGAAAGGACAGCTCTTCATCATCACTGCCGTGGTATTCTTACCGTAAAGAGACATTTCAAGTTCGTCCTTCATCACCAGCTGAAGTTCGAAGCCGAGAGAGTCTGTATCCTGGATATTATTGTAATATCCATGTACTATGACATCTGCAGTAAGTTTGCCGGCCGGAATAGTTACAGTGTTCGACTCCAGATGGTAATGCTTTCTTTCAATTGCATTGCTTCCCTTGTCGATAATCTCCACGCCGAAGGTACGGTCATACTTTCTGGCGACCGTGGACACCACAGGTATTCTGAAAGTGGAATCGGCCTTCTGCACAGGATAGATTGCCATTGTGTCTGCGAACATGACATACTCTTTATCGGAATATGTCACATACTCCTCGTGGCAGCCTGTAAACGAAAGGGCCGCGACGATAGCAAGTGTAATGTATATATATATTCTCTTCATAATTCCGATTTATTAATATCCCTTGTTCTGCTGACCTTTCATGCATGAGCCCGGAGCCTCGATTTCGTGCTGAGGGATAGGCCATACAAGTCTGTGGTCATTTTTCTTGATCTGAATAGTGCTCGCGGCGCCTGTCTGTGCGCTCGATTGAGTCGTACGCTTGAATGCAAGGTCGCTGCTCTTGTTCCATTCAGGGAGGTTAACCCAACGCTTGAGGTCATTCAGACGGAAACCTTCCATATAGAGTTCCTTCACTCTCTCATCTGAAATTACCTGCAGCCAATTGTTACCATTAATACTTCCTACCGAAGCCCCCCTTGCCTGAGCAAGTGTCTTGAGGTCTGCAGTTGCCTTGCCATAATCTTTTGCATTGGAGCGGCAATATGCTTCAGCACGGATCAGATACTGCTCTGCAAGACGCATTGGTTTCGGCTGGCAGACATGAAATATATTATATGGTATGAAATCCTGCTCGTTTCCGAAATATTTCACCAAAAGGGTAAGACTTGGATTGCCGGCATATCCGGTCTGAAGCGTACGGAAATATGCAGAGCGTCTCACATCTGAACTTCCGTAAAGTCCGATAACCCACTCAGACGGCATATAGTCAGGATACAGGTAAACATAGTCATTGTTGTAATTCAGGAACACCTGACCGAGGGCGCCACCGTATGATGTGGTTGTGAATCCCACCTGCCATATGATTTCTGTTGCAAGGTCATGTGTCCACATATAGTCAAAATATGTGTAATATCTTGTACCGCCCTGTATTACATCAGATCCTGTCTGGTATATATCACGTGTAGAAAGTGCGAATGCCTTGTTTTCGATGACCTTGGTAGAATATTCTATCGCGGTCGGCCAATCCTGCATATAAAGCGCAACTCTGGCGCGAAGCACATGTGCTGAAGCCTCAGTAGCATACGGACTTGTGTACCAGTCATTTTCCTCATCCAGAAGTTCCTCTGCCTTCTTAAGGTCGCGGATAACGAAATCGTAAGATTCCTTCAGAGTCGAACGCTTTGTCGGCTTTGCTCCGAAATATGTGCTGTCGAGAGCGACACCCATCTGAGGTTCTGCGGCATTTGGATCATAAGCCTCGCAGAAGCACTTGATAAGCTCCGCATACGCGTTTGCTCTTGCGCAATACACTTCACCTGTATAATAGTCAAGATAGGTTATATATTCATCATCTGTAAGGCTTCCTCTCACACCTTCCACCTTGTCTAGATAGAAGTTGCATCGTGCTATGACATTGTAGAGGGAACCATAAACCGCTTTGATTTCCGAATTTGTAGGGCGTATATCCCACTGCCATACAGGACCGTAGGTATTAGAGTTACCCTGCACGGCCATCACCAGGTCTGCCTGGATATCAGGAAGAAGCGTGAGGTAGCCGCTGTAAAGGGCTCCGCTCATATATGCGGAGTAGATACCCGTCAGATGCTGCTCCGCATCAGAGAAGGTCTGCATGCCCATACTCTCCGGAATAGCATCTCCCGGAATCTTGTCAAGGCATGAAGCCATGCTCAAAGCAGCAGCAATCACTGCTGCTGACCTTGTAAGTATGTTATATATATTCTTCATCATATTCATATTCAATTAGAACATCAGGTCCAGACCGAAAGTAAACTGGCGGGACATAGGATACTGAGCGGCATAAAGATTAGTCGTGCCTTCAGGATCCAAGCCTGAGAAGTTGGTGAATGTCAAAAGGTTCTGGGCCTGGGCATATACTCTGAGGCCTCTGATGACTCTTGTCTTCTTAAGCAGACCTGCCGGAAGATTGTATGAAAGCATCAGATTCTTCAGACGCAGGAATGAAGCGTCTTCGAGCAGACGGCTGTCAAACTCGGTGAACACTCCGTGACGAGGAATGTCTGTAACATCACCCGGCTTCTTCCAACGGTCAAGGAGTCTCTTCGACTGGTTGTATGTAGCAAAACGTCCGTTTGATTCATCGAAATAGCGGTCGTTGTTGATCATATAGCGGTCCGCCACCCAACTGAACTGAGCTGCAAGGCTGAGTCCTTTCCATGAGAATGTAGTACCAAAACCACCCTGCCATGGTGCGTGGAAACTCTTTCCAACAAGCACCTTGTCAGAATCCTTGAGCTCGTTTGTAAGATTGCCGTTCTTGTCATACCAGAGGGCATCTCCGTTCGCCGGGTTCACACCTGCGTAACGGTTGATGTAGAACTCACCGAGTGGATGCCCGACAACAAGCTTTGTATTGGTATTTGCAAGTTCATACTCCTGAACGCCGTTATAGAGTTCGGTAATGGCATTGTAGTTATATCCTGCATTGGCATTGATATTCCATGCAAAATCCTTGATCTGGAGCACTGTAGCATTGATATTGAGCTCCGCACCGGCATTGACCATGGCACCGACGTTATCCCACATGTAGCCGTAACCGTTTGACTGTGCATAAGAAAGCGGAACAGACATGAGCATATCTGTTGTTCTCTTGGCATATACTTCAAAGTCAACATTGAGCCTGTTCCAGAAACCGAAGTGGAAACCGAGGTTGGTGGTCCATGTATTCTCCCAAGTAAGGCGTTCGTTGCCCGGTTGAGCTGGTGCCACACCAGAGTCACCGATATAGTCCGCCCCTCCTGCAATGAGTGCAAGATGCTCGTAATTAGGGATTTCCGAGTTACCCGATGTACCTGTGCTGAAAGAAATCTGAGCCTGATTCATCCAGTCACGATAAGCTGTCATGAACGACTCGTTACGCATATTCCACATGAATCCTACCGCACCGAAAAGTCCCCAACGGTTGTCCTTGCCGAAACGTGACGATCCGTCAGTACGGAGGGATGCTTCCGCGTAATACTTGTCGGCATAGTTATACTCGGCACGACCGAAAAACGAAACGCGTGAATAATCGGATGTCGACATGCTGTCCCACATGGTTGCTCTGGTACCTGTTGAAATATCTGTGAGGTAGTCGTTGGTCTGTCCTTCCGTCTTGACACTGAACCTTTCTGCATGATAGTCCTGCCACTCGTGACCGAGGAGGAAGTTGAAATCATGAAGATCATCAATATTGAAACGATAGTTCAATGTATTGGTCCACTGCAGGTTGAGTCCGTCACTTGAACTTCTTGAAGCCATTCCCTCGCCAAGATTCGGTGCATAAGATGCGAACGACTGGCTGAATCCGGTCGAGTGAGAGAAATCAAAACCGAACTGGGTCTTGAAAGTCAGGTTCCTGTAAAGATTGAAATCAGCAAAGAGCGTCGAGAATACCTTGTACTTCTTGTATGAAAGAGGATTGTTCTCAAGCCACTCAAGAGGGTTCTGACCCTGACCCTTCCATGTTCCGTCGTTAATTGAAGCAAGAGAGCCGTCAGCCTGGTAAGGATTCCAGTAAGGGAGCATGAATCTGGCTGCTGAAATTGGAGTTACGAGGGCATATGCTCCTTCGTCAGCCTGCTGGATGTTCTGATAGTTGAACATAGTGTTTGCACCCATCTTCAGCCACTTTGCCATCTGGTGTTCGAAGTTGAAACGCATTGAATAGCGCTCGAACATAGAGCCTGGGGCGACTCCTTCCTGATCGTAGTATGACCCCGACATATAGTAGTTGGTCTTGTCTGTAGCTCCTGATACTGAAAGTTCATAACTCTGGAGCATTGCGGCATCATTGAAGACAACATCCATCCAGTTGACATCAATTCCCTTCAAATGATTGACATAGTCCGGATTCAGGCCATCCAGAAGACCTATTTCTTCCTCATACCGGATACGCTCCGCCGTATTCATCAGATCCCAGTTTCCATGAGCAATAGCCGACCAGCCGAGCTGCGTGCGGAAGTTGATGTTCGGACGGTCGATATTGCGTCCGCGCTTTGTAGTGATCACGATCACACCATTTGCTGCACGCGCTCCATAAATCGAAGTCGAAGACGCATCCTTGAGAACGGACATACTCTCAATGTCTGCCGGGCTGATTGTGTTGAAATCTGCCGCAGAAATCTCCACTCCGTCAAGAATGTACAGAGGCGCTGTTCCCGAGTTGATGGAGTTCGTACCACGGATCTTCATAGAAGCAGATGCACTCGGCTCACCAGTGTTTGACAATACGGTAAGACCGGCAACCTGACCTTGAAGGGCCTGGTCGAACGCTGCAGTCGGGGTGGTCTCCAGTTTCTCTGACTTGACAGTCGAAACCGAACCGGCAACCGTACCCTTCTTCCTCACACCGTAGGCGATCACCACCACGTCATCCAGCTTCATGCTCTCGGGCTGCATCACGACATTGTGAGTGAAAGTCTCCGCCTGAGGCACAACAACCTTCTGCTCGTCGAATCCGATGCTGGAGAAAACCAGTTCAGTTCCGGGAGTGACAACGATTTCGTAGTCTCCGTCAAGCGATGTGACAACTCCGTTACCATATCCGTCCATGACAGCGACTCCGATCATCGGCAGTCCGTCATCAGCCGAAGTGACCACTCCGCTGACCTTCACAGAGGTCTGTGCGTAGGCGACCACCCCACCCAAAACAGGCAGCAGGATTGTCAGAATAAGTTTTTTCAAATTTTTCATCAGTATCTTATGATTTTATTTTTCAAATAAGGCGCTAAAAAAGCGCACAAAGATACTGAATTATAAGGATTTTTCAAATTTAAAAAAAACAATACACGACGTAACTCAATCATTTTCGCCCAATTAACAATTATTTAACCTGCTTTCAAATTATAAGTACAACAGGTCAATTCACTTTCAATATATTTCCGGAAACGAGCCATATTCAGAGGAATCCCCTCCTGGCCAGCACGAACAGTTATTAATTGTCATATATAGCTGTCCTGAATAGTACCGACTCTCTTGAGTGGACTTGTATTTACCCAACAGATTTGTCCACTCCGTAATCCAGAATCCCATCTTGTGAGTCGGATCAATAACATTCCCGCTTGCATTTTCCGAAAACAGATCCCTTCCCGGCCCCCAATAGTATGCGGTTGCGCCGGTCCATGCCTTATCAGGATATTTCACCATCGCACCTCGAGTTGCATATACGCGGTACGACTCAAGGCATCCGTTCATGAAATAGAACATCGCGCCACCAACAGGCCTGGAATTTACACCTCTGACCCGAAATGGCTTGTAACGATCATTATCCGGATAATGTATAAAGACGCGGTTACTGAAATATAACCCTTTACCCAAGTGACCAACATTGCCAGGCTCAGTGAACTCCACCTCCAAGACGTCTTTAGACATCCCTTGCTGCAGCGGTGCACCCGAAATTTCATCATCTGTGTAAATTATGAGCAGACCTCCATCATCAGGATAATGATCAAAAAGAGCGGGATACATATTCTCATCGGGACCATAGACTGCACGGCAATCTTCTCCAAACTCCAACGGCACACCATCAACTTTAACAACAAAGTCGATTCTTGAAAGATTCTGAGGTGTCACATCGGATTCCAGTGCGCCAAGATATACCGGCATTTCACTGATATCCGTCACAGTCTTTTCTTCCACCGAAGCCGTCTTGCCGGAATATGAATATTGAGCCGAAACAGATATTTTGCGTTTCATCGGATTATGACCTCGCAAAGTCACCCGATATGTATTTTCTCCAGATCGTTTTGCTAACTTAATCAGCAACGGGAACGGTTTATCGTAAATCCTAACATTGATGTCCTTATTATAAATCGGCTTGCCATTATATGTCTCTTTACTTGATATTCTGACAGTTTCGGTATCATAGACCGGTTCTGATCCATACGGGCAAAAATCGCAAAACTCAACATTGGAAGTAAAACGCAGCCCTATTGCATCACCATAATCAAACTCATCAAGATAATATGTCATCACCTTCTCCACATTGAGTTTCCCCGATGAGGACAACATTTCCACATCAAAATCCATCAGATCACCATTATTGTCATAAGCCTGAATAAAAATCATGTCATCGACCCCCTTGATGACCATTGCCTCATCCTTATTCATCTGAATCCCTACAACCTCCGGCTCATCAGCTTCAATCCGCCATTCCTGCTCACAGATCATATTTTGTGTAAAGTCGAGAACAACTTCGTATAAAGTGTTTCTTACTATTGAAAAATCAGTGGTTTCATTACTGCCGGGATAGAATCTGTAACGACAGTCGGTATATCTGGCTGCAGACGTCGTCACATCAGCAGTAATCTCAACATAAGTACATCTGTCAGGGGCACCGGATGGAAGCGAAGACGGAATCTTCTTTTTCGGATCAGTATTTGCCGGCAGAAGTACACCCTGGAGATTCTCCAGGAAATACAACGACACCGGCTTACCCGAATTCAGATCATCTATATCGGATTGAGTCAGCATGTCCCCTGAAGCCGAGTCGGCATATTGACCAGACTGGGTAAACAGCACGGCTTTTCTGTCACTGGAAAAAGGATACACATCTCTTACACAATTCATTATCCGAATATCCTTAATCACATAATCCGCCTCGTGAGCGGAAACCGCCATACGGACATCAAACTGACCCACAAGCCTTTTCAATGGAAACTCAGCCAAAGTGCCTCTCCTGAAGCAAGTGAAGACACCTGCCACCGGCACACCTCTATCACGGAACTCACCGTAATCCTTTACAACATACCTCATCCGGTCCAGTTCCGCCTCATTCACGGGAGCGGACACCTTTCCCGTATTTCCTAGCATGTAGATATCCATCTGATCAACTCCCGTAGGGAAAGCCAGCATCGCATCCGATACATCCTCATAGTATCCCCCGTATCCTTGAAGCAGCCTGCCATCGTGATATACGAATATATTAAGATCAGTAATACGGTCAATGTCGTTTTTCGAAAAGGAGGATTTCGTGCTGTTCATCCTGACGGGATCATCGACGTAGACCTTTATCGGGATTGCCGATTCCCGGTCTGCGGTCACTGATGCATTTTCATCATATTCAGCACAGGAAGACAAGACGCAAGCCAGCATGCCCAAAAGACCGGGAACTGAAACACGCACACTAAAACTCCGCATGATACCTGTCTCCAACCAGCCATTTCCCGATAGTTATGTCCGCTGTGATTTCTCCCTTCTGCAGCACCCCGTCAGGAGGGAGAGGTGCTCCAAGATTTGTTATCACGACATCTACCACACATGTGGTATTGGCAAAAAGACCCTTATCCAGAGATACACGATAATAATACCTGCCATCACCGACACTGGCCAGTATATAAAGACTCGTCATGGTCATTCCAGAATCCGGCTGACAGTACATATAGATCGGCTGCGAAGATGTTTCACCTACCATCAGGTCCACATCCGGACTCCTGTACATGTATTCATGACACTCTCCTGAAACTTCACCCGTACCTATCGGCTGCGTCTTGGATTCGTCAGCATATCCTCCTTTGTTGACCTGGCTGGAAACTGTTCCGGATAATGTCTGGACAGCATAAGCATCACCAAGAAAGACACTTTCCACCTTCATGCCTCCATACTGAACAGGAACATTGCACTTTATGCTTCTGAGTTCAACCCTCGACACAAGCCTCTTTACAATTATTTCAGGCGTGCACTCTGTCTCCGAGGACACCACGCACTCCGCATATCCCATCATCACGAGACCATCTCTTTCGAAAGACCTGAGCGACAAATCCTCACCCAAGGCCATCATCTCGCCAAGACTTCTGACCGCACCCGGATCCGGTCCGTTTACAACAGCATAAACCAATTTTTTCCCGACAGGAAGTTCAAACCTGACATCCTCAGGCAATGCGGACATGGAAGCAGACCTTTCCAATCTCCCGGAGACAGCATCAAACACAAAGACATCCAACCTATGCACGGCAGATTCTTCACTTGTTGCAGTTTCGTATTCTGCCAACGACTTGGACACAGAAACTTCACACCTGACTTTCACGGCTAAGTCACCGCGCTTGAGCACAAGACCGTCTGTAATTTCGGAGTTTACACATCCGCACAAGAGCACCAGCATCTGGACACTCAGGATTTTCACTAAATTCTTCATGATTTCAATTTATCAGTACAACACATAATCAATAGTATTCTTCATACCGCATATACCAAAATAAGACGCAACCACATCTCCCTTCAGACGCACTCTCCTGCCCAGCAGTTGAGGATGCTCGACAAGGTTCAGAGCCTCACGAACTTCATTGTCAGGCAATTGCACAGACATACAGGCCGCCTTGTCATCCACCTTCGCACGGGGGCCTATCAGGATATTGCTCTCGGACTTGAAAGGGACTGAAAAATTAGCAGACGCAGATGTAAGATCCCCGCCGACTATATAGCCGCTTACCCACACATCCTCCTTTCCGACCGCCTTTTTGGCATCCGCTATAGTCATCGCCTCCTCCGCAACATCAGGAGAGAGAGGTTGACCGGCAGCACAGTCATAAAAAGTCCAGACACGCGATGTATCTATGGATATGCTCATCCCGCTCTCCGGTTCCGACTCGGTCTGGGGCGCCTGCACCTTGACGACCAGCATTTCACACGCATTCAAATCCCTGACAGCCAAAATATTATCAACAGCGCCACGACTCATCAGCAGCGTAACTGCTCCTGGCATGAAATAAGCTGTCCGCTTTTCGGCAAACGAATACATCAGGCTTCCCGAGGATGATTTCAGATACAGCACAGCGTCGCTATATGAAGACTTGAATTCCGGAGATATATCCAGACGTACTCCTGAATTCACTTGAGTACAGAGAAGATTCACATACGCATGTCCCTGAGACTGCACCACCACACACTGCTCATCTCCAAAGACCGGAAAATCAAAGGCAGGTCTGGAAAACTCCGCCGACCTTACACTGACCGTATAACTGCCCGGAGAGACATCCAGCACTTCCGGACAGCCTCCATATGGTCCGTCATAAACGGACTCACCGGAAGATTTCAAGACCATCAGATGAAAATCATTTGTATCCGGTATGTTCATATAAGATCTGGTAAGTATTTCACTTCCATCGGAAAAACAGACACTCAACTTGCAAGTCTCTGATGATATTTCATCACCAAGATGTCCGCAAGACAAAAGCAGAGGAATTAAAAGAAGACACACCCGCAGGCTGGCCAAAACAGAACATTTCATAAACATTTACCTTAATGGCGGCGACATTACCGACGAGGCAAATGTATAATGAAGTCCAATAGAGGAACAGCAAAAAAAGAAAAATATTTTGCTGAACTTTATTTTATGATTTTTGATTACGCTTTTTTGTAGATTCTAATCATTTTCAAAACAAAATGAAGGGCAAATAGCAAAAATCTAACATCAAGAAGAGTCGGTTATAACAAAAAAATGCGGGGATCTCGCAATCACTGCGAACCCCCGCTACTTAACCTAAACTTAAACTATGAAAAACTTCAACGCAAATATAAATATTTCCACCAAAATAACAATCGTTTATTTTAATATTTCTGCGTTTATACCTTACGGATTTTTGCATATTTAAGTATCAATATCTTTTCTCCATGATCATCGAACAGGATCTTTGCCTTCAGATCTGTAATTTCGCCTGAAATCTCAACAATCTTACCGAAGCCGAAACGGTTGTGCTCGATACGGTCTCCTGCCTGAAGCTGAAGAATCGGTGTCGGTTCAAAATCTGCATCAGAAGTTCTCTTCGGCAATTGTTGCACACGCGAGAGAGGCTTCGGCTGCGCGGATGATTGAGGGCGCGCAACTGTAGGTGCCGCCGGACGCTGTCCCATAGGACCACGTTCAGTGACAGGCCGCGATGACCTGCCGTAACTATTGGCGAAACGAGAGCCGGAACGATCGTTCTGACGTCCCCAAGACCCTCCGACAGACTGTGCTCCCGAACTTCCTTCATCCTCAGCAGAAAGAGGATTCATTATGTATGACGAATCTATTTCCCGGATAAAACGGCTCGGAGAATTGGACTCGGTCTTTCCGTTACGCATTCTTGTCTGGGCAAAAGAAAGCTGCAGGACTTTCTTTGCTCTGGTCATGGCGACATAGAACAGACGCCTTTCCTCTTCCACATCATGCTCCGACGCCAGCCATCCTCCGGAAGGGAAAAGATTTTCCTCCATTCCTACGACATAGACATACGGATACTCCAATCCCTTTGAAGAGTGCACGGTCATAAGACTTATCTTGTTGTTGCCATCCTCCTCGTCCTCAACATCCACTGCACTGAGCAGAGATACATTTTCGAGGTAATCGATCAATGTCACAGCAGGAAGTTCAGAAGCCGAGATCTCTGCACCCTCTCCCACCAGATTATCCGCCTGCATTTCCTCAAAGATCTCACTCTGCCTCTCTTCCACATAACTCTTCACTCCATTGAGAAGTTCCTCGACATTGGCAGTCCTGGCCTGTCCCTCGATACTTGTATCTGCCTTATAGAACATCAGAATTCCACTTTCCATGGCAATTTCACAAGCAACCTTATATGCATCCTCAGAATGAGCCTTCTGAGCCGACTTATCCATCATGAGACAGAACTCTCTGATCTTCTTTATGGCAGCCTGCTTCAGGCCGAACCGCTCCAAGTCATCTGCAAAAGCCGCCTTGAAGAGCGACGTCTTATGTTCAAGAGCAGCCGCATTCAAGGCATTGAGTGAAGTATCACCAATACCTCTTGCAGGTTTGTTGATGACCCTCTTGAACGACTCGTCGTCATTGACATTGACCGCAAGCTTCAGATACGCCATGACATCCTTGACTTCCATTCTGTCAAAGAATGAATTTCCGGAATATATCATATACGGAAGGTTACGCTTACGCAAAGCCTCCTCAAGCGCCCTGGACTGGCTGTTCGTCCTGTACAGTATCGCAAAATCCTGATACTCCGCATGGTCTGACTGTATTCTGGATATTATCGAAGATGCCACCAGATATGCCTCTTCCGAATCTGCATAAGCCTTGATCAGCCTTATCTTCTCACCTTCCTCGCCCTTGGAATAACACTCCTTAGGTATTCTTGAAGAGTTCCTTTCAATCACCGAATTGGCAGCATTCACAATTACCTGCGTAGAACGGTAGTTCTGTTCCAGACGGAATATATGGAAGCGTGGATAATCCTTCTTGAAATTCAGGATATTCTCGATTTTAGCGCCACGGAAGGCATATATCGACTGAGAATCGTCGCCTACCACGCATAGATTCTGATGGGCCTGACTGAGTTTCTTCAAGATCAGATACTGCGCAAAATTCGTATCCTGATACTCATCGACCATCAGATATCTGAAACGTCCCGAAATCGACTCCAGCGCAGCCGGATTATCCCTCAACAGGATATTCATATTAAGGAGGATATCATCGAAATCCATCACTCCTGCCTGCTTGCACTTATACACATACAGGTCGTACACATCCACTATCCTTGGCTTCTTTGCCGCTGCGTCATTCTGTATTGCATTAGTATTCCTGCGATACGCAGCCGGAGTGACAAGGTTGTTCTTGGCATTGGATATCCTGCCGAGCACATCCTTCGGCTTATACACCTTCTCGTCAAGCTGGAGTTCCTTCAGACAAGTCTTTATGGCACTTATCGAATCACTTGTATCATAGATTGTAAAAGTGGAAGGATAACCCAACGACTCGGAAAACTCCCTTAGGAATCTGATGAATACCGAGTGGAAAGTTCCCATACAAAGCCTCCTGGCCCTCTTTTCACCCACCATCAGAGCAATTCGCTCCTTCATCTCCGAAGCAGCTTTCTTTGTAAATGTGAGTGCCAGGATCTGCGACGGGTCGCAACCCTGCTCAAGAATATAGGCAATCCTGCTTGTAAGCACTCTGGTCTTGCCCGATCCCGCTCCCGCCACTATAAGTACCGGTCCATCAACACAACTTACTGCGGCCCTCTGCTCGCTGTTAAGTCCTTCTAAAATAGCACTTGTTCCTTTTTCCATCATTTCTTCACTTAGTCCCTCAAAGGAGGGCGACAAAAATAGACAAAACATTCCAATATCAAGATACTTTTCCGGAAAAGATTTCAACACAGGAAAATCCCAAGATTTTACTTCGTAAATAGGGAAAAAATCACTATCTTCGCGCCCGATTTTTTGAAATTCTATCAAAACCATTTTATAATGTCAAACAACATCTATTTGAAAAAGGGGCTTGACCTCCCGATCAGCGGCGAGGCTACCCAGATTACCAAGAAGGTGATTGTTCCTGACACAGTGGCGATCAAACCTACTGATTTCAGAGGTCTGGTTCCTAAACTTCTTGTAAGAGAAGGAGACCAGGTTCTCGCAGGAACACCTGTCCTGGCAGACAAGATGTCCCAGAACATCCTTTTCACATCTCCGGTAAGCGGAGTCGTAGACAAGGTGGTAAGGGGCGAAAAGAGAAAGTTGCTTGAGGTACGCATCAAGGCTGACGCGGAGCAGAAGCATGTAGACTTCGGCGCAAAGAAAGTTGAAGAACTTTCATCCGATCAGATCAAGGAGGCGCTTCTTGGTGCCGGTCTCTGGCCAGCAATCGTGCAGAGGCCATACGGCATCATCGCCAACCCTGAGGTTAAGCCAAAGGCAATCTTCGTATCAGCATTCAACACCGCTCCTCTTGCGGCAAACGTTGAATTCACCCTCGCGGAAGAGTTCGACAACATCCAGACTGCAATCTATGCACTGGGCAAACTGACTGACGGCGGTGTACACCTTTCACTTAACGCAGCAAACTATTCAAGCACACCTTTCCACAGACTTGAGGGCGCGATCCTGCATACTTTCGAAGGAAAGCATCCTGCAGGAAATGTCGGTGTTCAGATCCACCACATCTCTCCTGTCAAGAAGGGCGAGACTGTATGGACCGTATCGATGCACAACCTCGCTGCAATCGGAAAACTTTTCAACACCGGCAAGTACGATGTAAGAAGAAAGATGGCGGTCACAGGCCCTATGGCTATCGAGCCTGCATACGTCGAGGCATATCCGGGAACAGCCATAAGACAGTTCAAGGACTTCTTTGACCCGTCGCTCGACCTGCGTTTCGTAAGCGGCGATGTCCTTACAGGAACAAATGTCGGAAAGGACGGCTACCTCGGATGGTATGACAATCAGATCACGATTCTTGAGGAAGGTGACAAATATGAGATGTTCGGCTGGGCAAAGCCTTTCAGACCAGCTCTCTTCAGTTCGTCACGTACATACTTCTCATGGCTCACCCCGAAGAAGAAGTACGCTATGGACACCAACCTCCACGGAGGTCCTCGTGCATTCGTAGTGAACGATGTGTACGGCAAGGTTCTTCCGATGGACCTCTATCCTGTATATCTGCTCAAGGCCTGCCTTGCCGGCGACATCGACAAGATGGAGAAGTTCGGTATCTACGAGGTTATTGAGGAAGATTTCGCACTCTGCGAATATGTATGCCCGTCAAAGATCGAAATCCAGCAGATCATCTCTGAAGGTATCGCTCTTATGTTGAAAGAAATGTGCTAAAAGCTTAGAATCATGAATGTATTAAGAAACTTAGTTGACAGAATCAAGCCGACTTTCGAGAAAGGCGGCAAGCTCGGATTCCTTCATTCGACATTCGACGCTTTCGAGACATTCCTCTTCGTTCCCAACACTGTGACCCGTCGCGGATCACACGTAAGGGACTGCGTCGACTTGAAGAGAGTCATGATCATGGTTGTGATCGCCCTTGTTCCTGCAATGCTTTTCGGTATCTGGAACACAGGTTATCAGCACCAGCTCGCGTTCGGTCTTACAGACTGGACAGTGTGGGATGTAATACTTTACGGTCTGGCAAAGGTTCTCCCGCTTTATGTTGTATCTTATCTTGTAGGTCTGGGCATCGAGTTCGTATCCGCACAGATCAAGGGTCACGAGGTTAACGAAGGCTACCTTGTTTCAGGTATGCTCATTCCGCTTATCGTTCCGGTTGATGTTCCTCTCTGGATGCTTGCAATCGCAGTCGCTTTTGCAGTAATTATCGGAAAGGAAGTGTTCGGAGGTACAGGTATGAACATCTGGAACCCAGCCCTCCTTACCCGTGCATTCCTCTTCTTCTCATATCCAAGCAGAATGTCAGGTGATACTGTCTGGACAGGTGGCGTGACACGCTACATGGCAGAAGGACAGGCTTGGCAGGCCGGCAACGGCCTTGTGGACGGATTCTCAGGAGCGACACCTCTTGCAGACCCTACCCTTGCCAACCTTGAGCCAAGACTCTGGGACATGATCATCGGTACCATTCCGGGATCTGTCGGTGAAACATCAGTGATCGCCATCCTCCTTGGAGCCATCCTCCTTATCTGGACAGGAGTCGCAAGCTGGAAGATCATGTTCTCATCAGTTCTCGGCGGCCTTGCAATCGGCTACCTCGGATATGCTCTCGGAGCAACAGACCTTCCTGGTTACTATCAGCTCGTGATGGGCGGTTTCCTCTTCGGAACAGTCTTCATGGCTACAGATCCTGTGACTTCAGCTCAGACTGAGTGCGGAAAGTGGATCTATGGTTTCCTCGTAGGTGCACTTGCAGTGACAGTGCGTCTGTGGAACCCTGGTTATCCTGAAGGAATGATGCTTGCCATCCTCCTCATGAACACATTTGCTCCTCTGATCGACCACTATGTGATCGAAGGATCTATCAAGAGAAAGGCAAAGAAGGTAAAAATCGCTTAATATATATAAGGTATGAATACAAACAGTAATACATATACAGTAATATATTCGATCATCCTCGTGGTGGTGGTCGCTGCGGTTCTTGCCTTTGCGGCAATGTTCCTCAAGCCTACCCAGGATGCCAATGTAAAGAAGGACACCATCGGCCAGATCCTTACAGCAGCAACATTTGCAGACGTAGAGGATGCAGCCATCCTTGACACTTACAAGGCAGAGATCGAATCAGCTATCCTCGTCAACCTCGCAGGCGAGAAAGTGGGTGAGCTTGACATTGAGGACTGCGAAGTTTACGGTACATCGGACCTCAAGAAACAGATTGCAGCAGAGGACAAGGCTCTGCCTGTATACATCTTCAAGAACGGTATCACAGTAGTTCCATGCTACGGAGCAGGTCTCTGGGGCCCTATCTGGGGTTATGTAGGTCTTGAAAAGGATCTCAAGACCATCAAGGCAGTACGTTTCGGCCATAAGGGCGAGACTCCTGGTCTTGGTGCAAAGATTTCTGATGAGCCATCATTTGCAGAAGCATTCACAGGAAAGACCATCGGTACAGGAGAAGTCCTCTTCGAGGTTGTAAAGCCGGCTAACCGTCAGACAGAGAACAACGGAGTTGACGCAATCTCCGGTGCCACCATCACATCACAGGCTCTCGGAAACACCCTCAACCAGTGGTTCGGTTTCTACAGCAGCTACTTTGCAGCTAACGGAGTTGCAGAAGTTGTTGACGCTCTCATCAACGAAACCGGAGAGCTCGAGCCAGTAACTGAAGTTGAATCATCTAACACAGTGGAGGAATAAGATATGGCAAACATTAAAGAAGCATTTTTGACTCCGATCTTCAAGGGCAACCCTATCTCTGTCCTTGTCCTCGGTATCTGTTCTTCACTTGCTGTTACAGTTCAGTTGAAGGGCGCATGCGTAATGGGACTCTCGGTCATGATCGTCACAGGTCTTTCAAGCCTTGTATGCTCGCTCCTGAGAAATACCATTCCTAACCGTATCCGTATCATCGTGCAGCTTACAGTGGTAGCTCTGATGGTAATCCTCGTTGACCAGGTGCTCAAGGCATATGCATACAGCGTCAGCAAGACACTCTCGGTATATATCGGTCTCATCATCACCAACTGTATCGTGATGGGACGCATCGAGGCATACGCCCTCGGCAACAAGCCTTTCGCTTCACTGATGGACGGACTCGGAAACGGACTCGGATATGCAATGATCCTTATCATCGTGGCATTCTTCCGTGAACTCCTCGGAAGCGGCACCCTCTTCGGATACCAGGTTATCCCACAGGCTGTCTTCGATGCAGGATATATGAACAACGGTCTTATGATCCTCCCTCCTATGGCCCTGATCCTTCTTGGATGCATCATCTGGGTACAGAGGGCAATCCAGAAAGACCTCCAGGAGAAATAACACATAACTGAAGAAAACTATGGCAGATTATATTAGCTTATTTGTAAAGTCGATCTTCATCGACAACATGATATTCGCCTACTTCCTTGGTATGTGTTCATACCTGGCGGTATCAAAGAACGTGAAGACAGCAAACGGCCTCGGTATCGCGGTCATTGCAGTACTTCTGATCACGCTTCCCGTAAACTACCTCCTCAACGAGTACATCCTCAAGCCAGGTGCGCTTGCATGGATGGGAGAGCAGTATGCAGATATTGACCTGAGCTTCCTGAGCTTCATCATCTTCATCGCTGTCATCGCTGCAATCGTACAGATCGTGGAAATGGTAGTCGAGAAGTTCCTTCCTAACCTTTACTCACAGCTCGGTATCTTCCTTCCGCTCATCGCAGTGAACTGTGCCATCCTCGGTGGTTCGCTCTTCATGCAGGAAAGAGATTTCGTGAGCTTCGCAGAGCCTGTAGTCTATTCACTTGGCTCGGGTATCGGTTGGTGGCTTGCTATCGTAGCACTCGCGGCAATCCGTGAGAAGATGGCATATTCACATGTTCCGGCTGCCCTCAAGGGCCTCGGCATAACATTCATCACCGTAGGTCTGATGGGTATCGCGTTCATGACATTCATGGGTATTCAGCTTTAATATAGGAGGACAGAATTATGACGCAAACAATACTTTTTGCAGTGATTGTCTTCGTGATTGTCACACTCATCCTGGTTGCGCTTCTGCTCTTCATCAAGACGAAGCTGACTCCATCAGGAACTGTAAAGATCAACATCAACGAAGGCAGCAAGATCGTGGAGGTTACTCCTGGAGGCAACCTTCTCTCAACCCTCGCTGAGCACAAGATCTTCCTTCCGTCAGCATGTGGCGGCAAGGGTGCTTGCGGACAGTGCAAGTGCCGTGTTACAGAAGGTGGCGGAGAGATCCTCCCTACCGAGGTAGGTTTCTTCAACCGCAAGCAGATCGCCGCTAACTGGCGACTTGGCTGCCAGGTGAAGATCAAGGAGGATATGGCTATCGAGGTTCCTGCTTCCGCTCTCAGCGTGAAGAAGTGGGAATGCGAGGTAGTTTCAAACCACAATGTGGCTACATTCATCAAGGAGTTCGTAGTGAAGCTTCCTGAAGGAGAGCACCTCAACTTCCAGTCTGGCGGATATATCCAGATCGACGTACCGGCAATCACAGTTGACTATAAGGACATCGACGTAGATGACCAGTTCAAGGAAGACTGGAAGAAGATGGGTATGTATGACCTCAAGATGGTCAACCCTACTCCGACCGTACGTGCTTACTCTATGGCTTGTTACCCGGCAGAGGGCGACATCATCAAGCTCAACGTACGTATCGCAACTCCACCGTTCGACAGAGCGGCAGGAAAATGGGTTGACGTTAACCCTGGTATCTGCTCATCATACATCTACTCACTCAAGCCAGGTGATAAGATCACCATTTCAGGACCTTACGGTGAGTTCTTCCTTCCAAAGGACCTCCCTGCAGACCAGGAGCTCATCTTCGTAGGTGGTGGTGCAGGTATGGCACCTATGCGTAGCCACATCATGCATCTGTTCCACACAGAGAAGACTTCAAGGAAGGTAAACTTCTTCTACGGAGCACGTGCGCTTAAGGAGGCATTCTACCTTGATGACTACCATGCTATCGAGAAGGAATTCCCTAACTTCAAGTTCAACCTTGCTCTTGACAGACCGGATCCTGAGGCAGATGCTGCAGGCGAACCATATGTAGCAGGTTTCGTACACAATGTGATGTTCGAGACTTACCTCAAGAACCACGAGGCACCGGAAGATGCACTCTATCTCATGTGCGGCCCTCCTATGATGGTCGGCGCGGTTGTAAACCTGCTCGACTCACTCGGAGTACCGCCTGAAAATATCCTTTACGATAACTTCGGAGCGTAATTAAGAAGGGGATGACTAATAAGTTAGTCATCCTCTTTTCGTATATAGTTACGAGTAGAAGCGAAGATAGGGTAAGTTTGGCCCGGTTCCGTCGGAACAAGTTCCGACTCCATCCCTCCCACCGCTATCGCGGCGGGCCCCTCCCTCTAACGTGTCCGAGGGTGGACACGCCGGCCAAACTTACCCTATCTCCGCTCCCATAACGGCATTACATATCCGTTAGAGATCATCTTTCTGATATTATGAGCTACAGCTATAGTAGCAAACTCTGCTTTTACAAGTCGCCTTCCTCTGTAATGGAACCTTTTGAAGCTGTTGTCATACTTGATTTGTCCAAAATTTGCGCAGACCAGCGGCAGTTCTGATTTGCTAAATCATTAACAGTCAGTTATATACAATACTAATGCGGTTGCTACTCTATCGTTTTAAATAGGGAGTGGCGACGGTGTTGATTATTTAACAGGCTGATAATTAGATGTATACATAGTAGTCGTTGTTCCTGGTCTTCGCCAAAATCAGGCGTAATATCAGTGGCCTTTAATCTGCAATCCGCCCTATTCTCATGTTAAATTTTCAAGAGGGAGAATGGTAGTGATTGCGGAGGCGTGTCCACCCCCGGACACGGGCAGGTGGAGGGGCCCGCAAGATACGAGTTCCGCGATGGCGGGACGAAGTAGATTGTGGGAGGGGCCGGAGTGAGCAAAGCGAACGGAGTCCTCCGCAATCACTATCATCCTCCCGGTCTAGATATAAATGAAAAAAGAGTGACTAATCAGTCAATAAGACTTTTTAGTCACCCTCTTTTGAATTATATATGCTTAATTGCCTTTTTCCAGAGACCTGTGATTCCCACGCCATGACTTCGTGACCACTTCCGGCAGAAGTTCAGGACATCAGAGTACATTATCATCTTCAGATACAGGGCATATCCTGTACCAAGAAATCCGTTCATCCATAATCTGATCTTCGAAGCATCCAGCAGAAAATCCAACTGTCGGTCAAAGTCGTCACTATGGCTTGCCGAATATTCCAGTTTCCTGTACATTGCAGTCTGGTCTGCAAGCTTACGAATTTTTCCCTTCGAAGCCATGAACAGCCACAGCGGGATATCCCCCATCCTGAACTTCGGCATCACAGGCAGGACCTGCTGCATATACTCCTGATGGAGTTCTGTCCGATACATCACCGTCAGCGTTCCGATCAGATTCTTCTTCATCAGCTGACGCAGAGTGATATCCGTTTCGACTCCCTTCTCATTCTTGACAAAGCCATCCTTCATAAGCATGGACCCATAGGCTGTGCAGCACAGCGAATAATCCGGATGTGACTCCATGAAATCGACCTGTTTCTGCAACTTATACGGATCCGTCCACCAGTCATCGCCCTCGCATTCGCAGATATACTTGCCTCTGACTGCCGGATACAGATAGGTCGCTCCTATCGGGATTCCTTTGCTATACTGATTTTCCGACTGATATACAGGTTTGAAAATATGAGGAAAACGCTGCTCATATTCTCTGATGATCTGCGCAGTATCATCTGTCGAGGCGTCATCATGAATGATGACCTCAAACGGAAAATCGGTCACCTGCATCACGAAACCATCAAGACACTGCCTCAAATACTTTCCATGATTGAAAGCAAGAGTCACTATACTTACTAATGGAATACCGCTCATGCTAAAGATAATCTTCTTCCTTTCCCCAAAGCTTCGCAAACGGCTGCGACTCCATATCTCTCTTGAAGTCTTCCAGATAGGTTTTCCAGGTATCTGCAGGCTTATATCCCAATTCGTTGCATGTCTTTGTTATATCCAGCACAAACTGCTGTGCACTGCGTTTTTCAGGGCACTCTATAATTCTTGAAGGCTTGTCCTTTGGACTGAACACTTCTACAATACCTTCCACTCTTTCCCTCAAGGTACTTCCGCCACTACCGATGTTGTACAGTCCTCCATCATGCTGAGCTTCAAGACATTTCTCCACAATCTGCAGGAAATCCTTTACTGAACATGTTTCGAGAAGCCTGTCAGGATCGCCCCAAAGTTCGATATCTTCGCCCTTTATGGCCTTGTATATCAGGAAACGGTCAGAGATCATGACCTTCTTTCCATCCGTGAATGTATAAGGATTCGGATGATACAGATACACCCGGGACAAACGGAGGATGAATCTTTTGATTCCGTGGACGGCATGATAATGCTCGATAAGATCCACTGCGGCGTTCTTGGCTATGACATATACTGCATGATCCCCGTCGATCGGAGCTATTCTGTCCGAATCGGCCGGTATCGGAGTCTTGCTGCCGAACTTGTAACTTATATCGAACAGAGACTGCGGAAAGACAATCCTGTCAGCCTTGATCTTTCTGGTATATTCAAGAACATTGAGTGTACCTTGTATGATGCTTGATATGTACAGATCGGCATTATACCCTTCCATTGATGCCGGAAGCGCTCCTGCGAAATTCAGAACCGCATACACATCTTCCTGCGGAAGTCTGTCGAAATCCAGCTTATTTGAAATATCCGCTGACAAATACTCTATGCCGTAGTCCGCAAAAAAGCCATTATCGCTTTTTCTATGTCCTACCGCTGTCACATCATAACCCAGTTTCTTCAGATGTACGCTTATTGGCGCACCCAATGTTCCTGTCGCTCCAAGAACTACAACTTTTTTCATATCTATCTTTCTATTTTATGATCCGAACTATAAATTATCCAACCGCTCCTGTCCTGCGATTTGCGCAGGCTCTTCAAAGGGCCTTCCTCTATATGGGAATCATAAGCCCACTCACTGTTTTTATTGCTTTCTATAAACTCCCTGAGATCTTCCGTATCCTTGCTGAGAAAGTATACACCGGAATACCTGCCCTGCTGAATCTGTGGCTCATTGAACTCTCCCAATGCCACCTCAATCATTCCTTTCACATAGTCATACCCGGTACTCAGTCGTACGAGTTCATATGAAATGAAATCGCCGCCCCCTCTGGCTCCTATTTCAATGAAATAAATCTTCCCGTCATCAGTTATCTTGAACTCCGCATGAGATGCTCCGTTATCGATTCCTAGTGCATCATGGATTCTGACCACATACTCTTTAAGTTCATCCAGAAGATGGGCCGGTTTTGATGACGGCTGGTGATGGGCAGTTTCCACAAAATAAGGAGCTCCAGTCGTTTCCTTGTCAGTGACAGTCAGGATGTAATGTTTCCCGTTGAATGAAATGGACTCCACCGAAACTTCCTGACCTTCTATGCACTCCTCTATTAATATTTCACCATTTCTTGAAGCAGTCACCGCCCTGTCTATGGCAGCCTGAAGTTGATCCTGTCCAGTTACCTTGGTCACTCCATTACTGCATGAACTGTCTGTCGGCTTGATTATCACCGGATAAGTCAGGCTTGACAGATCTGCATCCTGGAGCAGGGAAAATTCAGGCTGAGGACAAGCCTCATATTCCTTGATGCACTGCCTCATGAGTTTCTTGTCTGTGCACCTGATTGCTGTGAGTGAAGAGATACCGTTGAGTCCGCATTTGTCATGAACATACGCCATCGTCGGAACAGCAGGTTCCAAGGCATTGGAAACGATGCCGTCAATACCATATTCTGCACACAATTCTGCGACAGCCTCCTTATCGGTAATGGAAATATCATGAAAGAAGTCAGCGAAATCCTTACAATATGCACCCTCCGCCCAGGCTATGCAATGTGTTTCAAGCCCCATCTCCCTGGCTTTCATATAAAGCTGAAGATGTGGTCTGCTGGCTCCAAGAATAGCTAATTTCTTCATTATTCTGTCTTTACTCTTAACCATGCCGAAGTATCTGCAAGACATTCTTCAAGCATCCGGGAATTATCAAACCTCAACACCAGGGTACCTATCGCGTTATTTGCTCCGTCAAACTTGCTGACATTATCGCCTGGCTTCACCCACAGGTCTTCTTCAACAACAAATGGTTGAATTTCCGGAGCTATTTCCAATCCGGCATACCTGCCGTCACTGTCGGCATGAAGGATAACTATTGACCAGCAGCCCTTATAGTCCGGACCTTCCATAGGAAGTATAGGATCACCGACCGCCGCCCTTACAGCATTTTCAATAAGGTCATTGCCGGTGGCATATCGTATCATTTCGGACAATCGGTTTCCGCCACCTCTTGGTGACACCTCCATTATATAAGGTTTGCCGTCAGTGCCCACTCTGGTTTCTATATTATAAATGGACGTCCGCATTCCGAGCAGGCTTATCAGTCTTTGAAGCTCACTCCTAAGGTAAGCCTCATTCTCCGGGCTCATCGTCGATGGCCAGCTGTAAGCCGAAGGAGTATATGGATTGGAAGCGGATTCATCAAACCTCTGTGCCGAGAATGTAACGAATTCCAGTCTGCCGTCAACGGAGAAGCTGTCGGTATCCGACGAGCAACCGGCCTTCTGTATGAATTGCTCGACTATGACATTGCCTGAAATTGAATGTGAGAAAGCGGATTTTATGGCCGCAGGAAGTTCATCAAGGAAATCGACTCTGGTAACGCCCTTGCTTCCAGCCGCATCGGTCGGCTTTACAATAACCGGATACTTGAATGAGCCGGCCATATTCATTGCATCGTCAGAAGTCGCGAATCCATAAGCCTCCGGAGTGTTGAAGCCATTATCCGCCAGGAACTTCCTGAAACGGTCCTTGTTCTGAAGAATACATACCGACTCGTACGGATTGCCCGGAAGTCCGAGTTCCTGCTGAACATAAGCAGCGGTCACAACGCCCGGATCTACCGCAAATGAGAGTATGCCGTCAATATTCTTCTGTCTCGCCACTTCAAGTACGGCATCCTTGTCTATGATGCTGACATTGCAATATTCGTCCGAATACTTATGAGCTATGTTGTCCGGAAGGTAGTCACATGTAATGACATAATAGCCAAGCTTATGCGCGGCGTCAATCACCGGAATGAGGTAACGAAGACCTCCGAGTAGCATTATTTTCTTCTGCATATGCCTTATCTCCTGATTATATCTATTGTCCTGCGAAGATCATCTTCACTCAGTTCATGATGCATCGGAAGACATATCACGCTATCTGCCATGCGTGTAGCTACAGGCAGGTTCTTCGGGTCCGCGCTTGCAAGGCCCCTGTAAGTTCCGAATGTACTGATCAGAGGATAGAAATAACGTCTTCCGATGACATTGTTCTCCTTGAGCTTCAGATAAAGTTCATCCCTTGTCATGCCATATTCCTCGGCATCAACAAAGATCGGGAAGTATGAATAGTTATGCTTGACCCCTGGCATATCCTCAAAGAAAGAGATGCCTGGAACATCCTTCAAACCCTGACGGTACTGCACTGCAACTGCCCGTCTTGCCTGTATCGCATCGTCCACTTTCCTTAAAGCCAGGATACCGTAAGCCGCCCTGATCTCATCCATCTTGCTGTTGATACCGGGAGCCACCACTTCAACCTCATTCTTGAAACCGAAGTTCTTGAGATAATCCACACGACGCTTCATCTTCTCATCGTGCATTACCAGAGCTCCGCCTTCGACTGTATTATAAACCTTGGTTGCATGGAAACTGAGGGTGGACATATCTCCTGCATTCAATATGGATTCTCCATCCACCTCCAGGCCGAAAGCATGGGCAGCGTCATAGATGACCTTGAGCCCGTACTTGTCTGCTACCTCCTGAATGCCCTTGATGTCACACGGCTTACCGTAGCAGTGAACCGGCATGATGGCGGTCGTATTTCTTGTAATCGCCGACTCTATCTTCTCCGGATCAAGATTGCAGGTCTTGGGGTCGATATCGGCAAACACAGGCTGAAGCCCGTTCCACCAGATGGAATGGGTGGTAGCGACGAATGAATATGGCGTAGTTATCACCTCCCCTTTCACATGCAGAGCCTGCAGGGCTGTAATCAGAGGAAGCGTTCCGTTTGTGAACAGACTCAGGTAAGGTACCTTCAGATATGCGGCAAGTTCCTTTTCCAGCTGCTGATGGAAACTTCCGTTATTTGTTATCCACTTGCTCGCCCATATCTCCTTGAGAAGGTCATGAAACTCCTCAAGATCCGGCAGAAGCGGAGATGTTACTGTTATGATTTCCATATTCATAAGACATTGTTAAATCTTTGCAAGAGTATTCAGTGCGGCAATCAGACAATCATTGTCAGTCCTGTTCCTGATGGCCAGACGGATATAATTTCTACCCCCGAACACCTTCTTTGTACTGCAATCCTTTATCAGGATATTATGGTTCTTGAGCAAAGTGACCGCGAGCTCATGCGACGAGAAAGGTGGAAGCACCTCACACAGGAAGTAATTTGACTGGCTGTCAAAGACTTTGATGAACGGTATCTTGCCGAGAAACCCCTTGTATCTCTCCCTCTCCTCCATGAACTTACCTGCTGCCTTACGGTAGTCTGACTCATGCTTGGTATATATCTGCATGAAGAATTCCGCGAATGAATTAAGATTCCATATCGATACATCCTTCTTAATGAAAGATATCAGCTGCTTGTCGGCGCTCGCCAGAACTCCGAGTCGAAGGCCTGGAACTCCGAACGACTTGGATATGCTCTTGACAACAATCATGTCCGGATACTTCTCAAGTATGGCATTGTCGAGAAGAGTATTGTGAGGGAATTCCGTTGCGAAATCCACAAATGACTCATCCACGATAAGACGGATTCCTTCTGATGCTGCCCAAGATGCAAGACGGAGCACATCATCATGGGAGAGATAGTTTCCCGACGGGTTGTCAGGATTGATTATCAGCAGTGAATCCACCTTATGTGCTGAGAAATATTCCATCACGTCATCTGCCGTATAATGGAAGTCTTCTGTCTGCGGCACAAAGATTTCAAGACTGTCTGCATTCCTGCGGTTAGGGTATTCCTCGAATGTCGGATAGATCACTCCTAGTTTTCCGTCAAGATTCTCCATCAAGCACTTTATGAGCTCCGCCGCACCGTTACCAGGCACAATATACTCCTGCTTCACACCGAAGCACTTGCCGGCAATAAGAGAGTTGACATACATTCCCGACGGGTATTCCGTAAGCAGAGTCTCAAAATTGGCTTTCATCTCATCTTTGAGTCGGCGTGACGGGAAATAAGGATTGACCAGATAGCAGTAGTCGAGCATATCGGGGAATCTCCAATAGCCTCCAAAACGTTTCATATACTGCCTAAGATGATCATCATCCTCGGCGAAAAGCGCCTCAGCGATATCCAGGTCCTGCACATCATCTATCTCATACCATTTCTCGTCGGTTATCGGAAGAGCCTTGAGTTCCGCATTGTCAAGCATGCAGATTACCCTGAGCACCTGCTCGTAGTACTCGTTGTTTCCCAAGGACGAACAATAGGCATCAAGGAACGGAAGATACTTGTGCACCATGAATTCCTTGCTGAACTTATAGATGTTCACGGTCTTGTAATACTGATCGACATCCGAATACTTGAACGCACTCTTTGGAATGAAGTTGACGATATTGCAATCCTCGTCTATCCTCACCATGGTGCCGTCCATCCATGACTGGTACTTTGCCACAAGCGCGAGATTCGGATACGGATTATTCAAGATCAAAGAAAACATCCTGTCGTCAAAGATAAGGTCCGACTCCAGAAGAATCGTATCATCCTCCACCAGCTGCTCACGGGCAAGTGCCAGTGAATAGATATTGTTGGTCTTGTCGTAAATCGGGTTGTTGATAAATACTACCTCGAACTTGTCGGAAAAGCGGTTACCTATATAATCCATCAGTTTCTGTCCTTCGTATCCGACTACAATCACCACCCTGTCAAGGTTCAGGGCCGAGAGCTGTCCCAGAAGACGGTCAATCAGAGTAACCCCGTTGACCTCAACCATGCACTTTGTATTTCCCTTTGTCAGTTCACCCAACCTGCGGCCCATTCCTGCCGCCAAAATTACTGCCTGCATATAAAACTATTTAAACAATGCGTAAATCTTTACGATAATCTGCATAGGAACTGCTGTCCTATACCTGCAACTCACCTTGGTCTTCCGTATATCCTCCGCCAGATACGGATACTCGGCGAAAAAATCATAACCATGCATGAGGCTGTGCTGTCCGGCCCTCATGAGAATGCTACCTGCTGCCTGCTCTATCGGACTGCCCTTGAGGTTGTCCTTATAATGCTCGTACAGATCCAGAAGATTCTTTGTCGAGGCTATATGACGGGCATGACGTCCCTGCGAGCAGAACGACGCAGGATTGTCCTTCCTGTAATGATACAAGGCCTGAGGCAGATGCACCAGACTTTCTGCATAAAATATTATCTGAGACATCAGGTAAATGTCCTCATGCATACCATATTTCGGTATATATATCACATTATCAGTGTACAGACTCCTTCTGAAACATTTGGTGACCGTATATCCGAAGGACTTGTAATTGAACATGTTCATTATGAAATCCTTCTTGGTCCGGGCCGTATAATCGCGCTCGCGCTTATAACTTGTCCGGTCGCCATACTCTTTCACAAGATCAAAATACACTATGTCCGCTCCTGTCTCCTCCGCCTTCTTCATCACCTTCTCCACAGCATCAACCTCCAGCCAGTCATCGGAGTCGGCAAAAAGTATATATTCGCCCTCGGCATGTTCCAGTCCGGTCTTTCTTGCCTGCGGAAGACCCTGGTTTTCCTTATTGACTATGACTATCCGCTCTTTCAGGTGAGCAAACTCCTTTTCTATAAGTCCCTCAAGAATCTCCATGGAGCGGTCCTTCGTCCCGTCATTGACGAATACGAACTGTATATCATCATAAGTCTGCCCCAATGCCGTGCGGGCAAACTTCTCGATATACTTCTCGACTCCATATATCGGAACGATCAAAGAAACCTTGTACCTGTTTTCCTTCATGCTTTCTCAAATCTTGATTTTGACGGGAACTTATGCTCGAAGGCCTTCAGCATAGCCTCACGCAATGCTTCATACTTGCTTTCGCTCAAATTGACATCATTTACACACATCAGATTCCGGGACGGATTCATTATGTAGTCATATAATTTTTGCGGGGATGTCAGAGCCACAGAAAAATGTTTGTTCGAGATCTTCTCATCAATCATCAATCCCTTGAAATACTGATAATCCAGGAACAGATACTGATTAAGATTATCTGCAGTCCTGGTGCGTGTCAGCGATTTGAGGATAACCGGCTCGCACTTGGCGTACAGTTCTTCGCACTGGCTCTTGAGCATCGCGGTGCACGTATGCTGCGGACGGATGAACGAGAGCGACTTAGGCATTCCCAAGGCCTTTCTGGCAAGGGTATCCGAATTCTTGCAGATATGCTTGTACATGCCCGACACAAAATAATGACGGCTGAACTTCAGCACACCTTTTCCGTCGCGGAAGAAATCCTCCGGCCTGGTCGGAGCCAGCGGATAAAGGTCGTCATTGAAATACAGATATTCCTCATCAAGCCCTTCGATCCTATGCAGATGCATCTCTATCGGATTGCAGTTGAAGGTCGGCAGATATTCCGCCGGTATGATGTCGCTGTGAAGAACGATCTTCAGATTGTCCCTGTCTGCCCAGGACGGTACCTGAGACTCATGTGACACCACAAGGTATACATTTCTGATAAACGGCATGTACATTTCAATACCCCTGAGCAGATATTTCAATGTTCCCCAGTCACGGAAACGCTTCTGCATCACCGGCACATTGGTATATTTCTCATAATCCTGTTTCCACACAGGATCATTTCCGTCAACATATGTAATAACAATATCCATGTCTATTCTTTTCCAAAAATCTCTTCAATTACAGCCTTCGAATGCAAAGCTTTCCTGATCTGCTCCTCCGTAGGGAGCCTGCGCCAGTCGCCGTACATGGCAGTAAGATGGGCATCCGTATCCCCTGGAGCCGGGAATGTCATTCCCTCAAACTCGATGGTGGTAAGCGGGAATATATTCTTCATATAGAACGGTTCATCGTAAAAGCCTGATCCGTGGGCATAGTGATACTCCTGTTTCGGATTGAAAAGTCCGACAAGACGCGACAGCTGGAACAGAAATACAAAATTCAGGAACTGCACACACCTGATCATTAAATGCCTGAGGCATCTGTTCCTGATCTTCTTCGTCGGATACTGCATATTCTGATAGAAGAATTTCGACATGTGGGCAGAGAACCTGCTCGACTTCTCAATATAGAACACATCAATACCGGCACCCTGGAACTTGAAATATCTGGACCTCGGGTCGGTCGAATCCGACTTGCCCTTCTTCCTCCTGAAAAATCCGAAAGGATTGGTATGATCCGGATCAGTCTGGATGCACTGATAGAAATACTCCTCGCTGTCCATCTTCCTGAGTACCTTCAGAAGTTTCCTGTAATCCTTCTTGAGCATCGACACATCCACATCGTCATCCCATGGAATGAATCCCTTATGTCTGGCTGCACCGAGCAAAGTACCCGAACACAGCCACCACCTGATGCCGTTCTCCTGACAGATCTTCGCAAAATCTGCAAGCACCGCAAGCATTTCCTTCTGTCTCTCCCTCAAAAGAGAGCCTTCCGGATTATACACCCTCATGTTTTCCATTATTTTTTCCGATATACAATTCATCAAAAAGAAGTCTCCATTTCTCCGAGATTATCTCAGGAGCGTACTCAAGCCTCCTGGCCACGGAGTTACGCCGGATACGAAGCCGGGACTCTTCATCCATGCCGGCAATCGTGCATAAAGTATCTGCAAACTTCTGCTCATCAAAAGCCGGAACAACAAATCCGCATTCCCCATCCGGAGAAAGCACCTCCTTCACGCCAGAAGTACAGCCGAAAGCCACACATATGCAGCCCTGTGCCTGCGCCTCGGTCAAAGCCAACGGCCACCCTTCCGTCTCTGAAGTCAAGGCCACCACAGAAGCCCTCCTGTAATAACTCGCCACATCATTGGTGCGTCCCTCAAAAGAAACCCTCTCCAGAGACATATCCAGGGCCATCTGTCTGAGCCACTGCCAGTCCTCACCGTCCCCGACCAGCACGAGCCGCCACTCCGGCATCCTGTCCTGAACCTTGGACCATATCCGCAAAAGCCTGTCTATCCTCTTTGACCAGTTCTCGAATCTGCCGCAGAAAAGCACAATCTTTTCCTTGTCGTAATTAACTGTCTGAACAGGCGACTCCGGATTTTCAATGGCATAAATATGTGACTTATCCGGCGACAGACCAAGGCTTGATGCCATTTCCATCTTGTATGGCTGACACAAGACCGTGTACGCGTTTGATGTCGCATAATCCCTCATCGTACGAGTCACTGCCTTACGCCTTGCCAATGTGCCGTCCTCATATCTCTTCCTGTTGTACAGTTTCCACATCAGTTTGCGCAGGAAGCCTTTCTGCCTGCGATACACTATTGCATGCCTCTGCCAAAGCGGTTCACCGTGGCAAGCTACCACCGTCTTCACACCGGTCTTCTCCTTGATCTGCTCTATTCCAGGTATCGCCTTGGTAACCTGCACCAGAATATCAATCCCATCCTGCAGTATATACTCCTCGATCTTCTTCGCTCTTCTGGAAGGGACCGCCTGAGTCGGGATCTCTCGCAAGGTGAGACAACGGGAGAGTTCCTCAGTCACCAGTGCCCGGGCGATTCTTGATGCGTAAACATACACTTGATATCCCCCGCATGAGTCAAGATATCTGGCTATATCGACAGTTACCCTTTCGGCACCACCTGACGGGAAATTATTATGTATGAAAGCAATCTTCATCATCTCTGTTACATAAATCTTTCAAAGATAAGATTTATTTCCATAGAGGATGTTAAAAAATACATAAAATTTATTTTATGTACGCAAAGATTAATTTTATGTTGACTAAAATAAATTTTATGTAACAGCAAAAAAATCTTCAAAACATAAAAAAAAGAAAAAATCTGAAGAATCTTTTTTTAGTTCTTGCAATCCTTCCGAGCGGGCCTTATAGATTTGCCGACAAAAAATGAGACGACTTTTCATAGCCATCGCTCTGCTGACCATCGCACATGCGGCCGCTTGTCAGAACCATAGCTCCATCCGGGGCGATCTGTCACAGGCATCCTGCTTCGGAACTGCAGACATCACAGTCGCACATAAGATTGCAGAGAGATGGAGCATAGAGGGTCAGACGGCATTGAACATAAAAAGACTTGCAAATGGGAAAGATGAAGAAACATTACAGCACTGGAATGCGCTTGCAGGCTCTGTCGACCAGGATGGGGCGAGAACTTTCAGAGACAATCTTACTGAAGTGTCAATATCCGTCTCATTCTGGCCCATTGAGGTTTTCCGCGGTCCTATACTGAGTATCGGAGGTCTTGTAAGGGACCGGACGGGGCCGGACATGTTCTGTTGCATAGGATACAGCCTTCCTGTCTGGAAAGGGTTATGCGCGGACATCTGTTTCCGGACCTGCATACTGGAGACAAAAAGAAACGGAAAATTACAATACAACGGAATTCGAATAGGTTTAAGTTATGCATTCTGACAAAAATAAAGCACCATACGGGAACAGGACATTCTGCTTGCTACCCTTTCAATATCGCCATGTTCTATGGCACACGTTTTCCCCGATCCGGGCAATTCTCATTGTCCTGTTCCTGTCCGGATGCTGTCCTGACGTGCTTCCCGGGAAGGAGATGGTCCATATAAACAAAACATCTTCATTACCCTTTCTGACATCTCAGTCCACGGGAAGCACTCTGGACATTTTTACATTTGAAGACGACCGGCTCAGACGCCTTGATTCATACCAGAGGATAGAACAGTTTGCTGGGAACACTGCTTACGCAGAGTCAACAGGAGGAAAGAAGATATTCTTTTTCTGCCTTTGCTCACATCGAAGCGCCTATGAATGGGCAGACATGAACTCGTACTCTTCATTGGGCAAAGTACGGTTTGAACTTGAAGATGAAACACGAGGATGCCTCACAAGAACGGGAGAATGCAGAGTCCTCGCCGGTGACACCGGAGCGGAAGTCGTCCTGAAACCTCTTGTCGCCTCAATATGCCTGAAAAAGCTCAGCTGCGATTTCAGCGGCACACCATACGCCGGAAGCAAACTTACTGACATCCGCGCCTATCTTACAAACGTCAACGGGACGTCTGGGCTCCTGGACCCGGATCACCAGAAACCTGAACGCATCATAAACCAGGGCGTGCTGAACGAATACGACCTGAGAGGATTTTCAGAAAGAGACCTGGTATTTTCCGATATTGCCGCAAGCCTCGGAGGATCTTCACTGAATCCTGACGTATGCTTCCTGTGCTACCCTAATCCCGGAAACCCCAATAGTCCGGGATCGCCCTGCACACGTCTTGTAATAGAAGGAAAGATAGGAGGAATCACTTACTACTGGCCGGTAAGCATCACGGGAATAGAACGCGGATGCCGGTACGAATTTGACATTCATATCCGACGCAAAGGCACAAGCGACCCCGATATACCGGTAGAGATGAGCGAATGTGAAATTCAATTTGAAACCAAACCATGGGAAGAAAAAGAAGACTATGGAATACGATTCTGATGTGCATCAGCCTGCCGGCAGGATTTCTATGCGGGTGCGGAAAAGAGCCGGATGGTAAGATATGTCAGGTAGAGATTCTTCTGGAAGGAGGCCGGATGGCAAGCAAGGCCATGATGCCGGAAGAAGGTAAAATAAGCGATGTCAATCTTCTGGTATTTGATTCCCACGGACAAATAGTCGAGAACATATACACAAAGGGCGAAAGTCCGTTATGCCTGAAACTGATCAAGGACGAGACGTATCATTTCGCCGGATTGGCCAATTTCGGACACAAAGTCACAGCGACCTCTCTTGATGACCTGAAAAAGCTTTCGTTTCATCTGGCATACCCCGATGAATATCGCGAGGGCTTGCCGATGGCATCCGCTATCGTGGCACACAGGATTGAAACAGATATGAATATACGGCTTTCGCTGGTTAACATGATGTCCAAGATAAGCATCAGGGTTGACAGAAACCGCCTGTCCGACAATATAGATATGACCGTGTCCGGGCTCAGGATCGGAAACTGTCCCAGAAAAGCTCTGGTCTTTGGCCGGAGCAAGGTAAATGACGAAAGCGACAATTTCAATGTCGGCTTTTCCCTCAGCGCACTTGAGTGCAGCGGCCTCAACCGTGCAGAGCATCCCGGCATCAGCGAAGAAGTATGCGTATATATGCTTGAAAACATGCAGGGCAGATTTGCAGACAACGACATCACGAGCGACGAGCAAAAGGTAATTCCGCAGGACGATCCCAGATTCCATACATGCTCATACATAGAAATGGACATCGACTACCTGTCTGATATGTGGCAAAGCGGCGAGACTCCCCTGACCTACCGGTTCTACCTTGGGGATGGCCTGAACAATCTGGATGTTGAGCGCAACTGCCACTACCATATAACAGTCACACCGGAAGATGACGGGCTCCACGGCGAGGGTTGGCGTGTTGACAAGACCGGCCTGCAATACAACGGTCCCACGCTGTTCGAGCCCTACCCCTCCGACTATATAGTAGGCGACATCGGCGACAGGATACATATCGGCTGCCGTGTAACTCCGTCGCACACCTCTTTCGATATCGGACTTGAATACCTTGAAGATGACAAAGCTGCCGGCATCTACAATTATCAAGTGGACTCGGACGGGCATGGAGTCACTCTCACCCTAACAGCTCCCGGCAGTGGTCTGATATATATGGAAGCCGGGCCACCAGTCAACGAAGGGGCACTTTTTCTGATCGAAGTCAACACTCCGAGATAAAATTTGAAAAAAATCATATTTTTTTGCAGAAAAGTTTGCAAGTTTATTTTTTTTGCCTACCTTTGCAATCCCAAACGAAAACAACACGTTTGAAACAACATTCCCGAATAGCTCAGTTGGTTAGAGCATCTGACTGTTAATCAGAGGGTCATAGGTTCAAGTCCTATTTCGGGAGCAAAGGTGCAAGTCTATTGATAGTCAACGAATTACGAGGCTACAATAGACTTTTTTCTTTACCATTTTCAGCCTTTTTACCCCAAAAATTTGGGTAAATTCGGGTAAATTTGGTAAAATTTGGTAAAGAAATCGGTGCAAATTCATATGTTTTGCACCATTTTTGAGAAGCTTTCGACACATTGGCGCAGAATCGGTGCAAAAACTGGTGCAAAAAAGGAAGGTGATAGTCGTGGGAAATTGCTGACAATAAAAACAATTTCATTATGGCTAAATTATTTTTCTACCACGACACCAGGTCGGGTAAGGGAGAATTCCCTATCAAAATTCGCATCCAGCACAACAAGTGCAAGGCGTATCTCGGAACAGACATCAAGGTCGCTCCGGATCAGTGGGATGACAAGAATGGCGTTATCGTCAATCATCCGCAATCAAGAACACTCAACATCCTTCTAGGATCTAAGTTTCAACGCGCTCAGGAAATAATCCTGAATCTTGATCTTGCAAGGAAGACAAATGATTTCTCCGCAAGCGAACTCAAGGAGATTATCGAGAATGACGGAGTTATTGTGGACAAGAACCGGAAAAGGTTCATGGAATTCTATCTCGATTGCATGGCAGCAAAAAAGAAGGAGTCTACAAGAAGCAGCTATATGCAGGCTCTGAACAACTTTCAAAAGTTCGACCCTATGCTCTCTGAAAAATACTTCGAGGATATCGACCTTGAATATCTTCAGAAACTTGACGCTTGGTTTGAAAGCCGAGGCGTAACCGTCAATTCTCGAGCTGTATATTATAGGAATCTGAAATCAGTATTCAACGATGCGATTGCAAGCCAGCTCACTAGCGAATATCCTTTCAAGAGATTCAAGATCAAGACTACTCCTACAGACAAGAGAAACTTATCAATAGAAGAGCTGCGCCTTCTGAGCAACTTTCCTATCACCTATGGTTCTCATGCGAAGTATAGGGATATGTTTATGCTCATGTTCTACATGCGCGGCATCAACTCAGTAGACCTCTTTGGGCTGAAGGAATCCAACATCAGGAATGGAAGGATAAACTATATCCGAGCAAAGACCGGAAAGCCATACTCCGTCAAGATCGAGCCAGAGATGCAGGAAATCATTGATAGATATAAAGGCAAGGACTATCTCATTGATGTCTGCGATGGAGCCAAGGACAAGAAGGAGTGGACAGCCAAATACAAGGGATTCCTTCAGAGAATGAACAAGGGACTAAAGAAGATTGGTCCGGTGACATGGACCAAGCAGCAAGGACCAAGTCCGGTATTCAAACCAATCCTTCCAATGATATCCCAGTATTGGTGCAGACATACATGTGCCACTATAATGGCAGACCTTGACATCCCTTTCGCAACTATCTCTGCTTCACTTGGTCACGACCATGGATTGAAGGTTACCAATATATATATAGAATACAATGAAAAGAAGGTTGACGAGGCCAATAGAAAGTTGATTGACTATGTGAACAAATCGGCATAGTCTTTGAAACTACAGCTTGTGAAAATAATTCTCAATAAATGTATTCCCCTCCCTGTCGTGAGATACGGAGGGTTCTTTATTAAATGCGACAAGCGACAAAACTGTCGCTTGTCGTTTGTCGCTATTTCTTTGGAGTAGTCAGCTCCTTCATCTTCGCCAACCAATCCGGTTTCTCTCCACCATTGGTGATATCTACCGATGACATCTTAGGCAGTCTGAACTCCATAAGTTTCAGATAGACTCTCCAGAAATCATTTGGATCATCTATCTCTCCGAGCATCTTCTTTGCCTTTTCGAAGTTTTCATCCAGCAGACACTGCACCAGTTCTCCGTTAAGAACAGTCGCTTTGTTTTGTGTCCCCGGCTTTCTTCCTCCCATTCGGCCTTTGCCATCATTCTTTTGCCTAGCCATAATTCATCGTTTAATGTTGAGGTCCGAAGGGCTGCAGCGGACGCTTGACGAACGAAGACCTGAGCATACATATTATCTCGGACTCCATGTCTTCAAGTTTCTCCGCACTCACATTGCCTTTCATGTTCTGCGTTGCATACCAATCGTGTAATACACCCTGCACAATATAGTTATGTATCTTCTTCGCCAAGATCTTCAGTCTCTGCTTGTCAAAGATGTCCGGCACCGACAATTTATACTCAAAGATAGGGATGTCTATCTCTAATAGATTAGACGCTGCAAGATCCTCTTCATAGAAGTCCAAGCAGAATGCTAGACGCTTTCTTATGTTAGCGTCTCTCGTTTCCATATGACCATGGAGAATATGTTCATCAAGATGCTCTGCAGAATCTGATGACAACGCATTCTTTACTTGGTCAGACTCACCCGCCAATACCCCGTCAACCCTCTTGAAGGTCTGAGCATCTATGTCGGCAAGGACTGCCTTCTTGTATATAGTTATTGTTGCTGGCTTACTCATACTATTGTCGGATAAACTGGTGGTAACTTTTCATAAAGCAGTTTTGCTATCGTCTGTACGTCTGCCAGTGCTGCCGCATCGTATTTAGATGCAAGGTCTGCATTGTTCTTAGACGCAAAGTACTTATTCAGAAACAAGCTCACCGCAAGACTCCTGAATAAGGTTTTTAATGACTCTCCCTTGCCCGCCTCTCTGCGTGGAGACATCTCCAAGTCAAAATAAAACGAAGTCTTTTCTTTAGAATCTTCTTCTCCCGCCAAGGCTACATGCCTCACTAAACGATTGCAGAGAATTCTGATTGACACAAGGACTTCGGACATCATCCTCTTCTTCTTCTCTTCGTCCCGGCTTATCATACGCAAACCATCATAAAGAGATCCGCCATCTTCAGAGTATGCTTGCGATGCCTCTCGCGACACCTCTTCCTCTGCGATAGCCATAATTGTATTGTATTCTATCTTGAATTCCATAACTATGTTTTTAGCAAAATTAGACCTCCCACTCTATTGGTGACCTTTATGTTTACTCTTTCTGCAGCAATCACAAAGAAGATGCTTGATGCTCGGATAAAAATCTCTTGCCATTTCTCCCACCATGTATGCAACCTCTTCTCCGGCCGGGTTCACGCCTACAATCTGGGCTATTTGGGCAGCGAGATGGCAGAACTCGTGTGTAGTCGAATTATAAAACTCTGCGGCACTTGTAGTCTTGGCTACCACCAATACACTTGTCCTAGTGTCAGCTCCACTAAAGCATATACCCTCATCAAGGTTGCCGCTAGAGAGGCTATAATATGATTTCCACATCTGCTCTTCATCAGCTCCGGCAAACGCGAGCTCTGCCATGATCTCATCCGTCCAATAGCTAGATACTGAGAAGTATGCTTTTATCACCCAGTCGTATCCCGGAAGATACGCAACTTGCCGTATCATAATAGATCTTCCCAATATATTGGTATTCCGTTTCCGTCCATACTGACAATCCACTTCCTGAAGATATTCTCGGGATTGGAGTCAATATCTTCTGCCGTTTCCTTTACGAATAAACAGATGGATTTCTCATCTGGAAGAGATTTTGGATAGTCGGCAGTGGCCATGTTATAGAGATAAACATGGTTGTAGTTCAGCTCACCATCTAGCATGATGCCATTCTTTCTGAAACACTCTGCAACTTTTTCTTTACTCCAAGGAGTAATAGGAATCTCGCGTTTGACACCACTGCTAGAATCCGTCTTCTTCATAAGACTTACCGCATACTCGCATGCCCTCTTGGAGAAGTTGAAGCCATAGTTGCGAAGATACGCCTTCATGGCTGGAGGCGTAAGCTCATAATCATACAAATCTAAAGGTATTGTCTTTTTCATCTTTCAAAACATTAAGAGGGGCAGGGTATTCTATATGCCCCACCCCTCGGGTTTTACATCATTCTAGGGTCAGGTCCCATCGGCATTTGCCCATAGTTAGGTGGTTGTGAGTTATAGAAGTCACCTCCTCCCATCTGTTGGGATGCTCCAATCTGATGGCCCATATCAGCCCTTCGATTGCCGTAGCCGCCTCGGTTGCCATAGTTTCCACCACGCATGCCGTAACCGCTGCTTCGCATGCCATAGCCTCCGCGCTGACCATAAGAGCTTTCCTGCATTACCTCATGCAGAACCTGCTCGCCTTTCTGAACGACCTCCTTGAGATCCTCCAAAAAATCCATTATCATCTGCTGGTCCATAATATCCTAAGCTAAATAGTTTTTAATCTGTTTCAAATCTGAAGTCGTGATTTTCACTCCTCCAAGATCTCCTGCGACAAGCTCACAAAATATGCTGTTCGGGAAGCGGATGTCTATTGTTCCTCGGCCAACAATTGCTTCGAATGGACCTAGGCCATAGCTCTTCGGTGTCATCTCATCCAGCATTCCACAGAGGGTATCTATCATGGTGTCGCTGTTTATATTCCCTTCCTTGTCTCCAAGAAGCATGAATATCGTGTCTACACCCTCGTCAACCTTCTCCGAGTATCTATTGAGATAGTTTCCGACCGCATTCTTCAGGATTGCTCGAGAAGCAACCTTGTTAGGAAGAAGACCATCTATCTTCTCTCCTGCCCAAGAAATAATAGCATCCTTGATGTTCCCCTTGAACAAGCTGATGTCTTTAGTTACCATATCTACTTCTCTCCCTTAGTTTTAAGAAATTCATCATAAGTCATGTTAGAATACTTCTCTGTGTACTCCTTGAACAAGTTAAGCTGCTTATCTACTTTGGCAGAAGCAGACTTTCTTATGACCTTCACTGTCGCAAGGTGCTGTTCAAGAATTGCCTTGCCTTCCTTGCTCTGCTCCACCATCGGACGGATGGCTTGCAGCTGCATCGCGCCTACAAAGGTCATCAGTTCTTTAAAGCTTGCCTGATAGTCAGGATTGCTTTGCATCTCGGCAAACTCTGAATCAGACATATTGCCAGTGATTGTATCCACCTCGTCCCATATAGGAGTCTGGCTTACTTGAGCAGGGGCAGTTTCCATCTGCGAAAACATCTGAGCCGACTGCTTCTTATGATCTTCAAGCATTCTCTGCTTTGCTTCCAACTCACGAAGGTGAGCAGTAAAGTCTGAGCCACCCAATAATGGGTCAACTCCACCTATATTGATATTGAACTTATCTGACATCATCTTGTTCATTTATGAGATTATCGTTTCGGGAAATTACGCACCAGTACCGGGATCAGCGGCAGGAGTCTCTGCAAGAGCAGCTGCTAGACGATTGCAGCAAGTCTGCGAAACTACTCCGGTAACAGTAGGAGTGAGAGGAAGAGTATTGATACCCTTGATCACACCACACATGTTGCGGTCGATGTAGTTCTTGAGCCAAGTTGCAGTCTTCTCGATATCGCACTGGATGAGCTTGTCCTGATAAGGACGCACTGCTGAGATGATTGCAACCTGCTGAGCGAGACATGAGATCTTGTCATTGGTCTCATCATCCTTGTCACGAGTGTACTTGTACAGGCTGAAGAGTTCGTCATTGATGCGGTTGTTCACGCGATCAATGTTGTCTCTGTTGTCCTTGTACAGACCGAACTTCTCTGCCACGTCAATCTCGCGTGCCTGAGTAGCATTCTGCTGACCAACGATGTAGAGGTCATACATTCCTCGAGTGAGGGCAACAACGTCCTCACACTCCTTAGCATAGGCTGCGAAAGGAGAACAACCACCGCCACCACCTGAAATGGTGTTCACGGTGACTGGAGAACTTCCTCCTCCGCCTCCAAGAATAGCACCGATGCCGCCCTTACTAAGCAAAGCAGCACCTCCAAGTACGGTACCTACGATACCGAGTGCCAAGCCCGCATCTGCGCGGCCTCGCACGTTGCCTCCGCGATGACCATAACCATCATCGTAGATGACTTCCTTCTCTTTAAGATAGGGTTCCATAAATAAAAAATTTTAGCGTGCCAGCACCATTGCTAACACGCCACAAATTTCATATCTGTTCGACCCTATAAGAAGGAATAGATTCCTACGATATTCCGAGTTGATTCTTGAGTTTTTCGTAGTTGATTCTCAGCATCTTCCGAGAATTTATCCTTCCCTTGAAACCGAGAAGAAACTGCGTCACGCTCCTTATATTTATCCCGGTAATCTTACTAATCTGCACCGGATATAGACCCTTGTCATTCATTAACTTTATAAGAAGAGAACGTGCGTCCACAACCTCCTCTTGCTTGCAACCTGACAGGATTTGTCCCTGCTCCACTTCTGTTTCCTCCACTACTGCAGGAAGGACCTCTTGGAAAATCTGAACTTTATACATAAGCCTAGTTATTACTAGGATTACGCCTAGTAAAAATCATGCCATTTATCTTCCTGCCAGCCTATATTTTATAGATGCTTGAAGATAAGGCATAGGAGCTTCTATAGTACTATTTATTAGGCCAAGGCTAACACCACACTCTGCGCCTAACGTAAGTCTCTTATAGCCGACCTCTGCTCCGACATTGGGCGTAATATACTTTCTCCACATTACTCCATAATCAAGTCCCACGGTTACCTCATATCTCAAAGCTGAAGGTTTCTGAACGACTGTTTCCGTTTTGGAAATAGTCGTAGTCCTCGGATATACTTCAATAAAGTCAAGACGAGGATCATAGCCGCTAACCCTCGCATAAAATAAAGAGTCTCGATACTCCTTAATCTGCCTGTTTAATATCAAATAAACAGTATCGCGCACTCTTAATGTATCAGTGATTCGCAGTATTAGCGTATCTGTCGTTTTAATATGCCTTATTTCTACCGGACTCTCCGCCCTAATAGTATCATGTCTGACAAGCGTATCTATCTGTACTTTTTCCAAAACATCGGGGGAATGGTTTCTACCTATTATGTACCCTATAAGCCACACTCCTGCCAGAAGTGCAGCTGCAACTAATATGCTTTTAATTTTTTCCATTCTTCATTACAAATAAAGGAGGTGGACTTCACAGCCGACCTCCATAACCACAAAATCATAACAACTAAACTAACCATGAAAACACTATTCCCTGAATAGATAAACCTTCTCTGTTATTCCAAACTGCGGTAGCACATCAAAGTGCAACCATGTTACATTGTCTTCTAGTCTTATATTACAAGGAAGAAGACGTGCGTTATTCTTGATTCTCTCTCGCGCCTCTTGAGCCGTTAAACCCTTTACGGTAAAATCTCCTGCTTTACCCAAAATGTGGCTCGACAGATAATTCTTTTTCTTCTCCTTTACCAGCTCACATATATTACATCTAAGTCCGCGCTGATTGGCTCCGGAATAGTTGCACGTCATTGGGAGCTGCAGAATGTCTCTGCGAATTATGAGAAGCGCATGCAGGTAGTCCGTATCAAGGAACTGCCAAGATCTCTCTCCCCATTTCGAATGAGTGTGTTCACACACCAACTCTGATACTTGAAAGTATTTATGTAATTCTCTTATAATCTCTTCTCTACTCATCTTCGTCTCCAATCTTTACTTCAGTTTCGCCATGCTTGAATGTCACCCAATTTCCATTTGCAAGGTTCTGCCCTGCTATTCCGAGTGCTTGCATTCCTACCAGAATTCCTCCTGCCTTTAAAATTGAAGGGTCTATCACTCCGAGAGGCGGGCAAAAAAAAGATCCAATAAAAAGTGCTGCCGCAAGGATGAGACATACCCAGAATATGTACTTGTCTGCATGTCTTTGTCTTTCTTCGCTCATCGACTAACCCTCCATGTATTCTTTGGATTTCACCCGGAAACGGTCTGCTAAATCTACCTCTTTGTAAGAATCTAGAACCATAGCCACAATCTGATTCAATACTGCATACTCCATTCTAGGGGCAATCATTACCACGCCTTCAACCATCTCCGGATATGGAATATATTCAATATCAAAAGATACCTTCGTAACATCTGTTTCCGCAGTGGTATAGTATTTCAGTATTGGCTTGTGGTCTCCATTAGATTTCTTCAGCAGGACGAGTCTAGGATCATCATATGTTCCTCTTACATATTGGTTGAGCTGTTTACGGCCTTCGGCACTATTCTCTGGTATGAGATCTGACAGAATATAATCCGAATCGCTACACTTCACTGATAGTACCTTTAAGACTGGAGTGAGCATAGATATGGTTACTACTCCATCGCTAAGTCCGATAGAGTAATCTTCGCCTTGCTTTGCGTCTTCTCCTTCCAAAGCCAATACAGGAGCCAAGGAGTGAGTCTTAACGACAGCCTCTACAAGAAAGCCTTCAACGAGCCTGTGCAAGTCAACAGAATCGGGCTCAATCAGCATACCGATATCCTCTGTACTTGTCAGCTCATCGATAGCCTTGCGAACATAGGCATAGGCCGCTTTAACAGTCAACGGATACATATATTACTCCTCGCCTTTAAGGTTAGGGAATGAGATGCCGTACTTCTTTGCTACCTTGACCGCACCTGCTACGGAGCCATCAATCTCAGCAGCCGAGGCACCCTCAGCTATCAGAACTGAAGCTGCATCAGCGATGGTCTTCACATCTTCCATTACTTTCAGCTCAGAACCCTTGGCATCAGCTGCCTTGCCTTTACCTTTCTTAGAAGCAGGAGCAGAAGTTGTTGCAGGAGCGACATTCATAACGGGAGCCGGAGCCACGTTGCCATAGACCTTCTCAAGGAAGATGACCCTGTTAAACTTAGGGCTATTCTCGATTACCGCCTGAATGATTAGACTGTCAGTAGAGAACCTTGCTGGAACTCTGTTCTTAGGATCTAGGTTGCCTTTTGTAAATGCAACCTTATATTTGGTCTTGCCGGAAGGAGAAGTAAACACCTCGTGTACTTCAGTCTTTCCATTGATCTTATAAACCTTTCTCATTTCAATAAGTCATTATAAAGTTAAAAAGGGGAGGCTTTTACCTCCCCTCATTATCTGGAGGCTAGGCCTCGATTACACCTTCATACTCCTTCCAAGCAGTTCCGTCCCACTGAACGAGCGTGCCCTTTGCAAAGCCCTCGAAATCCTCAGTGAGGTATACTACCTGACCAGCCTTTCCTGTAGCATCAAGCGAAGCAGCCGATGTAGCATTCATATCAATGCCGAGCTTAGTGATAAGGTTAGCCTTGGTAGCCGGGCCGAAGAGAACTGAGTTGTATCCCTTAAGACCCACGCAGTCGATAGTAGTGATGATTCTACGCTTAGCCTCGCGGTTCTCACCATTAGTCTTAAGATCCTGCTCCAGCTCTTTCTCCATCTTCTTGACGTAGTGAACTGCATTGTCCATATCAAGAACTACGATGAAGTCCTCGTATCCGATATCATTAAGAGTTGGGTCGTGGATGAAGTCGATAGTACCGAATGCATCATGCCACTTGTAGAGGTCAACACCAATCTCATCGATGCGCTCGTATGAAACTGCCTTCTGCATATCCACATTGTTGAGGAAGAGCATCTGGAGTCTCTTCACAGCGTTCTTACCACAAAGAGCAACAGAATTAGTGTTAGCTGCATTGTCAGTATGCTGCATCTGTGAGAGAGCGATGAGGTCGTTCCACTGGATTGCATCACCCTCGTGTAGGTATGACATGTTGATCTGACGAAGGATACCCTTCTCGAAGTATACAGGCTCCTGACCAATCTTAGCATCTGTGACCTTGATATTAGTCATGAACTTACGACCGAGCCAGTGCGAGCGAGCACATTTACGCTTGTGGTTGTAGATACCATTACCAACTACGTCCTTAGTGATGAACTTCACTTTGCGAGCCTGCTCAATCCACTCATCAGTCATTACGATGTTAGAGATCTTCTTCTGAAGGTAGAGAGTATCCTTAACTGGCAAGTAAGTTTCTGGATCAACGAGCATCTGTGACTCTGAACAAGCGTTACCACAGATAGTAAGCTCTGTGCCATCTGGAATAGTTACGTTGCCTGCTGCTGGTGGGTTGATAACCTGACACTTGATGTTAGTCTCGTCAGCCTTCACAACGAAGAGCAGGAGACCGCCTTCCTCAGTAGTACCATCATCCTCGTAACCTACGACATCGCGTACATAGATAGTGTCGAACTCATGGATGTACTCAGCACCAGTAAGGTCATCATAATTGAATGTCAATGTTACATTCTTCTTCGCAAATGTACCAGCCGAAGTTACTTCAGCATTAACTGTTGCCTCAAGAGGAGTAGCACCTGAGCGGAAATGTGACTGCTCGTAGCTTGTTGCCTGAGACTGCTGCATACGGTTAGTAATAAACCACTCGAGAGGGAATCGGAATGGTCGGAAATTAGCAACAATCTGGTCAATCTCCTCGACCTCAAGACCCTGAGCGCGAGCCTCGCCTGCTGTTGCACCCTGTCCCTGATACTGAGTCTCAAGACCCACAGTATCCGCTGTTCCTCCTACTGGCTCTGACGAGAATCCGCCTTCCGCACCTACAGGAGTTACCTCTGCCATTGCAAAAGAGCTATCAGCTCCTAGAGCCGTAGCAAACGCAACAAGGAGCAATGACAGCAACCCCATTTTGTGCGTTCTCAGAAAATCAAAAATCTTCATCTGTGTGTGTATTTAGAATGAATGTTAAAATTTCCTTTTACCATAGCCTCGGTTAACCTCTTCTGCGATTCCCTCGAAGAACGAGTCAACCTTCTTCTTTGGTTTCGCCTCGGCTACACCTGCTCCCTGACCACTGAGTGTAGGTGGCATATCTGCAGGCTTAGTGACCTTCTTGAGCTTTTCCTCGATTCGCTCATTACGTCCGTCACGCTCACCTTCCTTGCGCGCCTTCTCTACATCGCCAGCATAGTTCATTGCGTTGTAGGCCATCTCGAAAGACTCTCGGGTGTAGATACCCTCGATAGCATCGAAGCCGATCTGATTTACCTTCTCGAAGATTCCTACAGCCTGCTCGTCAGTAAGGCCCTTCTCGGAAGCAAATGCTGCAAGGTCGTTGATGGACTTCTCATAGTTATCCATTCTGCCCTGCATAGTCGATTCCTCTGAAGCCTTCTTCTCAAGCCACTTGTTGTTGCTCTCCACGATCTTCGCTCTGCCCTCTTCGCTCTGAAGAGCTTCAAGAAGATCCGGTCCGTAGATGTCAAGAAGATAGTCTATTGGATTGCCCTCTCCCGAAGCAAGGGCGAGCAGATAACGTGAAGAACGAGGGTCACGATTGAACAGGTCAACCATCTTCTGAGACTGAGCACGCCCCTCCTCAAACTCGCCTGCGCGAGCATCAAAGTCTTCAAGTTCTGCAAGAACATCAGCAACTAAAGCATCATCAGCATTTTCGCCACTGTATTCCCTGTCTGGATACTTCGTAGCGTATCTATCGCGAAGCCTATCCATCGGTCTTGTAACTTTTTCTGTTTCAGCCATTTGTATCAAAATATTAAAGTTTATTTCGCAACATGCATGAACAAAAATATTTACAATACAAGGTGGTTGGACTTTATGTTTACAAACTTGAATATCTCTAAATAAATTTGGTTAGCAAGTTTATAAATGTATGAGAGACACGATGTTAAGAGAGCGAAGGGATTTTGAGTTATTCCGCGCTTATCAGAACGCACTTAAGGAACACGACTTTGTCGATCAGAGACAGGCAGTCGATTTTGTTCGTAAGCATGAAGCACCGAGATGGTTTGTTTCGAAAGAGCACTGCGCAGCTGTGATTAGCTGCTGGCTAAGAGGTAAAGACTTCTTCAAAATGCGAAGTAATAAGGAGAGGAAATTTAGAGCACTCTATGAACTCTATCTTAAGCTGAAAAACATTTTCCCTTATAACTCCTTCAATCATCTCGAACTCTGCGAGGCCATAGTGGAGATGCCTGCTCCCGAGTGGTATCTGGATCATCAGATGGCATCGCGTATCATCTACAAACAGATTGGGTCTTGGAACGAAAGACGTTATAGTTATTATGGAAGGCAGTAATATTCGTATAGTCATTATCGGCATACTGCTCTCTGTGCAGTTGCTGTTCGGATGTCCCATCTTTCTTCATTATGATAGTGGGTACATCTCTCTTGTTCATCACTTTTTCCATGCAAACATTTTTCACCTTGCAGTGAACTGCTTGTCTATATGGACTCTTTTCCGCAAAGGGTATATCTATAGTATCACACCTCTCATATGGGCATACTTGATTGCGAGCGCATCATGGTTCTGCACACCTGATGATGTTGTGGGATTCTCCAATATCATCTTTGCCCTCATAGGTCTTAGGAGCCCGGCTCTCAGCCACTCTTGGTGGAAACAACCATCTGTTATTCTTTTCCTCGCAATAACCGCTTTGATGGCCTTGTTGCCACAAGTATCCGCCATTACTCATATCGTATCATTCGTCCTTGGCTGCATTGTGGCCGGAGCAATAAGAATAGTCAACAACATCAGCAGTGATTTCCGTAGAGCAACATATTATTGATGAGATCCTAGCCGAGAACGCCAAAAGGATGAAGGCACTCCGTGCGGAGTATGACCCAATGACTGGTCAAGCCGCACCGGGTGAGAGATTTCTATTGGTTATTCCCGACTTTCCTATCTCCGTTCAGTATGCTCCGAATGAGATGTACGACATTCCTCTTGTTCAGAATATAGTCAAGGCTGGCTCCATAAAGAAGTATCTGAAGACTACTACTGACTATGATGGATGCGAGGATAGGCCGGAAGTTGATGACATCGTCCGATCTCTTTTCTGCCTCCGATTTGCACATGACTTCTCGTTCTGGGCATACTACGAGATTCGTATCGAGGACAAGGAGACCGGAGAGATGGTGCCGTTCAAACTGAACAACCCTCAGATCATAGTTCTCAATATCTGTGAAGAACTGAGGAAATCAGGAGAACCTATTGACATCATTATATGTAAGGCACGTCAGTGGGGAGGATCTACATTCTGCATCTTCTACCAGATGTGGATAGGACTCTACTGCGCGGTCAAGCATTCCTTCGCAGTCTGCGCTCAGACAAAGCCAGTAGCGGGTAATATCGCCAACATGCTCATCAGGTCCATGGAGAGCTATGATGCATGGAGCCTTGGATTACCTATCAATGAGAAGTTGGAGATCGTTCAGGACAGCAAGACCGGAGAATACCTCATCAAGGACTCGCATGGAAAGGCGGTGACAAGGTCTCGCTTCCGTATCGGTTCGGTTGAGAACCCGGATGCGCTTCGTGGATATTCAGGAGAGGGCGTTCATCATTCCGAGGTAGGAGTTTGGGAGAATACACCTAAGAAGAGACCTGCCGACCTTATCCGTTCCATTGAAGGAGGTATTCTGCATAGACCTAATGCTATGAAGGTTAAGGAGTCAACTCCTAAAGGAGCAGGTAACTACTTCCACGCAGAATATATGCGAGCGAAGAATGGCAAGAGCTCTTCTACTCCGGTGTTCATCGCTTGGTGGCAGATTCCTCACGACACTCTTCCTATAGACAACTATGAGGACTTTATAATATGGCTAGTCTCTCACAAGGACGAAGACTTCTCTAATGAGAACTGGCTCGATTCAGGTAGATACTATTGGGGACTATGGGAGCAGGGAGCAACCCTTGAAGGCATTCAGTGGTATCGACATGCACGTAAGGGAGTGGATGACTTTGCAGACATGGCATCCGAAGCTCCATCTAATGATATTGAGGCATTCCAATTCTCCGGCACCAAGGTATTCAGCATCGAGAGTATAGATGAACTGAAGAAAGGGTGTTGCGCTCCGAAGTGGAAGGGAGAGCTTTATGCCAAAGATGTCAAGGGTGCAGATGCTCTTGAAGACATTCACTTCGTCAACATCACTAACGGAAGGCTCTGGGTGTGGGCAAAGCCGGATACCTCTATTAAAATGAGTAACCGATACCTCGTTGTTGTCGATGTCGGTGGACGTAGTAAGAAGGCAGACTGGTCGGTAATCCGCGTCTTTGATAGGTTTGCCATGCAGAAAGAGCTCGGAGGAAAGCCAGTGCTTGTAGCAGAGCAGAGATACCATACAGACCACGACCTCTTGGCTTATGATGCCGCAAGAATAGCAAAATGGTACGACAATGCTCTGCTTGTCATAGAGTCGAATACGCTTGAGACAAAAGACAAGGAAAGGGATATCGATGGAGATATGACCGAATATATCCTCGATACTATAGCCGGGCTGTACGACAATCTCTATGCGCGAAAGGCATCTGCTGAGCAGATCAAGAACGGGATAACTAAGGTGTGGGGATTCCACACGAACGTCAAGACAAAGCCTCAGATCATCGGCAACCTTATCGGCTGTATTCGTGACCAGCTATGGATCGAGCGCAGCGAATACTGCTGTATTGAGCTTGCTCTTTATCAAAAGAATGAAAGAGGACAATACTCAGCTCCTCCGGGAGAGGGTATGCATGATGACGTGGTGATGTGTACAGCAATCGGTCTGTGGATCTGCTACTGCGACATGGAACTTCCGGTCATCATCAAGAAGACACCTAAGAAGAAAAAGTCATATGACTCAAATTCAGCATCACAATTTTAAATCAAAAGTATTATGAAGAAGTTTTTCAGAAAACTGGCAGGTTACCTTGTAACCATCTATGCAAACCGCATCTATCGTAAGGCCGTAAAAGAGGCCGATAGAGTACACGCAGTAAGAAAGGAACGCATCTACGTTGCATCGAGTATCGAAGATGTAAGAGAGCTTGTGATCTACAACAGATACAAGTTCCGTCAGATGAAGAATCGACTATTCATCCCTAAGTTCTACATCAGCAATCTTAAGGATGGCGCATGGTATTATACCGGAGACCGCTTGGAGCAGGGATGCCTCACTCCACAAGAGAAGGAAGCGAGAAGGCTTGCCTTTGTAAGGCACGTCCTTCATAGAGCCAAACTCATCTAATGCCTATCCACAGTTGGAAAAGGTTTCGGGGCAGGAGCAGCATAGATCTGTATCCTGCCCTGTATTTATATCTTTGCATTATATTTGTACTGTTAAATCTGAAACACTACATTATGAATTACGAATTATCTAAAATGGATTTATGGAGACTCTTGCGAGGAACTGAGCCTCCCACTTTCAAATGGATGGAAAAATTAGAGAAACTTGGGCTAGGAACTTATCGAGGTGGTTTCTCCGATAGATGGGAATACAATTCTATATTTGCCATCCCCGAAAATCTAAGTGAAGAAGAAATGTGGGAACTGTATAAACAGATGCGAGATGAGTCCGAGGAATTTATGAAAAGGATCGGAATAACAATAAAATGAGCCATCCATTAAAGGATGGCTCTAATAAGGCAGTACTGGAATTTTACAATGCCATTTCTGGAGTTGGCGATGTCATCACCCTCTGTGCCTGAGCGTATCCCGGACCAATCTGCTGATCCTGCGACTCCTGCTGCATTGCATCGAGTCTCTGAAGGATCTCCTCTGCGCCCGGTATGTCTCCGAATTCGAAGACAAATCGAGGTGGGATGAATCCTGCCTGAGCGAACTGCATGAGGACATCGGTCTTGAATGCTCGGAAGGTAGGGGTTGCAGTACTCTGAACTACCGAAAGGTCATACTCGAGGTTACCTGCCAGACGGAAGTTGATGCTCGATGTGTCCACCATCTGCGAGATCTGACCAGCGATCTGCTCGTATCTCTCGGGAGTATAGAACTGCTGAATATTGTTGAGTTTGAGCTTGGCAATATTCCTTACGAACACTCCAAACCTCATCATCAAAGAAGCCAATGGAGTTGCCGAGTTCTCGGTCTGCTGAGCGTACAGCGCAGCTGCCGTTCCTGATTTTGGTTGCTCGCCACGGATAGCACCAGAAACCGAGGTACCCGACTCCATTAACTCTTTCATCATTCTCACGATTTCTGCAAGATTGATTGTGCCTGGATGACTGTAGAACGTCTCCGGCTTCACACCATCCTTACGCGGCTCATAGAACACAATTCCATCAATAGAAGTAAGCTGCTCTGCAAACTCTTCTTCCGTCATATCGTCCGGAATACTATTCTTAGGAACGTATGTCACACCCTTTAGCCCGGCTCTCTGCATCCAGTCGTAGAGCGTAAGCATTCGGTTGATATATCTGTTCTGATCAATCGCATCCGAGATATAACTTACGATCTTACCGTCAGTCATCGGAAGGATTATAAGAGTTACCGGACACTTCCTATTGGTGTATGGCGATTCTCCTTCCCATAGAATACATCCTGCAGGAGTCATAAAGCGACCATACCAATAAGTGTCAACAAAGAAATTCTCCTTGTAATGAATGAGAGGAATCTCATCCTCGTCCCATCCTTGCTGAGCTGCAAGAGCCTTTCTTCTTGCATTCTCCGCATTGATAGCCTTGATAGACTCATGATCGTCAGCATTGATGATATAAAGCTCACCAGTATTCTCGTCATGGACGCGATAGCGATCGCGACTCTCCTTTCGCCAAATCTCATATACTCGACAGAGATTTCTGTCCTTCGGGGTAAAGAACGTCATCTCCTCTGCATTGTGTTTGTCGTTTATATCTTCTGTTAGCGAAGCGTACAATGGAGACGAAGCATCCGCATACCAACGAGCAAACTTTTCAATGTCATCCGGTTCTTGTGCGAATTTCTCACAGAATCTACCGAAAGGCATATCATGGATACAACCGATGAGTTCCAAGTCATAGAATCTTGGGTCCTTCATCGTAGAATCAAAGAAAATATAGTTTGGATGCCACTTGTCGGTCCATGAATCCAATTCTCCATTACGGTACTCATAAGATTCGTACAATGCAGCCAATCCTCCTCCTAATACTTCTTTGATAGCATCGTCAATTATGATAGGCATATCATTAAGCTGCCAGTTTGTCTGAAGGCATGTGCTCATCAACTCACCATACACCTGCTCTTCTCGAGCTCTTGCCTTGCAGATAGGCTCATTCTGCTGCTTGACATATCCTCCGGCAATCGTCTCGACAAGCCTCTTTATCTGATTGGCCTGCAAAGCCACATTTCCTTGCGAAGTAATGTAGTCTCGTTCCAACATGGTCTTGTTCTTGACGGTGATCGTATCTCCCCATTGATCTCCGTCAATCCATCTCATAGCCCTTGCACGTCTTTCTCGGAATCCTTCGAGGTTATTCCAGAGATGATAGCAATAGTACAAGAGCTGTGTGTCATATTCTTCCTGACCAAGAAAATATTTGCGGTAGTTCACACTATCGCTCACCCTTGGCTTCTTATTTCTTTTCCTAATTAAGTCCATAACAAAAAATAGAGTACCCACGCAAAAATGGATACTCTATTGTCTTAGTGGACTTTATGTTTACATTCAGGAATTTTATTACTTACAATTACATAGTTACTCTATTCGCCTTCTCTTAAAGATACCCAAGTCAACATCTACAAATTGTGCATTTTGACTATGAGGATTATCCATTATTCTTGCTATTGATTCGTAAAGTCCTTTCTCCTTTTGCTCTTTCTCTATCCGGCACTTTTCTTCAGTAAAGCGAAATAAATCTAATGCAGCCTCTACAAAGTCAGGTCTCATGCTCTTCACAGCATCATCATTCCATAAACCTGCCGACTTGAGTTCTTCAATAACTTGCTCTCTTGTTTTCATGTTTTAAACGATTTAAAGTGAATTTTAAACGATATTCAGATGTAATCCTTTGACTATCAATCTTCAAATTAAACGTCTAAAACAAAAACTGCACCAACATAAAACATCTTGTTAAATTCTTGCCAAATAACCCTCGTTTTCGCCAAGTCATTTGACAAAAAAACTTACCAAGTTAACACTCAATTTAGGTTAAATTATTGTATAATATTAATACTCAATGATATACAACAATTTTTTCTTATCCTTCAAAAAATATTGGACAAAATAATGACATTTTTTGCAAAATGAGGAGATCTGAACGCACTTCAGACCTCCTCGGAGTTTTAATCTTTATACGATGAGTCACGAATCTCATCGGTGCAAAGATAGGTATTTTTCCGGAATTACAAATCATCCTCCTTGCAAGAGCCTTCAAAGGAGTCAATCAAGACTTCCAGGATTGTTCCCATTGTGACACCTTGTTCTCTTGACTGAGTCTGCATCCATCCCTTAGTTTTGGGAGAGACAGAGAGTGACAACTGCACTCTCTTCTCATGTTCTGCGACTGCCGGTCTCCCTGCTCCGGCTCTCCTTCCTCCTCTTGCCATATTAGAATTCCATAAAATCACTTGGTGTTATATATCCATATTCTTCCATATATTCCAAAGCATAATGCATTGGCAAAACCATGTTTTGATACACGAACTGCAGTTCATAACCGGAACAGATTGATATTTCCGGGAATTTATCCTCGAATCCACTCCAACAGATTCTGTTCTCAATCTCATTCATTGCAGTCCTCAAACATTCAACTTGATGTTCTGCTTTAGCAATTGCAGTTCTTAAACCTTTGTTCTGTGCCATGATTCTCTCAATTTATGAGAGGATTGCTCCTCCCTATATTACTTCTTGAATCTCTTATAATCTCCTACCAGGAGCATCCCATTATACTTGTAGACAATTGTGCCATTGTGATTAAGACTCTTCACTATGGCTGTCTTTCCATTCAGTTCTCCCATCTTTTGAAAGATGATTTCATCTCCTTCCTTCAATGTATCGAATTCTTTCCTTGTCATGTCTTTGTTTTTTAGATGGGGAGGAGTAACCTCCCCTGGTTGAACTTATGCTGCAAGACCTTCTGAAATTATCATGTAAGCCTTCATCATTTCCTTTACTCCGGTGTAAGACTTTCCGTTTACCATTGAATATCTCTCTACGAAGTTGAAGTGAGAATCTTCATGAAGTTCATCCTTCTTGTCATAAGACTTAAACCAAGTCCAATTCCACTCTGACTTTCCGGATCTGTTTGCAAGGTTGCAGATACCAAAGTATGTTCCCATCTCAATCTTGCCATCCTCAAAATAGATGCTGTCTGTCTTTTCGTACCAAGTGTTGACCTCATATTGGAGATTGTGCTTCTCGCAATACTGAATGAGTTCTGAATAAGTTTTCATGTGTATAAAGATTAAATTGTTAAACTTGTCAGATCCGTAGGTATGTGCGTTGTTTGAATCTGATGATGCAAAGGTACAATATTTTTTGAATATCCAAACAATTTTATCAATAATTTTAAAGAAATTTGCATAAAAAAGGGGAATCTTTGCAAAATTCCCCAAAATCATCATATAGATAGCCTTCGGAATATCCTGCTGTGGCAGTCCTAACTTCTGAAGAACACCACCATAGTCAGCATACTCATTGTTCATCATGACATAGAGTACCCATTTGTTGAAATGGTGCTTTTCCTCAATGACTCCTCCGACCTTTTTGACCTCTTCAGCAATAGTGTCCATGTTCCATTTTGCTCCTCTGCTGCCATCAAACATGACAATCTTGTCCACAACTGACCTGGCTTCCCTTTCTGTCATAAAGTTGTGATACTCCTCAATGCCATCATAGAGTTCTGCAAAGCTTTCAAACCTCGGATCTCCTTCAAGCATGGCTGCCAAAGAAAGGATAACTGCCATCCCCTCCAATCGTATACTATATGATATAGTATATTACAATTGTGCCACTCTTGATTCAAGTTCCTGCACCTTGAGCCATAACTCCCTTATCATATCCACCGCATTGAACTGATAGATGATGTCTGCGGAGAATGCTGCGGAAGGTACTGATGACTGCGACATCTCCGTACCGAAGTCAGCGACATTGTAGTAGTCTCTGAAGTTTTGGTCTTCTGCATCAAGTTCGGTCACGATAGGCTCTGCGAGTTCGTAGTAGAGGATGACACCTTGCGTTGCTGCCATGATGTCTGCATCTGACTGAATACTTGAATCAGCGATACCAATTCTACCATCATCCGAATACATTGCAATATTGCCTTCGGTTGCCTCATATACTGATGTCCATGATCCGGCAACATATTTTTTGCAACATATATTCGCAACTTCGCCATTATCGGAAGGCTTCTTCATGTCAGCCATGAATTCCTGGGAGTTCCATGATGCCCAAAATCCACTTCCTTGATACCACCCGAATTGCGACATATCCACCTCTGCAATCCTCACAACCTTCTCCCACTTTCCGCTTGCCTTGTTGTACCTTATCTCATCGTGCGCAGAGCCTGCCTTCTTCATTCCATCTGGGAAATACTTGCGGATGATAGGCAATGGGAGTGTGTCTTGCCAATATGGCTGATACCCAGCATCGGTGTCTTGCTTCCAACCGCTATGTACCAATGTGAGCATGATGTCATTGATAACAACTTGCTCGCCTATGTGATTATCAAGAGCGCATAGCACAAGAAGGATATATTCACAATTACTTGGGGTGACAAAGGTGTTCGTGTTGGCAATGTGGTCTATTACCTTTTTGTTTGAGTCGTAAAAGCCTATTGATACTTGTCCCTTGTCTGACTTCCATGTGATAGAGTATTCCTCATTAGGAAGGGCTTTTACCATCATTCCCAAGCCATATCCGCCTCCAGTGGGTCTAAACGAGTATCCGTTTCCGCTCTTGGAATAGTCCTCAACATTATACCAATACGCATATCCGTCACGAGTCGCACCAACATACACATCTTGCTCGTTCATAAACGAATAGTCTCCTGGGGTATTATAATCATAATCGGTTATGAAGTTGTCTCTGCTATCATCAAAGGCATTGTCTCCCACACTCTTGATGCTCTCGGTGTTGCAATGGATGACCTCACCTTCGTTGTAGGCATACATGTCTATGCCAAGTGTTGCCACCCTTGCGTTGAACTCATCAATCGTTGAAGGCTCGTTGCCTGCTTGGAACATCTTGGTCAAATCAGAGATTACGCATGCACCGCAGTATGACTCGCTATAAACTCTTGCTTCAATCAAGTCAGTATATTGCGATGTACATATCTTGGCATATTCCCCAGCACGAAGACTCATTTCGTAGTTTTCAGAGCCGCCCACTACGGGAATCAAATACAGCCCATTATTCGCTGCGCTGCGCTGCAATAGGTACTTGTGACCTTGCTGAATCTTGATGCCTTCTCTGATTATAAATCCTGCCTCATATCCTCTTGTGTCCACCATGTTATTCCACACCACCGAATTGCCCTTGATGCGCTTGATGTACGCACGACCATCCTTGATGCTCTTGCCACCACTCGCGCGGAAGCCGAACTCCGCGGGAACTGATTCACCACGACCAGCCAAGTCTCCGGCTACAAGGTTGGGGAATGTTCCATGGTCAAGGTTCTCCCACAAAGCAGTAGTTTCCTCACGAAGTTCATCAACATCATTGGTGCGAGCAATAGTATCAGGAAGGTAGTTCTCATCTATCGCGTCTATACGTACAGGATTATCTTCATTCGTGATTACATAAACATCCGCTCTCGGAAAAGCCGTGCCGTAATCAGAGATGTTTTCTACTATTAGCTTGGAATACTCTTCGTAGTAGTCTCCATTATCCTCGGAAATATTTTCTATATATATAGAGTATTTTCTATTATCTCCTTCGTCATATAAATAACCCCGACGATACAAGGGGCCAAGAGGTCTTATAGCACCTTTATAAAAAGTATCATGGAGTGCATTATAATACCCATTTGCAAAAACCCCCATAATATAAGCATTAGGGTCTGAGATAATCTTTTCCCACTTTGCTGATACTTTATCACCATATTCATTCTCTTGTATAAAAAGAGTGAAATCGCTTTCTTTCAAGGATGTATCGAATTTATATTCGTCACCACTCACGCTATCTATTATTCTAAAGGGTCTATTCTGGATATACCCCTTTTCACCTAAATTAGCATTCCAGTCTGGAGCTTCAACCAACTTTTTTGCAAAGTCCTCTTCTGTTCCAGTATAACCCTGACTCTTAGCGTATTCATAGGCTGTTTCTCCCGTAGAGCGATCTCCGGTATTGACACCGTCAACATACCAATAGCCTATTCCGTTTTCATCCCTTACAACATATGGAATAACAGGCGAAACACGACAAACATCTAAATTGGTCTTGATGATCTCTTGGTGAGCAACAACCTCACCATTTAACGAAAGCGTAGTATCCTTAACATCTGCCTCGCAATCTTTCCCCACAAAAACGAAGGCTCCGCACACATCCTTCTTTATGCTGCGCATACCATCTGATTGAAAAATTTCCAAAGTCAGAGAGTATTCGCCTAGAGTTTTCTGGAGACTGCCATAGAAATCCCATACAACTATATTATCTTCTTGTATATTAATATCTGCTTCAAAACGTCCACGTTCACATGTATAAAAGAGACGCACTTCCTTGTCATTCAAAAAAAGTGCTTTCCCCTCTCTGTCATAGACTTTCCAGAGTATAGTTAGATCGTTTCCTATTCTGTATTTTGCCATAGCTTATAATTTCAACTATGGGCAAAAATGAGAAACCGATTATGATTGTGGACTTTATGTTTACAAGCAAAGCTGCATGCGTTTGGCACACCCTTTGGAAATGTCGGTGCGTTAACCAATAAACGTTAGTTAGTATGAGCAATGATGTATGTGGACTTTTTATCCCAAGAGAGCTTGAATCCAATTCAGCCGCCCTTCTTTATTCCATCAATATGGCCACCAAGAAAAACAAGGATGATTCACTATCCGTGGATCTTAAGAAGGCGGGCAAGATCTACAAGTTCATCAAAGAGAATGTAACCCTGCCGGAGCTGAAGCCAGACCACATTACCGACTTCTATCAGAAAGAGACCGAACTGTTGGAGACTTTGAATCAACATCTTCAGAAACTCAATCAAGCTGAGAACAAGCCAAGCACGGTGACGGAAGGAAGTTAAAGAAAGGGAGAGCTCAATGCCCTCCCTTTTTCTTATAGTTCAGAGATCTCTTTAATCATTCTCTTCTTAAGCTCATCCTGCTGCTTCATCAGCTCCTTCTTCTCAGCGGTTCCATCAGCCACCTTGATCTTATCCTGAATTGCTTTCAGAGGCTTCTTATACTTTCCGTATATCTTTGCCCACTGATACTCATCGCTGCTTCTAAGCTCGGTCAAAGAATCCATATCTCTATCCTTGATGTACAGCTTCTCAAGAGTGAGAGCATGCTCTGCGTCTGCCTTGTAATAATCGAAGACATCGTTAACATGGACATTCTTGAATCTCTCGTCATTGATGGTGAGGAATCTATTCAAGAACGGAGTCTGTCTTATTGTCATCGGCTCCTCAGGATCAAGGGCTGCAGAGATGGTATTGATGAACTTATCTGCAGTTCTGATTGTTCCTCCGAATGCCGACTGAACGAGATGTTCAAGTTTCTCCGGCTGAAGGTTAATCCACCCCGCATCGTGCTTGTCACCACCAGTGATAAAGTTCAATCCTTGAGCAATCTTCACGTATGTCCATCCGGTTCCCTGATAAGCACTGCTCCACTTCGCTGTTCTTTCCTTCTCCTCCTCTGAGAGCCACTTCTGCTCGTTGTAGATAGGTGCTCCCTTGTAGTCCTCGTTGAGAGCCAACTCGATGAATGGGACTGCTACAGATGGCATGAATGCCTTCCATCCCTCAGAAGGGTTGACCGGAAGGATTTCGGTACCAATCTTCAAAGCTTCACCAAGAACATTCTGATGAGGGTTTCTTCCCATGACAGTCTCTACCGCTAGATCACCGAGAGCATAGAACGCTCTTGCCTCCTGAGGAAGTGCCCACTTGAAGTAAGCTCCATTTCCTCCAATCATAAGGGAGTTTCTTCTCTCATACTGAGGAATGTCCAGATAGTCATCATCGTCATCCAGCATAGCGTGAAGAACTGCATTCATCATTCCCACTGCCGCATAGCCAAGTGCCCATCCGGTGAATCTCTTAGGATTCTTCTTCATGAGCTTGTATGTAGCATTGAGGCCCTGTATAGCTGCATTGAAGAACATGATGAATCTTCTTCCGAGAGGAGCGATAGACGAAAGGCCTACCACCATCCACTGCTGAGGCTTGGTAAGCGGCTGACCATTCTTTCCGGTAAGATACTTAGCCTCTTCGAGAGTGATCATCTTGCCTGAGCCCTTGCGGTTGAAGTTCACTGTTATTTCCTTCGCGTCATCGATGGCCTCGTTGATAGACTTTCCGGTTTCCCTTGCAGTGAGGAAGGCAGCGAAACGCGATACCTGCTCAAGGCTTTCTCCGAATCTATGAGCTGCATGGAAAGCTGACTTCATTCCTCTCATCACCTTTCCGCTCTTAAGGCTTTCAGGATCTGATGAAGAAAGATAGTTCTCAATCTCATGCTCCCATGTCTCGCTATCCTTAATCTGAGTATATCCGGTAACACCGCCATACTTCACGAAGTCCTTGTACTGCTGCTCAAGATATGAGTCTCCGATGGTTCCCTTCTCGTTCTTTGCTACAAGAGAAATCACCTTGAACGCCTTCAGATAGTTCTTCTTGAACTTTCTTCTGTATGCAGGATCTTCCTTGATGTTGACAGCCATCATGGTGAATGCCATGTCTCGCATCATGTTGGTAATCCAGAACTCAGGGTTGTATGACGTATTCACTGAAGACATCCATCTGAGAACAGGTCCGAAGAGTGCGCTGTAGTCCTGAGCGGTTCCCTCGATATTGAGGTCTCCATTAATTGCCTGAGCAGCACGTGGATTGCCGTTGATGATGATAGTGTAATCCTTACCACCGACCTTGACATTGACGATATGCTCCGGCTTATTGGCATCAGAGATATTCACCACTGCGTTACCAAGATTCAGTCTCTGACCAGCTTCATATGCCTGTCCCTTCTTCTGAAGTTCTTTCATATTGGCCTGCCATATTTCATACTGCGCCTTTCCTTCTGCAGAAGAAAGGTCCTCTGAGAACGGAGGATAAGCTGGCTTGAAGATCTTCTTACCTCTTTCATCAACCTCGCCCGAGTCTACAAACCAAGTCTTCGAGATAGTTGCTATACCATTCTCAGGGCGATTGCTCACGAAGTAGTAAAGAGCGAGTTTTGCCTCGTTCTTCACGTTGGAAGCAATCGCAGAACCCGCCATGGCCGCAATCCATCCGAATGGTGACTCAGCCTCAGTCTTACGACCTTCCGCTCCGAGAATAGGCTTGGTATACCCGGTAGAGTTAGGCTTGCGATAGTAGGTATACATATCCTCGGCAGTATTGTCCTTGAATCCTCTGAGAGGTACGTAGTATTCAAACATATCCCTAAGATTCAGATACTGATCCTTGGAAATCATGTTTGCCTCATACTGCTGACGGAGCGTCTCCTTGGTAGCGGCATTGATTCTCTTCCAGAGTTCCTTTGTATCAGTCTTTCCTTCGAAGCTCTTTACCTCTGCTTCAGCCGCAGCCTCGATATCTTTGAGAGAAGAATACCTATCCTTCTTAGCTTCCATCAGAGCTGCCTGATACTGCTCCTCAGTAGAGAAGTTCTTACGGTCTACGCCAAGCTGATCATAGAACATTGACGAAATACCGGAGTAATCATTCTCGCGCATCTCCTTGTATACAGAGTCTGTTTCGTTCTCAATCTTCTCGAAGATCATATCAAGCTCGTCCTGAGCCTCCTGCTCAGACAGAGAAGCAATCTTCTGAGCTCTCTTCAGATACTCTTCAGCCTCTTCTACCGCCTTGCGAGCAGCAGCGAGCTTCTTCTTGTGCTCTCCCTTCTCTTCATCGGTCATAGCGGACATATCCACGGTCTTAAGGGTTGCGAGCTCTGCCTTCGCATCGCCCTCCTTGAGTTGAGCATTGGTCAAGTATGTCCTCTTCTGAGCTGCGGTCATTCCGGTAATCTTCGAAATGATGTCATCGTAGATCTCCTGATAGTGAGCACGAGCATCTCTCTGCGCAAGTTTCTTGTTTCTCTCGAGACCATGCTTCAGAATCACATAGCGAACAACGTCCTCATACTTCATCTTAGTCTCGTCCATGATCCTACGAATCTCATCGAACATAGGATTAAGGAACTTCTGAGTATATGACTCCATAGCAGCAAGTCCCTTTGAAGACTGCTGATTGAGAGCCAAGAGGATATTCTCAAATCCCTGAGCTACCTTGCCAGTTCTCTTCTCGATAGCCTTGACAAACTCCTCTACTGATGCCTGCATGTCCACGAATGACTCCTTGAGTCTTGTCCATACATTCACGGCACCTCTATTGTAGAGGCTTGCCTGAGCATTAGAAGTTGCATCACCTACTGTTCGGAATCTCACATCTTCTTTAGCCTGCTCCTGCTTTGCAAGAGTCTCAGCATCGAAGCCGAGGTTTCTCTGAACGAGTGCTCGGCTTGCCTGCGAGACAAGGTCAGTTCCCTTATTAAGATTGTTGTAAAGCAGCCATAAACCTTCCTCTACTGAGAACGGACGAGTCATCTCCCCGGCCATCTTGGTCATCTCCTCTGCTACTACATCGGCCATCTGCTTATCCTCCTCATTCCAGTTCTCCTTCGTTGCAAGGCTTGTAGGAATTTGGAGAATTGCATCCTTCAGTCCGAGGATATCGCCATTGAGGCCTTCCGTAATTTTCTTACGGCTAGCCTCAGGAAGAGCAGCGAAGATGTTTGCAGCCACCTCCGCAGTCTGAGCAGGAGTCAGTTGGAGACCATTTGTCACCACCTCATCGGTAGGTATTCCGGTTGAAGGGAGAAGGTTATCTTCCATATCTTCACCCTCTGATTGAACTTCGATGGTTTTTACAGACTTATACTCACTGAACGGCTTTGTCTTGCGAAGAGAAGACTCAATCCACTTCTTGAACTCATCCTTGCTGACTTCTGTAATGGTACCAAGACCATTCCATCCTTCAGAGAAGTTTGCAAGGTATGCCTCACGCGCCTCTTCAGCGGAGTTGAAGCCGTACATCACCTTATGCTCGTCAAACTCTCTTGTCTCTGGATTCACCTGATCAATGACAAAAACATTACCCTCGGTAGGGTTGTCAGAGAGATAAACATCGATATGATCTCCGTCCACACCCTCAGTGCCTCGGATGTAGCCGTAGTCATTATTGAGAGTGTTCTCCCAAGCATTACCCTTGGAGTCAGTTCCTCTACGAACAGAGCCCTTAGGATTCTCTATAGTGATCCTGTATCCATCAAGATTGAGATGTCCCATCTTGTAGTTGCCAGCCTTTTTCTGAGCCTCAGTTGGATTTGTATTTACATCAGACATCACTCTGTAGCGAACATCCTTATCCTCAGCAGAGAACTCTCCGGTATTGTCAGTGGCGGACTTTATCTGGTTAGGATAAAGTGCCACAAGCTCGTTATTCTCAACGCCTGCATTTATAACACCATCGTATCCGTTTGCTTTGAGAGCATCGGTCAACTCATCAGGAAGATTAACATCCTCCTCTCCCATCATGTCGAAGAAATCCTCGTCAATGCCAAATTCTTCGGCAGCATCAGCAAATGGAGTTTCTGATGTCTCAGCAAGTTCATCAATCCTGTTCTTAAGGTCCATGATGGTCCAGTCTTCTCCACCGATTGATGCGTATACTGTTTCGCTTATTGCATCGTTCGGGAACAGAGAAGCAAGGCCATACCACCATTTTACGGCTCCGTCTGCAGTAGCTCCGTCCCATTTGTCCGAAATCGCATAGAGCTCATTAAGGTCAAGCGGGTTCTGCATGCTCAAGAACGCCGGAATGACATATTCTCCATAACCACGAGATTCCTCCTCTGTAGTAGCGAAGTAAAAACCTCGGCCATAGAATCCTGAATCGGTATTCTCTCCGATCATATCCTCATCGAAGGTGCTGAACTCATTAGGCGATCCATGATAAACTACCTTCGGCTCGCCATTTTCATCGACAACTTTTGAGAAATCTTCTTTGAGAATTGAAATTAATCTCTTATCTTTGACCTCGGAAAGGGTTGACTCTTCGTTAGTACGCCTCGTTGGTACGAGACCTCTGCTTTCGATTAGTTTGCCCTTTTCTATTGATGAGAGGTCGTGATCATAATAAGTCTCTTTGCCACTAACACCAACTACAAGTTTGGCGGTATAATCTTCACCTCCGATTTTCAGACCGCAGACATAATATCGATATGTCTCAAACTCATTTTTCCTTTTTGTATTAGGTTCTTCGGTAATGAATATTGCTTCCTCTATCATACGCGGAATGTACATTACTGAAGCAAGATGAATAGGTTCATTGTAACCATGGCTGGTTACTTTTTGTGCTCCAATATTGGACACATGAATCTTGTCACCCGTGTCAGCATTTGTGTACTGTCCCCTCAGATGATCGATGATATATTTTTGTGCAGACTTCTTGTTTAGCTCATAGTTGCCCACATATTCATCACCATTAACTACAACAGGCTTACTCCTGCGGAGCTTCTCAATGCGCTGAGGCTTCATCCAATCACCGAACCATCTGATGAAGCTCTTTGTTCGAACCATCGCCCACTGCTCTGGTGTAAGGTTGGTATCAGCACCATTCGGAGCCTTAAGGTAGTTACCTCTTACTATAGCAGTAGCAGAGATGGCATCCATCTCGTCCTGCACTTCCTGAGTGATAGCAGTAGTTCTGAACATCACCTGTCCTTCCATGACTGAGGCTTTCATCTCCTCAGTCACAGGAACAGAGTGCATAGTGCGTCCGGATTTGCCTAGATTTGGCAAATCGATATCCTCTACCTTGACACCCCACTTCTTTCCGTACTTATTCATGAAAGCAGGGAGCATCTTGTCGTAGAAGCCCTTCATACCTTCGCCACCAACATGTAAACCTTCACTAGAGATTTCCTGTTTCTCCTCTAAAGAAAGTACCTTGTTGGCGAGTTCCTTACCTAGTATTTCAGATAGATTCTTGCCAATGTAAGGCGAGTTTTCGATATCACCGCTATCATTATACTCGTTTATCACTTTACCATCATTATCTACCTGAAGGTGAATGTTTCCACCTCTCCTTGTATCAAGATTAATATCTATATCCTTTATTCCATCCTTAAATGAACCTGCATAGTAAATGCTCTCGACTACTCCACCTATATCGTACCTCTCAGCCTGCTGCTCTCCCTTAGTCCAAGCAATGACATCGTAGCCATTCTCAGCAGCATAGCGAAGCATACGCTTCATAGCAAGCTCATGCCAATTCTTGTCGAATGGAGCGTCAGGAATCCCATCTCTATTAGCTAGGCTTGTATCGTACCCTATACTACTCTCAATTGTTGTTCTCGAAGTGCCGCGACTAAAGAAATATGACCTTCCATTATATCTAGCCTCGATTACTACACCATCATCTATAATTTCAATATCACTCCCTTCCTCTTTCTTATACCCCTTCTCTCTTCCCTCCTGATGTCTCTTAGACTGAATCTCATCGATGACGAGGACCTTCTTGTTTACTGAAATCTTGCTACCATGCTCTTTTTGCAGATCTTTAATCTTTCTAAACATGGCATCGTAAGTTTCTTTCTCTTCCGATGAGGCCTTTTCATCTAAAGTGCCCATGCCGTAACCGACAATATTATACTTCTCTTTTAAGTTGTCAGTGTAGTCAAGATATTCAGCCTTTGCCTTTTCTATTTCTTGACTCCTATCAACTACATCGTAAACCTCTGTCTCTCCAAAGCGAATCCAAGCCACGGCACGGCCATCTCCGGCATCACCGAAGTGGATATCGTCTCCCTTGTTCCACGGCTCTATAGTTGGGATAGTAAGTGCAATTTCGTATTTATTTTCTAGACCATCCGTAGTGTAGGTAAGGCGTGTGTTATGTATTTGCCTTACTTCTTCAGTACCAAAATACTCAACAGCTATCTCGTCAGCAAACTGCTTTATCTTTTCATATTCTTCACGAGTAATGCCACCATACTCATCAACGTCTATCTTGTCTTCGTGGTATTGGTTATACAAACTTACTGCTGTTGGAATATTCCACACCGATGTATATATACCTTCGTCACTAGAAGATTTTTGAATAGAAAAGGCTTTTCGCCAATTAGGATATTTATCATCAAAGGCTTTTTCTCTATTTCCATAATGCTGCTCCTCAATGATAATCATATTCTCATTGATGAAGTCAAGCACCTCCTGCTTAGTGAGAGTCTTCTTGTCTGAAGATTTCAAGAAGTCTGAAAGTCCAATCCACTTGTCTTCTCCGGCTTTGAGACCACCATTCTTTTCAATCATCTTCAGCCACTGCTCTGGGGTAGCCTTCTCCATCTTGATTCCATCTATTGCTTTCGCTGCATTGGAAACGAAGATTGCCTGATTGTCATTAGCAATACGGAATCTGAGAGGAGGAATGCCCGGCACAATGCCTTCATTGAAGAAGCCATCCATGTCACGGAAGATACGCGAAGGAGAAGTTCTCTTGTTGTATTCCATGTATACTCTAGGACCGCCATTCTCGTCAGTAATCTCCATGATTACTTCACCATTGTACTTATAGATGTAGTCCATGAGCTTGCTTCTCTGCTCGGCAGTAGGAGGAACAGAGAGCTGGAATCCGGCATACTCAGGGAGCATACGGATAGCACCCTCGCCTACAAAGTCAAGCACATACTCATAGCGATATTCATAATCCCTTCCCTCATCCATTATCAGATCTGCTACTTCTCTATGGTCTTGGGTTCTCTGGTTAGGGTCACCACCATCATTTGCTTCAGAGAAGTCAAGCAATGAACCATCCGGGAGCATATATCCAGCGACCTTGAAGTTGTTTGTTAACCCAAACCTCTCCTTGGCATTGTCAAAGAGCTGCTCTCTCTGTTCGTCTGTACGCATTGTGCGGAAGCGAATGTCACTGCTCTCAGGATTAAATCTCTCTGAGAGAGGGATAACCTTCCCTTCATCATCATAAGTCACCGCATCTGCGGACTTGATGTTCTTTGGATTTGTAGTGACGTACACATCATGAGCCACATCACGTGCGATGTAGAAGTCTGCTGCATTCGGACCGAAATCGGTGATATCCTTAAAGATGATATTCACATCCGAATCAAGCTGCTGCAGGAACCACTCGAAGTCTCGAGTCCTTTCCACATTCAGCATTGACTTGAAGTTGCGAATCTGCCATCTATAGATGTACTTCTTGATGATATCAAAGATAGAATCCTTGCTCTCATCCTTAATGAAGTTCACTTTATTATAGTACTTCTCTCGGAAGTGATCATATTGTTCCTGAGAAATCTTACCTCTATCAAGGAAACTCTTCATCGCAATCTCGTGTACGCGAATCTGGTCCTCAATCTCTGGGATTACCGAGAAGATATCAGTGTGAAGTTGATTCCAATTGCGGCCATTACCCTCGATAACGTAAGGGTCTTCCACATGGAGATATACCTGCTTGATGTTTTTACCATAGCTTGCAGCCATCTCCTCACTATTAGTGAAGAAGAATCCTTCTGAGCCCGGATCATTGAACTCCTTATCAAAAGTAGTAAACTCAGCATCGGTACCATGATACAATCTTGGCGAGTTGTATCCAGTAGCCTGTGCAGCACTATACACCATTGCTTGAGCTGCTTCCATGTCTCCGGCTTCTACGGCATCCATGTAGGCTTTATCCTGCTCAGCAGTAATGCGGAACGAAACGTCTGCCATCATCTCTGCATCAGAGAGCATAGGCTGACCCTTCTTGTGTCCCGGAACGAGAGACTCTTCAGAAGCAACTCGCAGACGAACATCTTCCTTCTTTGCTTTTGAACTCTTCTTTGTCTTTGCCTCATGCTTCTTCTGTGCTTTCTTCGCTTCCTCTATGAGGTCGATAGGACCTTTAGCCTTAGCCTTGATCTTTGCAGTTCTTTCATCAGCAAGCTCGGCCATCTTCTTCGCCTGCTGCTTCTCAGACATCTTTGGCTCTTTCGAAATCTCTTCGAGTCGCGCGAGTACTTGGTCGGCTATACCATCAATCTCCTGCTCCATTTTCTCTTCGAGCTCAGCATCTTCCTGAAGCCCCTGCTGAATGAGCGTCTCCACATTGCCGAATGTACTTTCCTCAGTAGGGAAGGTCATGGTGACTGCACCCTGCGGAGCATACTCGCCTGTAGCAAGGTCAATGGTATTGAAGTCCTGAAGAAGCTTATAATAGTTCGGATGGTAAGCAAACTGGCTGAACTTAGGCTTGTAGTTATTCTCTCTACACCAATCAAGATAAGCCTGTGCAGCCTGCTGAGGAGTACCGGACTCTCCGAGACCATGAAGGTACTCGTTGAAGTTGAAGTCCTTTGTGCCTTTGTCAAGCTTTGAGCCACTTGCCTTGCGAGTGTTCTGAACATTGGTGTAGTCCTTATACTGGTCGATATTCGTCATCCTTGCCACGATAGCATTCAGAGAAGACTTGTGATAAGGGATGATGAATGGAATGTTAGGATCATCCAGCATCTTTTCGATGTGAGCATCTGAGATTCCTACTGCGATAACACCACAGTTCTTTGAATATCCTTCTGCCTGCTGAATAGCCATAGCCTCATCATAAGGGAATGACTGTCCCTGCTGAATAACATTGTCTTCTGCATCGGTTACAGGATCTGCCCAAGCATAGTTGCCTTCTGCATCAAGTCCCGGAGCGATTCCGCCCTCTACTACTGCAGGAACGAGCGACATGTTTATCTTGGCTCCGGTAAGTCCGAAGATCTTCGCGAAGAGAACTTCTTTGGTATAGGCATGAAGAGGAAGCTTCTTGGCTGCGAGTTCCGCAAAGAGCTGCATGTAATCAAAGTACATGTGAGGAACAAAGTCAGAGAATGACTGCAGTCTCACACCCCCTACGGCATACGCCTTTTCTGCATCAAATGACTTCTCTTTCTTAAGAATGTCGTTGAGGTACTGCACGTCTCCGAAAGAAGCCTTAGGGCCGCCTGTTCCCTTCTTCATGTTGTAGAACTTGAGAAGGTCCGGATTGTTCTCCTTGACAGACTCAAATCCTTCTGCCTCGATGAAGTCGGTAGCATCCACGAGCTTTCTTGCTTCAGGATGTTCGCGAAGATACTGCGCCACCTTGTGTTCTACAGATCCCGGCTTGTATGCGCTCAACATTCTATCAAATCTATCCCAGTTGAGCTGGTCATCCGACATCGTGTCAAGGCCATTTTCAACTACCTCAACATTTGGATTTTCATTATAATTGAAGTGAGCAATCTGCACGCCCTCTGGAGCAAGAGACTTGACAAGTCTATTGTATAGAGCAGCAAAAACATCAGCAACTCCGGTCACTCGGTATCTCTTCGAGTCTACGAAGCACAACGCACAAGCCACCTCAAAGCCATGCTCCTGCAGAATCCAGTTAATCTCTGCAAGCTCACGCTCTCTGAGGGTGTATGTTGCAAATGCGTTGCGATTGACGAGTGTTCTGAGGAGTCGGTTAAGAGGTCTTCTCTTCTTACATACAAGCGAGAAGTCAAGGTTCATGGCATAGTCACCATTAGCCTTTATCACCGACATGAGAGGATTGCCGTTGTTGTCATATCTGACTCCGGCATCAGACCATGTTCCGAATGGTACATAGGTATCAGAATAGAGAAGAGCGTTCTTATAGAACTCATCCATCCTCGCGAGGATATCTGCCTTCTCTTCGTCTGTAAGTGTTGTGTCGTTAGCTAACCATGAAGCGAGGTAATCTCTTCCTCCCTCGTTCCATGTACGGATTGAGAAGCGAACACCGCCTTTACCATTGGTATCGGCAAGCACCTCTCCATCAGCGGCAGTAATCTGCTGCGCTGTGCCTGAGTTTGGAGCATTGAGCTGCTCCTCGGAGATTACTTCTGCTTCTGCTCCTTCTCCTGTGCTTCCAGCTCCAGTTCCTTGTCCGCCAACTCCAGCAGATCTATTTTCTTCTCCGACCAATATCCCTCCGGATACCTGTCCGCTATTTCTCCCATCTTGCGCAGCGTTGGTCCGTCTAGATATACCTGCATGTGCAGATCTCCTTGCTGCAATGAGACTCTTGTCGTTTCGTTGTTCATTGTCAATCTCCTCTATTATTGATATTACACTATCTGACAAACCTTTAGACTGCAAATCTACTGAAAATTCTTCAGTTGTGTATGCAATTTCCATACATCTTGCAATGATTTCATCTGCAAGCTTAAGGAATGTGTCATTTTCATACTCAGCTAAACCATCCACCCCTACAAACTTCTCCAGTACAGCCAAAGCATTTGCCTTATCACCAAGAGCAATTGCCATTTCTCGCACCTTGTCTGCCTTTAAAGAATTGATGACATGCTGTCTTTCATGCACATATGTAACACGTGCTTCACTAATCGAAGGGATACCATCGGCCATAACGAAAATACTTTCCGCGGACACAAAACCAGCTATGGCTCTACCCGGCTTAAGTCTTTTCATTACTCGTCCTACCGCAATAATATCCGCTTCTGGACATCCCGCAGCACGCATCACATCCTCGTAGTTATCTCTTGTAAGTACCTTGATAGGAGTAGAACCTTCTGCAACTCTATCCAGATACTCCTGAAGAAGCCTTGCCTTTTCTTCCGGCACCCTAGTCTGACTGAGAATAATATCATAAGACTCGTCAAGATCATTAAGTTCCTGCTGAGTCATCTCGCTTGCCATACGAGCAGTCAAAGTAGAGCCCGGCTGAGTTTCCGCCACTGGAGCCGCTGCAGCTTCTGCCTGTGCGACATAACCCTGCTGAATAGCAGTAAGTCTACCGACTCTTGCCTGAGTATCCGCAATCTCCTTCTCGATAGCGTCTCTTGCATCGAAATCCGACTCTGCTGCATAAGCCGCCTGAAGCTCGGCAATCTTAGCCTGCTCCTTTGCTATTGCACCACTCACATAGGCAAGAGAGTTAGCACCTCCATCCTGCCTCTGCTCGTCATTCCACTGTGCCCATCTCTCAGGATCACTATTCCAAAGAGCAGTCTGATCTACTGAACCATCCGCCTTCATAGGGAGCGGAGTATTTGTATCTACCGCCTGTTCAATCTCATCTTCAGCCTCAGAGAGCTCTTCAAGTGCCGCATCCTCATTCTCGTACTCTTGGTCAAGAGCAGCCTCTCTCTGGGCTCTATCTGCAGTAAGAACATCAGCTTCGTGCTCATCTATCTGAGCATCAGTCATAGGTACTGCGTTAATACCTACATAGTTTCCAAACTCTTCATAAGTCATCTGTCTTGTCTGACCATCCGGAGTATTAACTATAACGCCATCCGGATTTCTTTGAAGAACGATAGCCTGCATTGGGGCCTCTGCAGTTCCTATGTTGACCGCAGTACCCGGAACGGCAGTCTCACGGATTGCGGCAATCTTCGCTTCCTTCTCCTCTATCATTCGAGCCTGCTCCCGATTGCCCTTCTCTGCCATGATCTCGTTACCAAGGAAGGTATTCATCTCAAGTTCATCTTCGAGCTGATATTCTGAAGGATTAACAAACACCTTGCGACCATCCGATGTAACTGCAGCAACCTCAGATGTCACACCTGCTTCCACGTCTTCTACACTTGGCTTACCAAGCATGTAGACCACTTCGCCTTTCTCATTGACTCCGCGCTGCACAGTCTGTCTTCCGTTTTCATCCTGCTGCCAGAACTGACCGAGAGTCTCCTCCATCTGAGCACGTAGACCATCTCTCTGCTCCTGCTCCTGATAATTATACTTGGTGTTGAATGACTGCCATCTCTGCACTGCCGCAGCAAACTCACCTACAGGCTTCATAAGAGCGGCAGCTTCATTGGTATTCCTCAAAGCTACCGAATTGACGATAGGAGTAAGAGTCTCCGAAACTTCTGCTGGAGCCGCTCCTCTCATCATATCAATCATGTTGTTTGCCTGAGCCTCGTCATATCCTCTCTCCATAAGGGCAGACTTCAATGCAGCAGCCTTCTTCTCAAGATCCTTATTAGCAGAAAGGACCTGAGCGGTTGACACCGTACCTCCGAAGATAGTCATCGGAAGGAATGAAGTAAGAGTGACGATCTGATTATCTACTGTCGCAAAGTCCTTCAGGGCCTCCTTGTCTACGCCTGTGAGAGTACGCAAGGCATTGCCGTACCACTCCTCAAGATACTCTTCTCCGAGACCATGCCAACCTCCTGCACGGAGAGTATTCATAACTCCCGAGCTATTGAATGCGTCCCAAAGTTCGCTTGCCTTGGTGTGGCTGAACTTGTCAACCATTTTTTTGTATGCAGGAATCTTTCCGGCCACATCTCCAAAGAGAGTACCCAAAGCATTGACACGCCCTCCTTCAGAGAGGTTTTCTATAAACGAATCGACATAACCTTTTGCGAAGGCATCATTCATCTTGACAAGATAGTTGTTGCCGTTCTCGTCAGTCTCAATCTCCGTTGCTTTCTCTGATATGTTACGGAATGTAGAAGGCATGACTCCGGTTCTTCCTGCTGCTTCTGCAAGAGATTCCGCAAGGCCGACTCCGTACTTTCCTACAGTGCTTTGAGCAATCTTTTCTCCAGTCTCCTTAAGGACCTTTGCTGCCACATCATCAGTCATTCCTCCCACTTTGGTAAGAGCTTTCTTTCCAAGCCACTTGGCCATCTGCTCTACTCCTTCAGTAGCCGCCTTGCCTATTCCTCCGGTAAGCGCGAACTCAGCCATGAAACCAAGGGATTCAGCCGCTCCTTTACCTGCCTGATATCCACGCGAAAGGTCATCCTTTCTCTTGAGCTGCTCCTGCGTATTGATTGCCCAAGCTTGGAGCACCGCCTTCTCTGCAGGAGAAAGGATGTTCTCAATAGACTCTTCGCTCAGATCATTGAGATTACCAAGCTTCTCCTGTACAGTAGAGAGAACATCTCTTACACCAAGATTATCTGCAATCTCGGTGAGGCCCATAGACCAAAAGTCCACATCAGAAAGAGTATCCGCTGCACCCTTTCCAAACTTGCCTATATTCTGCCATACGTTTGCACCATCGTACTTACTTGGAGCGTTATGCATATTGATGGCATCATCAAGAATTCGTGATGCTGTTCTGTATTTTTCAAGTTCGGTGTCCGCTTCCGCTCCTCGTGTGGCATACGGATTTATCTGGAATGGACCTTCTTGCCTCAGTACCGGATTCGCCTGCGCATACTCCATCATCTGCTTGCTTAAGCCCTTTCTTGTATCTGAAAGGAACTGCGCATCTGCATCTTTCTGAGCGAGGTATTCATCACTTGTAAACCACGCCTTTTTAAGAGCCTCTTCCTGCTTATGCAGTTCCATATATCTCTTGCGCTCTTGCCCGGTAATTGAGCCCTCTGTAGGCACATATATACCAGAACTCATTCCTGCTTTACTCATATTGGTCTCAGCAGAATCCCTCGCCTCAAAATCATCGAGCCAAGAACCATGCTCTGCCGTAAACGCATCAAGGCTTTCCTTGTGGGTTGGTCCTATTCTCTGTGAATAGCTCTCGAAGTCTCCGAGATCATAGTCAGCACTAGCAGCGTCATAGAGCTTCCTCCTCTTGACGCTATCTCCGATATTACGCTCGAACTCTTCATAAGTGCCAAGATCATACTCCGATGACAAGGCATCATACAGTTTCTTTCTGTCTTCGTTTATCATTACCAAACTTTCTTTTTACCGTTGGATGTGAGACTTGGTTCTGTTTCTGCAGCATTAACCGCTTCTGCAAATACATTCGATGCACTCATAAGCATTCGGACCTGCTCTTCGGTCATGCTCTCCGGACTACGGAGTAGATTGAGGAACTCCTCGGTCTCAGGATTCTGAGAGGCACGTTCATCTCTAATACGTCTTGATTCTCTATCGCGTTGCCCATCTATCTCTGAGCCCCATCCGGATACATTCTTATATCTGAGATACTCGTTATAATCCGCATATCCCATCTTCTTGGCCAGCTCATCTCTTACGCCAGTTATATTAGCTTGAAGAGCCTTTGCTTGATGCTTTGGATCTGCTGCATTCTTAGCCTGCTGCATTGCAAGTCCCGCAGCCGCCTTTGCTTCTGCAATCTCCTTCTGATTCTTTCTATTTTCTGCAGCATCAGCCGCAAGGCGTTTCTGATTCTCATCAAACTGTCTCTGCTGCTCTTCGAAGTTCCTGTTCTTCTGCCAATCCTCTGTGGCATCTCTCATTGCACGATAGCTCTGAGTGTCTGCATATCTCTTAGCTTCATCAGCAGCCTTTCTCTGAGAAGCAGCAAGGGCGGCAGTTTCCTTATCCTGTCTAGCCTTCAGTTCTGCTTCCTTGAGACTTCCGGCTGCCTGAAGATCTCTCTGACGAGCCTTCATCTCATCGAGTCTCTTGCTGAGATCATCCATCTCCAGCTTGCGAGCCTTTCGTGCTGCTTCAGCCTTCTGAACGACCGCGTGAGAGTTGTATGTCTGCTGCTGATTGGCGGCACCATGAGCAGTACCGACAAGGTTAGCCACTGAAGATAGAGTATCACCGAGTCCGCTGATATAACGGAACGCATTCTCTCTTCTGCGAGCGGTCTCATCCTTCTGCTTGGCTTCATTCATCTTAGCTTCTGCAGCGGATATAATCTCACCTTGATTCTTATATTGTGCCTGATTATATGCACCAAGAGCGGCAGCTTCAGCCGCTTGAGATGCAACAAGAGCATCCCTTTCTGCCTGATTGAGAGCATCACTGGCAGCAGCTGCTTCCTGAGCCTTCAGCTCCGCTTTCTCTACGGCTTCGCTCTGCTTCTGTGCAAGGTCAAGCAATTCGTCCTTCTTTGCCATATTAGTTTGTGTCTACCTTTTTAACTTTATCCTCAACTCCTCCGGTCATGAGTCCGCTGACTGCAGAACCTACTTGTCCGGCTGCTTTAGCGATAGACTGAGCCTTTGCCTGCTCAACTCCTATCTGCTGCTGATTTAGAGCTGCATCCTGAGCACGATACTGATCCTCTATGCTATCCTTATAGTCTGCTGCATTAGCTGCAATGTCTGCCATGGTGTCTCCCATAGCCTCATTTGCTGCCTGCTGCTGAAGAGCGAGAGACTCATCGGTTCCACCTGCTACGATATTGGTAGCGCGAGCTCTCTTATACTGCTCGTTAAGGAGTTCTCTCTGCTTGCGTAGTACATTCTGAACGTCAGACCGCTGCATATAATCTTCAGCCATCTTCTGATCATACCACTTCCTGTTTTCGTCTCTTTGATTTTGAAGCATCGCCTCGGCCCTCTTATTGGCTTGAGACGATTTTATAGCCCCATAGATAGACGTGCCGACTTGTGCTGCTGCACCGAGTATTTGTCCAACCATAATATATTATGTTTTCTTTGTTATAACTGCAGACAAAGCAACACAAGATTCATTCTTGGTGGACTTTATGTTTACCAAACTAAAACAAACTACTTTAGTTTGGGGTTCAAGACTGCGATAGTAACTTTTTTACTATTTTCATTGTTAATAATAGAAAATTAGTTACCTTTGTATCGGTTTAAAAAATTCATACTTATGACAAAGAAAGTAAAGCAGGTCATTGACCTATTAGAAACGGAGGGTTGGGTATTTGTCAGGATGAAAGGAGACCATAGGGTGTACCAAAAGAAGGGAGCAAGCAGACCAATAGTTGTTCCGGGAAAGCTAAACGATGATTTAGCAGAAGGTACATACCACTCAATCCTCAGGGGAGCGGGGCTTAAATAGCCCCACCCCTTTTTACGGAAACTTTTTTATTTTAAACTATATTAACTAATCAAACACTTACAATGTCAAACACTCTCACAGTCATCATCGAACACGCTGGGAATAATTTTTCAGCCTATGTTGCCGATGTAGATGGTATTGCCGTAAGCGGTAGCTCCATCGATGACATCAAGACTTCTGCCGTTGCAGCCATTGATGACTACATAGAGGTCAGCAAAGAACTAGGGCTTGATATTCCTAGCATTCTACTGACTGACTATGAAATCACCTTCGAAACAGATGTATGCAGTTTTCTGAAGATCTACGAAGGTATCTTTACTAAAGCGGCCCTTGAAAGGCTTACAGGAATCAATCAAAAGCAACTATGGCACTATGCCAACGGAACAAAACCTCGTCCGGCACAAAGATTGAAGATCGAACAAGGGTTACATCGTTTGGGAAAAGAATTAATTTCCTTACATTTGTAACAGAATTTTTTAAACCATCAAGGCGCATCCTATGGCCTGAGCGACATTCTTAATTGAGTGTCGCTCCTTTTATATGACAAAAAACCTCCCGGTCCGGAGACGAGGAGGTTGATTCTATCTGAGCTTGTTAGTGAACTTGGTTTCATATTGCACATCTATCCAGCTGATCCTGTCTGTCGGATCAAGATCTGCAAGGACAAAGATTCGGAAGAGCTTCCAAGACCTTCCTCTCAGAGTACTGATGGTCACCCAGTTTACCCAATCATTGGATGCCTGCAGAATAAACTTGACTGCTCCCTTAGGGAATTGTCCTCTTATCCTTACATCCGTGATGGTCTTGAACACATCCGGCTCTCCCAAGTCAAATGGACGAGTTATCAGGATTCCCTTTGCCACCTTCTGCGGGTTCTCCGGGTCTGGCTTGGCATCAAGGACGGTGGAGAGAGAATAAATTTTTGCCGTTTTAAGTCCAGTTGTTGCATCATTGTCGCAATGCTCGTTAATGATATCTCTAATATATTCTGCGTCATCTTTGCGCAGTCCTTCTATATTAATGTTGCCAAGGCATAGTTGTTCTATGTTTTTACGTTCTAATATATTAGGAGTACCTATGATATCATTTGTAAAGTGGGATTTCAAATCCTTTAACGACTCATCTATACATGATGAAAGAGCTTCATCAATATAGTCGGCAGGAGAATCTACAAAAATGTAATACGAGCTTTTTTTTGCAACTAAACACTCAGGATAAGAATTTAGTGGCGTATTTAACTCCAACTCATCAAATGCCACCTTATGCCATGTCTGCGTATCTATCTTGTACACATACTGGAATCCATTGTTGGATGGAGAGATAAACACCAACCTCTGCCCGGTATAGTCATATGCGACCTTTGCATCCTGCATAAAGGACATGAACGGATCGTCATCAGAGATCGGGTCTATCAATGTATCAAATCCCTCTTGGTTGCGAATGAGATTCAATGCAGAGTCATTCGGTCTATAGTGCTTTCCATTCATATACGGAGAGATATTCATCACCTGCGAGCCTTGAATCATCATCACTGCTTTGCTGGTAACAAACACTACTGCATTGTCAATAGAGCAGATTGAGTCCGGGTTAATGCACACCTCACGCGACAACGGCTTCTGCGAAACGAATGAGCCATCAGCCGCTGTCTCCATCGCCCAGATGCCATCCTCGGTAAATACATAGAGAGGGAACTGACCGAACTGACCTTGAGAGAGAGTTGTGGTTGCCACTGCAATTCCTATTACCGTAGACTGAAACGTTATTTTTTTCTCTTCAGGAAAGACAAATGGATTATCCAATTCGGAAACAAACACTTTGTTGTCTGCAACGAGTCTAGAAGTCTCATCTTCTGTAAAACCGATAATATCTTTTATGTTTTCAATTGAATGTGATCCATTTTTTTCAAAAGCGTATTCTCCAAAATACTTATGTAGTCCAATGAATGAATAAGAGCAAGGCATATTAGGGTGCCTTTGCATAGGAATGTCTAAGTAAGAATATGAGGTTTCTTCTCCGTTTGTTTTTTTTACAAGAATTTTAGCATTTATTGCTTTAATACTAGCAAATGTAATAATCCCATTTTGTATTATAGGAAGCCACTCTTTGCTGTATATGACAGAACCGTCATTTAAAGTCACCTTATACTTAGCTTGATATGTTTCGTAAGGATAATCATATTGCACAGCAGGTGACTTATATATAATATCGCTTTGTGTTGAGTATAAAAGAAACTTATTATTAAAAAGAAGACCACCTTTGGCAAGGGATGATACGCCCTGATATATTTGACTGATAGAGTCTGATGGTAATCTTCCAGGCAACATAGCGAGAGTCGAACCGGTCACGTCAAAATCTTCGGTTGACCACGAAAGGTCATATTGAGAAATCACATTAGACTGCGAGTTAATTATATCAAAAGATTTGATTCTATAAAATACTCCTTTGTTTAAGACTTCCTCTTGCTCGTTTCTGATTCCCCATTGGGCGGTGGCACTCCTTGTGCTTGTGGAGTCGTTATCAGTAACATTTAGTATTTCAATTCTCCTATAATCGGGAGCAGTATCAATCGGCAAAGAAACATATATATCTACTGAATGTATTAAATCTTTCCAACCAGTTATGTCATATTCTTTGTTTGCCGACACTTTTATATGATATGCAGGGACATCAAAGGTCGCTTTGATGCCACCCTCAAACTCTTTATTATAACCAACTTTTTGATATTGCGAAGAGAGAGCAAGTTGCCACGTGTCGGTTCTCCTTTCTTCTTTAGACATCCTGCCTATTATTTCTGGCAACGTAGTTATTACAGAACCATCAAAAAGTGTTATTCCGTACATAATATATGTGGGCCCCCAAAAATAACCTTTGCTAGATAACTCGCGTGCAAAAACAACTTTTTCCTCATACAGAGCAGTCAAAATCTTTTGCACACCCTCATCTGCATTGATGCCAGTATTAAGGTATTTATTGTACGTGTTTTTTTCAAATGCCCTATACATGCCATAGATGCCTAATTCGTCAATATCTAGTTCTACTTGTTTTATTCCAAGTTCGTTTACTCCTGACAAACTGAGTTGCGGAAGGGGTATTTCTGCTCCTAACAACACGTATGCGTTATCTCTAAAAAGAGCATAACTAGTTTTAGAATCAGTAAATAAAACAATAGTATTACCTAGAGACATAATGTTCTTAACCTCACCCTCTATCGATTCTAAGATAGTTTGCGTCCCATGGGAAGTGTATGCAAAAACATTCCCGTCTAGAACTACTATATAGTTCTCATAGTTGGCGGTCTTGTGAATAAAGATGCGCTCCGCCTGCAAGTCGGCAGGCAGTCCAAGTTCTTCGGTCACATCGTCCGGCACAAAAGCGGGAGCTTGTTCTGCCGTATCCAAATACATATTAAGAGACTCCGACAAGCCTCCATCCTCCGACATACGATCTGACGGAGTCCTTGATATTCCTCTTAGCTGGATTCTACTTATCTTTCCCATACTTCTTCTTGAAAATGTTATAAAATAAATTTCCTGCGCTGTCGGAGATAGTATCCTCCGGGCAGATTCGGTAAGAGCCCAAGCCCTCGAGCCAACTTGCAACCTTTCTGGTCAGCGCTGCATTGTAGAGGACGAAAGTATTGCCTCTTTTCTGCACAGCATAGCTCTGCTTCATATTTGCTTTCCCTACATATAGATAGTCCGCAGTGCGATCTTCCCTGCCAAAGAAGATCTTCGCTCCTTCAGCAAGTCCAAGCAGCTTTGCTGCGTATGTATTAAATGCCATGTAGTTTTCATAGACCCTCAAAAGAGGTTCGGTCCTAGGCGCATCGTTTAATAAGTTCACAAGCATATCGCAAAAATAAGTATGGTCTAATTGATTGTTGTCTTTATGTTTACTAGTTTTGTTGTTCATACTTCTGAAGTTCTTTCAGAAGCTGATTGGCGAATTTGAGCCCATCACTGATAGGCGTTTCTGTTATTCCCACAAGCTTGAGTGAGAAAAGAAGAGAAGCAAATCTCCTGAAGTCAATATCTGTCATATCTCTCAGTATTTATTAACTTTCGCCATTTCACAAACTGAGCCAAACGAATGAGATAAACAGATAAACTGCAGGAGATTATCATTCTGCGGAATTATTTTGTCCCCGTGCTTCCGAAGCCTCCGGTCCTATCGGTCTCAGAGAGATCTTCAGTTTCTTCCCACTGGACTGTTTCTACCTTATGGAATGTCATCTGAGCGATTCGTGTTCCGGCCTTGATAAGGAAGGTGTGCTTGTCTCTATTGTGAACGATTACTCCAACTCCCTTTCGGTAATCGCTGTCTATCTTGCCTTCGATGACATCACAGTCAAATCTCATACTACATACCGGAACATGAAACTCCTGTATTCCATTCTCATCTACTACTCCAATGTCTCCCATCCATATGCCTTCCATTCCCTTTGATGAGAATCCACTACGTGCATCAATCAGAGCCTCATATCCTTGCTCCATTTCCATAGCAAATCCAAGAGGAATTATCTGCCTTCCCGGCTCGATGATTGCATCCTCTGCGACATAAAGGTCATAGGCAGCAGATCCCTCTGTTGCCTTTTCTGGGAGCCTTGCTCCCTCGTGTAGTTTCTTGAATTTTACTTTCATTGTAACTCTATTTAAATGTTCTTTTTTAGTAATTTCATCAAATTGCTTCCATGCGCCGGGCAACAATTTGGCCGGAACAGGTTCAAAAATCTCATGGGCGATTTTTAAGAGAGCTGAGTCAGTAATTGTCTCCATAGTTTAACCTAAATGAAACTTTGTTCTGAATGGATTAGCCTCAATTTCTACCCCTACGCCAAACGTATTTGCCATATCTTTCACGATTTTAGAGATAAGCTCTCTATACTCTTCTATTTTACTTGGCTTCTCTATTGGATATGGTAACTTCCTAAATGTACCGTATCTGCTTCTGTTTTGAATATACATGCAATCTATTCCGTCTACATTAAGCCAGACATTGTGTAGCTCATCCTCTTTAACAAAAGTGAACACCTTATTAACTGGCAGGGTCACAACGCGATCCCCTTGAGCCACTTGAACGTTGCTATCTGTTGTGATAAACACATCTCCTTCTTTCATGCTTTTATCTTCTTTTGATCTCTATTATAATTTTATCAGAAGGCAATCTGACCTTATTCACCATTGCGTTTGTTATGAGTATGCGCGAGGGAAACACAAACTCCCTATAGAATTGCGACTTTGTGTTTATAACATGCTCTTCGCCCTCATGTTTACCCTCTAAGATTTCCCAGAATACCCAATGCTTGTACACATGAGTTACTTTCGCCCTGATAAGCGATTCAGAAAAATCATCTGACATTATTAAAAGGCTATGCCCTTCCTTTAACTCGTCAGGATTAACACAGGGCTGACCCGCGAGTATTTCTAAAGGCAATGGAGGACACTCTACGCTTGCGCGTTCTGAGGCTCTCCCTATAGCCTCACACTCCGCTGTTAAATCTAAAACGTATTCCATATTTCTAAATTTAAAAGGCCATTCTTGCAAGAAATCTGCAAAAACAGCCTTTTCGATTTATTTTTCCTCGATTCTTATTAGAATTTACCATCAGCAACCTGAAGACATCTATACCCCAGCTCTCTCCACTTAGCGACCATAGAGTCGCGGTCTTCAAGGATACAGAAAACCCTTTTCGGTGTGTAACCTGCACCAGCCAAAAGCTCCGGTTTCACCATCGTATCATGGCGATAGTCTCCATCCGGTCTCATAAGAAGTTGATATGAATTACGGAGAGGCACATGATTGTTTATCCATTTGCGTGTCTTCTCCCTTACAGACTCCCTGCGACCAGTACAGAATACCAGTTTTTCTCCGTCACAGTTAGCAAGGATTCTAGCCATTTCTATAACATCGTAGATTGGCTCATCCTCATCACAATGCTCGTAGAAGGAATCCCAGTCCTTCTTCTGCTGCTGAAGATATTTGAGACGATCACCGACTTTTGCGATGGTTCCGTCAATATCTACTACTATAATATTTTTCATTGCTTAATTTCTTCAAAAATTATCTTTGATATTTTATCTTGAATATCCTTATAGAGACCTTCTGTAAGACGTGCTGTTATGGATGAAGACAACATGCTTATTATCTCTCCTCTTTCTTTCAGGAAAGCTAAGTTCTCTACACAATGACTTTGTAAGATGCGGCCATCAGGAAGAGTTGCATAAGCAAGAAACGCAATTTGTCCGGTACTATCTTTTCTTATTGGAGTGATACGCACTCCGTAATGCATCAAAAGATTCTCTCCTTTCATATTACTTCTGATCCTCCAAACCAACAAAGATTAGCTGTTCTGCAAGCGGAAGAGATCTTACCCAATTGATAAAGGTTTCCCATTCAGGAAGTCTATGTCCTTTCCTCTGCTTTACGATATTGCGAAGGCACTGATAGCTGAAGAAGTCAATCTTCTTCAGCATCTTGCCCATTGGTATTTCAGACTTGGCTTTAACGAGATCTTCTCCACTGAGTCCTCTGCAGTCCACGTGCATGGTAGACTCTGATGATAATCTCTCATGCCCGACACGATATGTCTCGAGTTCGCACCACCAATATACAGGAGCCTCAATCTCCGCATAAGCAATACAGCCTCTTATGCACTTCGAATGCTCATCCCCTCTCTTAACGAGGACCGACATAAGGTGTAGATCTTTTTCGTGTATGTCAACTTTTGAACCATACTCAATATATACGTTATCATCAAACACACATGTATCATCGACCATCTGTAATGAAGAAGCAACGCTCCTGCATTCCTTAGCAAATGGTAGTCTCAATGCCTGAACTGCGGATGCAAATCCCGCAACCTCTAATGTTTTAATTTGAATTTTACTCATAATACTCTTGTTATGTATTTCTTTCCATTGATACTGCTAAATGCGAATTGCACACCAAACTGGGATTTCATCTTGGCAGCAATGCTTTTGAGACTATCCCATGGGAACCGTTCTTGGTATTGCTTGCTCTCTCCGACATCAAAGTCAGCAAGGAAGTCCTTTGCTCCCCATTGGTAAGGTCTGCGCTTGGTCGGTTCTTTCGGTGCTCCGTTCTTCTCTCGCAGTACTGCCTGCCTCTCCTTTATCGTTTCCCACCAGTGTCTTCTCATACTCAATCCTCCTTCGGTAAAACTATCGGCATCCAGTGGGTAGGATGAACTTTATATCCATCGATTGTCCAGAACTCGCCAAGTCTTTCATCATAGAATGCGATTGATAGTTCCCATTCTTCGTAGATGGGTTTGTAATGATAGATAAGAACCTCGTCATCATTTTCCGGCAGTCTGTCTTCTACCTTGATCCAGTCTTCTGCTTTCATGATTTTACTTTTTTCCAAATTCGTTTTATTCCTCTTACTGCTTTAGCATAGCAACTTTGTCTAGCATTACCACCACCTTTGCCAACTTCATAACAGAGCGGAAATTCAGCCATAGATCGTGGGACTTTCGCTTTGTAAATATCACATTCTCTACAGCTCACATCCATACCCTTTTGAATAGGGGTGTCTACTGGTTCATATTCTACACCTGCTATCGTAACCCTCATATCTCCATCTTCTTTAAGTATTCATCAACCTCGGATTCAAGTTTGATGACAACTTTTGTATGTTCATCTAACTCTTTACCGCAAGTTTGTTTACTCTTTATCTCCCATTCTTTCTTCTGTGCTTCTCTCATCTTCTTGACGAGGTCGGTAAAGTCAATGTTCTCTTTACAAGACACCGCAACCTCTTTTGCGAGCTTAACGACCTCCTCCTTATCCCAATTCATGAGGACGGACTCTGCTAGTCTATTGGCAAATATTACTATCTTTTTCATTTTACTTCTCCTTCAAAATTTCTATACTTGCACGCACTCCTTCGGAAAGGGCTTCTTCATACTTTTCGCAAGGTTTGTGAACATAACCTGCATACCCACTCTCAGTGTAAATGTCTGCATAATAAGGGCCACCAATCTCTTTTTCTCCAAGGACTACAACCTCAATTTTCTTCACTTCCCTCAGCCACTTCTGAGCTAATGCCAAATAGCAAGTTCGTTCTTCTTCGCTATCATCTTTAGGGTATCTTTTGAATCCCGCTTCTATTAAATCTTTTACAAGCTCTGTAGGTTGATAGTATTTCCAATGCCAACCTTTGACAGCAGTTTTTCTTTTCCCTTTGCAACAAGCCGTGATGGCTGATGGAGACCAATAGTTTAATGTATCGGCAGCATCTCTTGCTGATTTATAAACAACGCCAGTCTCAAGACATATTACCATCCTTTCTTGTGTGGCATTGTTTAGACCGTTATCCCAAGCGTGCTGAACATTTTGTTGTGCTGTAACCCATTCAAGATTGTCAAGATTATTGTTTGTCTTACATCCGTCTTTGTGGTTTACCATTGGTAGATTGTTTGGGTTTGGGATAAAGCATATAGCCAGTGCTCTATGTAATCTTATTGTAGTGTTTTTGCCATTTTCATGGATTCCGAATGCCTTATATCCATTCTTATTGATGTGCATTTTCACTTCTTTACCTTTTTTGGTAAACACCTTTCCACACTTAGTTACATAGTAACCTCTATATTCAGCAACCTCATACTCCAACTCTTTCAAAGCGACACAAGTATCATAGTCGCAGTAGTCTTTTTCTGTTAGCATATGTTTATTGTGTTATCTTGTTTACTTAAATATATTGTATCTACATTGCTGTCATGCCATTCACCATCACTATGTACCGACACAATAATTTTTGCATCCATCGGCATATCCTCGATAGCCTCAAGTAAGTCTTTCTTTGTCAGTGTTGCCATAGTTATTGTTAAAATCCCATTATTTTTTCTGCATATGTACAAGAAACATCTCCAAATCCTGAACCTTTAATTCTACCATATTTAGTGATTTTACAACGGCCAGAACCTTCCTGTTCTATTGTATAGCCTTCCAAACTTTGTTCTTTGATTTGAAGACATATATCATCAATACATAACATATTATGTGTGACAACGAGAATAGAGCCGTCTGGATTATATACAGTCATTTCTTTTTCTTGAATATCTCTAACTATTATTCCCATATTACAACAACTCCTTACATTGCTCAATTTCTTCTTTAAAATTCTCATAGAAAGCATCTCGCATTTCTGCGGTAGGGAATGTGAGTATGTAATTGATATATCCAAGGCCACCAAAGGTCTCAAATACTTTAGAACTTGTAATTACATATTTCTTAGTATCATCATCCAACCAATCAGGCTCCCAAGGTTTCCCCAATCCCATCTCCTCTCCGTAGAGTTTCCAATAGGCATCACGACAGATGATGAGAATTTGAAATGCTCGAATTAACTCCCACTTGTACCCTTGAACTGTTACTCCCATATTATTGAGACGATGGGAGTCATACCTTAGTACCTTCTCACACTCCACATAAGTCTTCGGATACTCCTTTTTCTTCTTCTCCAAGACAATCTTCGTTGCGTTGATTACATTGCCGTTCTCGTCTACGAATTGATAACCATCAGGAAGTGTATATGCAAGTCCATCATATTCAAAATCCGTTATTTGTCCCGCTTTATCTAATGGCATTTTCTCTTCTGTTTTTAGATGTTCAGACTTTACCTTATACTTATCTTCCGCTTGTTTCACCATTTCTTGATACATTCTATCAAACTCAACGGTGTGTGATATATCTGCCTTATGATTATCTTTCATTTCTCAATCAATTTAAGTTCCACTATCTTTTCTTCTCATCGTGTAGAATGATTCCCATATTGGCAAAGGAACAAGCTGCGGTTGACAGAAAACAATAGCACACCCTTGAACCCATTTCCCAATCTTTTGGATTTAATTCCCAATGAGCAAACGACCATATAGCATACAGCAATGCGTATATAGCAAGCGTTGCAAGCACACATAAAATCAACTTCTTCATCTTACTTCTTTATTACAAGTTCAACTTCCATCGGGCTGTTCTCGAAGGTCACTTCGGGATATTTTTCTTTAGATAGATTCATATAATTTCCGCTTCTAAAGTTCCATTCACCTTTTTCCTCATCTAAATAAGGCTCTCCTTCTGACATCCAAAGAGTGTTGTCCATATCTCTGCATATCCACATCTTCATAACTATTCCTCCAAATACTTTCTAAACGATTCAACTCTTTCTTGGTCTTCGGGATTAAGGTAGTCATAGACATTCTCAAAGAGCCATTGTATAGCCTTGTCAATCATCTTCTTCTGCATCCATTCTGCGCCAATTTTAAAAGTGTCAAAGTAACAACCACCAATCACAGCTCCGACAATAAATGCAAGAAATGCTACTAATATGTAACTCCCTACCATACCAAATACTCCTTGTTAAAATACCCTTCCTTGATTAGCCATTCGATGGTTGAAATTATATTATCGAACATATCGGACGTTTCTTCAACATATTCCCAATGCATCCCTGATTCTGAATTACACCTATCTTTATAGTAACCTGCATAGTCACTACCAACGGCAAGTTCAAGATGTCCGATGCTTTGTGACATTAAGTCTTTAATTAACCTTCCAAACGACCAAGCGGGGATTATTGGTTCCGGTTCTATCAAACTCGGAAAGGTATTTCTATCATCCTCCCATTCATAGAATGGTTCTGCGGTCACATACCAACCGCCATCATCCTTGATATGTATTGTCATATCTGCGGTCTCCTTCTTGAGACCTAATGCCAAGAGACGTTTACTCTGTTCGATTGAGGTACAGAGCTGAGATTTGAAATTGAATTTAGTTTCCATAATTATTCCTTGTCAAATGTTATATTCACAAGTACATCGCCATCCTCTATACCTATATATGCAGTTAAAAAGTCGATTTCTGTGCCAGTTTCTTCAACATACTCCTTGACCGCATCTTCTATTTTACATCTCAATAGTTTCTTATCTCTCATACCTATCTTACTTTATAAAAGTTCTACTGGAGCATCTTTCCATGTTAATTTTTTACCTATAAGTTGCTTTATGGTTCCCTTTGGCAATTCTATAGACGCACCGTTATACTCATAGTGTGTTAAGTCGTCAAATTTACCATAAAACCTTTTGTTTTCAACAGGCTCTACATCAACTCCTATTACACCAACAGGATTGCCGTTTGAATCGAAGATTTCTTCAAAATAAACATTGAAGTCATCACTTTTTCTGTGTCCTACTTTTTTAGGTTTATCTTCGAAAATATATTCATCTCCGTATTTATTTACTGCTAACCATGCCATAATTTTATCTTTTTACTTTATAAACAACCTATTCAACATTACATTCGGCAACCCCGAACATTTCATCCATTTCCCTATCGCCAAAGTCATTGTCGGGATAGTCAACATATCGGTGTCGGTCTCCCTTGGAGTTCCAGAACCTATCCTTGCATCTTGTAGAGCAAAAGGCTTGGGAATACTGCCTTTTAGTGAACTTGGTGTGACAGATAGGGCATTCTATCGTTTCTCCCACTTTGGCTTCCTTGTTGAGTTTATATAAACCCTTCTTCTTTTTCTTTGCCATATCACTTCACTTTATAAACAACCGTTGAATCTATTGCCACACTATCCCTATAAGTTATCTCCAAGGTGATCTTGCCTCGGTAGACATCAAGGGCGGTGGGTTCGTGATTTGGCGTACAAATACCAATGGTAACTCCTGTAACTACAAAGACCACAAAGGATATAAGCAATCCTGTAGCTGCATATTGTCCAAGTATAGAAGAATCTATTACAACTGCTACAACAATAAGAATTAAGCACAACATTATAAGTGCCATAAGTATAGCTAATAGTATCATTTCCTTTCCTCCTTTCTTTTCTTTCTATTTTCCCTTTGCCAAGCGAGATATTCCGCATAATCCACGCAGTTGGCAATCTTTTCGTAATAACCAAGTGCTACAGGTATGTTTGGCCATCCTTTTAACCTTCCCATCATGCATGTGCTGTTACAAAAACCCCTTGAGCCATCATGAGGCTTGACATGATGCTTTACGTTATGCGGGCAATCAGTGCATGGCTTATTCATTTTCTATCTCTTAATTTGTTCAACTCTCTTTCTCCAGTCCTCATCGCCTCTTCCTTCGTGCGATAGGTGCCTCCGCGATCACGGAAATAGTCATTCTCTATGACATACGAATACGATGTCTCCCAGGTACCATCCCAGTTACCATCGGAGTCTCTGTTATCGTGGTAATTCTCTTCAATGTATAGTTGGTATTCCATGTTATTCCTCCTTTTCCTTTAGTTTCTGAACGAGGGTGTGAGCGTATCTGATGGCTGTGCCTGTAACTTCTGCCACAATGTCCTCATGAGACTTATTAACTTTCAACAAACCGTTTATTAACAAGGAATTATTCAGCATCCCCTGCATCGCCATTCCTGCGTACTGATGCTCAAGGCGAGTCCAGTAGTCTATGGTCGGGTCAATGTAAACTACACCACCTTCTTTTTTTGGGGAAGTAGGGATTTCAAATCCTTCAAATTCTAACTCGCTTATGTGATACCTAATCTCGGTAGTGTCTAACATATCAAGCCTTACATAAAAAGACTCTCCTTTTTCGTAAACTTGCATTATTTCTACAGTCTCTCCCGTTGCTTTAACTCTTGCTTTCATAATTATTCTCGTTTCTATCGTATGCCCCGAACAAGGCAGCGAGGCAACCTGCCATAACTATCAGTATAAAGAAGGCAATCAGCCCGCATAGGATGCCTCCGATTATTCCGATTATCTTCATAATTGACTAAACATTATAGATAAAAGAACTGCTGCAATTACGCCTGCAACAATTACATGTTTTAAGCTTAATCTAAACTCTGGACCATCACAATACGTATATGGGCCGTAGCCTAAGTATACCAGATACTTCGCGCAGACTTTTTCGCCTTTCTCTGTTATTGCGCAATGTTCGCATAATCTACATTTGTTCATAATCTTCTATAGTTACCTTGATTTTAACTTTGACTGGTCCGGTTTCCTTTGTGATCTGAGGGAAGGCTGACTGTGGGTAATATGGTCTTGCTCCTTCTGCCATCCAATAGCCGCCATATTGTGGGGAACAGTAGGAGCAATTATCAGCAACCCGGTAGACGATCTTGCGAGATAACTATACCTCACATCTTCCAGTTGGTCTTCCCTAAGATCTTCCATGCCCTGCATCATTTAGAAATTTCATAATCCTAGTACAAAGGATGTTAATAAGCTGCATGACATCTTTAGAGGCCGAAAGATCTATTTCTACGGCAGAAGGGTGATGGCGAGTCATATCGTAACTAGCTTTTTTAACTCCTTCAATATCATAATTCACCTCTTTGGTCATATCGGCATTTCTATACATCCTACCGTGTAAGTGCTGAGCAGCTTGTGCCAAGACATTACACAAGAGCATGGATGCCAACACCTTCTTGTCTTCAAAGGGAACGGAGTCCGGAATCTGATTTACGACCTTACTTTTCAGCATTATCACAGAGTTATGGATATAGTCATTGAACTCATCCATCTGATCGGTAATGAATTCCATTTGGTCTTCGTTGAATGCCCGGAAGAAATCGGTTGTGTACTTGTGATAACATACGCTCCATCTCTTCTTGGCCTGCTTCATCATATGTCTGCAAGGAAGATCCTTGATATCCTTGCAGTATATCTGATAACAAGCATCCATGATGTAGAAAGGCATGAGGAAGAGTAGATTCTCTCTCTTCCCCTGCGTTCTTCTTTTATGCTTGTATGCAAGATATACGTCCACGATCTCCTGATTCGTCATATTAAAACAATGAAGGCTCCAACAGCGTATACTGAGCGACTCTCTTGCCGTTTGCAAGCTTGATCATCTCGCTCTTTATTTCGTGGCCGACCTTCTTAAGGTCCGCTATCCTTGCCGGAAGACGGAAGCATCCAAAGAGATTCAGAGCTTCAATTCCTGTAATGGTATTTCCCTTCGACATGTAGTCGAGAATGGCATTAGCCTGACTTACTGTGCTATTAGTATCCATAATTAAACTTCTTTAATGGTTATGCCTAAAAAGGCTCTCATCATTTTTTTCTTAAGTTCGTAATCCTTTGTTCGATATCCTTTCGAATCTTCAACTACTATGTTACCATCCTTGTCCTTGTAGACAAAGTCAGCAACGTAGTGAGCTGCTCTCTGAACCAATTTCTGAACTTGTTTGGTCTTGGTCTTCAGTTGAACCTCCACAGTCTCATAGATAGCCGGAATTAGTTCGAATGAGACTTGAAGTCTCAGATCAGAAATCTCCCCGGCCTTCTCCAGCATCTGAAGCGTGTAGTATCTGCTTCTCTCTCGCCTCGAGTCGAATACTTTACCATTCGCCTTGGCTTTCTTGTTTCCGTACTTACTTCTCATTTTCTTGTCTTTCATAATTTATCCAATTCATCAACAAGGCGTGCTCTATACTCTCGCAATGCCTCCCATAGCAAGAAGGATTGCACATCTTTAGAAAAACCCACGGAAGAGGCTGTCTCGCTAAAACCAGACTTTAACTCCAAGTACGCCTTCTCATGCTTGCATAAAAAGGCTGTAACCACGTCTATGTTTTGAATTGAATCGTGAAGTCTGATTGCCTTTTCTAAAATCTCTGGTTTCATGATAATCTCATCCCTAAATGAATAACAAAGTACAACTTACCATCTTCGGCACCCCACTCGGTTTTGCCTTTATCAATCGTTATTTTGTCAAGGGCAAATGTCATTGAAGGGCGATTTTTGGCATAGCCAAGATGGAAAGTTACTTTGTCATAGTGTCTTGCCCTGCAATTCTGCATCCTTTTTCCCAAAAGGGTTTGATCTCACGATATTCCTCAGTTTTAACTCCCGATTCTATCATTCGATACCACTTTTCTCTGAGAACTAAATCAAGTGTGTCTTTCATTTCAAATACTCTTTACATTTGAACCCCTTGCGAGGCTCGAACTCTTCAAAACTTATCTTCTCGAACAACATTTTCTTATTCACCCAGTTCGCCATATACTTCTGCCACTGAGGAATCGGTCTTCCCGGATTGAACGGATCTCTATATGGTTGAGCATACGGATAGACTCTTGACTTTTTATGCTTAGTAATGAGCTCTTGGTTCTTCTTCCACCAATGGTTGATTCTTTCGTAACATTCCTGAAAGTTATCGTTGAGCATGGTGTACAAGAAGTATTGCCCAGAATACCCATGCGAGTTTATCTTCTCCATTGCTCTTTCACATTCCTTAATTTGTCCGGGAGTGTCACAGCCAAATCTTATTCGATTGTCAATCCATTTGACTTGTGCTAATAACTTTGCAAACTCATCAGTCACAAGTCTTGCATCCATCGCCTGATTGAAGTCAACCCTATAGCCTCGGTCAATTATCTTTTGTAACTGATTCTTGGCATATTCTCCAGCTGCAAGAATATTGTTGTCCATCAAGACAATCTTAGGCCTTGCCCCACCCAATGCAATTTCATCAATATCCATATATGGTCTGATTGCCCCTTCCTTCTTCGGAACCACGCACCACTTGCACTTGTTTGGGCATCCTCTTGTAAGGAATCCGTATGCAGTATCTTTCGGGAGCAGAGGATAAATGGAGTAGTCTGGTTGCGTCATGTCAATGTCAGCAGGAAGAGTGATAGTAGCATCGTAGCCTGTGCCACCCTTGATTATCTCATCAGCGTCTATGAAAAAATCTATATCAGGGGTAAAATTGAACACCTTGCTGATATAGACTTTCTCACAATGTCCACTAAACATAGGTTCGTACCAAACGACATCGTCTCCCTGTGCTTTATGCCATGCGGAAATTTTGCAGAGTGCTAGATTTGGATAAATCGTTGCTCCCCATTTCTTTTTTTTCGCATGACCATCAACATCAATAAGACCAATCCTCATGCCTTTGCCCCCTCAAACATCCCACCTTTGAGCAGATCGTCAAAGAAATCACCGACTCTCTCGCAGAGCGACTTCTTCTGATTCTTCTTATGTTCCGCCAACCACTCCGGATCGATATAGTACCTCACGTACATCTCGCCCGGCACTGGCTCCTTAAGGATCGGATAGGTCTCTCTGAGCTGACGTATTCTTCTCGCACCAGCTGTGGTGTTACCGATCCTGTTTGCTTCAAAAGCAGTAAGTCTATATCCTCTCAATAATGCACTGAGGATGGCTTTTCTTGAACTTGCAATCTTGTTCATAGCAATCTGTTCTTTTCTCGCCTTGCGGCTTTGTTAAACAACAATCTGATTTGTCGGGTACGATTTTCAATCATGAACCCTCTGTTCTTTCCGCGCACCTCTTTGTCGATTTCAGCAACTAACTGCATAAGTTTCTTGTCTTCGCGGCTACTAAATGTCATGGTACTAAATATGAAATCTCTAGCAAATTTTCTGCTTCTTCTTTTGTCTTAAAAAGGGACCACTCACTAACATATCCAATGGATTTATTTCCTAGAAAGTATACAACACGAGTGTAACCTTCCATCGTCACTGTGCAAATGGCTTTTATCCTCCTCTTGACAACCTTGCCTTGTAGATAGTCCGGATAATAAACGTCCTCACCCACGCTAAACTTTGTTTCAATTACCATAAGAAATAAATTTATCTCCCCGAAGGGAGATAATTAACACGAAAATGGCAAATCGTCTCCTTCAGGTTCTCCTGCAGGCGGAAGAGGTGTTGTCTGATACTGAGGTCTCTGCTGTTGAGGCTGCGCCTGCTGGACCGGAGCCTGCTGTTGAGGCTTCTGCTCAGAACTTGGCTTACCAAGGAGGTCTATTTTCTCAGCGAGAATTTCAGTAGTGTACCTCTTATTACCCTGCCTGTCCTCCCAAGATCTTGTTCTGATTTTTCCTTCAATGTAAAGGAGGGAGCCTTTCTGGACATACTTCTCGCAAAGTTCCGCATGATTCCACGATACGATGTTGTGCCACTCCGTGTTATTCACAATCTCACCATTGCGATCTCTGTATCTCTCGGTCGTTGCGAAAGAGAATGTTGCACATTTTCTTGGCCCGTTCTGACCGTCAAAGGACTTGACCTCTATTTGGCCAACATGTCCAATAAGCATTACTTTATTTAAGCTCATATTAAAAAAGATTTAATTGTGTTCCGATTTGTTCCTTTCCGAGGATGAAGTCGCAGATGAAGTTGCGAGCATAGTCAGGAGAGATCATCGAGCGTTCCTCTGAGCATATCCCAGCTTTACCTGAACCTTTGCAATCTAAGATTCTAACACTTGGTTTATCAAGTTGCTCGGTAAATCCATGTGTCGGCTCGCAACCAATAAACCAATATGCTGTCGGTTTTGTAAAGTAATCCCCTCGAAGCCTTCTATTATTATCTACCATTGTGGGAGGAAGAATAAAGTTCGCTTTCAGATATGTCTGCTGACTCCAAGGATTTTCCATGATAAGGCGCAACCCTCGCTCTTTTGCTACAGTCAGCATCTTTACTGCAAGACCAAAGAAATACTCCCTATTTTTTACCCTCTCTAAGATCTGCTCCGTTGCTTCTTTGACCGAAAGTTTACGATAATTGGTGTAACCCCAAGATATACCCATTTGACTTAAGCAACTGAAGTATATGCAAGGGAAAAATGCCACAATCAAGTCTTCCCCCCCCCACATTGTCAAAGAGACTCGGCTTTCCATCATATGCATCCTCAATTGCCTTGAATAAGTCTTCTTGATAATCCGTCTCTCCAAAGTTATTCTGGATGTCGTAATCAAAAGCGGGAATCCCTAGTTTAAGGAACTCCCGCTTGAATGTGCCAGATTGTTCGAAGAAACAATGTACTTTTCCTGTTATCTCCATATTTACCTCCTGAATGTTGGATTCTCATATACAATACACTTCATGATCTCATTGAAGCGGTCAGCTACTCGGTCACCGTACTTCTCCCTGATCTGCTTTGGAGTGAGATTGGTTGTGATGAAGGTGAAGAGCTGCTGACGATACCGATGCTCGAGGATCTCGATGACCGGGTTGATTGCATTTCCGAAGTCAAGCACCTCGGTGGGCTCCAGCCCGATGTCATCAATCGCGAGCACATAACAACTTTTCGCCTCCTTCATCGCATGCTCATCTTTGGCTATCTGAGTCAATCTCCTTGCCGATGTAGCGATGACCTCCCGAGAAGAAGGGATAAGCCCCTGCTCCATATTCTTCATCCGCTCTATGCCTTCCATGAATCTGCAGACTGACAAAAAAGCATTCATGCTTGTTGTCTTGCCGTTTCCACAGTTACCACAGAGCAGTATACCGCATTTGGTAGACTTCGTTGTCATGGTCTCCGCTATTCCGCTGAGGTATCCGTAGACCTTGTCAATCATATCGCAGGTCATGCCGCGTGACTCCACCTCTTTCTGGTAAGCAGCGCAGAGCATGTTGTATGCATCTTCAGTCGAGATGTTCCACCTAAAAAGATCCTTGGTAGTCTTCGACTTTGTTAGCCACGACTTGAACTCCTCTACGTTTATCTTGTGTGTTGTTGTTTCCATTTGCTTTCTCTTTCTGAATTGTTATCCTTGCCCACTGGATGAAGTGAGCCTTAAAGTCAGTGTAGTCGCGATGGGTTTGACCTTTATGCTGGTATTCAAGTATCCACCTGTCGAAGAGATGCTGGCAGTCAGAGATTGACTTGACGTGTAAGATGAGTGCCACGTCCGTCCACATCCCTTCAGTCCGATACCGATTAATGAAGTCTTGCTCACCCTCGCACGTGTGCGCGGTTGGAGTATTATATATTTCTTTAACTTCTTCTAATTTCTTTACTTCGGTCAGACATCGGTCAGTCATCGGTAAGCAATCGTTCACTACATCGGTCAGCGATTGTTTCTCTACCTCTTGATAACTCTCATACTTACAGATAGTTAAGATGGTCACTTTTCGGTCAGTAAATCGGTCAATCATATGGTCAGATTCAAGTAATTCTAAGAATTTGAGAATCGTGCCCTTTGACCTGCCCCACCGCTTAGAGAGGAAGGATAAACTGACAATCATCTGCCCTCTCTTGACCTCAATCAGCCTGTCTCCAACGAGTTGTTTATTGTCTTCATAAGAGGCCATCAACAGAAGATCTATCCACCATTTGAACTTGCATTCATCTTGGAAGATCCAGTGCGTTGCAATGTCTCTATGAATCTTTATCCATCCTGCCATTACAAGTAACTCCTATACCTTTGAATTTCTATTTCCGCTTCTTTTAAGAGGCTTTCTTCATCCGCTGAAGGAAGATAGCATCCGAGCTCTGAACTCGCCCAATTCCGAAGCTTATCTATCGATTTAGACATCTCTTCCTTGGTGAGATCCTTCGAGCTTCTGAGGACCTCAATCTTTCCTATTATCTTGTCTTGCTTTGTCAGTATAAAGATGTCCGGATTAACAAGCCTCTTGTAGTAGTTCTCCTTGACGTAGTCAATGGTCTCGCCTTGGTCCATAGCAAGTATTCCGAGAATCACATGTAAGTATGCGTTCTGGCTCAAAGAGCGATAGGTCTTCTCGACAAGTTCCACCTGCTTGCCTAGGGCAAACAGGTGGTTAACTCTAGTCTTAAATTTCTCCCTATCAAGGGGCTTGCTTAAATCGTAGGTCATCTTTATTTGATTTGGAGATTGCGGCTTATTTTGCGTTCAAATCCCTGCGGAAGTTTTTCAACTTTGCCGAGGGTAGTCTTGGCAATCTTGGTTTCGATAGAAAGCCATTCTGGAAGGCTTGCCCTCAATTTGTCGATGGTGTCCTTGTAGTCTTTTAGTGCAAGTTCCTCGTCAACTTCAATTGACTTACTGTCTAGGAAGTAGATACTAAACAAAGCGTCTGGACTCCTCTTCTTGTCAAACTTGTCTACCTTTGCAATTACCATGGCAGCTGCAATATTCTGCTTTATCCATTCCATGCGGGATTCGCACTGCTTTACCCTTGCCTCATACTTGGCGATAGCCTGTTTCTGAAGTTCCTTGAATGCCTTCAATTCCGCTTCCGCTACTTTCTTTTGCGCTTCCACATTCTTGTACCAAGCTGCATACTCGTCAGGGAATCTTGTGAAGTCATCTGCTATCTGGGCTTTGATTGCTTCCAGTTCAGCGAGCTTATCAAGCATCTCCTGTGACTCCTCGTTGAGTTCTCCGCCATTCTCTTCCATGAGGGCTTCGAAGTCGTTCTGAATTTCCTCATATCGGGCGGCAGCTTCTGCTGCCTTTCCCGAAAGTTTGTAGATGTTCTCCATAGTTATTTCTTAAATCGTTGATTTCCTTTCTTGTCGCAGATGATAAGACTTATGATGTTTCCATCGTCATCGTATTTTATATGTTGCACAAAGAATGTCTGTGTCATCTGCTGAGTTGTCTTGTTGTTGATGGTCTTCTCCTTCCACTCTCCTGCTTCTAACTTGACGTAGATAAATGGAGCAGTGTAGAGTTCGCGGCCTATCGTTTACTTATACCTTTCGTATTTAGGTATAAACTGACTATATCTTAATCGCAAAAGCGACCAATCCATTTCGAACTGCGTACCAATAGCAGTCCTACTCTCTTTCGAGATAGTCGATACACGTTTAAATATAATTCCAAGTGAATCCCCCGAATGTCTTTCTTATACCTCTGACAACTGCACTAACGCCAGCGATACCAGACGCTCGGTTTTTTGCCCGTCCTATTTCAGCGAGCCATTCTGCCGCCTGACAGATACTATCGAACTCTCGTTCTCCATTTGTTATCCGCTTCTTAGCCTGATTTCTATATTGAACGAGTCCGCTATGATTTATTCCTTTATCCCAAGAATGTTTCATATTTTGGCTATGAGTAACCCATTCAAGATTTTCAACGCGATTATTAGCACGATTGGAATCTTTGTGATTTACCTCTGGAAGATTATCGGGATTTGGGATAAAGGCCTCGGCTACTAGCTGATGGATAGAAGATCTCACTATTCCTCCAAGGCTTTTATTTTCAAACTTTACCCTCATATACCCATTCTTTTCAAGGTACGGAGAGAGTATCTTCTTGGACTTGACATTTCTAATGACTCCATCTTCGTTAATCTCATAGAGAAACTTTAACGACTTTAATTTTCTAAATTGTTTCATTGTGCAGTTGATTGAATTATATTTACTTCGCACGGGATTTGCGTCTCAGCATCCCCCGTTAGCACACTTGCTATTTTTTCATCCGCAAGTATACCCCACTGGTAGTGGTAAGAATTGTAGGGGCATAGGTTACATACCCCAATTAAAGCAAGCTCGCTTGAATGAATCTGATGCTTGACCCTTCTCCTTCTCGGTATTAGACTCTGTTCCTACGTCCTGTTTGCTTACCCAAATCCTCTTAGCCTCATCCCATACACTCACCGTGCAGTAGAGTTTACCGTCAATGATCTCGTGACTTCTCTGCCAGTTCATTGGACCATAGGTCTCGTCCAGAAGCCTCTGGTCAACTCGGGCATCCTTATAAAGCAGCAGGGACGCATAGACTGTCCCGGCTGCATTCTTTGCCACTTGGGCGGCACGAATCTCTATCTCGTCCGCTCTTAGTCTTCTGAAAGCACTCATAACTATACTGATGCTGCTTCAACTTCCACAGACTCGTTATCGTCCATCATTGACAACGCCTCGTTGACTGTACTTCCTACTACATCATAGCAGTCCTCCACATTGTCTATGATGACATACTCCATAGTCTTGACCGTCTTCCAGTCTGATCGTCTCTGGATTTTGACAATTAGGTTGTCCTCGGTAGAATAGCGAACAACATCTAAGGTCATCGCAATCTTTGTAGCGTTCTTAAGAACAGCATTAGTCAGATCTGAGATAATTTCCGCCAGATCCTCTTTCTTAATAAAATACTTTTCCATATCTTTGTAACGGATTTAATGTGAGGGCTGTTCTTCTACGGAAGGCAGCTCTCTTTTGTTAAACGTGGCGGAAGGAGAGGGACTCGAACCCTCAGACCACCGAAGCGATCACCTCCTTAGCAGGGAGGCCGTTTCACCAATTCGCGCATCCTTCCATATGGGGCTTTCGCCCCTTTATTATTTTGCAGGTTCCGATTCACTTGCCGTGCAATCGACAGGCTCCTTAGCTGCTTCCTTTGCAGCTATATGATCAGCCATCTCCTTGTCTGCCTTCTCCATCTCCTCACGTTTCTTGGCTACGTCCTTTCCAACAAGGGCAAATGTGAGATTTAAGATGAGCTCGTGTTGAGTACGCAGAAGCTTGCGTGTCTTCAGAAAATAAAGAAGGAACGAAGTTCCGAGGACTCCGACGATGAAGCCCAGTACATAAAGTAATGTTTCCATAATTGTGTGAATTTATTTGGTTATTGAATGGTCAAGTAAAAAGCAAGCCCGGAAGGTAGGTGGCTCCCGGGAAGAACTTAAGGCGCATTTTTAAAAATTAGACTATAGAATGTCGTGGGCACCTACGCCACATCACTGCGGCTTTGCTTGCTTTTATATCTTTAGAAACCTCTATGTCCTTCGAGGTATTCTTCGCAGTAGTCATCCATAGCAGACTCCCATGCATCATGGGCTCGCTCATAATCTTCGTACGTTTCGTAGTCCGAAGGGATAGGTTCTGTAAATCTGAAACTCATAATTTATCCTCCATTAATTTTAGTTCTAACTTGCAGTTCTCCGAGAATGTCGCTCTGCGGAATGTCGGAAAAATCTTGGCTGCTCGCTCCGACCCTACAAGGTCCTTTAAGCAATCCATGAATCTTTCCATTGTGCATTTGATTGCGGTCATACTGCCATCAGTACAGATGAACCACTTGCCATAATCACTTGCCATTATCTATCCTCCTTTTTCACTTCAGGATACGAAGCACAGGCCAGAAGGACAGACGGTATACACGAGAACCATATATGCCCGGGATTGAAAAATGATGCGACAAATCCGAGGATCGCCATCATGCACCAGATGTAGAAAAATACTTTCATATGATATTGGATTTAATGTTGCCAGTCATCTGCATTAGTGGGTTTGAACACTGTGGAATCTCGCTATCTAGAATAGCGAGACCCACCCTGCATTACAAGCCTGCCACAGAGGTCTATGTACCATACGGCTTTTTGACGTGTGCGTAGTAAACAACATCAGAGATTAGTACCTTTTGCGCAATCACTGCGGAAATGTTCTCTAGTCTCAGCATTGTCTAGGGACTTACGGAGCGAGTTTTCTCTCGTGGTAGCACTTAGCCCAATAAATTACTTTTAGTGTAATTTAAACCCCTCAGCGGTCTGCCCTAATGGTGAGTAAAGGTCCGGTCAGAGACCTTTACCCTAAATTGTCTGCATCGCTCTGATGATGTCAGATCCTTTGAAAAACTTTCTGCCGTTTGCCCTGCTGATTCCGAACCGGAGAAGGCGTGTCTTGCAGTAGTTGTTGATTGTTTGTCGGCTCTTGCCTAGAATCTCGGCCACTTCCTTGGTGGTATAATTCTTCGAAGGAAAAATCTCTATCATAACTGAGGATCTGGGAACAACGTCCAGTGACGTGTGAAGGTGTTGAACTTCTTATTGATGTGCTCTGCTATCTTTACTCTCTCCGAAGCCGAGCTTGGAATTCTGACTCCTCTCTTCCAGTTGTATATGCATTGCAGAGATCGCTTAAGTTTCTGTGCTAATTCTCCCTGCAGTTCCACCCATTGTCTCTTGGTTAACCCTGCACATATCTGCTGGAAAGTCCTTGTATCCACGGAATTATTTTCTAAATTTGCCATCTGACTTGGTTTTTAAACGCGGTTTATAAATTGTTTTCCTTTCGTTTGACTTTGCAAAGGTAAAGATTTTAACCTTATAAACAATAGTTTTTGTAAAGTTTTTAACCTCTTAAAGTAAAGAAATTATGAAAAGCATTGATTTTAAGAGATTTATGTTTGAGCAAAAGATTAAGCAATCTGTACTTGCTCAGTACTTAGGGGTATCGGAAGGCTACATCTCGCAGGTTGTTAGTGGGAAAAAGCAACTTTCGGACGAGAATTTTAGTAAAGTTCTTAACAATCCCTATGGCTGGAACACCTCAATGTTGGTGGATCAACCAGAGGCTCCGGCTCCAGAGCAGGAAACTTCTGACAACCCGCTGATAGAATACTTGCAGAGAAAGATTGCAGAACTGGAAAAAGAGAAGGCAGATCTTCTTCAGGAGAACGCTGTTCTTAGATATGAGAACACAATGCTCTCTCCACGAAAGGGGGATGCAGAAGATGCCGGAAGTTCTTTGTCTGCCAGTGCAGTCTGAAAACATTAAAGTGCGTGCCATGATAAACTCGTTTGGCCCGGACTATTGAAATACACGTGCCAAGACCTTGCAATAATCACTATTCAATTTTAGGTTTTGGCGAGAATAGACAATTTTGAAATACTAATAAACAAATTCAAAAATGGAAAAACAAAACAGTCACTTTAAAAACATAGTGCAACTATTCTTGGTTTTAATTTTATTTAATGCCATAGCACAACGATACCCCGGAACGATTGCTCCTACAAGCCATAATTTATTATATACTTTAACAGAACTTTTTCGAGATGTTCCTTTTTACTTTTGTCTTCATTTGGCAACAATTCTTATTATTACTGGCATAGGAGTTATTATCGCAAGAAAGAAGGATATCGATCATAGTGTTCTAGCAGACAAAATAATGTGGGCCACATTGTATGCGATCATAATAATACACAGTATAGGAGTAATCTTTGAAATATGAAAAACATAATTCGTTGGATACTGACACCGATTGCTTTCCCTGCGGGATTGATTTTAGGCCATTGCTTTGGATTACTTAATGCTCTTTTGCCTGTTGGTTATGTAGGATTGTTTTTCTTGTGGCTTATTTGTGGTGCATGTTCAGCCATAGGCTCTATTATATTACCCGTCTGGGTCGCACCATCAAATAAACTTACTATAGGCAATATTGCTTTTTGGTGTCAGGTAGTCGTATTCATAAGCAGCATTAGTTGCACAATATACTTTTCAGAAATCGCAGGGAAAGAACTCTTTAGATACATCGTATCAATGATAGGCTGCGCAGTAGGGGCGATTTATTGTAAAGTCACAATGAAAGATTTTATAGATTAGTACCAACAACGCAGAGAACCGGGCTGGTAAATAAAGAGGAGAAGAGAAAATGAAACTATCGGACTATATAAACCTCACCATAGAGGAAGTTGCTAAAGGAGCCAAGAAAGCAGATGCGACATTAAAAGAGATGGGAAAAGGATGCGTACTTACCCATGGCACAACCCTTAATATAGAAGGGATGCCTTATGTTTCGACAAAATACAGAGGCTCTATATTGAATCGTCCCATAATTAACATTGCCTTCCGTGTCAATGTAGAGTTACAAGAAACCGAGGAAAGCAATGGAGAAATAAAAGGATCTCTCAAGGTTATATCGGGAAGCATAGAAAATAATGCTTCCGAAAAAACGACTAAATCAGCCGAGGTGTCGTTTTGTGTACTACTGTTACTTCCGCATGAGCAGAAACAAACTGATACAATTCTTTCATACGATCAAGATTAAGTTCTCCGTTGGCATCATGCGATTGTTCTGCACACCACATGCGTAAATCAAGGTCAGTCATTTCATCAAACATAGTATATACTTTTAATCCACCGCAATGTTACAAGGATAATGCAAAACACGAACTTTATGATTACAAAAATTAAGGACAGACCATCTACCTAAAAATCATTTTCAAAATTCACCAAAATTGGTGCAAGATTGGTGCAAATTAAAATTTTCATCATCATAACATATTAACAATCAGCGATATACAATAGGCTATCCCTACCTGTTAATCAGAGGGTCCTTGGTTCAAGTCCAAGTTCGGGAGCTACTCAAAATCAAGCACTTACGAAGAAATTCGCAAGTGCTTTTTTCTTTGATGTGCTAACAAAAGCACTAACATTTGAACTCCTGTTTCACGAGAATCTTGAAGTCTAGTTATGAAGTTTTGTTCCGATTAGATGTCCTATAGTATTTGGAGATAAACGGAACAAAGATTTCAAGAAGATTCTTCACAAAAGTTTTGCAGAAAGAAATTTATGACTACCTTTGCGACATAAATAATAGTGCCGAGAGGCAATGGATTCAACGAATAAGGTGTTCAGCCCTCACTGAATGCCTTTTTCTTTTCTAAAGAAGTCTAGCCGAGGGATGTAGTATTAGGTGCAGGAGAGTGTTCTTTACAAGAATCCATTAAAACTATTATTTATATGAAAGAACAACTCAAAGTGACGCTGAAGCTTCATGTTGAAGTCAGCACCAAAAAGATTGTCAAGATAAAGGCGCACAAGCGTATTATCAACGGCAAAACAGTGAAAGTTCGTTCTCATTATCGTGTTATTGAGGGATTGACCGGTAGTGGAATAGGATTGACCGCTTCTTGGCGGTGTCTTCTTCCCCTCGGTGTTTATAGCAGAGATAATGCCTCTTGGTGTTATCTCTGTCTTTATTTGGGGTATCTGACCTTGAAATTTCTTACAACTGGGTCCTAAAATATTTTGTTCCGATTCTTTATAAACAGTTATAGTATTTGTTTGACATATTATGTCCTATAGTGTTTTGGAAACAAAAGGGACAAAGATTTCAAGAAGACTTATCACAAATATTTGGTGGAAAAGGAAAAATCCTTACCTTTGCACTGTCGTCGGATGCGACGATTCGCTAATAGAGAACAAATACAGGTGTCTGACCCTACGGATGCCTGTTTTTCTTTTCTTACAGAGACTTTTCCGAGGGAGATGTAGATTTGTAGGACGCTCCGAGAAGACTCGAACACTTACTCTATTAGCAATTATGAAGAAACGAGTCTCGCATCTGACCGTCCAAGCAACTACGAGAGTAGTGGTCTTGAAGCTTGTCAGAGTGAGGGCGTACATACGCTTTCACCTCGGCAGGAAAGAGAAGGTTCGGAGTCACTGGCGTAGGTATAGGGTTGCCTGCTCGGAAACATCCGTGACCGTATCTAAGTAAAGATACGCTATTACCCTCCCTCGGTTTCATAGCAGAGATGATGCCTCTTGGTGTTATCTCTGTCTTTATTTGGGAACGATTCTTTCCGATTGTTTTCATTTCCGGCCACGAAATGGTGCGTTTTTGTGGCCAGATAACCAAATCTGGCGGGGTCGGCCACAAAATTGGCTCCAAATGTGGCCGACTGTTCCCCTTAAATTGTTCCGTGTCACTAAACAGGCAAAATGCGTCACAAAAGTCATGAAATTCGGCTAAATCGAAAGGTTTTCATGGGTTCCGTGACATGCTGTGTCACGGATGTTCAGATAATCCCAACCTCCTTTTTCAGTTGATCATAAAATTTGCAGAAGTCAAGAATCTTTCATGCTGGCTTCTCATCAGAAGATGTCGCATCCTCCATATCTGACAGTCCTAGTACTGCCTTACGCTTTTCTTCAAGGATTTTCGGATCCATCTCAATGCACCCTAAGCATAATTCCGGATGCAACAGCCTTCCGTCGCCATCAAGACAATTCTCATAACTGTATATAAATTTCTCCGCATCTTCCGGACTACTTATCGCCTCAGACCAATCCTCGTCTGTTAATTCAGCCAATGACTTATAGCCGTTTTTAGTTTTAAATTTCATTTCTTCGATTTTTTGAATCTTTTCACATAATTTCTAAGCCTTTCGCAGTGTTTTATCTGATTTTCTCCGAAAACCACATAAAACATCTGTCAGAACGGCACATCATCAGGGTCATAACCGCTAAGATCTGCATCAAGTTCAGATGATTCCATCACCTCACACCTTACTGGTCCGGCAAATCTGCCATTCTCTTCCTGAACATATATGGTAACTTGCTCCGGGATGTGATGTATAAGCCGCAATGAAGGGCAATGATCAAAAGCCCTATCGCTGATATAGATATACTTGTTATTTATCGTCAATTCTTCCACACTATGCCCACAAATAGCATGCTGGGCAATTCCCACCACGGTGTCTGAAAGAATTATATGCTTCACATTCGGACATATGTCCATGTGAAATGCACTGGGTGCAATCGCTCTAACGCCCTCTGGGACGCGCACCTCTTCGTCATCTGAGAAACACAAGTGTAACCGTTCCTCATCCTTGGAAATCACAAATTCGCCATCCCGTCGGAACCTTTCAGGGTCAAAAACAACCATTTTCATTCCCGTCTCCGCATCGACAGATACTGTTCTGGCGAGTTCTTCAAAGGTCTCCCAATCGCCTTGTTGAAACTCATAATAATGTGGAATATATGATTTCATTTCTCTGAGATTTTAGTCTTCGCCATATAAGAACGGACGATGTATTCAAGACATCCGGTCATCATGACTCTATCATAACTTTGATGACAAACAAAACAAACGCTGATATTGCAGTGACTGCACCGGCTATCGAGTTGCCATAACGCAGTTTCTTTCTGAACACCTCATAATCGGGCAGTCTCCAATAGTCACGTGGGGCGACGGTCATGCCTGAACTGATGGAATAGCCGACAAAGAAACCTATAAGTCCCAACAGTCCGCCTACTCCGAGGCACCATGAGAAAGTCCACAGATATATATCGGCAATCAGCCAGACGATGATGTTAAACAAAAATAGCGAAAACTTGATGATTCCCATAGGCTCTATCATTCATTGACAAACCACATCACTACTGCACTTATAGTACATATGAGAAACTCCCATGCCTTTGCCTCCGCAACATCAGGAGGACCAACAACAAGCCGATATATAGTTTGAATCAGTGTTACTACTGCAAGCAGAACACAGATTATAAAGGCCCAGAACAGCAAGTCCCCAAGATGCCTTGTAAACCATTTTCCGACACGTTTCCAGAACGAGGGGCGGACAGAGGGTTTTGCTGATGGCCCAGTTGTCGTGATTCTCGGAGGTGACACCTTGACAGATGGCTTGGAAGGTTTCTTCTTTTCAGCCGATCTGGCAAAAGGATCCGCTGATTTAGACTTCCTGCTGACTGCATTCATGCTTTTCAGAACAGCATTCCATTCCTCAGGCGACAGTTCCTCCGTAGTAAGCACAGGCTGATTCTGCACCTGAGCGGATCTGTCATCCCCTCCCTTTCCCTCATTGAGAGTAGGCCAATCCTGATCCTTCTGTATCTTGCCGATCCCAAGGGCTATCCTCTTTAATGTAACGGAAACAAGATCTTCCCGAAATCCCCCGGAACGCGCTGTCTCCGATACAATAGTCCTGATCTCAAAATGCAGATTCCTGCCCTTATTCGGGGAGTCGATAAACCTTTGCATCTGACCTGTCCTGACAAGTTCGCGGACGATTGTCCTGGTCGCAGGCTCTTCTTCGCGAAATGCGCCATAATCATCCAGCATTCCCATAAAGGCAGGACTACTGACCACTCCCGTCCCCTGCTCCTTTATCAGCAACCTGATCGTCTCATGTAAGTTCATCTTCATCTATGTTTTGATGATAATCTCCCTCATTGATAACTCCTGCAATTGACATATCATCCTTGCTTGCCACTGCACTTAGTTTCGGCAGGAACTCCTCCAATTTAGACATTGTGCTTTCTTTACCTTCCCTGACAAAGACATTCAGCAGACCGGTAAAGTAGTTGTGCAGACGCTCCGGAGCAACATCATAATCTCCGTAAGAGTCCTCTATGCCGTCACTGCAACAGAACACAGCCTTTGGGAATGTGCCTGTGCCGTCAAAGGCATAACGAAACATCGGAACGGGGTCTGTATTGCACAGTGAGGTGGTCTGATTCTGAAAGCAGTTGCAGTCCCAGGGGACAATCTGTTTCCACTCCAGGTTTTCGTCACAAAAGAGCATCCTGCCGTCACCGATATGGAATGCGAACCAGAAGTCCTTTGTCTGTACATAGGTCATGAGTGTTGTTCCATAGGCCTTTACAAGTTTATGTCTGCCCAGACGGGAGAGTTCCTCTTCGGTAAAAGGGTTCTGCCTGGCATCCAGACGGATTGCTTCCAGCCACTTCTCATATATCGAAGAAAACAAAGCCTGAAAGACGGCATCCTGCTCATATATGCCCTTGACCTGCCCGCGGAACTCAAGCCTCTGACGGAACCTCATCCAATCAGTATCAGTCATGTCTTCTTCCGCTTTAGGCAAGGCTTCGCTGTATCTGGCCAGAACATCGCTCTCCCGGGCAGTCACAGCTCCCTGCACACCCGCTATCCAGTCTGAGTCAGGCCTGACGTCACCGACCGGAAGGATGAACCTCTTCACAGCTTCCAATGCTATCTCGCCTGCCAGACGGGAACCCACATCACTTCTGACATAGGTATCGCTTCCATGACCATCGCACACGATAAGGACAACCGCGCCATCCTCTTCCGACTGCCAGGCAACAGAATAGTCCTGACACGGCTTATTGTCCTTAACATGGCTTGCACCTAATATGCTGGTATTAAACACCATAACCTCAACCGTTTACCAGTTTCCCCAGTCATCAGTGCCCGAGTTTGCTGTACTGTCTCCCTGATCCACATTCTTCAACGCGTCATCAGTATCGACGGCATTGGTAACACTGCTTACCACCTGACTTTGAGCATCCGCAGGAGTTGCCAAGCCATTGCCAGACACACCGACTGAAGCCGACTGAGATGCCACCTGAGACGCAGTAACGCTGACTGTCTTTATGATCTTCTTGAGCTGATCGACATTATGAACCGTAAGCACAGCCTCCTTATTGCCTGTAAACTCCGCAAGAATATCCACATTGGTATCGGCATCTCCGATTGCGATGGCAACCTTCACTCCGGCCTTGAACCAAGGATTTCCTTTGAGTTTCTCAAGCGGATGCTTGTAGTCGTCGGTCGGCTGACCGTCCGTAAGAAGGATGATTGCAGGGGCCCTCGAACCTGTAGGCTCAGCCATGAATCCATGCGACTTTGACAGTTTTTCGTTCAATTCGCTGTAAGCGGCGCCAAGGCTTGTCAGACCGCTTGCCTGAAGGTCCTGCCATTTGAAGGACTCCGACTCGATTGGCTGCGGATACATCCACTGAGTTCCGCTTGAAAACTCAAGAACAGCCACCTTGATCTGAGCATCGCTGTTATTCTTCGAGATTTCTCCCACATCTTTGAGGGACTCCTGCACGGCCACATTAAGCGAGGCAATCTTTGCTCCATCCATACTTCCTGAAGTGTCAACCAAGAAGATAAGAGGCATTACACGTCTTGGAACTGCATCGAGTTCAAAAGGATTGTTCTTTTCCATAATGATATGATTATAAAGTTATTATTAAATAAATTCTCCTGTTTCTCCCTGACCGAAACGCACCTTCAGCCCTGGCTTTGCCGGCATACCTTCGCCCTTGTTTATGACGCGCACGCTACCATCAGGAAGCATCACTGTCCAAGGCGTATCCGAAGTGTTCTTCAGACCCGTCGCCCCACCTTTCATGACAACCTCTGCTGCCTTTGCATCCCTATCCTGTTCATCGGAAATAAGACATGAATGTATGGTCTGCTTTTCCACAAGAGGGATTGTGAAGCGTCCCACCTTCAGAGACGGAACTGCTATGTCCTTCTGACAGAATATACAATGAGAATTGCCACTCATCACATCTATGAAAGTTTCCTTTCCGCAGTGAGGACACCTTGCATACATAGAACGGATCTGGAGTAGAATGTTGTACCACTGCTTGTCCATGAGCCTCTGGGTCGGGTCCTTGATTGCCCCTGACGAGAATGTCTTGCAGAATGCCTTGCCAAGGAATGATGGATACACACCCCATCGACGTATGACATTGTTGTGAACTCCCGGCACAGGTCTGTTCTTTGTGTTTGTCGGGTCCATAATAAAGACAGACTCGAATCCGAACAGTTTCCTGGCCATTTCGGGATTGTTGTCGCAAGGGCAGGCAAGATGCCATGCTCCCTCGAAAGGTCTGTTCATATATATGAGGATGAAAAGGCATACGGCAAGAGAATAATAGTCCGTATATCTGTTCGGCATCGTAGTTCCTTCTACCACCTCCGGAGCCATATATCCCGCTTTGCCGAGGATGCCCATGCTGGTCTTGTCGGGAGCGACATTGTCGTTGTCGCAGATGAGCACATCGCCCGTCTTGGGATTGATGAAGAAGTTGCCGTCGTTCATATCCTGATAACTCAGGCCACGGATATGGAGTTTCTGAAAGGCTGTGCATATCTGAAGGCAAGCGTTCAACTGGGCATGCACATCAGCAAACTTCGCATGAGTCAGGATGAACTTGCTCATATCCTGGTACTCCTTTGGGCGCAGTTCCATCACATAGCCCACCGAGCCGTTCATCTGCTCTGTAACGGCAAGCGGCCAGATGAAGTTCGATGCGGGAGCCCCTGCACGAACATTGTTCAGAAGATTTTTGTGGAAGGCCTCTCCCGGGTGCTTGTGATACCACTTCAAGGCCATTTTCTTTCCAGACACCTCAACAAGATAGACAACGCCCTGTCCGCCCTTGCCCAGTTCCTGTTTAACTTTGGCACTCGTGCCATTCGACAACTTTACAATTGTCCCGATCTTAAGTTCACTCATAAAATTTACGGTTTATATCCGCCGCGAAAGTAGATATAAACCGGAAATTCATCCTAAGTCTTTTTAGGTCTTCTAAGCGTCCACCATTCGGCCTCAACTGTTCAACCACATGAGAATACACATCACACCTCTCGTATCCATAAAAATTCTGTCCCAAAACCAGTCAGGTGTGTGAATTATCTTCGTGTCGTTATTTGGTTTGTGTTATATCGCAAAAGGGGATTTCAAATGGGTTTACGATAAGTCTTTGTGGGTATTTTAATCTGGCAACCATCCGTCCATCAAGACATCTCGCATGCTCGGGTATGTCACAACAATCGGGTCATTGCTATCATCATAGGCTTTACCCATTCTTTCTCTGATGGTATATTTCCATCCATCGGAAAATCCCATATAGAAAACACCGGAATAGTTGCTTTGAAACTTTCTGTTTGGTTTAAAATGTACGCGATATAAGTGCGTGGCATGAACGTGTTCAAGAGCCTTTAGGGTGTCTTCAAAGTCAGAATCCAGTTTATTTGGCTCTTCGTCTTCAGGTACTTCGAAAGTAATATCTTCAATAGATGGGTAATTCTCAGGATTTGAAAAGTACTCGAGGAGCGATATTGTGAATGGTGTCAATTCCAATTCTTCAGCGGAGGCAATTTCCTTACAAATATCTTCTGCTGCCGCGCATAAAATTGAGGCAATCGCACCTTCTGTAAGTCCTTCTTCCTGACGTCCCGAAGCAATTTTCTTCTTTAAATCAGCACAATCATCATAATATGTAACCTCTCTTCCATCAATATTCAGATGCATAACATCGGCTTCTTCAACAGAAGGATTGAAGTAATCTTCATAATATGCTTTGAATTCGTTCTTGATCAGATCCTCAACATTTACATCAAGTTCTTTGAATACTCCCGTATGAGCAGGAGAACCATGTAGATACTCCTTGTGTCGAAATAAGATAGCGGCACTTTCAGCCTTTAGTTTTTCTTCTGGCTCCCACGACCTTAGCATATGGATTTTTGCTAAATATATGAATTATATTTAGCAAAACTTCCCCAAGGGGTACTTAAATTATACACTGCAGCAGCTAATCTGACCTCTGCTTCTTTCATGTCGCATTCAATATTCCCTGCATAAATGTGGAACGGATACGAAGGGCCAGCAACAGATGACCGACTAAAGTGCTCCATAAAGATCAGTGCCCATTTCTTATTACTCTCTGACAAATCTTCATATCGTTCATAGATGAATTTTTCCAGATAATAATAGGCGTTCTCCGATTGTATTTGGTAATATTTGCCCGTTAAAACATTCAATAAACTTTCTTTATGCAATAAAAAGTTTTTATACAATCTTTCAAAAGCCTTATTCGGGTCTTCCTCTTTTGATGCAACCTTGTTACTCTCCGAATTCTTCTTTGCAAACATCTCACCAGCTTCGGCTGATGTCAACTTACAAGAATGGAAAGTAACACCTTTGTATGTCAAAGATTCAATATCAGTGCGCATTAAGGCGGCTTCTTCTATTTTTGTAATTTCTGACGGAATCACAACATCCCCTTCTGCTTCCTGCGAGCATTTTTTTAGAACAACATCCCCTCCGATTTGTTCTATGGTTAACCATTGATTATTCATAAGTTCCTATTTTTAGACGGTTCTATTATGTCTTGTGTTGCCACCTTTGCGATCTTCTCCGCAATCATTTCCATCGGTTCATAAACCACAAGAGTCTGATGCTGTTCAATTCCATTAGACACCATCTGGATTCGTGTCGCGCACAACTCCCATGTTTGCTCAACTCCAAGCGAACAGCATAATATTTGTGGTTATAAAACACGAAAAGTGTGGAGTTGTCCGCATATTTGAGTCGAGGCCTGGTAAACCTATTTCCGAATATGCACTCCACACCCGAACGTATATCGAGAACACGATATAGCATACGAGAAACAGAGTGTATTCGTCCCCGGAAATTAAAAATTACCAGTTTTCGACTCAGAGCACGAAACACTTTTCTTTATGTCAAGTGCAAATATAAAGAATTAAGTTCAAAACCAGGCCTCTTCATACTCAAATATTTACATGTACAAATGTAATTAACGCAAAGGAATATTGACTAAGTCTTTTTAGGTCTTCTATCAGCAGTAGGGCATGCGGATATTGCTAATGAGATAAAAATTCACCACTTTTGTGCCCATCGTTCAAACAAGCATTTATCATGGCTATACCATCAGACTCACCACGCGTGGCACTACTGAAAAAGGATTTTGAAAAAGCTTTCGGAAGGCCTATAAGGACTCCGAAAGACTTTACGCATGCGGTTTCGTTCGTGTTTGAAAAAACAAGAGACATGATTTCAGACAGTACGTTCAGGCGGTTATATGTAGAAACGAAAAAATACAAACATGTATCTGACGACATACTGAATATTCTCTCAAAAGCCATCGGCCACAAGCACTTTCAGGATTTCTGTGACTACCTCAGTTCATCCGGAATCAAGGATTCGGAACTGTCTTGTGGCGAGCATTATATCAAGGCCGACGACCTCTCTGTCGGAGACAGGATCTATATAGCGTGGCTTCCGGACCGTGAATGCTCGCTGAAGTATCTTGGAAATTATCGTTTTGAGGTGGATGAGTCTGTCAATGCTACCATAGTGACGGGAGACAGATTCTCATGCAGATGCTTCACCCAGGACAAATGCCTTCTGGTGGATGATCTGGAACACGACGGAAAACGCTATGAGAGTTACGTCATGGGAAAGAGCAACGGGCTTACTTGCGTGAAAAAGGTTTGAAAGGCTTGCCTTCGTAAGCTAAATCCCTATAATATCGATATTCCACTTCGGAAATCTCACCTTTTTCAAATGCTTCTTCTAAAGTCGGTATGGTAGCAAGAGCATCATTAAGCTTATATAGATATTTCCCATAGTATGTCTCGGCTTCCGGTTGATACCTATCAGGAATCTCATCTCGCATATAATTACCCACCCGCATTACATAGCGCATTCGGTGGACAAAGCATCCAAATTCTTGGTATGGAACCAGTTTGGCATTTTGAATAGTATCCATAGCCTCCCGATACATTCTCTTTATATCCTTCTCTATTTGGGCAACGTAGGCAGAATCCTTCTGTAACTCAGCCAAACGCCTTTTAAGTTCTTCCACCTGTGGGATTTCATTCCTGAGGGAGTCGAGCTGATATTTCAGGGAAGCCTCTTCCTGCAACCTCTTCTGATGATATGAATATGCCGACATCGCGATAATCACAATCGCACAGAACACAAACGGAAGCGAAATCAAGAATCTGCGCAGACGGTCTGCATTTCGTAGTGCCTTTTCAAGGGAGTCTATATCAGGGTATCGGTCTTCAGGATTCTGCCTGCGACATTTCCTCACAATCGCTCTATATCTGCCAGGGAACATTATCCGGATGATATACCCCAACGACCACACATCGGAAGATGCTGTGAATGGAATGTCAGGGTTATCTTCAATCACTTCCGGAGCGGAGCTTTCGTCCGTACCACCAAGACGCCTGATCAGATATTCCGCATCTTTGTCTGACAGACCGAAGTCAATGATCCTGATATGGTTTCCGATATTGCTGACCAGAATATTATCCGGCTTCAGGTCGTTATGAATCAATCCCTTCTTGTGCAGATAATCCACAGCATCCAGAATCTCTGCGAGAAGTCTCCTGAGGACTTCGTGTGGCTGTCCCTTGGCGACAAACTCCGTCAAAGTACAGCCTTCGACATATTCCATCACGATGGCAGGACCGACTGGCGTGTCCTCTGAATACCGGAGAGGAGTAAGAATATAAGGATGCTGAAGATTACAGGACATGTCATACTCCCTCCTGAGCAGGGAAGTCTGACCGGGAAGAGATGTCTTGAGCAGACACTTCTTCCCGTCACAAGTCGCTTCGTACAGATTCTTTGCAAACGGCTTTATGTCACCAAAACCTTCGGCATGGTGCAATCCCAAATCTTGTCTTATCGGTCCGGATGTCTGCATAGTCCACAAATGTAAGTGTTTTCTCTTTTTTGAGCAACACCAGCCACGATCTTGACCAATAGAATATTTTAACTTAAAATAATTGACCGATATATTTTAACTTAAAATAAGTTGGTTGAATATCATCAGAAAAGCACCTCTGATAACAAGTGAACGAAAATATGAGTGAAGGAACATATTTAGAAAATTCTAACTACATTTGTGTCGTTGCAGAAATGCACAAGACATATTTTGCTCAGTCGCTCTCGAATCACCACCTCGACATAGAACAAGCAACGGAATACACTTTGAGTTCACTCCTAGCTTTGACTTGAAGCATGAGTGTATTTGGCTTGTGGTGAGCCAGAGAGCGTTTGACGAAAGTCTACGCTTTTTTGTGTTATAAAAATAAATTACATTATGAGAAATGAATTATTAATTATGGCTATTGGGTTACTGTTTGTTTTTCTTTCATGTGAGAAGGGGAACAATTTAGAAGACTCAAAAGACTACTTGGAGATTATTGCTAATAAAACAATAATCAAAGCGGATGGTGTCGATGAAGTAGAATTTTCTGTATTTCTCAATGGAGAAGAGTTGTTTTACGGATATACAATCATATGCGATAATATTCCAATCGAGGGGAAACGCTTCAATACGACAAAACAAGGTAAGTATACTTTTGTAGCCATTTATGATGATATTGTTTCTAGAAATCTTGCGGTCATACACTCTGTCGATGCCATAATCCCTAAAAAACCTTCGAACTTTAATACTGCTGCAAAGTCACTTCTAACATTTATGCCATTTATATCAAACGACCCCGTTAGATATTCTTGGGCAGATAGCCTTGTAAAAAAAATAGGAGAGAACGAGTTAACAAAAGATAAATTTATCAAGGTGACAAATCCTATTCTCCCTAACAATAAGTGGGTGTTTCCCAAAGAATTTTATAATATCAAAATAGGTGTTGCCAGTTATCCATATATCGCCTTTAATCATGAGCGATTTTCATCTTCAAATTTTGAAGACGCGGCGACATGTTTGTTACAAGCAACATATAATCTACAGAAAGATGCAGTAAATGTTGGGATTAATTCTATATTATACGAGAAAACGATAGTTACTCGAATATTATTGAAAGCAGCAGTAGAAGGAAACTATTATGTTGGAGCATTTCTTGTTGAAGATAATGTAGAATTCATAGAAAGAGCAACTAAATATCAATACGATGCAGTAATACGCCATATTGACTGTGGAGATTATATAATTGGTAATAAAGTTGGACACATTTCAAAATCTGATACCAAAGAACATGTATTTGTTTGGAATCTTGATAATATCAGGGAAATATATAATGCTTCTGAAAACAATTGGGGTGACTTTGTAAATGAAAACCTTAGAGTTATAGTTTATGTTTATTCCGAGGACAAGAATAACAATGGACTCAATAAATTTCAGTTTAATAATGTAGTAGAAAAAACAATCGATATTATTGGCGCAGAGTCGTAATCGTTCTATTTATCACAAAATTTTAAGGTGATACAGATTTTTTCATCTGTATCACCTTTTTTAGGTTATAAATTGACACATTTTATATTGATACAGAGTGTAAATTCTGTTTATGCATTAAAAAGGTTGCATCTATTTGAAATTCTTGGAGTTACATCAATGCTGACAATTCCTCAACATTGACCATATAACATAGTTTGAGTGCATCTATAATGGTTGTCCCTATCCTGCAGTTTGGCATCTGATTAAAAGGTTATCACTTATGTTACACTTCCGTTGATTGGAGTGGAGGTCTCTCCTGATGAGGGTTGAAGTCTGTTCGGTACAGTCTTCCAGTACTCAGTCATGCCTTTTGAAATGTTCTGTTTGTGCTGGAAAGATTTACCCCTTCCCCTTGTTGATTTACTGATTTTGTTCTTTGTCTCATCGCTCAGTTCACAATACTGTCTTTTGTGTTCCATATCTTAAATCTTTTTCTACATAAATAGTAGGCAAGTCTGGAAACAATGTAAAGAGTAGTAGAAATTTTGAATAAATTTCAGGCAGGAAAAACCAATATATCAAACAGGGGTATGCCCTATCATGCTTACCGATCTGGTGAGAAAATCGAAGCGGAGACAGACAAAGATGCACCTCATACCGCATCAGGAGGGGATATAGATAGTGATATCTGACCTTGAAATTTCTTACAACTGGGTCATTATTAAGGTGTGGAAATTTTATGGATATAGTTGGAGATACAGAAAATGTTTGTACCTTTGTGTCGTCATGGATTATGACAAACTTTTGGAAACAAGATACAGGTGTCTGACCCTACGGATGCCTGTTTTCTTTTTCTCTATGGAACTCTAACCGAGGAGATGTACTACTGCAACACTCCGAAACGATTCGTTCACTTCCAAAAGTATAATCCATGAAAAAGCGAATCGCATTTCCGATTGTTAAGGTTACTACGAAAGTCGTAGTCCTTAAACAGGTCAAGGTGAAAGCGTACACACGCACTCGCTTTGGCAAAAAAGAGATGGTTCGGTCACATCTGAGCGGGCGTAGGGTAGCCAGCACAGAAACAACCGTAACCGTGTCTAAGTAAGGCACTAACTTCCTTCCTCCTCGGTTTTTATTCAATTGTAATCTTGTAAGAATTGTTTTAACCCAAGGGTTCTCATCTATGAATTTCACTACCTTGTGGAAATCATTCCAGATGTTCAATAATTCGACACCTGCGGGAGCAACTCAAAATCAAGCACTTACGAAGAAATTCGCAAGTGCTTTTTTCTTTAGTGTATTTTATCTAACTTAGCGCAAAAGAAAAGGAATCATGAGCTCAGCACTACGAATCGTATTTTTGGACGCCGCCACCATGGGCGACATATCCTTCGCCCCTATTGAGGCGTTGGGTGATTTCATCAGATATGACAACTCCACCCCTCAGGAGGCCATCGAGAGAGTCAAGGACTGCGAAGTGATGATCATAAATAAAATTCTGGTGACACCTGAATTGATTGACGCAGCACCGAACCTCAGACTCATCTGCGAGTCGGCCACTGGAGTCAACAACATTGACATGGCATACGCCGCATCAAAAGGCATACCGGTCAGGAACGCTGTAGGCTATTCTACCACCACCGTGGCACAGGCCACCTTTATGCACATCCTCTCACTTTTGGGAGAAGGTCCATACTATGACGAGTGCGTGAAATCCGGAAGGTACTCTGCGATGAATATGTTCACAGACCCGGCGAAGAACTGGGAGGAGCTGGACGGAAAGACCATCGGAATCATCGGTATGGGCAACATTGGGAGCCGCGTGGCCAAGATCGCACAGGCATTCGGAATGAATGTATGCTATTTCTCGACATCCGGTACAGGCCACTGCAAGGACTACCCTTGCCTGCCACTTGACGACCTGCTGAAACAGTCGGACATCATATCTATACACGCACCACTGAACGAAAGGACAAACAGTCTGATAGGTGCAGAGCAGATAGCACAGATGAAACCGACCTCAATAATCGTCAACATGGGACGCGGAGGCATAGTAGATGAGCAGGCACTTGCAGATGCGATCAGCCAGGAACGCATTGCCGGAGCAGCATTGGATGTATTTGTAAAGGAACCTGTTCCGACAGACAACCCACTGCTTCACACAAGACACCCCGAGCGTCTCAGGCTTGCACCACATGCCGCATGGGCGAGCATACAGGCACGAGAAAGACTGGTCCAGCAGATCGCAGACAACATACAGAAAGGATGGTAATTTGTTACTTGGCAAACAATCCGAGCATGAACTTATAAAAAGTCTCCAGATTATGCCAATATCCTTTGAATATATATTCCACAGCCTCAAACAGGTTATATCTGATGGTCAGCAGGATAAGAAGCGCAAAGAACAACCAGACAGCGATAATGAACACGTATGACTTGAAGATTCCTCGCTCCGTGATATCAGTCTGATGAATACCCATCTGAGTTGCAAAACACCCTATATGGAATGCCAGAGTAAGACCGACTGCCACATCAAACCCTACCATTGCACCAGGGATGATGATCATCCTCAAAAAAAGCAGCAGGACAGTGAACACCGGTATACAATATGGGGAGAGTCCTATGAACATATCTCCGAAACGTCCGCCGCTATGGGAAACATACCCTGTCTCACCCTGTACATTGAGAGCATGAATCTTGTGAAAAAAGCATATTCCCACAAGCCAATGGGTGAACTCATGGGATAGCGTCCTTAAATGTTCCCTGTTCTTTGAAAGAAAAGGGATGAAACCCATAATAATGTATGCTCCCATTCCGCTTAGCAGCGGCAGATAAACTTTCCATGTACGCATGACGGTATCAGCCACAGACGGCACCAACGATACTGAAAGTGCTATGGACAAAAAGACCAATGGATAAGTAAGAAAACGCACGACCAAGATGTTTTAAAACATTTTCTTCTGCTTGAAGACCCAGAAGATGACAGCCAGCGAAACCAGCATCAGGAGCAGGATTATCACCCACATCCAGAGCGAATTGCCGACAAACCATCCGAAGTTGACATTCATACCGAAGAAGCTGGCAATCAGTGTCGGAGGCATCAGAAGCAATGATACCAGGGTGAAGACCTTCATGATCTTGTTCTGATCGAGGTTGATGATACCGAGCACGGTATTCTGGAGGTATTCAAGCCTCTCGAAACCGAAGTCGGTATGGTTGATAAGCGACGAAATATCCTTCAGGAGCACATTCAGCCTTGAACGGTATTCCTGAGGGTAGTTCGAACTCTTAAGGATGCTGGAAATAACTCGCTGCTTGTCTATGATATTCTCACGGATGAGCATGGTATTCTCCTGGATTATGTTGATATCGATAAGGAATTCCTCGCTGATGTCTTCTCCGACACTCACCTTCCTGTTGTACTGGTTGATTTCCTTGGAGAGGAGCTCCACCATATCGGCATCAAGGTCAATACGGTTTTCCAGAATGCTGAGGAATGCGACGTGGCCCGAATCGTATATCTTAGGGAATGCCATGAGCCTGCGCTGAAGGTCAGTGAAGCTCTTCAACGGGCACTCGCGAAGAGTAGTGAGAATATTATCGGTAAGAATGAAGGAAACCGTTTCCTCTGTATATTCATCGGGGCCAGGAATAAGGAAGCTGGTATTTGCAAAGATAGCCTGCTCTGTCTCGGAGAAACGTGATGAAATCTCGATCTCTTCCGCCTGCGCCCTGTTCTGGATAGTCGTACCCAGAAATTGCTCAACCGCCCTCTTCTCTTCACCTGAGGGAGAGAAAAGGTCAATCCATATAACCTTGTCGAATGGAATATTAGCGAAATCGGCCTCCGACTGGGAAACCATCATCTGTCCGTTATCCTTGTAGAAGATCTCAATCATAGCACCTCCTCCCATTGTTTTATCCGTCCCCATCTATCCAAACAGTGCGGCCGGAAAGGTTTGACTTATCACGAAACAGGCCTGCGTTTAAAACACAAGCCTACAAATGTATTGATTATTTTTGAAATAACAACTACTTTTCCGGTCGATTTACCGGCACAGATAATTTCACCATGATTACCGCAGCAGACTATTATGGCCTGAAAGGCTGACGACCTACTATCGAGCGTCCAAGAGTCAGTTCATCGGCATATTCAAGATCATCTCCAAAGCCAAGTCCACGGGCCAGTGAGGTAACCTTTACGTTGTACTGGGAAAGTTGCCGGTAAATGTAGAAGGAAGTGGTCTCACCCTCCACATCGCCACTGAGGGCCAGAATCACTTCGAGCGGGGAGATTGCCACGCTTTGCTCGCAATGACGTTCTGCGACACGCTGTACCAACTCCCTGATTGTCAAGTCAGATGGGCCTACACCGTTGATAGGCGAAATGATGCCTCCGAGTACATGATACACGCCATGATATTGACCGGTATTCTCTATGCTCATCACATCACGCACTGACTCCACCACACAGATCATGTTATGGTCACGGCTTCTGTCCGAACAAATCGCACAGACATCCTCATCTGAAATCATACGGCATTCCCTGCAATATTTCACCTCATCGCGCAGACTCACTATCGCCTTGGCAAAATGATGAACATTCTCCTGCGGTTGCTTCAGAAGATGCAGAGCCAGACGCATGGCACTGCGCCTTCCCACACCGGGAAGTGAACTGATCGCATCAACTGCGTCTTCCAGAAGTTTTGACGGTATATTTTCCTTATATGACATATATCATTTATTTTCAGACAGATACTTTCCATGCTGCTTCCAATGGTAAAAGCCGTAAACCGCGGCTGCCACATAGGCCAGATACAGGGCGGCCATCCACCACATTCCCTGTATCGCACAAAGGGTCACACTCATTGCATCTGCCACTATCCATAGCAGCCACTGTTCCTTATATGACTTGACAAGCCACCAGGTTGCGACTGCGCTAAGCACGGCCACCGAAGAGTCCAGAAACGACATTGGATTTTCTCCCAGGATGTCTGCTTCGTGAAGGACATACATTCCGTATGACAGCACAAAGACACCACACAGAGACACCAGCAGACTGACGAGCACAGTCTTGAAAGACAACCTGTTAAGTACGATAATATCCTGTCCTTCTCCATCGCCTGCTTCACTCTGCTGATATCCGCTTTCCGCAGAAAGTGCCGTACGGTTCCTCCTCCACTGCCACAGACCTATGAACGCTGTTATAAAATAATAGGTGTTCAGTCCGAAAGATGCATAAAGCCCCTGTCGGAAGAACACCCACATTGCTGCCAATGAAGTTGCGATACCTACCACCCACATGAAGTTTTTCTGACGTATTTCCAGAACAATGTAAATCACGCCAGTCAGGAGGGTAAATATCTGCATGAAATCCATTAAAGAACTTCTATCAGCTCAACGATGAATTTCAAAGTTGCATATGGAGGGATTGCACCAGGCGCACCATGAGCTCCATAAGCAAGGTCGTAAGGGATCACGAACTCATACTTCGAGCCCTCGCTCATGAGCTGAACGCCCTCCGTCCAACCAGGGATGACCTGATTGAGTCCGAATACTGCAGGTTCGTTACGGTCGTATGAACTATCGAACTTCGCACCGTTGAGAAGAGTTCCCTCATAGTGACACTTGACCTTATCGGTAGCTGACGGTTTCTTTCCTGAACCCTCTGCAAGCACCTTGTACTGAAGACCGCTTGGAAGAGTGACAACGCCTTCCTGCTGTGCATTGAATGCCAGGAACGCCTCTCCTTCTTCCTTCATTGCTGCGCTCATAGCCTCAGCCTGCGCCTTCTGCTCAGCCTCGATCTCAGCAAAATACTTATCAAGCAACTGACCAGCTTCTTCAAAAGACACTGCAGGCTCAGAGCCTGTAAGAATAGCCTTCACACCAGATGTAAATGAGTCAAAATCAATTGACCGGATGCCTGACTGCATCATATTGTGGGCAATGCTCATGCCCAATGCATAACTGTTCTTGTCCATATTGTATAAAATTTTAGATATTCATGCCTCGTACGCTTTACGTCGAACGGGCCTGCAAAGATAAAAACATTTTCCTGACTTGGTCACCCAAGCTATCGCCTGGGATGATGGAGGGTGATGGCCGTATGCCAGGTTGAAGTATCTATGTGCGTATATATTTCCGTTGTAGAAACGCTCTCATGTCCGAGCATCTCCTGCACTAGCCTGATGTCCGCCCCGTTTTCTATCAGATGGGTTGCAAAGGAATGGCGGAACGTATGTGGGGATATACTCTTCCGTATACCCGCCAGCATGACCATCTTCTTGACCGTCTTGAATGCCGAAACCCTGCTCAACTGGGCCCCATAACGGTTGACGAACACATATTCACTCCCCGAAAACTCAAGAGGACGCTCTTCAAGATAGGATACAATGGCATCCGAAGCCATCTCGCCTATCGGCACCAGTCGTTCCTTGTCACCCTTGCCTATCACCCTTACGAGTCCCTCATCAAGATATAAAGAAGTAGTCTTCAGTCCGACCGCCTCAGACACACGGAGTCCGCAACCATAAAGCACTTCCAGTAGAGCCTTGTCGCGCAATCCCATCCATGTAGATGTATCCACCGCCGAGATGACCCTCTCTACTTCTTCGACGGACAGCACCTCCGGGAGATATTTTCCAAGTTTAGGTCCGTCGACCTTGTCACATGGATTATCCTTGAGCAGACCTTCCAGCACCAGCCATGTACAGAAAGAGCGCAGAGAACTGAGCAGACGAGCCTGGGAGCGTTTCGAAAGCCAGTCCCTTGAAACCAGGAACTCCTCTATGTCTTCCGATGTCAGATTCTCCACAAGACCCTTGTAAGCATCCATGAAGAAGGCGGCATCAGAGCAATACGATGCCACAGTATTCTGTGACATCGCACGCTCCATCCGAAGATAGTAATTGTAATCGTTGATGATAGATTTCTTCACTCGTTTGTCTTGGTCGTAATCGGCTTGCCGCCGAAAGCGACAGCGAAAGAAATGAACATTTAAAGGGTCGAGTATTTACGGCCGTATTCAAGCATCTGTTCAAGATAATTGTCATTATAGACAATCTCGTAGTCCACCACCTTGCCGAGCTTCTTTACCGGAACAATTTCAGGATTGAGGAAACCTCCATAAGGCTTGAGCTGGAGCTTCATATATCTCTCTTTTACCTCCTTGTGGAGTTCCGGATCGATATTTACCGCATACTTCTCGACCAGAGCCTTTCCTGCCTTGAAGTCGCCCTCGGACTTGATCCTCTGCACTTCTGCCAGAAGTTCTGCAAACAAGCCACGAAGAGCCTCGAAATCATTTACGACAAAATATGTCTTGCCTTCGCGCACCTTCTTCTCGATGACATTGTCCTTCAGGCCCTTCTCGTAGCACCAGTCTGCTATCAGCTTACGGTTCTGCATGTGAGCTTCAGTATTTTTCTTACCAAGTTCGATACGGGTAAACTGCGTAAAGATACCGTTGCGGATATATGATTGATACTGAGCCTTATACGCCTCCATATCAGGCAGAATACCAAGCTCTACAAGCTTAGGGTCTGCAAGATAGTAAAGTCCGAAAAGGTCAGCGCGTGTCTCCTCCAAAGTAGAGCTATACTCTCCCAAAGCATTTGGAGAAGTTGCAGGCAGAAGCTGTCCTGAGCCATGGCCGAGACACTCGTGGAGGTCTGTGTGAAGGTCGCTGGTAAGGTCACCATATTTCTTGGCCGCATCTATTTCCGCATCATCCCATGCAAATTCTCCGAGAATACCTCTTGGAGCCTCCTGGGCAGCCTTGCTGTATGCCGAGGTAAGATTGGCGATAGTAACAGACTTCGAACCATGCTCACGACGGATCCAGTCAGCATTCGGAAGGTTGATTCCGATAGGAGCTGCCGGGTAACAGTCTCCGGCGAGCGTCGCCACATTGATGACTTTTGCTGTCACACCCTTCACCTTTGCTTTCTTGAAGCGGTCATCTACAGGGGAATTATCTTCGAACCACTGGGCATTGTCACTGATAAGCTCCGCTCTCTTGGAAGCCTCTTCATCCTTGAAGTTCACAAGACCTTCCCATGTTGCCTTGCGTCCGAGAGGGTCACTGTAATCCTCAACGAAACCATTGACGAAATCGACAGTTCCAAGGGTATCGTTCACCCATTTGATGTTATATTCGTCCCAAAGTTTGAGGTCACCTGTCTGATAGTAATTTATAAGGTCAGCGATGTATTCCTTCTGCGTATCGTTCTCTGCCACCGCAGCAGCCTTTTCCAGCTCGGCACATATCTTTTCCAGAGCCGGTCCATACAGACCGCCTACCTTATATACTTCCTCGTAGATAACGCCATCTTCACCCTTGACGACCCTGCTGTTAAGTCCATAAGAAACAGGTGTCTTGTCTGACGGATCAACCATGTCTGCATAGAACTTCTCTACTTCAGCCTTGGTCACACCGTCATAGAAATTTACCGCTGACTCCACCACGATATCCTTGCTCTTGTCTGTAGACTTGCGCTGAGGACAAGCATCATAGTCATATATGAAAGTAAGGAGTCTGAGGTCGTACGCATCCACAGCTGTCATAAGTTCCGCGAAATACTCCTTCGTACACATCGGGAAGAACTTATCCTCTGCATAATGGTGGTGGATACCATTGCTGAAGAACACCCTCTTTGCATATTCTTCAAACGCCTTGAAATCCTCGCATTCACGATCACCTTTGTAATTTTCAAGGATATTCTCCAAAGCTTTCCTCACCTGCAGATTATATTTGCAGTTCTGCATCCAGATGATGTCACGGCCGTACTTGGCCGCTTCCGCAAGATGATATACATATTCCTTCTGCTGAAGGCTCAGATTTTCCCATCCGGGAACCTTGTACCTCATAATCTTGAGGTCTGCAAATTCATCGACGAGGTACTTGAACTCCTGTTCGCTCTGTGCGCAGGAAACCGCCGCCGCTGCAAGTGACGTAATTGCGATCATTTTAGTAATCAGTTTCATATCCGTTCAATTAAATTCTCACATCGTGACAGCCACAATCCGCTTTCCATAACAAACGGAATCGTGACATCTGCACAAAGATACAAATAATCCATTAAAAATAACTATCTTTGCACCCTATGCAGTTTTGGAAAGGACATATATTTTCGTTACTGACGGTCTTCACGCTGACAGTCTCATTTCTGTACTCATGTTCTCCTGTAGATCTTGAGTTCATTCCCAACCCTGAGCCAGGACACCCGGAAGACGAATTCGTCCGTACTCCTGTGAGCGAATACAGGAACGTATTCCTTCTATATTCCATGGGATACAACGACCTTAGAGGTTATCTGAGAGAAGACATCAATGATGTTCTTGGCAGCCAACTGATGAAAAACAGAAGGGACATAGTACTCGTATGCAGTCATATTACCGAATATGCAAGCATTCATCCTTATTACTTTGACCCTGAGAAACCCGTAAGTCCCACACTGACAAAAATCAGCAGAGAGGCTGACGGTTCCATCAGAAAAGACACCCTTCTGGTCATGGATCCAAAGTCCCAGATGACCAGCAAGGATTTCCTGAGGGACATCCTCACATATACAAAAGAGAATTTCGATGCTGAAAACTATGGACTCCTGATGTCCTCTCATGCATCGGGATGGGTGCCGGAGGGTTACCTGAGCGACCCATCGGCATTTGAAGATCTGACTCCGATAAGTTTCAGACCAAGAAGATATGCCCCGGCATACCACTTGCGCAAGGAAGGCGAGCCGGTAGTAAAGACAATGGGAGTACACTACTTGTCCTTCAGCGAGACCACAGAAATGGAAATAACTGACCTTGCAGATGCATTCCCGTTCAAGATGGACTATATAATCTTTGATGCATGCTATATGGGAGGCATCGAGGTAGCATACCAGCTTCGCAATGTTACGGACCGGATGATTTTCTCGCAGACAGAGATTCTTGGCGACGGAATGGATTACAAGAACATGACAAAGTACCTGTTTGCAGAAGGAGGACCAGACCTGGAGGGTTTCTGTCAGGGATATTATGATTACTACAACAGTAAAAGCGGATGGAACAGATCAGCAACGATATCACTGATAGACTGCTCAAGACTTGATGCATTGGCTCAGACGACCAATGAGATCATCAGCAAATACAGAGACGGGCTGAACACTCTCCAGTCCACAAGAGATGTCCAGAGATATTATCGCAGTTCATACGAATCCCGTCAGAAGTGGTTCTACGATTTTGGAGACATCATTAAAAAATGTGGTCTGTCAGAAGATGATCTGTCCGCCTTTGACGCAAAGCTCAACGATGCTGTCATCTATAAGGCAGCAACGCCGTGGTTCATCAGCGACATACAAATAAAGCAGCACAGCGGATTCAGCATGTATCTGCCTTTCAAGGAAAACAGAGACTATCTCAACAACTTCTATAAGACGCTTGAATGGAATAAGGCTGTCAACCTTATTCCATAAGTCAATCAAGAAGCGTCATAAAGTCTTCAGATTACATCTCCGTCTTCCAAAGACCATGAAGATTGCAGTATTCATAAACTGCAACAGGTTTATGGTCGCCAAGGAAGATAACGGCTTCAGGCTTGTCTTTCAGATCCACCCGTACACCACCATTCTCGGTCTCGACATAGATGAATGAGATATGATGCTCATCAAGCATCGGATGAGCGACACTGCCCACTTCGACTTTGATTGTCTTGTCATCAAGCCATGTCACCACCGGAAGGTGCTTCTCCACACTCGCATCAACTGTTCCCGGTATAAGTTCTGTCATCTTTTCGCCGCAGCACACAACTGGCACCTTCTTGTCCACAAGTTTCTGAATAACGTTTCCGCAATGATTGCATCTATAAAATTTAGTAGCCATATCAATTCTGTTTTAAATGTTATTTTGAATAATTCAAATTTAATGCAAAGATACGGTTTAAATCCGTATATGCAAATTAATTTTGTATTATTTTAAATTACTACGTTACTTCTTCAGGAAACATGTCTTCAGCACGATGCTGCTGCCGTCTATCTTGCAGTCCACTTCTTCCGGGTTATCTGTAAGGCGGATGCTCTTTACCTTTGTGCCGCGCTTGATGACCATTGACGAGCCCTTCACCTTGAGATCCTTGATGACTGTGACCGCATCACCGTCAAACAGTTCCGCTCCATTGCTGTCACGAGCCACATCATCCGCCTGGGCCACCTCGTCTACAGAATCAAACTCATGCGAACATTCCGGACATACATAAAGGGATCCGTCAAAATAAGTGTATTCACTGCCACACTTGGGGCATTTTGGGATTTCGTTCATATAATAATGGTTTAATTTTACTTCATCCAATAATATCAGCAGCAAAAGTACAAAATTTCCTGAAACACTTCCCTACCGCTTCGGGATGAGAATTTGCAGTTTAACAACAAATAAGTAACTTTGCACCCTGAACAGCCCGCACGGGCATTATTTTCTTCAACAATATGGACAAGGTACCGGAAAACCCTTTCAAAAACCGAACGGTGGCAGACATGCCACTTATCGTCGTGACGGCGTTCTTCGTCACATGTTATCTCATATCCAACCTCATGGCTGTCAAGGTCATAGGCTTGTTCAACCTGTTCTATTTCGACGCAGGCACCATAACCTTCCCGTTTGCCTATATGCTTGGAGATGTGCTCACAGAGATATGGGGATACAAGACAACACGCAAGATCATATTCCTTACATTCCTTTGCAATGTATTCATGGTCATATGTACCCAGATCGGTGTATGGCTCCCGTCACCGGGCTATCTTGACAGCACGGCAGAGTCCTACAACACGGTCTTCAACTATGTACCACGGATCATCCTCGGTTCACTGACTGGTTTCCTGTTGGGAGAACTATCGAACTCATGGCTGATGGAGCGCATCAGAAAGAAGACAGGCGAAAAGCGTCTTTGGATCCGCACCATCGGAAGTTCTTTAATAGGCTATATGTTTGATACCGTTCCGTTCGTCCTGATCGCCTTCCTTGGCACAGTCACAACCCGCGACCTGCTGCTGATGATCGGATTGCAGTATGTAATGAAACTGGCTATCGAGGCCATATTCGGAACACCTATGGCGTATGCGATGATTGCGTTCCTTAAAAAGAAAATGGCATGAAGACACTGATTACAGGCACCTCACAGGGCATAGGCAAGGCCATTGCCCAGATTTTTCTGGAAAACGGACATGAGGTCATAGGACTTGACAGACAGGCATCTGACCTGACCCACGAAAAATATTCTCACATCCGGTGCGATGTGCGTGACGAACTTCCTGAAATAGATGGAGTAGAAATCCTGATCAACAACGCAGGTACACAGAACGAGGCCGACATTGACACAAATCTCAAGGCCCTGATCCGCGTCACCGAGAGGTATGGCGTACGTCAAGGAATCGTGTCCATCCTCAACATAGGTTCTGCCAGCGGCCACACCGGAGCGGAATTTCCGGAATACTGTGCCAGCAAGGGCGGTGTGATCGCATACACAAAGAATGTGGCGCAGAGAGTGGCTGTGTATGGTGCGACATGCAACAGTATCGATCCGGGCGGAGTGCTCACACCCCTGAACGACTGCGTGATCAACTATCCTGTCCTCTGGAAGGAAATCATGGACCAGACACCGCTCAGGCGCTGGGCTACTGCAGAAGAAATTGCCCAATGGGCATATTTCATGACGGTCAGCCAGTCATTCTGCACCGGCCAGAGCATCGTGGTTGACGGCGGCGAATCGATAAACTCACACTTCGTCTGGCCGACCGTCTGAAACTGACAGCACCTGGCCGACTAACTGAAACCTACAGCGTCTGGCCAACCGTCTGAAACCTACAGCAGCAGACCACTCTTCGCAAGTCCCGTCACAAGCCGTACAATACACATCGCATTAAGTGGTCTGAACGCAGTATTTCGGTATATTTCTTCAGCACTGCCAAAATTATTTTCTAACTTTGGGCCGCAGACATAATCAGTTTCCCCAATGCCATCAACAGCCCTATATATAATCCTTCTTGCTGCCGGAGCCAGTTTCGTGCAGAGGACCGTCGGATTCGGTTTCGGCATTTTCATCATGACCGCCCTTCCGTTCCTGATGCCATCCTATGGCGAGGCTGTGACTCTGTCTGGTCTGCTTTCACTGACTTCTGCGGCAGTGATAATGTTGAAGTATCTCAAGTTCGTGACTTGGCGCAGGCTGCTGCCCATGATCGGGGCATTCGCGGTATTTTCCACGGTAGCGATATGTCTGCTTGACAAGATCGAAGGCAGAAGCATGAGGATGATCCTTGGAGTCATGCTGGTTGTCATCAGCCTGTATTTCAGTTTCTTCAAGGAGAAGATGCAACGGCTGATACGCCCGACTGCCGGGTGGCTTCTGGGCACAGGCTCTGTCAGCGGAGTGATGGGCGGCCTGTTCGGAATGCACGGCCCGCCTGTTGTGCTGTACCTTGTGGCATCGGAACCAGACAAGGACCACTACATGGGAATGATACAGACTTATGCGGCAATAACCAATATCACCATGCTGGCTGTGCGTGCATTCAACGGGTATGTAACTCCTACAGTCGGATGGTCGTACCTTTACGGCCTTGCAGGTCTGGCCATAGGTATTCTGGCAGGAGACTGGGCTTACCGCCACATTCCCGCGCGCATCTTCACCTATGTGGTATATGCCTACATCGGTATCAGCGGAGCAATCATTTTTCTGACCGCATAGCCTACATGGCAGAAGATATGAAGTTTTATTACTGTTATCTTTCGAAAAAATCTTACATTTGCCACAGAGACATTACCCTTGAAGGGTTTGCAAATAGTTATCAACACAGGAAAAGTTAAAGAAGTTCAAGATATGAAAGACGTAGAACTCAAGCAGATCCACTTCTCAGGCATCACAATGCAGATCCCTGAAATATGGAATTATGAAACAGACGAGTACAACGAGGAGGACGGCACAAAATCGTACTGCATGAACATCAGCGCGAACGGCAAGGATGCCCGCTTTATAAACATCAGCCGCGGCACCATTCCAGCAGGCTCCGATGCATATAATGCAGCATGCGCCACATACGAGCAGGTTGTCGGTGAGGAAGACCTTGATGCCGACGACGAGCCTATAATCTGCTTCGAGTTCCAGAAGAAGGAAGCGTTCGGATTCAACGTGTGGACAGAGGAAGGAGTGCCTTGCTTCTTTTTCTGCTACAGCATCCCTGGTGACAACCAGTTGGTCACTGTCCTTGTAAGTGCCCTGAGCAATGAAGAGCTCCAGAGCCTTGTAGACTTTGTAGAAGAATATCTTAGCGTAGAATAATGGCTATCATAAGAGAACTTAAAGGTGTGCATCCTGTTATCGGGGAGCGCACCTTTCTTGCTGAAAATGCAGTGCTGGTCGGAAGTGTGAAGACCGGCGAGGACTGCAGCATCTGGTACGGAGCCGTGCTTCGTGGCGACGTCGGACCGATTACACTCGGAGACAGGGTGAACATCCAGGACGGAGCAGTGCTTCATGCAACTACAGATGTGTCGGAGGTTATAATCGGCAACGATGTCTCGGTCGGTCATAATGCCATCGTCCATGGAGCGGTCATCGGGAATGATGTCCTCGTAGGTATGGGAGCGGTGGTCATGGATAATGCAGTCGTTCCTGACGGGACCATCATAGCAGCCGGAGCTGTAGTCCTTGCGAATACAGTTCTTGAGCCAGGCATCTGGGCAGGCGTACCGGCAAAGAAAATAAAGGATGCTTCAGAAGCCATTCAGGCCAAAGCCCATGACAATGCCATGCACTATCTGGACTACAAGAAGTGGTACGAGGTCCAGTAGTGACAAATATCTTCTTGCCGTGACAAGACGTTTCCATAAATATAGTTAAATTTGTGCTTTTCGAAACTTGACATCTATGCAAGAATTCTGGAGATTCATCAAATTTGCGCTGTTTTCAGCAAGTGCAGGGCTGATTGAGATCGGCGCATTCGCACTGCTGAATGAGCTTACCGGATGGTCATACTGGCCGTGTTATCTGACAGCCCTGCTGCTGTCAATACTTTGGAACTTCACACTGAACAGGAAATTTACATTCCGTTCTGCTGCAAACGTTCCGGTCGCCATGATAAAGGTTCTCGGTTACTACGCCGTATTCGTTCCTGCAACCACTCTGCTCGGAGATTATCTTGCAGAAACCCTGCTGTGGAACGAATATCTGGTCACAGGCATCAACATGGGACTGAATTTCACGACAGAATTTCTTTTCCAGAGACACATCGTTTTCGGAAGTTCAATAGACACCGCAAAAGCTTGACATGAAGACTGAAATCATAACATCGCCACAGAATCCGAAGATAAAGGTTCTGTTGGAAATGCAGGAAAAATCCAAGGCAAGACGCCGCGAAGGACTTTTCGTTGTGGAAGGCGCCAGGGAACTGCTGCACTGCATATCGACAGGCTATGCCGTACATTCTCTATTCATCTGCGCCGAGATTCTTTCAGAAGACGCTTTGACTCAAATCGGGAAAGCGCTTGAGGGTAAGACATTCGGCTGTTTTTCCATCCCGAAGCAAATATACGAGAAGGTCGCATACCGAGGCAGTACCGAGGGAGTGATTGCCGAACTCCACTGCAAAAGTCACAGACTTGAAGACCTTTGCATAAAGGAGAATCCGCTTGTGGTCATTCTGGAATCTGTCGAGAAGCCGGGCAACCTTGGAGCAATCCTGCGCAGCGCCGATGCGTCCGGCGTTGACGCCGTGATTGTCTGCGACCCGCTTACCGACATGTACAATCCAAATCTGATACGTTCAAGCATCGGTGGGATATTTACCGTGCCGACAGCAGCAGCTTCTTCCGAAGAGACAATCAAGTGGCTGAAAGACAAAAACATAAAGATATACACTGCACAGCTGCAGGACTCGCAGTGGTACTATGACACAGACATGACCAAGGGTACAGCCATAGTGATGGGCACTGAAGCGACCGGCCTTACGGACATATGGAGAAGGGCTGCTGATGCGCACATCAAGATTCCGATGCTCGGCAGACTGGACTCACTCAATGTATCAGTATCCGCTGCAATCCTGATGTACGAAGCGGTACGGCAGCGCAATGCACCTGTCGCACTTTAACCCCGAAACCGCAACAGGTACCCCAAAAAATCATGGCACCTGCCGCACTTTTACAACAGAACCGTAACAGGTAGAATGAAGAAATTCGGACTCATAGGGCATCCCATCGCCCATTCCCTCTCCCCCGCCCTGTTCAAGGCAGCGTATGGGGGAATATACCCATACGACCTGATCGAAGGTGACGACTTTGAGAAATCATATGAAATTTTCCTGAAGGAATATAATGCCATTAATGTCACAGCCCCATTCAAGGAAATAGCATGCGCCAAAGCAGATATCAGAAGCAGGGAATGTGAGACGACTGGAGCGGCAAACATTCTCATTAAAAGAGATGACGGACAAATAGAAGCGGCAAACAGCGACATCACCGGCGTAATCGGTTCCATAGCGTCAGGTATCTGTACCAAGGGTACGAGCACCAAGGCGCTTATAGTAGGTTGCGGCGGTGCAGCAATGGCAGCCGCATATGCAACATGTATGCTCGGGTATGAAACTGTAATCCTCAACAGGAACATCGCAAAGGCACAAGAGTTTGCAAAGAAGTTGTCAATGGTAGCAGGTTTCAATGCATCGGCAGGCGGACTGAACAGTTTCAGAAGCGAGTTTCGCAAAGCTGGTATCATCGTCTACACACTTCCTCTGGAAATACAGCAGCTCGACGACCTCACAGGAAGAGACATCAGAGGAGGACTGTTCCAAAAAGAAAGGAAGGTGATTCTGGAAGCAAACTACAAAGACCCGGCGCTGACACCGGACATCATGGAAGAATGGCAGAAGGCAAATCCGAAACTTACCTTCGTTTCCGGAAAGGAATGGCTTCTGCACCAGGCCATAGGAGCATACCGCATTTTCACCGGAGATGATCCGGACATTGAGGCAATGAAGAAGGTGATTGCCTAGCATGCTACCTAGAATATTTTTCTTTATATGAGAAATTATCACTACCTTGCAAAGTTTTTGGGAATGAAGTAAAAAACGACACTACATATGATAAACAAAGTTATTCTCATCGGCAACGTCGGACAGGATCCGGAAATCCGCTACGCAGGAGATGCCGTCAATGGAGCAAAGGTTGCGACCATCAGGCTTGCGACTACAGAAAGGTACAAGGACAGAAACGGCAACCTTCAGGAGCATACTGAATGGCACACCGTAGTAGTATGGAGAAACACAGCTGACGTTGTGGAGAAATATGTAAAGAAGGGCTCTCAGATATATGTAGAGGGTCGAATCCGCACAAGGTCATGGGACGACCAGAACGGCAACAAGAGATATGCTACCGAAATAATGGGAGACACTCTTCAGCTCCTGGGAAGAAGGACGGAAGGACAGAACAACCAGGGCGGTTACGGTGCGCCACAACAGGGAGGATACCAGCAGCAGGCATACGGTCAGCAGCAAGGTGGCTATCAGGGCCAGGGTTACAGCCAGTCACAGGCACCTGCATACCAGCCGGCCGCGCAACAGGGATATGCCCCTGCACCACAACCAGCACAGCAGCCTGCTGCGCCGCAGACCGACAGCGACCCTAGCGACGATCTACCATTCTAAACGAAAACAATTAAATAACAAAATATGAAACTTGACGTTGTACTCGGCCTCCAGTGGGGCGACGAAGGCAAAGGAAAAATCGTTGATGTGCTCGCAGAAAGATACCCTGTCGTGGCACGTTTCCAGGGCGGTCCGAATGCAGGACACTCACTCCATTTTGATGGTAAGAGTTTCGTGCTCAGATCCGTTCCTTCAGGCATCTTCAGAGAAGGTGCAAAGAACATCGTAGGAAACGGTGTGGTACTTGACCCGATCACATTCATGGGAGAATGCACTAACATCGCTGACAAGACAGGCATCCCTGTAACAGAACGTATAGTCATAGCCAAGAAGGCTCACCTGATTCTTCCGACACACAGACTTCTGGATGCTGCCAATGAGGCTGCGATGGGCAAGGGCAAGATCGGATCGACCCTCAAGGGAATAGGCCCGACTTACACAGACAAGATCGGACGTTACGGACTCCGCGTTGGAGACATCCTCGCTGCGGATTTCCCGGAAAGATATGCAAAGCTCCAGAACAGACATATCACACTCCTTAATCAGATGGGATTTGAGTGCGACCCTCATGCAGAGGACGCAGCATTCATGGAGGCATGCGAGTATCTGAAGCAGTTCGAGTTCGTTGACTGCGAGTATTATGTGAACAGACTTCTCAAGGAGCAGGACATCCTCGCAGAAGGCGCTCAGGGCTCGATGCTTGACGTAGACTATGGCTCATACCCATTCGTAACATCGTCAACCACTTCATGTTCAGGAGCATGTGTAGGTCTTGGAGTCAACCCACACCTTATCGGACATGTGTACGGTATCTTCAAGGCATACTGTACACGCGTAGGAAGCGGTCCGTTCCCGACAGAGTTATTCGATGAGACCGGAGAAGAACTCCGCCGCATCGGTCACGAGTTCGGAGCAGTCACAGGACGTCCGCGCCGTTGCGGATGGCTCGATCTGGTAGCCCTCAAGTATGCAGTGATGCTCAGCGGCGTAACCGACCTGATCATGATGAAATCAGACTGTCTCGACACCTTTGACACCATCAAAGTCTGCACATCGTACATCGTCGACGGACAGCCTTCCGACCAGTGGCCATTCGACACATTCGCCAACATCGAGCCTGTCTATACAGAGTTCAAGGGCTGGAAATCGGACCTTACCCACTGCCGCACAGAGGAAGAGCTTCCGCAGGAGTTCCGCGACTACATCGCATTCATGGAGAACTTCCTTGAAGTGCCTATCAAGATCATCTCTGTAGGTCCTGACCGTGAAGCAACCATCATGAGATAAACTGCGAGAGCACTCTCACAAAATAACCGTCAGTCATATTTTCATTGAATTTTATGACTGACGGTATTTATTTTTGCCGAAAAACACTCATTCCGAATCCGTCAGTCAACTTTATAGACAGTTTATGTACTGACGGTCAGAAACTACGATGCAGGCTGATCGAGACGGAGAACCGGATGTCTACGGGACGAGAAGAATAGAAGTAACGCCACTACTATGGCCACTATGCCAAGAAGGATGAAGACATATTCCGCATGTAGGGCGGCAGTCACTTCCTGTGAGTGACGGAGAGCTGTATCCGCCTCTGAAGCTGGAGTTATATAGTGAGTAAAGATGTGGCCCACATAAATAGGGACAGCCCACATTCCCATATTCTGGACCCAGTATATGAGGGAGTAGGCAGTACCAAGATTCTTCTCCGGAACAATCTTTGGAACCGACGGCCACATTGCAGACGGCACAAGGGAATACCCTATACCGAGCATGGCTATCGCCACATACGCATATGCAGGGACACCCTGAGGTGCGAAAGTTATTATAAGATGTGAAGCCAGAACAAGAGCAGAACCCACAATCATCCACAGAGTCGCCTTGCCTACCCTATCCACAAGCGCACCGAAAAGCGGAGTGAACAGTATAGTAAAAAATGGAATCATCGCAAGAAGCACAGTCGCGACATCCAGATCTACTCCGAAAAGAGGCAGCAGGATTGACACGCCGAACTTCTTGAAGCGGATCACACAGCAGTAAAAAGTGACGCATAGAAGGGCTATCATCAAAAAACGAGGATTGCTCAGAACCTTGAAGATGTCACCGAAACGGAACTTATCTTCCTCTGCTGTTTCAACCTTATCGCTTGTGCCCGACTGTCTGTCAAACTTTGCATCCATTGCCACGAATACAGCCCAAAGAACGGCTCCGAGAGCAAGCACAGCAAGTCCTATCAATGCCGGCCTGTTGGTTTCCGCCAATGTATATATCTCCCCTGCCGCCTTCTGACGGACAATCATAGGAGCTACAAGAATAGCCGTCGCTGTACCGAAACGGGCAATAGACAACTGCAGCCCCATGGCAAGGGCCATATTCCTTCCTTTAAACCACTTGGCGATGGATCTGGTCACAGACACTCCGGCGATCTCACTTCCGAGTCCGAACAGCATGCAGCCGACATACGCAAGCGTCAGCGATACGGATGGGTGAAAACCTGCCGAGATGGCAAAGGTCACCAAAGCAGCACCAAACACCATCATACCGACAAAAATGCTTCCGACAAGCCTCACGCCGAACTTATCCAGCAACACACCGCACACGATAAGACCGCCCCAGATACACAGGAATGAGTATCCGCTCGCATAATATCCATAATCCTCCATATTCCATCCTAGTTCCAACGTCTGCGGATTCTTGAACAGTTCCGACAGCGACGAGAACATATCGTCGAAGAAATATGATGCGAACATAGGAACAACAAGGCACGCCAGCGCCAGCCAGCATGCCCATCTGTTGTCCTTCAAAGTCTTCTTGAAGTCTGACATTATTTCTTGATGTTAGGAAGTTCCAGACCGTAACCTTTCTTCTTGTCCTCAATCTTCAGGAAGAACGACATGATGAATGCGAGAACACCGAATGAAGCGAATATGATCATAGGAACAACATATCCGCCTGTCTTCTCGAATGCGATACCGATGATGAGCGGCACAAAGCAAAGACCGACGTTCTGGATCCAGAAGATAAGCGAGTACGCACTTCCGAGAATCACTGGGTCGATGATCTTCGGAACCGATGGCCACAGCGATGCAGGAACCAGGGAGAATGATACTCCGAGTACTACAATCAGAACAAGAGCCAATGCCTTGCTCGGGAAAAGCGGAAGCAGGAAAGCGAAACTCAGGTGACATACGATCATGATGATTGCGCCGAACATGAGCATGGACGCACCCTTGCCGACCTTGTCCAGGAATGCTCCGAGGAACGGTGTAAGCACCATCGCGAGGATAGGGAACCATCTGAAAAGGTCAGCTGCCTCAGTATTAGGGATATTGAGGGTCACTTCAAGGAAGTTAGTCGCATATCTCTGGAAGGGGAAGATTGCAGAATAATAGAGCACGCAAAGAAGAGCCACCAGCCAGAACATCTTGCTTGAGAATATCTTTCCCAGGTCACTTACCTTGAACTCTTCCTCTCCTTCACCGCCGGCTGTAATACCCATCTGCCTGTCAAGTTTCGCATCCATGACTGAGAACACGATGAAGTTGATAAGACCGATAAGAAGCAGAACCACGCAGAACAGGATAGGAGCCTCAATGTTTCCGAAATGAGCAGCAAGACGAGGAGATGCAGAAAGCACAGCGAACACGCCAAGACGCGCGATAGCCATCTCAAGGCCCATTGCCAGAGCCATTTCCTTTCCGTTGAACCACTTGGCGATGGCCTTTGAAACTGTGATACCTGCCATTTCACAGCCGCAGCCAAAGATCATGAAGCCAAGAGAAGCGAGTTTGGCACTACCAGGGAGGGCAACCCACCATGAGTCAAGCCACGCACAGAACGCCGTAGTCTGGAACCACTCTGTAATGCCGACATACTTGATGGCAGCACCTGCAACCATCAGCGATGTAGAAAGGATACCGGTAAAGCGAACGCCCATCTTGTCAAGGATGATACCGGCAATGATGAGGAATCCGCACACGTTAAGGATATATTCAGATGCAGCATATGTTCCGAACACGGAACCGTTCCAGCCGCGGGCCTTTTCGATAAGGGATTGCAGCGGCGACATCACATCCACGAACATATAAGCAAAGAACATCGCAAGTGCGATGAGAATCAAGGCAGCCCACCTTGCGGCAAAGCTGTCATTAAGATACTTTTTGATAGTCTGTGTCATATTTTTTGTTTTTGTCATTTCAAGCTGATGAGTCGAGAAATCTTTGCAAAGATAGCGTTTTTCAGTACCTTTGCAAACTCTAAACGGCGACGCGATGAACAACGCAACATATACATATCTCGACAAGATCAACTCCCCTGCAGACATCAAGGCTCTCACTATCGAGCAGTTGAAGGAACTCTGCCAGGAGATCCGTCAGTACATGATTGAATGCTGCGCCGTCAACCCGGGACACCTCGGCCCAAGCCTCGGAGCTGTCGAACTGATTGTCGGACTCCACTATGTTTACGACGCACCTCAGGACAAGATTGTCTTTGACGTCGGTCATCAGGCTTATGCCCATAAAATCATAACAGGCCGCAGGGAGGCATTCAGGCTCAACCGCACCAAGGACGGCATCAGCGGATTCCCGAAACGTTCAGAAAGCAAGTATGATGCATTCGGAGTAGGTCATTCATCCACATCCATATCAGCAGCCCTCGGATTTGCAGAAGCAGCCAAACATCTCAGTCTGCCACACAAATCCATAGCACTCATCGGAGACGGATCCCTTACCGGAGGACTCGCCTTCGAAGGCCTGAACAACGCAGGAGTGAGCAAAGCGGACCTGCTGGTAATTCTGAACGACAACAACATATCAATAGACAGGAATGTCGGAGCACTGCACAATTACCTTCTCCGCATAACTACGAACCCCCGTTACAACAAGGCCAAGAAGAAGATCTGGGACATACTTGGAGACGGACGTCTGCGTAAGTTCCTGCAGAAGGCCATAAGGACAACCAAATCCCATATAGTCAAGGACAGCGGAGGTCATCTTTTCCAGGCAATGGGATTCAGATACTTCGGCCCCATCGACGGCAATGACATAGCTCAGGTGATTGACACCTTGCAGAAGATAAAGTCCATGGGAGGTCCGATGCTGCTGCACACCCTGACCAAGAAAGGCAAGGGCTACGCTCCGGCAGAGGAGAATCAGACAGTATGGCACGCACCCGGAGCATTCGATCCTGAGACCGGAGAACGGATTAAAAGTAAGAAAGATTCCGACCGTTATCAGGATGTGTTCGGAGAGGTTCTTCTTGAACTTGCACGGATGAACGACAAGATTGTCGGCATAACACCGGCTATGGCTTCCGGATGCGGAATGAACCTCCTCTCACAAGAAATGCCGGGAAGATTCTATGATGTCGGAATTGAGGAGCAGCACGCCATAACATTCGCGGCTGGTCTTGCTGCCGGCGGCATGAAGCCGTTCTGCAACATATATTCATCATTCTCACAAAGAGCCTACGACCAGATCATCCACGATGTAGCGCTACAGGACCTGCCTGTAGTACTCTGCCTGGACAGAGCCGGACTCGTAGGTGAAGACGGAGCCACACATCACGGATGCTACGACATGTCCATATACCGCAGCATACCGGGTGCCGTCATAGCCGTCCCGAAAGATGAAACGGAACTCAAGGACATGATGTACTCTGCCATGCTTGCTGAAAAGGGTCCTTATATAATAAGGTATCCACGTGGATACGGAGAAGGCACCGATTGGAAGGGGCATCGTTTTGCAAAGTTGGAGACAGGCGTCGGAGAATGCCTGCTTGAAGGCTCGGATGCGGCGGTTATCTGTGCAGGTCCGTTCTCATACAGAGCACTTGAGGCAGCAGACCAGATCAGAACAGAAAGCAACTGGAATCCTTCTATATATAATATAAGGTACATAAAACCGCTCGATACCGCACTTATCGACAGGATCTGCCGCACGCACTCTACGATAATCACTGTTGAAGACGGCACGATCATCGGCGGACTCCACGGAGCTGTCGCCGAATATGTGACAGAACACCACCCGGCCATACGCGTAATCCCTGTCGGCATCCCCGACAGATACATCAGCCAGGGCACTCAGAAGGAGCTCCGCGAAGAATGCTGCCTGACTACCAGACAGATACGCGATATTATTGACAAGGAGCGTGAAAAAGATTAAAAAAAAGATCAAAAAGTTTTGCAGTTGTAAAAATAATATCTATCTTTGCAATCCCAAATCAAGAGAGTAACTCTCAAGAAGCGGAAAAACAATGCCGATGTAGCTCAGTTGGCCAGAGCACGTGATTTGTAATCTCGGGGTCGTGGGTTCGATTCCCTCCATCGGCTCAAAACTTAAAAGTTCTTTCGAAGTTTATTTTGGTTCAGTGCAAGGAGAGCGAACGAGGAGAGAGGGAGTTACCTTGCGGTAATGACCGACCGACGATGCGAAGCACGACGCAGCAATGGGCCAAAAGAAACGAGAAAAGGGAGAATACCAGAGTGGCCAAATGGGGCAGACTGTAAATCTGCTGGTTTATACCTTCGGTGGTTCGAATCCATCTTCTCCCACACAAAGCCCGAAACCGAACAGATCGGGCTTTTACTTTGAAAATTTTGCGGAAGTAGCTCAGTCGGTAGAGCATCAGCCTTCCAAGCTGAGGGTCGCGGGTTCGAACCTCGTCTTCCGCTCCAACTACGCCAGTGTAGCTCAGGGGTAGAGCGCTTCCTTGGTAAGGAAGAGGTCGCGAGTTCAATTCTCGCCACCGGCTCTGCTTTTTTTGTTGTATATATACTTTAAATACATAAAGATATGGCTAAAGAAACCTTTAAAAGAGACAAACCACACGTTAACATTGGTACAATCGGCCACGTTGACCACGGTAAGACAACTTTGACAGCTGCAATTACAACTGTACTTGCTAAGGCTGGTCTTTCAGAGCTTCGTTCATTCGACTCTATCGACAACGCTCCAGAGGAAAAAGAGCGTGGTATCACTATCAACACTGCTCACGTTGAGTATCAGACAGCTAACCGTCACTACGCACACGTTGACTGCCCAGGTCACGCTGACTACGTAAAGAACATGGTTACTGGTGCTGCTCAGATGGACGGTGCGATCCTTGTTTGTGCTGCTACTGACGGTCCTATGCCTCAGACTCGTGAGCACATCCTTCTCGCTCGCCAGGTGAACGTTCCAAGAATCGTTGTATTCATGAACAAGGTTGACATCGTTGACGATGAGGAAATGCTTGATCTCGTTGAGATGGAGCTCCGTGACCTCCTTTCATTCTACAACTTCGACGGTGAGAACGCTCCAGTTATCCGCGGATCTGCACTCGGTGCACTCAACGGTGACCCAACTTGGGAAGCTAAGGTAATGGAGCTCATGGCAGCAGTTGATGAGTACATTCCACTTCCACCACGTGACATCGATAAGCCATTCCTCATGCCAATCGAGGACATCTTCTCAATCACTGGTCGTGGTACTGTTGCTACTGGTCGTATCGAGACAGGTGTTATCCACGTAGGTGACGAGGTTGAGATCGTAGGTCTCGGTGAAGAGCCTAAGAAGACTGTCGTAACTGGCGTTGAGATGTTCCGTAAGCTCCTCGATCAGGGTGAGGCTGGTGACAACGTAGGTCTCCTCCTCCGTGGTATCGACAAGAAGGAAATCAAGAGAGGTCAGGTACTTGCTAAGCCAGGTCAGATCAAGCCTTTCAGAAAGTTCCAGGCAGAGATTTACGTATTGAAGAAAGACGAGGGTGGTCGTCATACTCCATTCCACAACCACTACCGTCCACAGTTCTTCATCCGTACACTCGACATCACTGGTGAGATTTCACTTCCAGAGGGCGTAGAAATGGTAATGCCTGGTGATAACGTTACTATCACTGTAGAGCTTATCTACCCTACAGCTATCAACGAAGGTCTCCAGTTCGCAATCCGCGAGGGTGGACGTACAGTAGGTGCTGGTCAGGTAACTAAACTTATAGACTAATTACAGTCCGGAATAATCAGGTGGGTGTCCTGAAAAGAGCACCCACTTTTTTAGGGGATTAGTATAAGGGTAGTACAGCGGTCTCCAAAACCGTTAGTCTGGGTTCGAATCCTGGATCCCCTGCCAAGAAAATATCAAAGGTTACGATTTGGTAATGTTTAACAGACGTTGCAACCGCTTCCAACCCGCAACGTCCATTAAATGTAAAGATGAGCAAGTTTATTAACTATCTGAAAGAGTCTTATGGCGAGCTGACCAAGAAAGTAGCTTGGCCTTCATGGGATAAGTTGCAGAGTTCTGCTATCGTTGTGATGGTGGCTTCTGTAATTTTTGCCATCGTTATCTTCGCAATGGACTTCTGCTTTCAGCATCTGATGTCAGCTATCTACACACTGTAATACCTAATGATTATGAGCGAGAGCAGTAAGAAATGGTATGTGCTGAGAGCAGCAGGCGGAAAAGAAAAGAAAGCAAAAGAGTATCTCGAGAAAGAGATTGAAAGACGTGGCCTTCAGGATCTGGTTTCACAGGTCCTTGTTCCAACCGAAAAAGTATATAAGATCAGAGATGGAAAGCGTGTCTGCACAGAGCGTCTTTACTTCCCTGGCTATGTCCTTATTGAGGCTGAACTTACAGGAGAGCTGCAGCATATCATCCGCAACGAAGTGCCTCACATGTCGGGATTCCTGACTGAGAAGCGCGATGTCGGTAAAACTCAGGAGAAACATCCGGTACCTCTCCGCGAGGACGAGGTAAAGAGAATTATCGGAGATCAGGATGAGCAGGCGACATCTGAGGTTGAAACTGTTGTCGACTATGTAGCAGGAGACGCAGTCAAGATTACAGATGGTCCTTTCAATGGTTTCGATGGAACTGTAGAAGAAATTGTTGAAGACAGAAGCAAGCTTAAGGTTGTGGTTATGATCTTCGGCCGAAAGACTATTTTGGAACTCAACTTTACACAAGTAACTAAAGAATTAAATTAATTATGGCAAAGGAAATTGCTGGATTTATTAAACTCCAGATTAAAGGTGGCGCAGCCAATCCATCTCCTCCAGTAGGACCAGCCCTCGGTTCAAAGGGTCTGAACATCATGGATTTCTGCAAGCAGTTCAATGCCCGTACGCAGGAAAGCGCAGGTAAGGTATTGCCAGTAGTGATCACTGTTTACAGCGACAAGTCTTTCTCATTTGAGGTTAAGCAGCCGCCTGTAGCAGTACAGCTCAAAGAGGCTGCAAAGATCTCTGCCGGATCTGCTGAGCCAAACAGAAAGAAAGTAGGTACAGTAACATGGGAGCAGGTTAAGGAGATCGCTCAGACCAAGATGGCTGATATGAACTGCTTCACTCTCAAGTCAGCTATGACAATGGTAGCTGGTACCGCAAGAAGCATGGGTATCAAAGTAGAGGGAGAATTTCCTGAACTCTAAAATTCACACGCACAATGGGTAAACTTACAAAAAATCAGAAGGCTGCAATCGCAAAGTACGATGCTGCCAAGGAGTATAAGCTTGCTGAGGCATGTGAACTTGTAAAGGAAATCACCTATACAAAATTCGATGCATCCGTAGAGCTTCATGTAAACCTCGGTGTTGACCCACGTAAGGCTAACCAGATGGTTCGTGGCGTCGTTACTCTTCCACACGGAACAGGTAAGACTACACGCGTTCTCGTACTCTGTACTCCTGACAAGGAGAACGAGGCAAAAGAGGCTGGTGCTGACTATGTAGGTCTTGATGAGTACATCGAGAAGATCAAGGGTGGTTGGACAGATGTTGACGTTATCATCTGTACTCCATCAGTAATGGCAAAGGTTGGTATTATCGGACGTATCCTCGGACCAAGAGGACTCATGCCAAACCCTAAGACAGGTACAGTTACTATGGAAGTAGGAAACGCTGTCAAAGAAGTAAAGGCAGGTAAGATCGACTTCAAGGTTGACAAGACAGGTATCGTTCACGCTGCTATCGGAAAGGTATCATTCACTGGTACTCAGATTTTCGAGAACGCAAAGGAACTCCTCTCTGCAATCCTCAAGCTTAAGCCACAGGCCCTCAAGGGTACATATATGCAGGGAGTATCAATCTGCTCTACAATGAGCCCTGGTATCACTGTAGATGTTAAATCAGTAGAATAATCAGTGCTAGAACGTTATGAGAAAGGAAGAAAAACTCGATATTATCAACGCGATTTCAGCACAGCTGGAGGAAACTCCAAACTTCTACATCACTGACATCGCAGGTCTTGACGCCGGACAGACTCACAAGCTTCGCAAGGCTTGTTTCGAGGCAGGCGTAGAGCTCGTAGTAGTTAAGAATACTCTCTTCACAAAGGTTCTCGAGGCTTCTGAGAACGAGGAGATGAAGAAGCTGACTGAAGTGCTTGCAGGTCCTACTGCAATCATGTACACAGTAGCTCCTAACGCTCCTGCAAAAGTAATCAAGAAGTTCAAGGAGAGCGGAAGCGAGAAGCCTGTACTTAAGGGCGCATTCGTTCAGGATTGGCCGGCATTCATCGGCGCTGACAAGCTTGATAACCTCTTCGCTATCAAGTCACGTGAGGAAATGATCGCTGATATCGTATCACTCCTCCAGTCACCTATCCGCAACGTCATGTCAGCTCTCGAGCACAAGGACGACGACAAGGCTGAGGCATCAGCAGAATAATCACCATTACAGAAACAAAAACAATTTAAAATATTACAATTATGGCAGACATTAAAGCACTCGCAGAAGAGTTGGTAAACCTTACTGTGAAAGATGTACAGGAGCTCGCAACTATCCTCAAGGAGGAGTACGGAATTGAGCCAGCTGCAGCAGCAGTAGTTGCAGTAGCAGGACCAGCAGCAGCAGCTGAGGCTGAGCAGACAGAGTTCGACGTTATCCTCAAGTCAGCAGGAGCAGCTAAGCTCGGCGTAGTTAAGGCTGTTAAGGAGGCTACAGGTCTCGGACTTAAGGAGTCTAAGGAAATCGTTGACAAGGCTCCAGTAGCTGTTAAGGAGAAAGTTTCTAAGGCAGAGGCTGAAGCTCTTAAGGCTGCCCTCGAGGAGGCAGGTGCTGAAGTTGAGATTAAATAACTTCATCCCCTTCCCCTAAAGGGAAAAAATCTCAGGTTTAGGGCCTATGCGGCTCTAAACCTTTTTGTCGTAATAAAGTTTTTCTCTATATACAGACAGAAAGCATGTCAAAAAAGACTAAAAATCAGCGAGTTTCATTCGCATCATCAAAAATTCTCCTCGAATATCCTGACCTTCTCGAGGTACAGTTGAAGTCTTTCCAGGACTTCTTCCAGCTCGATACTACTCCTGAAAACAGGAGCAACGAGGGTCTCTATCAGGTTTTCCAGGAGATATTCCCAATCGAAGACACTAGAAACAACTACAAGCTGGAGTTCATCGACTACTTCATCGATCCTCCACAGTATTCGATTGACGAATGTCTTGAGAGAGGTCTTACCTACAATGTTCCTCTCAAGGCAAAACTCCGCCTCTCATGCAGCGATCCCGAGCATGAGGAATTCGACACAAAGGTGCAGGACGTGTATCTCGGAAACATTCCGTACATGACACCTGGCGGAACATTCATCATCAACGGATCAGAAAGAATCATCGTGTCACAGCTTCACCGTTCGCCGGGCGTATTCTTCGGACAGAGCCTTCACGCCAACGGTACAAAGCTTTACTCAGCACGTATCATCCCGTTCAAGGGATCATGGATCGAGTTTGCGACTGACATCAACAACGTGATGTACGCTTACATCGACCGTAAGAAGAAGTTGCCTGTAACAACACTCCTCAGGGCTATCGGATTCAACGCTGACAAGGATATCATCGATATCTTCGGACTCGCTGACGAGATTGAGGCTACACCAGAGAACCTCAAGGCAAATGAGGGCAGGAAACTTGCTGCAAAGGTGCTCAAGACATGGGTCGAGGACTTCGTAGACGAGGATACAGGAGAGGTAATTCAGCTCGAAAGAACTCTTCCTATCGTTGAAAGAGGTGAGGTCCTTAACGACGAGACTATCGAGAAGCTTGCTGACACTGACGTAAAGACAATTCTTCTTCAGAAGGATGAGGCAAACGTAAACGAATATGCCATCATCTACAACACTCTGCAGAAAGACCCTACCAATACAGAGATGGAGGCAGTGAACTACATCTACAAACAGCTCCGTAACTCAGAACCACCTGATGAAGCGACTGCGAGGGATGTCATTGAGAAGCTCTTCTTCTCTGAAAAGAGATATGACCTCGGAGATGTAGGACGTTACAGACTCAACAAGAAGCTGAACCTTGACATCAACGAGGACACAAGAGTGCTCACTAACACTGATATGATCGAGATCATCAAGTATCTCATCCAGCTGATCAACTCAAAGGCAGTCGTTGACGATATCGACCACCTCAGCAACAGACGTATCAGAACCGTAGGCGAGCAGCTTGCAAACCAGTTCAGCGTTGGTCTCTCACGTATGGCACGCACTATCCGCGAGAGAATGAACGTAAGAGATAACGAGCAGTTCGCTCCGACTGACCTGATCAATGCAAAGACACTGTCTTCTGTGATCAACTCATTCTTCGGAACAAGCCAGTTGTCTCAGTTCATGGACCAGACCAATCCGCTGTCTGAAATGACTCATAAGCGTCGTCTTTCGGCCCTCGGTCCAGGAGGTCTCTCAAGAGACCGTGCAGGTTTCGAGGTTCGAGACGTACACTATACACACTACGGCCGTCTCTGCCCTATCGAGACTCCGGAAGGACCGAACATCGGTCTTATCTCATCACTCTGCGTATATGCAAGAATCAACGACCTCGGATTCATCGAGACCCCATACCGCAAGGTTGAAGGCGGAAAGGTTGACCTCAGCTCTGCCGGCTGGACATATATGAGCGCCGAGGAGGAAGAGAACCAGATGGTTTCTCTTGCTAAGGTGAAGATGGACACGGACGGTAACATTCTTGAGGACAGAATCCAGTGCCGCTTCGGTGCAGACTTCCCTGTTGTTACCAAGGAAGAAGTGAACTACATGGACGTTGCTCCAAACCAGATCGCTTCAGTCGCTGCATCCCTGATTCCATTCCTTGAGCATGATGACGCCCACCGTGCACTCATGGGAGCGAACATGATGCGCCAGGCAGTTCCACTCCTCAATCCAGAGTCCCCTATCGTAGGTACAGGTCTTGAGGAAAGAGTATGTCAGGACTCAAGAACTCAGGTAAAGGCTGAGAGAAAGGGTGAGGTCGTATATGTTGACGCTAACGAGATTCATGTCAAGTACGAGCGCACAGATGATGAGAGGTTCGTAAGCTTCTCACCAGATGTGACAGTATATAAGCTTCCTATCTTCAGAAGGACAAACCAGAGCACAACCATCCTCCTCAAGCCTATCGTTCGCGAAGGCGACAAGGTAGAGGCTGGTCAGATACTCACAGAAGGATATGCGACTCAGAATGGAGAACTCGCACTCGGACGCAACCTCAAGGTGGCATTCATGCCTTGGAAGGGTTACAACTACGAGGACGCGATCGTTATCTCTGAGCGTATGATCCGCTGGGATATCCTTACTTCAGTACATGTAGACGAGTACATCACTGAGGTCCGCGACACTAAACGCGGTATGGAGGAGCTCACTTCCGATATTCCTAACGTGAGCGAGGATGCTACAAAAGATCTTGACGAGAACGGTATCATCCGTATCGGAGCTCACATCGAGCCAGGTGATATCATGATCGGTAAGATCACTCCTAAGGGAGAAAGTGATCCTTCACCGGAAGAGAAACTTCTCAGGGCTATCTTCGGTGACAAGGCCGGTGATGTCAAGGATGCTTCACTCAAGGCTACTCCATCACTCAGCGGTACCGTAATCAATACTGCCCTTTATTCTAAGGTAGGCAAAGAGACCGGACGCAAGGGTGCGAAGAACGATCAGAAGATCAAGATCGAGAAGGCTGAAGAGGAATTCCAGGCTAAGGCTGAGGCACTCAGGGCTAAATTCCTTGAGAAGCTCGCAGTACTTATTCAGGGCAAGAAGAGCGCTGGCGTAATGGACCTCTACGGCGTAGAGATCATCGCAAAAGGCAAGGACATCACAGTTCAGGATATCAAGGACATCGACTACGAGAACATAAACTCAAGCAAGTGGACTACTGACAAGAGCGCCAATGTTCTCATCCGAGAGCTCATCAACAACTACTGCATCGCCCACAAGGAAGAAGCAGCACGCAACAAGAGGCTTCTGGATCAGATCAAGGTCGGTGACGAACTTCCTAACGGAGTAATGAAGCTCGCCAAGGTATATGTTGCCAAGAAGAGAAAGATCAGAGTAGGTGACAAGATGGCCGGCCGCCACGGTAACAAGGGTATTGTTGCCAAGGTTGTAAGGGACGAGGATATGCCATTCCTCGCAGACGGTACTCCAGTGGATATCGTACTGAACCCTCTCGGTGTGCCTTCACGTATGAACCTCGGTCAGATCTACGAGACCGTACTCGGATGGGCCGGTGAGGAGCTTGGAGTCAAGTTCAGCACACCTATCTTCGACGGTGCAACTCTTGATGACATCTGCAAATACACTGATGAGGCAGGCCTTCCAAGATATGGTAAGACATATCTCCGCGACGGTGGTACAGGTGACTGGTTCGACCAGCCGGCAACTGTCGGAGTGATCTATATGATCAAGCTCGGTCATATGGTTGACGACAAGATGCATGCCCGTTCTATCGGACCTTACTCACTCATCACTCAGCAGCCTCTCGGAGGTAAGGCTCAGTTCGGAGGACAGCGTTTCGGAGAAATGGAGGTTTGGGCACTCGAGGCATTCGGTGCAGCTAACATCCTCCAGGAGATCCTTACCGTCAAGTCTGATGACGTGACCGGAAGATCTAAGGCTTACGAAGCAATTGTAAAGGGTGACCTGATGCCACAGGCTGGTATCCCAGAGTCTCTCAACGTATTGCTCCACGAGCTCAGAGGTCTTGGACTCAAGGTTACTTTGGACTAATTACTGACAATTGAAATTATAGAAATATGCCTACTTTTAACAAAGAAAACAAGGTAAAAAGCAATTTCGAAAGAATCAGCATCGCTCTTGCTTCTCCTGAAGACATCAAGGAAAGGTCTTCAGGAGAGGTACTGAAGCCGGAAACCGTCAACTACAGGACCTACAAGCCTGAGCGTGACGGACTTTTCTGCGAGAAGATCTTCGGTCCTACCAAGGACTATGAGTGCCACTGCGGTAAGTACAAGAGAATCCGCTATCGTGGTATCGTCTGCGACCGATGCGGTGTGGAAGTAACAGAGAAGAAGGTGCGTAGAGAGAGAATGGGTCACATTGAACTCACTGTCCCTGTAGCACATATCTGGTACTTCAAGTCTGCACCTAATAAGATCGCAGCTCTTCTCGGAATCGCTGCAAAGAAGCTTGAATCTGTAATCTACTACGAGAAGTATATCGTTGTAAAGCCAGGTACATCAGGATATCAGAAGCTTGACCTCCTCTCTGAGGACGAGTATCTGGAGTTCTATGCAAACAACCCTGAGCAGTATAATATGCCTGCTGACGATCCGGACAAGTTCGTTGCGGGAATGGGTGCTGAAGCGATCTACGAACTCCTCAAGGAGATTGACATCGACGCACTTGCAAAGGAACTCCGCCAGAGAATGCTCAAGGAGACATCTCAGCAGAGAAGGGCTGAGGCTCTCAAGAGGCTCAGCATCGTAAAGTGGTTCCAGGATTCAAAGGGAATCAACCGTCCGGAATGGATGATTCTCAAGGTTATCCCTGTGATTCCACCTGATCTCCGCCCACTCGTTCCACTTGATGGTGGCCGTTTCGCCACATCTGACCTCAACGACCTCTACAGACGAGTTATCATCCGTAACAACCGTCTCAAGAGACTCATCGAGATAAAGGCACCTGAGGTGATCCTCCGTAACGAGAAGCGTATGCTTCAGGAGGCAGTTGATTCACTCTTCGACAACTCAAAGAAGTCGAATGCAGTAAAGAGCGAAGCTAACCGTACCCTCAAGTCTCTTTCAGACTCACTCAAGGGTAAGCAGGGACGTTTCCGTCAGAACCTCCTCGGTAAGCGTGTTGACTACTCTGCACGTTCGGTTATCGTCGTAGGTCCTGAGCTCAAGATGCATGAGTGCGGTCTGCCTAAGTTCATGGCAGCAGAGCTTTACAAGCCATTTATCATCAGGAAACTGATCGAGCGCGGCATCGTCAAGACCGTGAAGTCTGCAAAGAAGATTGTGGACAGAAAGGATGCAGTTATCTGGGACATCCTTGAGAACGTGATGAAAGGTCATCCGGTTCTTCTCAACCGTGCCCCTACCCTTCACCGTCTCGGTATCCAGGCCTTCCAGCCTAAGATGATCGAGGGTAAGGCAATCCAGCTCCATCCGCTTGCATGTACAGCGTTCAACGCCGACTTCGACGGTGACCAGATGGCGGTGCACCTTCCACTCGGAAACGCAGCGATCCTCGAGGCTCAGCTCCTGATGCTCGGATCACACAACATCCTCAATCCTGCCAACGGTACACCTATCACCGTGCCTTCGCAGGACATGGTGCTCGGTCTATACTATATTACAAAGGAAAGACCTAATGTAAAGGGTACAGGCATGAGCTTCTACGGACCGGAGGAAGTGATCATCGCTCTGAACGAGAAGGCTATCGACATCCATGCGAAAATTACAGTAAGACTTCCTAAGGATAAGCTTAACCCTGAAGCCGGCACGGAACTGGTGCAGACTACCCCAGGTAGAATCATTGTAAACCAGCTCGTTCCGCAGTCAGTACCATATATCAACGAGGTACTCGGAAAGAAGTCTCTCCGTAAGATTATCTCTAACGTAATCAAGTACACGGGAGTTGCACGTACTGCACAGTTCCTCGACGATATCAAGGACCTAGGATACACAATGGCATTCAAGGGCGGTCTTTCATTCAACCTCGGAGACGTGATCATCCCAGAGGAGAAGAAGGAACTGATCGACGGCGGTTACAAGACTGTTGAAGATATCAAGGCTAACTTCGCGATGGGATTCATTACCAACAACGAGCGTTACAACAAGGTTATCGACCTTTGGTCTGCCATCGACAACAAGATCACAGGCATCGTGGAGAAGCAGATTTCAAGCGACCAGGACGGTTTCAACCCTGTATACATGATGCTTGACTCAGGAGCCCGCGGTTCTACAGCACAGATCAAGCAGCTTTGCGGTATGCGTGGTTTGATGGCCAAGCCTCAGAAAGCCGGTGGACAGGGAGCGGAAATCATTGAGAACCCGATTATCTCTAACCTTAAGGAGGGTATGTCGGTGCTCGAGTACTTCATCTCTACTCACGGTGCGCGTAAGGGTCTTGCCGATACAGCCCTCAAGACTGCCGATGCAGGTTACCTTACACGTCGTCTTGTTGACGTTTCACATGATGTCATCATCAACGAGGAAGATTGTGGTACACTCCGCGGACTTGTTGCAACAGCAATCAAGAGCAAGGACGAGATTGTAGAGTCCCTCGGAGAGCGTATCCTCGGACGTACATCAGTACACGATATCTTCAACCCGCTTACAGGAGAACTTATCATCAAGGCTGGTGAAGAAATCACAGAGGACATCGCAAACCTCATCGAGTCACTCCCTATCGAGCAGGTTGAGATCCGCTCGGTACTCACTTGTGAGTCACGCAAGGGTGTCTGCGCAAAATGTTACGGACGTAACCTCGCATCAGGACGTATGGTCGAGAAGGGTGAGGTTGTCGGCGTAATCGCTGCACAGTCAATCGGTGAGCCAGGTACACAGCTTACGCTCCGTACGTTCCACGTCGGTGGTACTGCGTCAAGTACAGCATCAGAGAACTCTATCAGCTCTAAATATAACGGTAAACTCGAGTACGAAGAACTCAGAACAATCGAAAGGATTACTGAGGACGGAGTACAGGAGGTTGTTGTCAGCCGTACGACAGAAGTCCGCATTGTGGACGAGAACACTGGTATCACATACTCACAGTATGACGTACCTTACGGTTCGATCCTCTACAAGAAGGACGGTGATGTTGTCAAGAAGGGTGACCTCATCTGCGAGTGGGATGCATATAACGCCATCACTATCATCGAAGCTGCCGGTAAGGTTGCGTTCGACAGCATGATCGACGGTGTGACATTCCGCGAAGAGATGGCTGACGAGTACTCACTCAACAGAGACAAGGTCATCATTGAGTCACGTGACAAGTCAAAGAACCCTACTATCCATATCGTAAACGAAATCGGAGAAACCGTAAAACAGTACAACCTCCCGGTTGGCGCTCACGTAATGGTAGAGGACGGACAGGATGTGAAGGTCGGTGACATCATCATCAAGATCCCACGTGCGATCGGTAAGGCATCCGATATCACCGGAGGTCTCCCACGAGTTACAGAGCTCTTTGAGGCACGTAACCCATCTAACCCTGCAGTTGTATCTGAAATCAACGGTGAGGTAATCATGGGTAAGGTCAAGAGAGGTAACCGTGAGATCATCATCAAGAACCGCACAGGTGCAGAGAAGCACTATCTCGTTCCTCTTACAAAGCAGATCCTCGTACAGGAGAACGACTATGTGAAGGCAGGTACAAGACTCTCTGACGGTGCAGTTTCACCTACTGACATCCTCGGAATCCTCGGTCCTATCAAGGTTCAGGAATACATCGTCAACGAGATCCAGGAGGTTTACCGTCTCCAGGGTGTGAAGATCAACGACAAGCACTTTGAAATCATCGTTCGTCAGATGATGAGGAAGGTACAGATCAACGATCCGGGCGATACAGAATTCCTTCAGGAAGAGCTCGTGGACAAGTGGCTGTTCATGGATACTAACGATGCTATCTATGGCAAGTACTTCGTTCTCGACAAGGGTGACTCTGACAAGTATGAGGATGGAGACATCATTTCTGCACGCGAGATGAGAGGCGAGAATGCTTCACTCGAGCGCCAGGGACTTAAGATGATGACCCTCCGCGAGGCTAAGCCTGCTACTGCAAGCCAGGTACTCCAGGGTATCACAAGAGCGGCGTTGAAGACTAACAGCTTCATGTCAGCAGCTTCATTCCAGGAGACCACCAAGGTACTCAGCGAGGCAGCTATCAGAGGCCGCGTCGACAACCTCGAAGGTCTTAAGGAAAATGTCATCTGCGGACACTCGATCCCTGCAGGTACTGGCCAGAAGGCATTCCAGGAGATTCTCGTTGCTCAGACAAACGACAATCAGAAGGATCTTGCAGATCTTTAATATTCAAGAAACGGAACCTGAGCGGTTCCGTTTCTTTTTGCATAAAAATTGCCGTAGGCGGATGGTTCCGTTTACGGCATTTTTTATGGTGTACAGATTGAAAGACATATTAAGGGAGCACAGGACCCTGGTTAAGATTCTGCTTCTGATTCCTGGCATTGTTGCCTATTATCTGCTCAATGCAGATATAATACATAATGTTCATATAGTCAGCATATGCAGCAGGTTGTCGCTGGTATATCTTACTGTGATGACGATAATGATAGCCAATTCTATCCTGCTGGGGTTTGAAGATGCATACAGCAGAAGCGGAAAATATAAGGAACACCCACTGAAAGGACTTGTGCAGGCAATTCAGATAGTCATTTACTTTATCGGGTGCATCATAATTGTAGCCGTACTCATTGACAAGTCACCTTCTGCTTTGCTCGCCGGTCTTGGAGCATCTGCTGCAGTTCTGATGCTAGTCTTCAAAGACAGTATTCTGGGCTTTGTGGCTGGGGTAATGCTTTCAAGGAACAATATGATACGCATCGGGGACTGGATCCAGATGCCGGACGGAAGCGCCAACGGAACTGTAGAGGAAATCTCCCTCAACACAGTCAAGGTCCGCAACTGGGACAACACCATCAGCACGATTCCTCCATATACTCTTATCAGTTCTCCATTCAAGAACTGGAGAGGAATGGCAGAAAGCGATGGCCGCAGGGTGGACAAGATGATATATCTGGACATGACCACTGTAAAGGTCCTGACAAAGGATACTATCAATGAAATATGCAAGCGCATTCCATTGATGTCAGACTATCAGGAGGAAGACCCCGACCCTACCAATTCTCAACTATATAGGGTCTATATTACAAGATATATAAAGAAGCATCCGGTTGTCGCAAAGAATCTTGACATAATCATTGCACAACGTCAGCCGGGAGAATTCGGACTTCCGATAGAGGTTTATTTCTTCCTGAAGCAAAAGGAGTGGGCACAGTTTGAAAAGATTCAGTCCGATATCTTCGACCATCTGATAGCAAAGGCCTCGGATTTCGGACTGAAAATGTATCAATTGCCAAGTTGACCGGCTACTTCTCAAAAGTTGTCTGAGCAGCTACCTTTGCCTTGAACTCCGGCGAGAGCCGCTCCCAACTGTTGACATTGTCAATCATTGACTTGACATCCATTGCTCTGATATATCTGTCCATATTGAAGCAATCCTCTGTAATGTAACTTCCGCACTGGACTATATTAAGGAACTCTGAAGGCAGCTGGAAGTCTTTTATCTTGAGTTGGGCAAAACAATATTTTGCCTCAGGAGTGATTGACATCATACGTCCTATGAGGCCTTTCATTCCGTTCGGGAGAATATATCCGTCCAGTCCCTCAAATGAGACTACGATTTCAAGTTCCTGCTCGGCAGGAGTTTCACCAAGCCACAAGGTAGTCTGGAAACTGTTTCCGTCATAACCCCATACGGATTTGCCGCTTTCCTGCTCGTATGATGCGAAACGCGAATATGGAACCATCTGTCCGTTTACCTTGATATTGGCCGGAATATAGAATCCGTCCAGGACTACGCTTACCCTGCGGTTATCAAGCATTCCCTTGAAAGATCCCTCACGAGGAGCGACCCGAAGAGTAATGAAGTTTCCCTGAACAGTCTTGGTTATCCTGGTGAGAGCATATTCAGTATCGTATGCCTGTGACTGTCCGTCATCCTCATACACCGTCGTACTGCTTGAATTGTCTCCCGGTACAACAAAAAGCCTCAGGTCCGGACTCTGTTTCTGAAGGGTCATTATCTGAGGACCGGCCATAGGAATTACTGCTCCAGCCTTAACGAAATATGGATTTTCATCTATAGTATACAGGAGCGTATGCTCGCTTCCTCCCTTGTACATGGTTCCTGTAGAGACATCATACCAATCTGTTCCCTCCGGAAACCACATTGTACGTTCCGCCAGGCCTGTAACCTTGTCCACCGGATTGCAGACAGTCGTTGCAAGAATATCATCTCCGAACATGAATTCTTCCTTCCAGGTATATGCCTTATCCTCTTCCGGCCAATAGTAATAAAGCGGACGGGTGATGGAAACGCCTGTGTCGTAAGCCTGTCGAGCAGCAGTATAGATGTATGGAGCAAGGTCATAACGCAGTCTGATAGCATCTCGCATTGCATCAAAGTGGTCCGGGAATACCCAGAAGCGCTTCTCCATTGACATATCCTTGGTAGAATGAGTCTTGAAGATTGGAGTGAACACTCCGGACTGAATCCATCTGGTGTAAAGTTCAGGATCTGTTTCATGGACACCCTTCGGCTGCATGTGACCGCCGATGTCGTGTCCCCAATAGCCGTAGCAGGCATTGGAAGCTGTGGCCGTAAAGTATGGAAGATATGAAAGGACCTTCCAGGTTGCATAAGTATCGCCGGAAAAGCCGACCTGATATCTATGGCTGCCCAGACCTCCCCATCTGTGATATATCATAGTACGTGGAGCATCCTTGCCGAGGGATTCTGTCTGGCGGACCTTGTCGTTGAAGAAGGTGTAATTGAGCCAGAAAGTATTGCTCAAACCTTTTGTATATTTGCTCTCTAGCCACTGCTGCCAGTCCAGCCACCAGAAATCCACGCCCTGATTGTCAAACGGTCTGATGACTGATGCAAAGAACGCATCGGCCCACTCCATCTGACATATCCTGAACGGAACCGGAGCCTTTGCTCCTGCCTTACCTACATTATAGTCAAACCCCTTGAACTTATAAGGCTTGTCATATACATATCCCTTCGGGCCATCATAATCAGAAGTTCTTGATGTATAATTCTTTACGAACCTGTCATACGGTTCCTCATACGGCTGGATGCCGTTGTTGAAATGAAGATTGAGGGATGTCTTGATTCCTCTGCGGTGAAGTTCTGAAAGGAAATTCTCTGGAGATGGGAAAAGTTCCTTCTTCCATGTGAAACCTGTCCAGCCTATGCGTTGACCGAACTCGTCACGGCCTTTGTGCTTGCTGTGCTCACCTGCCGGAGTTTGAGCGGCAATCTTGTTCCATGTCTCATGCCAGTCCATATCTATGATCATGACATCCATAGGGATGTTGTATGACTTGAAATGCTCGGCGAGGTCTATGAGTTCGAAATCAGAATATTCCCAATAACGGCACCACCAGTAACCGAATGTATACTTTGGCGGAAGAGGAATCTTGCCTGATATTTTTGTGAAGTCAGCAAGAGCATCTGTATAGTCGTGGCCATAGCCGAAGAAATACAAATCCTGTCTATCCCCTTGAGGACGAGGCTCCACCCAATATTTCCAGTCATTTTCTACCGGTACGAAGACATGGCGCTCGCTCTCATCTATCACAGCCCAGCCATCACGAGAAAGAACACCCTTGTCATACGGCTCAAGAGTCTTGGTTCCATCACACTTATCCAAAGTTCTCGCCGTTGAAAGCAGGTTGCCGGAATCGTCCGTTCCGGGACGCCATGTCACGGTCCTGATCCCTTTCCTTGCAGTCGGATCTGCCATTGTGAAGGATATCGACAGATTCTCTGAAGAGAATTTTTCCTGACCTGTATAAGTCAGGGTCATGTACGACGTCCTGATGACCGTCTTTGACTTCGACTGCTTCACATCAAACTTTGGCACATCAAGATTTCTGTTTACGACTCCGAGTGTCGCCCTATCCTCAAACTGAGTGTTATCGGACCACTCCATTCGTATCAGACGAGGTGTCAGCACTGTGAAACGTGCTTTACCGCAGGTTACTTGGGATCCTTCCGGAGCCTGAGGGTAAAATTTCTGCTGAGCTGCAGCAGGCAGGGTCATCAGAAAAACAGAAAGAATTGACAGGATAAAATTCTTGCACATAAAACCTTGTATTATTAATATCAGGCAAATGTAAAGAAAATCGGGCGGATGGTCAAATATCAATTTGCTCGTATCTTACAAATAAGTTATTTTTGTATGATATTATAATTTTGAATATGGAAAGAATCATAGAGTGCGTTCCTAATTTCAGTGAAGGACGCAATATGGAAGTTATAAACGCCATTGTGGCGTCAATCGAGAAATCCGGTGGAGTAAAAGTGCTGGACGTGGATCCGGGCGAAGCGACCAACCGTACAGTGGTAACCTTCGTGGGAAGCCCTGAAGCAGTACTTGAAGCTGCGTTCCAAGGTGTAAGGACAGCAGGTGAACTGATTGACATGAGACAGCATCATGGAGCCCACCCTCGTTCCGGAGCGACTGACGTACTTCCGCTCATTCCTATTTCAGGAATTACACTTGAAGAATGTGCCGGGCTGGCACGAAAGCTGGCAGAAAGGATATATAACGAACTTGAAATCCCTTGCTACTGCTATGAGTCTGCCGCTTATAAGCCAGAGCGCCGCAATCTTGCCGTATGTCGCGCAGGTGAATATGAAGCCCTTCCCGAGAAAATTGCAGACCCACTGAGAAAGCCAGACTTCGGACCGTCTGAATTTACAGAGCGTGCAGCCAGATGTGGAGCGACCAATGTGGGAGCACGTGATTTCCTTATTGCGGTCAACTACAATCTGAACACGACATCTACCCGCCGTGCCAATGCCGTCGCATTTGATGTACGTGAAAAGGGTCGCCCGATGAGGGAAGGCAATCCTATCACAGGAAAGATTGTAAAGGATGCAGAAGGCAAGACAGTCATGATACCCGGAACCTTGAAAGGATGCAAGGCAATCGGCTGGTTTATAGACGAATACGGCATCGCACAGGTTTCGATGAACATTACCGACATCAATACTACCCCACTCCATGTCGCTTTTGACGAGGTCTGCAGGGCCGCTCAGGCGCGTGGACTGCGGGTAACGGGTACAGAGATAGTCGGTCTTGTTCCGAAGAGAACCCTCATTGAAGCCGGCAGGTATTTCCTCGAAAAGCAGCAGCGCTCGAGGGGTATTTCCGAGGAGGAAATCATGAAGATTGCAGTCAAGTCAATGGGGCTTGACGACCTGAAGCCTTTCAATCCTCGCGAGAAGGTGATTGAATATCTGATCGAGGATGAAGCTCAAGCGGCTGCGCGAGAAAGACTTGTCAGAATGACCTGCAAAGGCTTTGCACATGAAACTGCTTCCGAGTCCCCTGCTCCTGGTGGCGGATCGATTTCCGCATACATGGGCGCCCTCGGAGCTGCCCTTGGAACTATGGTCGCAAACCTATCATCACACAAGGCAGGATGGGACGCACGATGGAAGGAGTTTTCGGACTGGGCTGACCGCGGCCAGACAGTAATGAACAGACTGCTTGCTCTTGTAGATGAGGACACAGCAGCATTTGACCGCATCATGGCAGCCATCGGAATGCCTAAGGGTTCGGAGGAGGAAAAGGCAGCACGTGCCGCAGCACTTGAAGCAGCCACACTATATGCTACAGAGGTCCCTTTGAAGACCATGAAAGCAGCACTTGAAGTCTTCCCTATTGTAAAGGCCATGGCTCTGGAAGGCAATCCTGCCTCCGTTTCTGACGCAGGTGTCGGTGCATTGGCAGCTCGTTCCGCAGTTCTTGGTGCTCAGCTCAATGTACGTATCAATGCAGCAGGGCTCGAAGACAGACAGGCAGCAGAAAGACTTTGTGCTGAGGCCGCTGAAATTGCCAAGGCCGCACTTAAAGCAGAGGCAGAGGTTCTGGACATCGTAAATACCAAGATATAATCCTATCACACTGAAATAACCGGATCAGATGATACATAATAAATTTCACGAAGATATACTGGCTGGAATTCCGGCAGAACTGCCACAGCCGAAACCATATGACACATCTGTAAGCCATGCTCCAAAGCGCAAGGACATACTGAGCGCAGAGGAAAAGGTACTGGCGATAAAGAATGCACTCAGGTACTTTCCTCAGGAGCACCACGCAGTGCTTGCCGAGGAATTCGCTCAGGAACTGAAAGAGTACGGACGTATATATATGTACCGCTTCCGCCCTGACTATGAAATGTATGCACGTCCGATTGACGAGTATCCGGCAAAGTCAAGACAGGCGGCATCCATAATGGCGATGATCCAGAACAATCTGGACTACCGTGTCGCACAGCATCCTCATGAACTGATCACATACGGCGGAAACGGCGCAGTGTTCCAGAACTGGGCGCAGTACAGGCTGACCATGAAGTATCTGGCTGAAATGACTGACGAGCAGACACTTGTGATGTATTCCGGACATCCTCTCGGCCTGTTCCCGAGCCACAAGGACGCACCAAGGGTGATCGTAACCAACGGTATGGTGATCCCGAACTATTCAAAGCCTGACCATTGGGAGAAATTCAATGCACTTGGAGTTTCGCAGTATGGCCAGATGACTGCCGGATCGTATATGTACATCGGTCCGCAGGGTATCGTACATGGAACTACCATCACCGTGATGAACGCTGCCCGCAAACAGCTCAAATCGCAGAATATACCGGCGACGGAAGACAACATGAAGGGTATGCTCTTCGTTACTGCCGGACTTGGAGGAATGTCCGGTGCACAGCCTAAGGCAGGAGTCATTTCGGGAGTGGTAAGCGTATGCGCAGAGGTAAATCCACATGCCGCGCATAAGAGACATAGTCAGGGATGGGTAGATGAGATCCACACTGACCTGGATGAACTCATACCTCGCATCCGGAAAGCTGTCGCTGACAAGGAAGTGGTTTCAATAGCATACCAGGGAAATGTTGTCGATCTGTGGGAAAGACTGGCAGATGAGGATATCAAGGTGGATCTGGGTTCAGACCAGACATCGCTGCATAATCCATGGGCAGGAGGATATTATCCTGTGGGATACTCATACGAGGAGTCAAACCGAATGATGGCCCAGGAACCGGAGAAGTTCAAGCAGTGCGTACAGGAGTCGCTGCGAAGGCATGCTGCCGCCGTCAACCGTCTGGCTGACAAGGGAATGTATTTCTTTGACTATGGCAATGCCTTCCTTTTGGAAGCGTCCCGCGCTGGTGCTGATGTGCTCAAGGAAGACGGAAAGTTCCGTTATCCTTCTTATGTGCAGGACATCATGGGACCGCTTTTCTTTGACTATGGATTCGGACCTTTCAGATGGGTATGTATGTCACAAAAGCCGGAAGACCTGAAGAAATCAGATGAGATAGCCGCAAGAGTGCTGCGCGAAATCATGGCAGAGGCTCCGGAGGAAATCCAGGGACAGATGATGGACAACATCAGATGGATCGAGGAAGCAGGACGCAATAACCTTGTGGTAGGTTCGCAGGCCCGCATCCTTTATGCAGACTGTGAAGGACGTACGAAAATTGCACTTGCATTCAACGAGGCTATACGCAACGGAGAGATTACCGCTCCGATTGTTCTTGGTCGCGACCACCACGATGTATCAGGAACCGATTCTCCGTTCCGTGAGACATCCAACATATATGACGGATCTCAGTTCTGTGCAGATATGGCAGTACACAATGTCATCGGAGACGGATTCCGTGGAGCGACATGGGTGTCAATCCACAACGGCGGCGGAGTCGGCTGGGGCGAGGTCATGAACGGTGGCTTCGGTATGGTCATTGACGGCAGCGAAGATTCTGACCGTCACATAAGCGAAATGCTGCTATGGGATGTGAACAACGGTATTGCAAGGCGTAGTTGGGCACGAAACGAGGGTGCTGTCAATGCCATCAAGAGAGAAATGGAAAGGACTCCGGGGCTGAAGGTGACACTGCCTAATTTCGCGGATGAACAGATGATCAGAAATCTGATAGATTGAAAGATTGCCACGGCCTTACAGGCCTCGCAATGACGTGAAAGGAAGCAATGACGTTCAAGGTCACATGACACTCAAGGTCGCATGACACTCAGGGGAGAAGAATGATTATGGACAGAAATAAGCCGAAGGTATCCGTTGTGATGAGCATCTGCAATGAGCCGTTACAATGGATCAGGCTTGCTGTGGAATCCATTCAGAATCAGACGTATAAAAACTTCGAAATCATTATTGTATGCGATAACCCCGCTTTTGAAGAAGGTATTGCATACATCCGGCAGGCTGCCGAGGCGGATTCCCGCATCTGTCTGTTGATCAACGATACGAACCTGGGACCGACAAAATCATTCAATAAAGCGATAGATGCCGCAGAGGGTGAATATATCGCAAGAATGGACGCTGACGACATCTCCTTTCCAGAAAGGTTTCAGAAACAGGTTGACTTCCTCGATTCCCATCCTGAGGTCAGCGTATGTGCAACGGATGTCCATATTATTGACATCGATGGAAATATTGTCAGAAAGAACAAATACAGGAAAAAGCTCAGGCAGGAGATGAACATCATCATCAACTGCATGGCACATCCCAGCGTGATGTATCGAAGAAGCCTGTTGGAGGAAAGGAATCCGATTTATAATGAGGATTATATATACTCGCAGGACTACGAACTATGGACTTTCCTGATGCTCAGAGGGCATAAATTCCATACTCTTGCAGAAGCGCTGCTGCTTTACCGCAAAAGTCCTTCGCAAATTTCATCCACCAAAGGGCAGACACAACTGCAACTGTTCAAGAAAGTTCATAAGGAATTCATAATAAAATGGCTGCTGTCACATCAAATCATTACTGCTGATGAGTCGTCAGACCTTGAAACGATGCTCAACAAGGCGACTGCTGCCCTTCATAAAAGAAAGAACACCGGCAATGAGTTCCGTAAATATCTGACATATATAGTGTATGTCCTGTATTTCAGCCTCGGTACTTATTCATGGACATATAGATTCCGTTATCTGTTTGACAGGAATCTGGTCGCGTTCAGGATACCATTCATTTACTCATTCAGACTGCTCACTTCAAGCAGAACGAGAAAGAACCGCACTGGGTTCAATTAGAAGCGGCGGAAGCCGTCATATGTGATGCGCAGGGTAAGTCCTGCGCTTGAGGGATAGAGTTTTCCAACATCACCATATACACCGACTGAGAAAGCAACCGGAAGAGAGGTTGCTTCTTTTGTAGCATCCGCTTCCAAGGCAAGGGAGAGTTGCCAAGGAGTATTTGCGTAGGGGGTGAAATATGTTCCGAAGTTCTCTGTAAAAGTGGCCTTAAACCGGTAAGGTACCTTGCGGGCAACCATGCCTCCGATAGCAAGATGATGACCGCGTACTCGTGTATTGGAAATCATTGGAACGATTCCGGCATCATTCGGCATAGCTGGAAGGATCAGCGGCAATCCGATGGTTCTTCCATAATGAGTCCATCCTGATGCATACGGACTGTTACCGAAATAATTATCGCAACCTCCAAGGACAATTTTTCCATAAAAGGCACTTGAAGGGTCCTGCCTTGCCATTTCTTCCTCTGTTGCGGGACGGTCATGACGGTCGCCCGACTGCCATGTGGTGTTTATGAACTCGTATGTAAGGTCCGTAACAATAGACTTTCTGTTGCTGAAGGCAAACTGGAGGGTCCAGACGCCGTCCGGAAAGTTCTGGAACACCATTCCGGAATTGTCTTCAAACGGTTTGTCATACTGGAGGGTCATGGTAAAAGGTCTTGCTCTCCATACCAGTCTGGCCCATTCTCGGCCCAGATGATTTCCGAATACATTGTTCTGATCTGACCATGAATCCGATGCATCTCCCCTCTTGGCGAAAAATATCTTTACATAGTCATGGAAACTGACTGCCTGGCCTTCTCCTCCCCACTGAGCATAGTGATGGAAGCCAGCCAGAAGGGCCACCTTACGTCCCAACGCCAATTTAATATCAACCGACTTGTTATGGATCATGGCACCCGGCACCGTTCTGTTGTCCCATAAATGATAATGAGAGAGATTGCCTCGCACTCCGACCCAATGTCCCTTTTCAAAATATATCCAGTCCGAACTCAAATTGATTCCCGGAAGATTGCGGGCGTTGCCGGACATCAGGAAATCACCGCCGGTTATGGACTGCCACCCGAGTTCTCCATGCCGGGGCTTCATGCCGATGTCCATACGAAGCATCTTCCATCCAGCACTGACATACAATCTGTCTACGATTCCATAGACCGGCTTCGAATTCAGAGGGCTTTTGAGGGCAAGGGCTCCGGCAAGATTGGTTCCGGCTTCAAAGAACAGTCCGTTGTGATGTCTGTATGATAAATCCGCTCCGGCTGTTACCAGGCCGCTTGAACGCAACGGCAGTATTCCATCCTCGCCTGTGCATGCCCAGAAGGGCATATATTGACCTGTGCTTGCACCCATCCTGGCAGATGCATTCCAGTCTATTTGCCAGAGTCCGCCGCCTGCAGGCGTAGAAGAAGCCGGACCTGCATTGACAGCAGATATGGACACAAGATATAGAACGAATGTAAATAACAGCTTCTTCATATTATTGGCAAATATAATTATCTTTGTGAGATTTTAAATAGAAAATTCCAATGGAACATATCATTTCAGGAAACAGACTTACAATCGAGACAGCTGGTCTCCTGCTTGCAGAAGGCTCACACCTGACACTCAGCAAGGAATCAGAAGAAGCCATCATCAAATGCCGCAAATATCTTGACAGCAAGATGGAGGACATCAGAAGGCCCGTTTACGGAGTAACCACCGGATTCGGTTCGCTCTGCAACATCACCATCGCTGCTGAAGATCTTTCGCAGCTGCAGCACAACCTCGTGATGTCACACGCCTGCGGAACAGGAGAGACAGTACGTCCTGAAATAGTAAAACTCATGCTGCTTCTGAAAGTGCAGTCGCTCGCATACGGATATTCCGGAGTGCAACTTATCACCGTCCAGAGACTGATAGATATGTTCAACAACGACATCCTGCCTGTTGTATATCAGCAGGGCTCGCTCGGAGCATCAGGAGACCTCGCTCCCCTGGCTCATCTGAGTCTTCCGCTTATCGGAATGGGAGAAGTCGTTTACAAGGGTGTGGTCCGTCAGGCTGGGGAAGTATGGTCCGAAATGGGATGGGAACCGATAAAACTCAAGTCGAAGGAAGGTCTGGCCCTGCTCAACGGAACACAGTTCATGAGTGCGCATGCTGTATGGTCACTCCTGCAGGCCGAAAGGCTTTCCGACTGGGCAGACAAGATCGGAGCGATGTCCCTGGAAGCATATGATGGCCGCATAGAGCCGTTCTATCCGCATGTTCATGAAGTTCGTCCGCATCAGGGTCAGATCGAGACTGCAGCCCGCATCCGTGAACTTCTCGAAGGAAGCGAGATCATCAAACAGAAGAAGGTCCATGTCCAGGACCCATATTCTTTCAGGTGCATGCCTCAGGTACATGGAGCATCAAAAGATACTATACGCTACGTAAAGTCCGTCATAGAGACTGAAATCAACAGCGCCACGGACAATCCTACCGTATTCCCTGACGAAGACCTTATCATATCGGCCGGCAACTTCCATGGCCAGCCGATCGCACTTCCTATGGACATGCTCACTCTTGCCCTGTCAGAATTGTCTAACATATCGGAACGTCGTATATACAAGTTGATTTCCGGCCAGAGAGGACTGCCTAACTTCCTCGTGGCAAAGCCGGGGCTTAACAGCGGATTCATGATTCCTCAATATACTGCCGCATCAATCGTCAGCCAGAGCAAGGGGCTCTGCATGCCGGCTTCGGCTGACTCCATCCCGTCTTCACAGGGTCAGGAAGACCATGTCAGCATGGGAGCCAACGCTGCGACAAAACTCGTACGCGTAGTCGAGAATACAGAGCGGGTCCTTGCTATCGAACTCTTCAACGCTGCCCAGGCCCTTGAATTCCGCCGGCCTCTGCGCTCGTCATGGGCCATCGAGAAGATCTTCGCAGGCTACCGTAAGGTTGTGCCTTTCATCGACGACGACACTTACATGCACCCTCTCATTGAGAAATCTGTAGAATTCCTCAGATAATGAAGACTATCATATATAATATAGGTACGCTGGCCGGAATACTGCCCCAAGGCGTGCTGAAACTGAAAGGTGAGCAGATGAATCGTGTAGAATGCCTGCATGATGCATATCTGATCATCGAAGATGGAATCATTACCGAATTCGGCAGCGGATGTCAGGACAGAGAGTTTCAAAACCGTGCTACCCCCCTGGCCGCAGGGGGAGGGGCCCACGAAGTGGGAGGGGTTGTTTTGAAACTCTCTGTCCTGACAGGAGCGCATATGCCAGATGAATATATCGATGCTCAAGGGGGATTTGTAATGCCATGCTTCTGCGACTCGCATACTCACATCGTTTATGCGGGATGTCGCGACGGAGAGTTCAGGGACAAGATTGCAGGACTGTCTTATGAAGAGATAGCTGCTCGCGGAGGTGGAATACTTAATTCCGCAGACCTGTTGCATGAAACCTCAGAGGACGAGTTGTACAGACAGGCTATGACCCGTGTGCAGGAAATCATGGACATGGGAACCGGTGCGGTGGAGATAAAGAGCGGATACGGTCTGACGGTGGAAGACGAACTCAAGATGCTCCGCGTGATCAAGCGCATCAAGGAAACTGCTCCGATCACAGTCAAAGCCAACTTCCTCGGAGCCCATGCTGTGGGCCGTGCATACAAAGGACGCCAGTCTGAGTACGTTGACCTCGTGTGCAACGAGATGCTGCCGGCTGTTGCATCCGAAGGCTTGGCAGACTATGTAGATGTATTCTGCGACGAAGGCTTCTTTACAGTCGAGGAAACAGACAGGATACTGAGCAAGGCTGCAGAATACGGAATCGTGCCGAAGATACATGCCAATGAACTTGGTGTTTCAGGCGGAGTTCAGGTCGGTGTAAAGCACAATGCATTATCTGTCGATCATCTGGAAAAGACAACAGAGGCCGAAATAGAGGCTCTTAGAGGCAGCAGGACTATGCCGACAATGCTGCCGGGATGTTCATTCTTCCTGGGAATACCGTACGGAAATGCAAAAGGATACATTGAAGCAGGATTGCCCGTTGCACTGGCATCAGATTACAATCCCGGATCAAGTCCTAGTGGAAACATGCGTTTTGTCATGGCCCTGGGATGTATCAGGATGCGTCTTACCCCGGAGCAGTCATTCAACGCATGCACAATCAACTCCGCATATGCAATGGGCGTAAGTGACAGCCTCGGCTCAATCACAGTCGGCAAAAAAGCCAATCTGATCATCACCAAACCGATACCTTCACTGGCTTTCATTCCATACAGCCACCAGACCCCGATAATCGAACGAGTAATATTATAGAAGTCGGCCACAAAAACATAGTATTTTTGTGGCCGACTCATGAAAACAAAGGCACTTGGCCACATTTAAGGCCTAATTTGTGGCCGACTCTGCGGATTCAGCCGGCTCTGCCGATTCTGTCAGTACAATCTCCTCAACCTGCTGCACCTCAAAGAATGGAAGCGGAGATCTGAGTCCTGCCCATGCCAAAAGATTTCCAAGCCAGAGACCGAGAACGACAACTCCGATCACGACGATAGAGACTAACCACTTCTGGATGGTTGTAAGCCCCTTCTGCGCATACGGATCCTTCAGTTTCACCACCGGATACCTAGCCTCATCAGTAAGGGTTACACCGAAAGGAATGCTGATCTTTGATGCAGCATTTATCGCCCAGCCGTTTGCATTGAGGAGCGGAGCGATGTTGCGGCGGCGGAGCTTGAGCCAAGCCATGATCATTGCCGGACCGGAAATCACCAGGAGCACTCCGACGAATGCAAGGACTACCTGCCACCACTCAAGTGCGAATATTCCCTTTGCAAGAGATGCCAGGGCAGTACCGATCATACCGACAGCCATACCTATGGCAGCAAAGATACCGGCAAACTTGGCAATGTCGAACGGCGGCGCTGCAGCTGGCTTGCCTGCGTCTGCAGCTGCGGGCAGAGCAGCGGGAGCTGCATTGATCTTGGCAGTCATGTCCGCCATGATCTTTGCATCCTTGTCAGAGGCGCTCTTGTTGATGAGATTCTCGACAGTCTTGGCCATTCTGCGGTATGGAGACCAGAACGCCTGCTCTACACTGATAGGATTTTCAACAATCTTGGTAACAATTGCATCCCACTCTATGCCGTCCTCATCGTAGTAAACGGCATTCTTTCCGACAAACACATCTCCAACATCTCCGACGGTCATTGCTGCCGCTATAGACTTCTTGCCGGCAATACCTTTGCGGGTGCAGTCACAATAGATAAGGAACATACCGCTGGCAGGAGCCGCCGCACTATGCTTGGCAACATCCTCGACATTCATGCAAAAATGGCATTCCCTCTGATCCATAAGGAGTGTACCGGCCTGGAAAATAGCCTTTACAGACTTGTCTCTAGTATAGAAATCGTGGAATGTCACGAAATTTCTTGCAAGTCTGAAGAAGTCACGGTAGATATGGAGGAACTTGTCGACCATGTCTATGTTTGAAGACTCCTCTGCAAGAGCCAAATCCTGGGCAACAAGATCCAGCAGAGACGCCATTCTATCCTTCGCCAGAATTTCCCTTGCAGCATCGATACCGAGGGCCTCAACGGCCTGAGCCGGCTTTGCAGCCTTCCATGCAGTATACTGCGCGAACTTTGCTCCTATCGCCGCCCAATCTTCTTCAGTAAGAGACTTCATGTCAGGAGATATGGCAATCGACTTCAATATATTCCATTGATCCGCCCAGGCAGGATTTACAGATGCAGTCAGATCAATTTCTGCCTTACCTGTAATGCGCGCGATAGGGTATGAAGCGATATCTCCCTTCTTGCCTGAAAGATCTTCCGAGCTGATCGCCTCGATGCGCGAAGTCTGTACATCAAGCGCACCAGTGCTCTCCGGTGAGAATGCAGCAAGTTTGGAACGCATGAAATAATCCTTGACTTTTGCATCCAAAGCCTGATATGCAGCAACGGCGGCATCGGTCTTGTCTTCAAACGGAGCCTTGACCGCCGAGTCAACCCACGCGACATAAGCTGCAAGAGCTGCATAGAACTCCTCTATCTGTCCGGCACTCACTCCAAGCGCGCCACTTCTGTCAGCGACACCTCCCGTCACCTTGACTGCCGCAGCAACCGCTGCCTTGTCATCCTCATTTTCAGCTACGGCTTCTGTGATGATACCGTCTCCATTGAAGGTCGTATCTGCAAATATTGCTGTTGGGTTGGCAGTATCTGCAACAGATATCACTGTTCCCTCCTTGCCAAGGTTTGCAAGAATCTGCTTTGCCGCATTATAGAGTTTCAGACCTGTTTCGTTCTCCTGATTGAACTCCTGTATGTCAAAGGAATCCTCTTCTCTGACAAGAAGATCCACATTCTTCAGGACGGATGTAATCCAATTTGAGGTTGCGACCATATCGCTTACTCTGATCTTGCCGTCAGCATCGGCATCAATGTAAGCAAGGCTCTTTTCATCGATTCCAAGCCCCTTGACCGGGCATGAAAGTACTGTCCACATCTTCGGATCCAGTTCTGCAAGGTGCGCAAGATCCTGACCTGTTGAAATCTTCACACGGGTTGTGCCCCCGATGCTCTCAAAGCACCATTTGTACTTCTGATCTTTTTTCATGAAAGCCATAGTAGGTTATGTTTAGTTGTATATTCCGTATTGATCATTTCTTTGTCCTGGTATTTTTGCGAGGCGCCCCCTTCCTGGCTGCCGCCTTTTTCTTTGATTCCTTTATCGCCTTGCGGACCTTCTCCTTGCGGGCAGCCTTATTGATTCCGACAGTGACATTGTCAAACGAACCGTCCTCTCCTTTTATGAACGACGTGCCTCTGCCCTGCTCATAATCGATACGGTCATAGACACGCTCTTCCAGGCCTGTCTCTATCAGTTCATAATCAAGAAGTTTCTGCCTCAGATCAGTCTTCTTTACCCGCACACGCACCGGATCTCCTAAATTATACACGACACCAGATCGGCGGCCCACAAGTCTGTAATGATCCGCATCGAACTCGTAGAAATCACTTCTGATATCACGAAGCGGCACCATGCCCTCAATTCTGGTCGGCTCGACCTCCACATACATACCCCATTCCGTAAGTCCTGACACCACGCCTCCGAAAGTATATCCGACCTTGTCCTCCATAAACTCGACAAGCTTGTATTTCACGCTCGAACGTTCCGCCTCTGCTGCAACGACTTCCCTTTCGGATGCGTATTTGCATAGTTTTGCATATGTTTCAGCCTTTGCTGACTCCCCTCCTTCCAGATAACGTGCAAGCAGACGATGAACCAGCATATCCGGATAACGTCTGATCGGAGAAGTGAAATGAGTATAATATTTGAACGCAAGTCCGTAATGGCCAAGGTTTTCAATATCATAACGGGCCTTTGCCATCGTACGGAGCGAGAGCATCTCGATGGCATTATACTCAGGTGTATCCTTTGCTGCTGCGAAAAGAGAGCAAAGTTCCCGTGAAATATCCTTTCCGTTATTGGTCGGACCCATCTTATATCCGAAATTGCCGACAAAAGCACGAAGATTTTCCAGTTTTTCCAGATTCGGTTCATCATGCACACGATACACGAAAGTCTTGACAGGCTTGCGACTTCCTGCCGGCCCGTCCGAAAGGCCTTTGCATCCGGTAGCGACAAATTCAGCCACACTCCTGTTGGCAAGAAGCATGAACTCCTCAATAAGCCAGTTGGCCTCCTTGGACACTTTCTGATATACATTTACCGGCTTGCCCTTTTCATCCACCTCGACCTTCATTTCCGGACGGTCGAAGCTGATCGCTCCCGCCGCAAAGCGCTTCTTGCGAAGTTTTGAAGCAAGTCCATGAAGCGTAAGGACTGCGTCGCGGATTTCCACGGCCACTCCCTCATGCGACACCTTCGGGCCTGCTTCTATTATCGCCTGCGCATCTTCATAAGCAAATCTGTGATCGGAGTAAATGACCGTCCTGCCATACCAGCGGCTGACAATCCTGGCCAGCGGGGTAAGTTCAAACACTGCCGAGAACGTGAGTTTTTCCTCATGAGGACGGAGTGAGCAGAGTTTGTTGCAGAGTTTCTCCGGAAGCATAGGCACTGTCCTGTCTACAAGATAGACAGATGTCCCCCTTTTGCGCGCCTCCTCATCAACAATATCATGAGGTTTTACATAATGCGTCACATCGGCGATATGCACTCCGACCTCATAGTTGCCGTTTTCAAGCACCTTGAACGAAAGAGCATCGTCAAAGTCCTTTGCATCTGCCGGGTCAATCGTAAATGTCAGGATATCCCTGAAGTCGCGTCTGCCTTTGAGATCTTCTGCTGTTATGTCCTCGGATATATGATCGGCAGCATTCTCTACCTCAGGCTCGAACTTGTAAGGCAGAGCATACTCCGCCAATATCGCATGCATCTCCGTATCGTTGTCACCCGGCTCACCAAGTATATCGACGACATGTCCGAAAGGTATCGTCGCTCCCTTCTTCCAGCCATCCACCACCGCAGACACCTTCATTCCCGTACTTCGTCCCAACTCGTCGGTATAAGGTACAGATATATCATACGGCATGAACCGGCTTTCTATAAGCACCCACGCCTGATGACCGACCACGTGCAGGATCCCGATGAAAGGCCTCACGCTTCTTTCCACAATCTCAACAACCTTTCCTTCACGCCGCTTGTCCGTCTTTTCGCGCGTCACCGCCACACGTACGATATCGCCATGAAGTGCTCCCATAGTATGGGACTTCGGCACAAAGACATCGTCTTCATCACCATCGCTTATCACAAATATAAACCCGTCCCTGGACATCTGCACCTTGCCCGTCATCATAGGAAAAACCTTCTTTTCCCTTCTTCCACGGCCTCTGCCGCGAGCCTTGTTCCTTCTTGACATAGTTTTCTGTTTTTAAAGCCGGACGCCCCGAGTCGTCCTGAAGCAATCATACAAATTTACAAAATTCCTTTTAATATCACGCAAGTTTTGCCGACTCCACAAATTTGAGTAATTTTGTAGGTTATATTGGAAATTTAAACGAACACAAAAATATGATGAGAAAACTTGCATTGACTGCTCTTGCTGTCCTTACCCTCATGACAGTAGGCTGCAAGCAGGGTCCGAAGACCGCACCGAAAGGTGAAACCTATTATGAAACACTTGAAGTATCCCTGAGCGACAGGACATTGTCAACCGGCTATTCCGCAGCAATCAGCGGTGTCCAGACGGTGGAAATCCGCCCGCAGGTGAGCGGAATGATCACTGAAATCCTCATTGAAGAAGGAGAAAGCGTGCGTAAAGGACAAGTGCTCTTCGTGATAGACCAGACTCCTTACAAAGCGGCACACGAGATTGCGACCGCAAATGTAAAGAGCGCGGAGGCCGCCCTTTCTACGGCACAGCTTATTTATGAAAGCAACAAGGACCTTTACGAGCAGGATGTCGTGTCGGAATTCGACCTGATGACCGCGCAGAACGACCTGACAGAAGCCGAGGCAAGACTCGCTCTGTGCAAGGCGGAAGAGCTGAATGCAAGAAACAACCTTTCATACACCGAAGTACGTTCTCCTGTGAACGGTGTAGCCAGTATGATTCCATACCGCGTCGGTGCTCTTGTGAGCAGCAGCATTTCACAGCCGCTTGTCACTGTTTCTGACGACAGCAAGGTATACGCCTATTTCTCCATGGCGGAAAACCAGATGCTTGACATGGTCCAGCAGTACGGATCGCTCAACAACGCCATCAAACAGATGCCGGAAGTCGAACTTGTGATGAGCAACGGTCAGAAATACGATTTCACCGGAAAGATCAATGCCATAAGCGGTACCATCAGCGAAAGCACAGGTGCAGTAAGCCTCAGGGCTGTCTTCAACAACCGCAACCACCTTCTGCGCAACGGCGGAAGCGGAACCATAATCATCCCCATGATCATCAGCGACTGCATCGTGATTCCACAGACTGCAACATACGAACTTCAGGACAGGATATTCGTCTACAAGGTTGTGGACGGAAAGGCATCCGCAACTGAAATCCTGGTGGCTCCGCACAACAACGGAACCGAGTACATCGTCACAAAAGGACTTGAAATCGGAGATGTCATCGTAGCGGAAGGTGCAGGTCTGATCAAGGAAGGCGCAACAATCAAGAGCAGACCATCTGACTCTGAAACTGTGGAGGGCGCTGAATAATGAACGTAAAGACTTTCATCGACCGTCCGATATTTGCAGGAGTGATCTCTGTGATGATCCTCCTTGTGGGACTTATCGGACTGGTGCAGCTTCCGGTCGAGCAGTTCCCGGAAATCGCGCCACCTACTGTCAGTGTGTCAGCCGCCTATGCCGGTGCCAACGCCGAGACTGTACAGAAAAGTGTGCTCGTACCTCTCGAAGAGGCCATCAACGGCGTAGAAGACATGATGTACATGGTCTCATCTGCCACAAACTCAGGTTCTGCCAGCATCCAGATATATTTCCGTCAGGGAACTGATGGAGATATGGCGATGGTCAATGTACAGAACAGGATTGCCTCTGCCCAGAGTCTTCTTCCTGGTGAGGTTACCAAGAGTGGTGTTACCGTCAAGAAGAGACAGACCAGCCGCATCAAGGCCATTGCTGTATATAGTCCTGACGGATCTTTCGATAGAAAATTCATCATCAACTATTTGAAAATCAACATCGAGCCTCGTCTTTCCCGCATTGCCGGAGTCGGCGAAGTCGATGTTCGAGGCGGAGACTATTCGCTCCGAATATGGTTGGATCCGGGCAAGATGGCCAAATACGGCCTTATGCCATCTGACATCTCGAAAGTTCTTGCAGAACAGAACCTCGAGGCTCCGACCGGTACCCTTGGAGCGGAATCGGAAAACACATTCCGATATGTGCTCAAGTACCGCGGACGATATGAGAACGTAACAGACTATGAAAACATGGTCATCCGTGCAGAAAGCAACGGTACTGTGCTCAGGCTGAAGGATGTAGCAAACATCGAGTTGGGAGAAAGGACTTACGACTACATCGGACTCGTGAACGGCCATCCGGGAACTACGCTGATGATCTCGCAGACATCCGGCTCGAACGCCAACGAAATCATCAAGGCAGTTGACAAGGAGATTGAAAAAATCAAGGGAGAGTTGCCGAAAGGTCTTGAGATCGTGGACCTCATGAGTACAAAGGACTTCCTCGACGCTTCGATCAGAAATGTCATCAAGACCCTCTTCGAGGCTATCCTGCTCGTGATTCTCGTGGTATTCGTATTCCTGCAGAGCATGCGTTCGACCATCATTCCGACCATCTCTATCATAGTATCGCTCGTGGGAACATTCGCCTTCCTTTACGTTGCGGGATTCTCCCTGAACATGATCACACTTTTCGCCCTCGTGCTTGTGATCGGTACGGTGGTAGATGACTCCATCGTGGTCGTGGAAGCGGTGCAGGCCAAATTCGATGAAGGCTACAAGTCTCCATACAAGGCTGCAGTCGATGCCATGGGAGGTATTTCAATGGCCCTTATCGCGACTACATTCGTATTCATGGCGGTGTTCATCCCCGTAAGTTTCATGGGAGGGACAACCGGTACATTCTATACGCAGTTCGGACTTACGATGGCTGTTGCCGTAGGTATATCACTGCTTAATTCACTCACCCTCTCCCCTGCCCTCTGTGCTCTGATCATGACTCCGCACGCCGAGGTCCAGGAAGGGGAAAAAGCAAGTTTCTCGACACGCTTCCACCATGCATTCGACGCCGGATTCGGAAGGCTTGTGGACAAGTACAAGCATGTGGTATTCTTCATGCTCAAGCGCAAATGGCTGACCGTGATTCTGCTTGTGGTTGCCTGCGGTGGACTGTATTATATGATGACCACGACCAAGACAGGTCTCGTGCCTAAAGAGGACATGGGATCGATCAACATGGACGTGCGCACTCCTCCGGGAACCAACCTTGCAGAAACTCAGAAGGTTATGGAGGAAATCAACAGAAGGATAAGCACAATTCCTCAGATAAAGGCCTACTCGATGACCACCGGTTACGGTATGATGTTCGGACAGGGAACCTCGACCGGTAGCTTCATGATCCGTCTCCATGACTGGGAAGACCGTCCGGAAAAAGAAGACCATATCGATGCGGTCATCGCGGAGATTCACCGCAGGACGGATGACATTTCCTCTGCAGATATCATGGTCTATACACGAGGCATGATTCCTGGTTACGGAGCCAGCAGCGGATTTGAAGTATATATCCAGGACCAGAAGGGTGGAAAGTTGGAAGATCTGGAAAAAATTTCAAAAGACTTTATCGCCGAACTGAACAAGCGTCCGGAAGTCTCGCGTGCGAAGACCTCGTTCGACTCCAAGTTCCCGATGTATCTGGTGGAGGTAGATGCCGCACAGTGCAAGAGGAACGGAACATCACCGGGAGATGTACTGGATGTGCTTTCAGGATATGTGGGAGGTAGTTATGCATCTAACATGAACAGATTCTCTAAACTGTATCGCGTCATGCTGCAGGCCGCTCCTGAGTACCGTCTTGACACAGAGTCTCTGCAGAATATGTTCGTGCGCACATCAAGCGGTGAGATGTCCCCTATAAACCAGTACCTCAGACTGACCCGTATCTATGGACCTCAGTCCATCTCTCGATTCAACCTGTTTACTGCGATATCTGTCAACGGACAGGCTGCAGACGGATATAGTTCAGGACAGGCAATCCAGGCTGTTCGCGAGACTGCCGCAAAGGTTCTGCCTGCCGGATACGGATATGAGTTCGGCGGAATGTCCCGCGAGGAGGCAGATACAGGAAGCTCAGTTGCTGTGATATTCGTCATTTGCGTCGTATTCATCTTCCTGATCCTCTGCGCATTGTATGAGAGTATCTTCATTCCTGTTGTCATCATCCTTTCCGTTCCGTTCGGACTTGCCGGAAGTTTCCTTTTCGCAAGATGGTTCGGTCTGGAAAACAACATCTACCTGCAGATCGGTCTGCTCATGCTCATCGGACTGCTTGCAAAGACTGCGATCCTTCTTACCGAATACGCATCACAGAAACGCTCTGAAGGAATGTCCATCACGATGGCCGCATTATCGGCTGCCAAGGCTCGTCTGCGTCCTATCCTGATGACATCGCTCACGATGATCTTCGGTATGCTTCCGCTCATGTTCGCAAGCGGAGTGGGAGCCAATGGAAACATCTCTATCGGAGTAGGTACAGTCGGAGGTATGCTCATCGGAACAATCGCCCTCCTGATTATTGTACCATCACTGTTCATCGTATTCCAGTGGATAGAGGAGAAGGTAATGCCTAAACGAAACTTAAAATAACATTTACGTCATCCTGAGCTATTTACGTCATCCTGAGCGCAGCGAAGGATCTAAATATAAATGTATGAAAAGATTCATCATAATATGTCTCGCAATACTGTCTTTGAGCAGCTGCGGACTTTACAAGAAATACGAAAGGCAGGAGATGTCATTCGTCGACAGCCTGTACAGAAGGATGAATGTCGGACCATCTGACACAGTTTCTACGGCTTCTGTCTCGTGGGACAAGATGTTCACGGACCCGATTCTACAGGAATGGATAAGGCTCGGTCTTGAACATAATACAGACATGAATGTGGCGCAGCTCAAGGTCAAGGAATCTCAGGCCTACCTGCTTGCCGCACGTGGAGCATTACTTCCGGGAGTATCTATCACCGCTTCAGGAGGTGGTTTCCCCGGAACCTTCAATGCACAGATCGGAGCCAGCTGGGATGCCGACATATTCGGTTCACTGCGCAACTCCAAGAGAAAGGCCGAGGCTGCCCTGATGCAGTCTGAAGCCTATAGACAGGCGGTTCAAACACAACTTGTGGCTACTATTGCAAACAGTTATTATATGCTCCTGATGCTGGACGAGCAGCTTAAGATCAGCAAGCGCACTCTGAAGACATGGGAGGAGAACATAAGGGCAATGGAAGCCCTCAAGCGTGGCGGAAAGACCAATGAAGCCGCCGTGCTTCAGGCAAAGGCCAACAAGTTAAGCGTAGAGGCTAACGTACTGACACTTGAAAAGGAGATTCTCGCTGTAGAGAATTCATTCTGTGCCCTGCTTGGAACAGTTCCTATGGCAATAGAACGAGGAACGCTTGATGAACAGGAACTGCCTCACAGACTCTGCGCTGGAGTTCCGGCAGAGCTTCTGAGCCGTCGTCCAGACGTGAAACAGGCAGAGATGACCCTCGCACAATGTTTCTATGACACGAATATCGCCAAGGCCGCTTTCTATCCTAACCTCAGCCTCAGCGGAGCATTGGGATGGACAACAGGCGGCGGAAGCATCGTTCTTGACCCGGGGAGCCTTATTACAAATCTCATCGGATCGCTGGCACAGCCGATTTTTAACCGTGGTGCCCTCAAGGCAAAGAAACTAGCCGCTGAGTCAAAGTACAAGCAGGCACTATACGGATTCCGTCAGAGCCTTCTTGATGCAGGAGTAGAAGTGAACAATGCCATAAGCCTGTGGGAAACAGCCAAGAGACGAGTTGAACTTGACAAAAAGCAGATTGTCAGCCTTCAGGCTGCCGTTTTGAACACCCAACTTCTGATGAAGCACGGAAACGCAAGTTACCTTGAGGTGCTTACTGCACAGAAAAACCTCCTCCAGGTTGAGCTGGGAGAGGTTTCTGACAGATTCGATGAGTTCCAGAGCGTTGTAAATCTCTACCACGCACTTGGTGGCGGATATTAATAGGCCATCTTAGCAAGGAAACACTCTATAGTGTTTTCCATCAGACAGCATATTGTCATTGGACCGACGCCGCCAGGGACCGGAGTGATTACAGACGCTTTTGGTTCTATGGCGGCATAATCCACATCACCGCAAAGCTTACCTGTGTCAGGATCGCGGTTGACTCCCACATCAATGACTACGGCACCCTCTGACACCATGTCTGCCGTCACGAACTTCGGACGACCGATAGCAACGACCAGAATTTCAGCATTGCGTGTCACTTCCGGAAGATTCACCGTACGGCTATGAGCGATGGTCACCGTCGCATTCTCATCAAGAAGAAGTTTTGATACAGGCAGGCCGACGATATTGCTTCGTCCGATCACCACTGCTCTCTTGCCTTTAATCTCTACCCCGGCTGCCTTAAGCATCTTGATGATACCTTTCGGAGTGCATGGAAGTATACACTCCTGTTTCTGCCACAAGGCTGCTACATTGAGAGGGTGAAAACCATCCACATCCTTTTCCTTTGCAATGGCTTCAATCACCTTATCCTCGCTGATATGCTTAGGAAGAGGAAGCTGCACAAGGATACCGTCAACAGAATCGTCTGCATTAAGTTCACGGATCATTCCGAGCAGTTCATCCTCGGAAATGGTGTCCGGCCTTCTGATGGTTGTATTCTTTATACCTACGGCCTCTGACGCCTTTGCCTTTCCTGTGACATAAGACACGCTGCCAGGGTCCTCTCCCACAAGAATGACCACCAGATGAGGCACACGACCGTATTTTTCAGGAAATGTCGCCACCTGGGCTGCCATTTCCGCTTTCAGCTGAGCTGATAGATCTTTTCCTGATATTACTTTTGCCATAGTTGTATGTTTAGATTCCTCGACTCCCTTCTGTCGCTCGGAATGACATCAGTGTGGTCGCTCGGAATGACAATTAAAGTACACGCCAGCCGATGTCACGACGATAGAACAGGTTATCACATTCGATAGACTCCACTGCTGCGAGAGCCTTGTCATGAGCTTCCTGCAGGTCAGCGCCGAAACCTACGACCATAAGGACGCGACCTCCTGAAGTATAAAACTTGCCATCCTTATTGGATGTTCCCATATGGTAGATTCTCACGTCGCCATGCTCCTCAGAATGACGTCCTGATGACTGCTGCAGACTTTCAGGGAATACTATCTCATAGCCCTTCTGATAGTCTCCAGGATAACCCTTTGATGCCATGACAAATCCCATGGTCACTTCTTCCTTCCACTCGATCTGCGGCATAGGAGTATGATCTGCTACTGCTGAGAATATATCATAAATATCAGTCTTGAGCCTTGGGAGAACGACTTCTGTCTCCGGGTCACCGAAGCGGCAGTTGAACTCGATTACCTTCGGTCCCTGCGGAGTCTTCATAAGACCTCCGTAAAGAACGCCTGTAAAAGGACAACCCTCTGCCACCATTGCAGCAGCTGTAGGCTTCATCACATGCTCCAGAGAGAACTCAAGGTCTTCATCTGTAATGATCGGAACTGGTGAATATGCACCCATACCACCGGTATTCGGGCCTTTATCGCCCTCGAATGCGCGCTTGTGGTCCTGTGAAAGAGTCATAGGATAAACATCAAGACCGTCCACGAAGCACATGAACGAGAACTCCGGTCCTGTCAGGAACTCCTCTACCACAACCTTGCCTTTGCCGAACTTGTCATCAAGAAGCATATCCTTGAGAGTTTCTTCAGCCTCTTCGAGAGTTTCCGGAATAACTACACCCTTTCCGGCAGCAAGACCATCGTACTTGAGCACGACAGGGAATGAGCCTTTCTTTACATATTCAAGAGCCGGTTCATAATCCTCGAATGTCTCAAACGCTGCTGTAGGGATATTGTACTTTGCCATAAGCTGCTTGGCGAAGTCCTTGCTGGCCTCGATAGTGGCTGCAGCCTTTGACGGACCGAAGATACGGAGTCCTGCTGCCTTGAAAGCATCAACCACACCAGCCGCAAGAGCCACTTCCGGGCCCACCACTGCAAGGTCAATACCGTTTTCAAGGGCAAAATTCTTAAGCCCCTCAACATCAGTATCCTTGATTGCCACACACTCAGCCTGCTGAGCGATACCGGCATTTCCTGGTGCACAATAGATTTTTCCTACCTGCGGGCTGCGGCTTATCGCATCCACAATTGCATGTTCACGGCCACCGCCGCCGATTACGAGTACTTTCTTCATATAAATTGATTTAGATTATTTCTATTCCATTCTTGGCACAGAGTTCCAGTCCGAGATCCTTGAGTTTATACTTCTGGATCTTGCCGCTGCCGGTCATCGGGAACTGGTCGACAAAAAAGATGTATTTCGGTATCTTGTAACGGGCTATCTTACCATTGCAGAACTCGCGTACATCAATATCCGTCATCTGGACTCCCTCATGAAGAATGATGAATGCTCCGACAGCCTCACCATACCTCTTTGACGGAATACCCGCCACCTGGACATCCTTGATCCCCTCCATCTTATAGAGGAATTCCTCAATCTCACGAGGATATATATTCTCACCTCCACGGATGATCATATCCTTGATACGTCCCGTAATGCGGTAATTGCCATCCGGGTCCTTTACACCAAGGTCTCCAGAATGCAGGAAGCCGTTCTCATCAATAACTTCCGCTGTAGCCTGAGGATTCTTATAGTAACCCTTCATGGTGTTATAACCTCGGTTACACATCTCTCCCTGAACTCCCACCGGACACTCCTGACCAGTCTCAGGATCTATGACCTTGACTTCCGTAAACTCATAATCGCTTCCGACAGTGGTACAGCGAACTTCAAACGAGTCATCTATTCGTGTCTGGGTCATTCCCGGCGACGCTTCAGTAAGTCCGTAAACGCTTGTCACCTTCATAAACATCTTCTCCTCTACCTGACGCATGAGTTCGATCGGACAAAGAGAGCCGGCCATTATACCCACCCGGAGGCTTGACATATCGAACATATCGAACATCGGATGGTTAAGTTCCGAAATGAACATTGTCGGCACGCCGTAAAGCGAAGTACAGCGCTCCTTATGGATTGATGCCAGCACCACCAGCGGATCAAACTTCTCCACCATGACCTGTGTGCAGCCGTGGGTAAGACAGTTCATGGTCGCCAGAACCACTCCGAAACAGTGGAAAAGAGGAACGCATACACACAACTTATCCTCGGATGTGAACTTCATGTGTTCTCCGGTCAGGAAGCCGTTGTTCGCGATATTATAATGCGTCAGCATCACACCCTTCGGAAAACCAGTCGTACCGGAAGTATACTGCATGTTCACCACATCATGGCAACTCACCTTTGCCTTAGCCTCCACAAGGTCATCGTCATCGATATTGCTTCCCAACAGCAGGATTTCCGCCGTATTATACATACCGCGATATTTTTCCTGACCTATATATATCACGTTCTTCATGCGCGGGAACCGCTCGCTTTTGAGATAACCTCTCTGGCACGTTCTGAGCTCCGGAAGCATGGCATAGACCATATTTACATAATCATCACTTCCTCTGTCTCCGTTTACGATGCAGAGGGTGTGCATATCTGAATTCTCGCAGAGATATTCGAGTTCCGACTGTTTGTAATTAGTATTTACAGTCACTGCAACCGCGCCTATCTTGGCACAGGCATAAAGGAAAGTAAGCCAGTCCGGTACATTGCCTGCCCATATGCCTACATGCGTTCCGCGTTCTACACCTATGGACAGCAGGCCCTTGGCCATATTGTCCACACGCTCATTGAACTTGCTCCAGGTAAATCTTAGGTTGCGGTCAGAATAGACAATATATTCCTTATCGGGAGTCACCTCGGCCCAGTGTTCCAGCCAGTGGCCTAGGGTTCGGTTTGAAAGTTCCATAGACTGAGACTGTTATATAGGTGTATAGACAACAGCAAGGATCTTTGCCGCCTGTCCTTCGAATCCATGGACATGGTGAGGTACGATCGAGTCGTAATAGATGCTGTCGCCAGCCTCGATAAGATGTTTCTTCTTTCCATAAGACACCTCCACAGCACCCTCCATAACATATATGAACTCTTCGCCTTCGTGAGATGAAAGTTCATAGGATGTCTCTTCAGTAGGAGCAACGTCAATGATGAACGGTTCCATATGACGGTCTGCCTTTGAGGCTGACAGAGAGTGATATTGCATATGGGCGCGAGCACTTACGGCATTATTGGAAAAGCTTATGCTCTTGCCTGTGCGCTCACGGCTGCGGCACACCACTGCTCCTGACTCATCCTGGTCGTCAAGGAATGTACCCAGACGCACTCCCAACGCGCGCGCTATCTTGATAAGAGGTGCCAATGAGGGGACAACGACACTCTCTTCGATGCTTTCAATCTGCTCAGCTGCCAATCCGGTACGTTCCACAAGCTCCTCTACACTTATCTGCCTGGCCTCTCGGATAGTCCTGATCTTTTCGCCGACAATTTTAGTATTATTCATATCAAGTTCGTTTAGAAGAAACAAATATAATGAAAAGATTTCTTATAAAAACTGAAATATCAGCAAGTCTTGACTCATTCCCTCCCCTATTTTAGCCGACCCTCCATTTCAAACTGAAAAAATCAAAGAAAAATTTGCAGATATCAAAATTATTCGTACCTTTGCAATCCCAATCGGGAAATGCGACAACAGGAGCAAATCCCAAGATTGGAAACAATATTGGAGAGTTGGCAGAGTGGTCGAATGCGGCGGTCTTGAAAACCGTTGATCTTAACGGGTCCGGGGGTTCGAATCCCTCACTCTCCGC
>JBGVQP010000018.1:0-20796 GCA_045127685.1 Candidatus Cryptobacteroides sp.
ATATGGCAATTTCAGTTAGTTACAATTTTGAATATTTCAAAACTAATATTTTCACATATTATGCTGATTTATAGCATCAGAAGACTGAAATCTTGAGGTATTTTTTAGGATTTTCCTTTATTTTATCAACAATAACATTTAAATCCACAAGAAGAGAATCCACCGAATCATATACCGATCCGTTGCTGAAAAGTTTTCCGACGCTGCCATCCGGATCGTTGACATTATCCAGAAGTTTCCTGAATGATGTGACCACCCCTGCTATATCTGCACCATTAACCGTTGCAACGACATTGTTGATACCCGTCAAAGTTGTATCAGCCCTACTGACAAGAACCTCAAGTCCGGATGAAAACGAAGAGAGATTTTCAACCAGGTCATTAATTTCCTGGGATTTACCGTTAACCGTCCTGGAAAGCTGCCTGACATTTGCCATAGTGACTTCCAGATTCTTCAAAGTATTAGATACGCTGGATATGTTGGACTGCGAAAGAAGGTCGTTCACTCCTGATACAGTAACATTCAGGCTGTCAAGCGTATTGGAAACCTTATCCAGAAGCGGACCGATTCCCTCCGCAAGTGCATCCATAAGACCTGGCTCCACTACCGAAGCCAAGGTATCTCCATCAGCAACAGGCACATCAGCGGACCCCAGAATAATCCTGACACCTTTGGTCCCCATTACATCAATGCTGTATATCGCCATCTGAGAATCCTCTGGTATCTGAAAGTCCTTGGATACGGAGCTGGTAACATTGAAAAGCCTCTGCTCTGAAACATATTCGACTTCCGTCACCTTTCCGGCCTTGAATCCCTTTATAAACACAGGAGCAGACGGAACCAGCCCCTGAAGGTCTTCATACTGTGACACCACTTGAATTTCCCTGTTCAACAAGTCCTTGCCACGGAGATAATTCAGCAGAAAGAAAGATCCCGTTAAAACTAAAACAGCAAAAATGCCGATCTTGAATTCCCTTCTCATATTAAATACTGTTATTTCACACGTTTTACTTCCGTTCCTCTTACCTCGACAACAAATGCCTCCGGGAACTTCTTCCGAACAGCCGCAAGGGACGACTGCGCCTTTTGAACAGAGTCGTACCTTCCGCATATATACTTATATATATTAGACTCTACACTTTTTACCGCATAAGCTTCAAGACCTTTGAAAGCCGGATCCGAGGACTGCAACAACCGCCCCAACCCCATAATCTGAACACCATAGCTTACCTTTGCGGGTTCATCCGTCCGATCCACCTTCGTTTCTTCCGGCACATCTACGGTGACACTCGCATCATACTTGGTCTTATAAGAGCAGAAAGCCTTGAACAGCCTCTCCGCGACCTGCTCCTGTCCGGCTTCCGAAGCGAGATACCTGTGCTCTGTCGGATTTGTCACAAATGCGAGTTCCAGCAGCACAGCAGGCATATTGGCTTCAACGAGAACCTGAAAAATATCCTGATCTATTACTATTTTCCGTGCCGTAAGCGGCGCTGCAATAAGATTATCAACTACTTCAGATGCGAATAGGAGACTACTCTCATAATAAGCCATCCATTGAAGCTGATGGCTGATATATGATTCCGGAGAAGACGGATCGAAAGTCTGATACTTGGTCTTGTAGTCTTCCTCCAGAACTATTACGGAATTCTCACGTTGAGCAACCGACATATTCCTTTCAAAATAATCGGTCTTGTTGCGAGAATTATCCGAGTTCTGTCCCAGGATATGGACAGATGTGCCTTTGGCGTCCTGACTTGAGCTTCCATTGCAATGTATCGAGATGAACAGGTCAGCGTTGTTCCTTCTGGCCACCATTGCCCTTTCGTGAAGTCCGATGAAGACATCGCTGCTTCTGGTATATATCACCTTCACATCAGGATACTTCTCCTTGATTTTAGAGCCGAGTTTCTTGGCGACCGCGAGCACAATCTGCTTTTCGTTTACCTTGCCACCCTTTCCCAAGGCTCCCGGATCCTTTCCGCCATGACCGGGATCTATGACCACCGTCTTCAGACCCGGATGAGCCGTAGTCTGGGCCTTCACATAAAAGGATGCGAAGACAAGAAGAAGCGCAGTCAATATATTGGTCAGAAGCCTCATATGCAATACAATTTGGTATTCTTCGAAATTATGAGTAAATTTGCGGGTTGCAAAATTAAGAAAAACTTGTCAAATACGCGCTATAATTGATGTCATATATTAACAGATGCATGTTCGGTAAGCTGATCAGATGGGTCGGTATGATTACACTCATACTGCTGTTCCTCAGCGATTTAGACATGTATGCACAAAGCCCTAAAAGACAGCGGAGGTCGCAGGGGAATGCGGCCTTGCGCGAGGCTGTTTCTGACACCAGCAAGCCCGTTTTGTCAGACTCTCTCCTGGCTGTTCGCGATTCAATTGCAACAGCAGATTCGATTCATAGGGCGGATTCGCTCGATCTTCTCACCAAAAGTTCACTCGATGCTCCGGCCTTCACAACGGCCCGCGACTCGATAATCGAAGACTTCAGCAACGGCAAACAGATTATCCATTACTACGGGGACGTGACGGTAACCTACGGAAACATGAAGATGTCAGCCGACTACATGGAGTATGACCTCAAGAGTGGAATCCTGTTTGCGCGAGGAACCACCGACACAACCGGAAATGTCGTAGGACGTCCCGTAATGGAGCAGGGAGGCAAATCATATACTATGGATGAGGTCAGATACAACTTCAACACACAGAAGGCACGTATCACGAACATGGTCACACAAGAACAGGACGGAATCCTTCATGGCCATAACATCAAGATGATGCCAGACAGGTCCATCAACATAACCAAAGGAAAATACACAGTATGCGACTGTGAGGAACCACATTACTACCTTCATCTGACAGCTGCGAAGGTAATGACAAAGCCATCCCAGAAAACCGTGTTCGGTCCGGCATACCCTGTCATCGCAGATGTACCGCTCCCTGTCGGACTGCCGTTCGGATTCATTCCGAAACGTCCGGACAGAGCGACAGGTATCCTCTTCCCTACCTTCGGTGAGGAAACATCCCGAGGATTCTACCTCAGAGACCTTGGTCTGTATTTTGTCATTGGTCAATATTTCGACATTGCCATTACTGGTGACATATACACCCTGGGTTCATGGGCTGTCGATGTAAACTCGCGATACAAGGTAAACTACAAATGCAACGGTAGTTTCTCAATCACATACTCAAATGACCAGGTCGGTGAAAAAGGTTCTTCAGACTTCTTTCAGACCAGGAACTTCGCGTTGAGATGGAATCATTCCCAGGATCCCAAGGCAAGACCGGGAACAAGTTTCACCGCATCAGTAAACTTCTCCAGCCCTTCAAACAGCCGATATAACTCTACATCGGTCCAGGAAGCACTCCAGAACCAGATTTCATCATCCATTTCATATTCCAAGAACTGGAACGGAAAGATCAACCTTTCCATCAATGCCCTGCATAACCAGAACTCACGAGACAGTTCATACTCATTCACCCTCCCTAACGTGACATTCTCCGTGAGCCGATTCTATCCGTTCAAGAGAAAGAACAGAGTCGGCAAGGAACAGTGGTATGAAAAATTCTCACTCGGATACAACACTTCGCTTCAGAACAGGATAAACTTCAAGGCGTCCGAGTTCAACAAACCGGGTTTCTGGGACAAGTTCCAGAACGGAATGGCTCATAACTTCCAGATAGGTCTTCCCAACTTCACCCTTTTCAAGTACATTAACATAACACCAAGTGTAAGTTACGGAATGAACTGGTTCTTCCGTACAACTGAAAAGGAATACAATCCGGACACCGGACAAGTCGAAGACATAAAGGGCAAGATGTTCGGCGCATTCGGAGCCACCCATAATTACTCCGGAAGCATCTCGATGAGTACTCGCCTGTATGGTATATTCAACTTCGGAAAGCATCGTAAACTACAGGCCATCAGACACATCGTGTCCCCATCATTGTCCGCATCATTCAGTCCTGACAAGGCAAAATACTTCAACGGATACAGAACTTTGACCTACACGGACAGGAACGGTGAAGTCAAGACGCAGGAATACAATATCTACGCAGGTCAGTTGAATTCAGTACCTGGCAAGGGAAGTTCAGCCACGCTTAACTTCTCACTCGGAAACAACTTCGAAGCAAAGGTACGTGACCTTAAGGATACTACCGGAACCGGTTCAAAGAAGATCAAGCTTATAGATAACCTGAACTTCTCCACAGGATACAATTTCCTTGCTGACTCCATTAACATGAACAATATCGGAGTCACCCTGTCCACATCGGTGTTCGGTAAGGTCGGACTCAGCGCCAACGCCAATTTCGACCCTTACGGCATCCTCGTGGACAAGAACAACCCATCAGGAAGACGTGTAAATACATTTGCCGTTTCCATGGGCCAGGGCCTTGCACGACTGACCAATGCCAGCGTATCACTCTCATACTCGCTCTCGGGTGAAGGAAAGATAAACGGAAACGACGGCTCAAAACAGGCCGGAGGCAATCCTGCAGACCACTACACCAGAATATACTACCACCCTATTACCGGAGAGTACATTCCTGGCGGATGGTTGTATTATACCAATCCAAACGTACCTTGGTCAGTAAACTTCAACTATAGCTTCAGCTACAGAAGAGGTTATCAGTTCTCAAACGACAAAGTCATCAACAAGAATCAGTTTACACAGACTCTCGGATTGAGCGGTAATGTAAAACTGACTCCACGCCTGTCAATGCAGATGAGCACGAACTTCGACCTTATGGCCATGAAAATGAGTGCCACACAGATAAGCGCCACATATGACCTGCACTGCTTCAATATAAATGTATCATGGATTCCTAACGGACAGTGGGAATCATGGAACTTCCGTATTGCAGCAAATGCGGCAGCTCTTGCCGACCTGCTTCAGTTCAAGAAGAGCAGCAGTTACTGGGATAACAATTATTAATCTCTGGCTTGCATTTTGCAAGATTATAGCTATATTTGTGAAGTCTTACAAATCTGAAGACATTCGCACAACTTTAATAGTTTCAACTTTCCCTCTCGGAAAGACTATTCTATTTTAAGATTATCAACCATTATTAATATCTATGCACAAAATTTTTGAGTTAAAGGAAATGGAGATGGACCAGCTCCATGCCCTTGCGAGCGATTTAGGGGTGAAGGGATTCAAGAAAATGGACAAGGAAAAACTGGTGTATGCTATTCTCGATGCAGAAGCAATCAAAAGCGCTCAGTCTCCTGTTGAAAGACCATCAAAGAAACGAGGCAGACCAGCGAAGAATGATACTCCAAAGGTAGAGACTAACGAAGAAAAGCCTGCAGAACAGCAAAAGCCTGCAGAGCAGCAAAAGACACGCGGTCGCAAGCCTAAAGCCCAGAAGAAGCCTGTTGAGACTGAGATTCCGGCAGAGGTTCAGGTAGCTGAGCAGAAGACTGAAGAACAAGAGAAGACAGTCCATCCGGCAGAGCCTGTACAGCAAGTGAATGACGTTCAGGTCATGGAGACCAATCAGGACAAGCCAAGACAGCCGAAAGCCAAGAGAGAACGAATCAAAAAGGGACAGAAGCCTGTTGCTGAACCAACCGTTGACACCACTGCAGAAACTGTTGCTGAACAGGATCCACAGGACAAGCCTGTCGAAGTGCCAGCAGAACAGTCGGCGCAGAAGCAGCACGATAACCAGCGACACAAAGGCAACAAGCATCAGAACAGGGATCGTCGCAATGAAAACGCACAGCAGAACGGCGATCACAAAGAGCAGAAAGAACAAAAAGAGCAAAAGGAACAGAAGGAGCAGAAACCACAGGAGCCTGTGATTGAATTTGATGGCGTTGTTGAAGCAACTGGTGTACTTGAAATCATGCCTGACGGATACGGCTTCCTTCGCTCATCGGACTATAACTATCTCAACTCACCTGATGATATCTACATTTCACAGCATCAGATCAAGCAGCACGCTCTTAAGACTGGTGATACAGTGACAGGAGAGATCAAGCCACCAAAGGCCGGAGATAGATATTTCCCACTTGTACGAATCAAGTATATCAACGGCCGCACACCGGAGTTTATCCGCGACCGAATTCCGTTTGACTTCCTGACTCCCCTTTTCCCGGAAGAGAAATTCAACCTTCTCGGAAACGGACATAATGACATGTCTTGCCGTATCGTAGATATGTTCACACCGATAGGAAAGGGTCAGCGCGGACTCATCGTAGCACAGCCGAAAACCGGTAAGACAATGCTCTTGAAGTCAATCGCTAACGCTATCGCAGACAATCATCCTGAAGTATACATGATTGTTCTTCTTATCGATGAGCGCCCAGAGGAGGTTACCGACATGGCCCGCAGCGTAAAGGCTGAGGTAGTAGCTTCAACATTTGACGAACCGGCAGAAAGACATGTGAAGGTTGCCAATATGGTACTTGAAAAGGCAAAGAGAATGGTCGAGTGCGGACATGATGTGGTAATCCTTCTTGACTCGATAACACGCCTTGCACGTGCTTACAATACAGTCCAGCCAGCTTCAGGAAAGGTACTTTCCGGCGGTGTGGATGCAAATGCACTCCATAAGCCTAAGAGATTCTTCGGAGCGGCACGTAACATAGAGAACGGAGGCTCGCTTACAATCCTCGCTACAGCCCTCACCGAGACAGGTTCAAAGATGGATGAGGTTATCTTTGAAGAGTTCAAGGGAACAGGCAACATGGAGCTTCAGCTTGACCGCAGACTTGCCAACAAGCGCATCTTCCCTGCTGTCGACGTAACACTCTCAAGTACGCGTCGTGACGACCTGCTCTACTCCCCTGCACTTGCCAACCGTATCTGGATCATGCGTAAGTTCCTGGCTGACATGAACTGCATCGAGGCGATGGAACTGTTGCAGAACAGAATGAACAGATGGGGTACCAACGATGCACTGCTCCAGAACATGGATAAGGATGACATGTAGAACAACAGTAATGATATTACATAATTTAAGGTGGGCCGTTTTGATGCGGTCCACCTTAAATTGTTTAAATAGCAAATGTTTAGAATTTACATTCCCCTGCTACTTTTTACATTTGTCATCGCAACACTTCATATCATTCTCTATATACTTCCCATCTCGCTTCAGGTCTGCTTTGGCATCTGCAATCTGCTTGTCAAACTTTGCCTTGAGCTGTTCTTTGGTCAGTCCCTTGGTCTCAAGCTCATACTGCTGTTTCTTTAGGTCATATTTCACCTCTTTCTTGAACATCTGGATATCATCATACAGATCTGCCTGCTCGACTGCCCTTCTGTAATGTCTGAGGGCGCTCATCTGAGTAGGAAAAAGGTACGCCCTTTCTGCTTCCACACACTCGTCGCCATCAAATGTATATGTCTTGATATCCACGATTCCGTCGAATATATGAGTGTAGACCACCATATTGCCGATAATATCGACCTTCTGGACATCAGGGCTTCTCTGCTTGATGGCCTCGTTAAGGAATTTTCTCTCCTGTTTCTGGGGACTTGGAATGTCGTTTTGACTGTTTACATTGTTACAGGATGTCATCCCGACCAGCATGGCCAGTGCTGACATTGCTAAAATCATTTTTCTCATAGCACTAATAATTAATAAAACACGACGTGCTACAAGTCAATTTCTGTGCCTAAACCCCTTCTGTCGCAACTTCCGCTACGGTTGCCTGAACAAACATGATAAGGTCAGCAGGATTGATCTCCATCTGTAACCCTCTTACTCCCGCACTCACATAAATCTTTTCGTGATCATTTGCAGTTATATGAAAAAATGTGGGGAAACGTTTCTTCATCCCTATCGGCGAGCATCCGCCTCGTATATAGCCTGTCACTTGAAGCAGATCCTTCATCGGTATCATCTCAACCTTCTTGTTGCCGCTGACCTTTGCCAGAGCCTTCAGATCAACTTCCTTGTTACCTGGAATTACACAAACAATATATCCCGTCTTATCACCATGAAGGACAAGAGTCTTGAATACCTTTGCTATATCCTGACCCAGACTATCAGCCACATGTTGCGCTGCGAGATCGTTTTCGTCAAACTCGTACGGAATAAGTGCATATTGAATTTTCGCCTTATCCAAAAGGCGGGCTGCATTGGTCTTTTCTATCTTCTTTGCCATATGACAGCAAAGTTAGTAATTCTATTCTAGGTTTAAAAGTTTTGGAAACGAATGACAAATACACCATACATCCGAACTGAACCATGAATGCCTTCACTTTAATCCGCGCTCAATGCCATCGCGAACACAAATCACCATTCTGCGGCCTACAAAGCACATCGATGTACGCAACGGCCTGCCGCTATATGCCATCACGAACATAAATCGCCATTCTACGGCTCAGAAAGCACATCGATGTACGCAACGGCCTGGTAAAGTTGCCTGTTGATGCCCAATATTTATTTGAAGTGCAGCGGCAGTGGTATTTCATTTGATATGCGTCATCCGGCGGAGGTCCGCTGACTGATAATGATTACATAATATTAAATTAAACAAAAATGGAAACAGACAGATATGAATCACCAAGGGCAGAGATCATGACACTTGAACTCGACCAGGCAATCCTGAGCACCAGCTTTACTGGAGAAGGCATAAACGATTGGGAAGACATGTAAAATTAGTTGAATCGATATGGAAAAGACATTATACATCATAGCTATGACTATGTTTCTTGCGGCATCATGCCAAAGGATTGAATTGACGGAAAACGCTAATAACGAGAGAGCAGAATATAACAAGACATTGACTGTGAGAACAGAGAAAATGACACAGAGTCGAGTCGGTTTTGATGCTGACAATGAATTCTATTGGACCAAAGGAGACAATATAGGAGTCTTTACATCAGAAGGAATTGAAGAAATGACCCTGTCCGACGGTTATCAAAACGAAAGTATCGGTCAATTCTATGGCAATTTCCAAGAGGAGATCGGAGAATATGCAGTATACCCCTTTGGAAGCCACACTCTAGCGAACGGACAATTGACATACGTCTTGCCGACATCGTACAATTACACATCAATCGCGGCAGATGCCAACAGTTTCAATCCACCTATGTTCGGCAGAATCATTGAAGGTGAGACAGAATTGAAACATCTTGCCAGCTTTATCAAGATTACGGTTACAAACATTCCTGCCGGTGGTAACGACATGTCGTTTACCCTCACCGCAGACAAAAGGATAACAGGAGGGTTCACTGCGGATGTTTCAGATGATACACCTACCATTGTAACAGATGAATCTGCCGGAAACACCGTCACCATCTCTTTCAGCAATGAAACAGCAGGCGCAACCGGTACTTTCTATATTCCTGTACCGCTTGGTACATACGAAACGATTACTGTAGAAATCATGGACGGAGCAACATTGCTCGCAAGCAACAGCTGGTCAGACCAGGTGGTGCAGAGAATGACTCCGAAGAGAGGCAGCATGGAAGTCAATTTCATAGCAAAGATCAATGACACTCTTTACGGATCATTACAGGATGCGATAGATGCGGCCACTAATCATACTATAATACTCGGGCAGGACTTTGTATTGGATGATCCTATAGAGATTGCACAAGGAAAGACAGCGACATTGGATCTGAACGGGCATACACTTTCCAAAGTGGCTACTTCGGCATCACCTTCGTATCTTACGACAGTCAAGAGCGGAGGAAACCTTACAATCAAGAACGGGACAATAACATTTGCAGCGACTACACCAGATACGGAATGGGGCGGAGAAGGTCAGCCACCTTATCCGGGTTATGCAAACAATACCATCAGCAACCAAGGTACACTGATCATAGAGAATGCAACGATAGAGAACAGGACCAGTAAAGGCGGAGCATCGTATGTGATCGATAATTACGCAGGTGCTAATCTTATCATCAATGAGGGAGCAGTATTGACCCAGTCAGGCGGAGACGTAGCCATAAGAATGTTCAACGGCGGAAGCGGGGCAATCAACGTTACCATAAACGGAGGTACAATTTCAGGAAACAGAGCGGTATGGATCCAGTTGGCATCAAACACCGCAGCTGTGGCACCGATAATGAACCTTACCGTCAATGGTGGCACATTGACAAGTACGGACCAGACATATAACCTGGCTATATATTCATACAGCTATGGTAATGATATGAAAAACGTACTTATTGATATCAGCGGAGGCACATTCAATGGTGACATCGCACTTACCGGAGGCTTGAACAAGAACAATCTGGAAACTCTGAATATCAGCGGCGGTACGTTCAACGGTGCATATGGTTTCTACAGCTACGGAGATAGCGCCAAGGCACTAGAGGCAATCACAGTGACCGGAGGAACATTCAAGACTGATCCGACAAACTATGTAGAAACAGGCTACTCAGCAAGCGAAACAGGCGGAACATGGACAGTATCATCTGCTCAATAAGAGAATCTGCGATATAAAAAACTGCCCGAGGGACCCTATGATTGAGTGCCTCGGGCAGTTCTGGTATACTGAATGCGTCTTGCGCGGTCAGATTCTAATACTGATCCCAGCTCTTGATCTGGATGTCATCTATTGACATAGAGCAGAATGCACGGATGAATGCTGTTGCAAGACGGGCATTCGTGATAAGCGGGATATTGTAATCGATTGCGGCACGACGAACGTGATAGCCGTTGGTAAGCTCTCCGTGTGAGAAGTTCTTAGGGATATTGATCACGAGGTCGATTTCCTTGTTTGCAAGCATATCCATGGCAGCCTTGTACTTTCCTGCGAGTTCCGGATCATTTGCCTCTGTCGGCCAGATCACGCGCTCTGCAGGTACGCCATTTTCAACGAGATACTTGGCTGTTCCCTCAGTTGCGTAGAGATTGTAGCCCTTCTCGTGAAGAAGCTTACATGCATTGAAGAGGTCTGCCTTCTGAAGAACATTACCTGACGAGATAAGTACGTTCTTCTTAGGTATCTGATATCCTACTGAGAGCATTGAGTTAAGGAGTGCCTCGTTGAAGTCGTCACCTATACATCCAACCTCACCTGTCGAGTGCATGTCCACTCCGAGGACTGGGTCAGCCTGCTGAAGACGTGAGAATGAGAACTGCGATGATTTGATACCCACATAGTCAAGATCGAATGCAGACTTGCGAGGTGCTGAAGGTTTCATTCCAAGCATTGCTTTAGTTGCAAGCTCAATCATATTGATTTTGAGAACCTTAGAAACAAATGGGAAGCTTCGTGAAGCACGAAGGTTACACTCTATTACCTTGATGTAGTTGTCTTTCGCGAGGAACTGGATATTGAATGGACCTGTAATCTCAAGAGCCGCTGCAATCTTCTTTGCAATCTTCTTGATACGACGTACGGTCTCGACATAAAGCTTCTGTGGCGGGAACTGGATGGTAGCGTCACCGGAGTGAACACCGGCGAACTCTACATGCTCAGAGATAGCGTATGCAATCACCTCGCCACCATCTGCAACAGCATCAAACTCAATCTCCTTACATCTCTGCATGAACTCAGACATCACAACCGGATGTTTTTCAGACACTTCCGCTGCAAGTCCAAGGAAGTTGCGAAGTTCCTCATGGTTGTAGCATACGTTCATCGCAGCACCCGAAAGCACATACGAAGGGCGCACAAGTACAGGGAATCCGACCTGATCGATGAACTGGTCCACCTCATCGAAATTGGTAAGTTCCTTCCATTTAGGCTGGTCAATGCCGAGTGCATCAACTATTGATGAGAACTTGTGACGGTCCTCTGCCTTATCGATAGAAGTAGCCTTTGTTCCGAGGATATTGACCTTGTTCTGATCAAGACGAAGTGCGAGGTTGTTTGGAATCTGGCCACCCACAGAAACCACTGTTCCATGTGGATTCTCAAGATCATGGATATCCATGACGCGCTCAAAGGTGAGTTCGTCAAAGTAGAGACGGTCACACATATCGTAGTCGGTAGATACTGTCTCAGGGTTGTAGTTAATCATTACTCCCCTATATCCCTGGTTACGGATAGTCTGGAGCGCGTTTACAGAACACCAGTCAAACTCTACAGAACTACCGATACGGTATGCGCCTGAACCGAGAACAATTACAGAGTTCTTATCATGCTGATACTTAACATCATGGAAGTTACCACCGTAAGTAAGATATAGGTAGTTGGTTGCAGCAGGATAGTCAGCAGCGAGAGTATCGATCTGCTTAACGCATGGAACGATGCCGTGTGACTTACGGAAGGCGCGGACGATATCCTCAGCCATCTCGCTGTCCATACCTTTATATAGTGCATTGGCAACCTGAACGTCAGAGAATCCCTGAACCTTAGCCTTCCTGAGGAGGTCAAGCGGCATCTGCTCGCAGTTGTCATACTGACGCATCTCCTTGTGAGTATTCACGATACCCATAAGCTTGTTCAGGAACCACTTGTCGATCTTTGTAAGGTCATGGATCTGATCTACAGTATAACCAGCCTGCATCGCCTTGGAAATCACAAAGATACGGTTGTCTGTAGGTTCATGGAGAGCCTCGTCGATATCGTCAACCTTGATATCCTTGTTGCCGACGAATCCGTTTGCCCCCTGTCCGATCATACGAAGACCCTTCTGGATGATTTCCTCAAAGTTACGTCCGAGTGACATCACCTCGCCGACAGACTTCATTGATGAACCGATCTTGCGGGATACGCCTGTGAACTTCGAGAGGTCCCAACGTGGGATCTTAGCCACGACATAGTCAAGCGCAGGCTCAAAGAATGCAGGAGTCTGCTTGGTCACCGAGTTCTTGATATCGAAAAGTCCGTATCCGAGACCTATCTTGGCAGCCACGAATGCGATAGGGAAACCTGTAGCCTTTGATGCAAGAGCTGATGAACGGCTCAGGCGTGCATTCATCTCAATGACATAATATTCCATTGAATCGGTATCGTATGCGTACTGAACATTACACTCACCTACGATGCCGATATGGCGTACCATCTTGATTGCAAGGTCATGAAGGAACTGACATTCCTTTGCGCTAAGTGTCTGAGTAGGAGCTACTACAATAGACTCACCTGTATGGATTCCGAGCGGGTCGAAGTTCTCCATATTACAGATTGCTATACAGTTGTCATAGCGGTCACGCATCACCTCATACTCGATTTCCTTCCATCCCTTGAGCGATTTCTCAACGAGAACCTGTGGAGAGAATGAGAATGAACTCTCGCAAAGAGTAACGAGTTCCTCTTCATTGTTACAGAACCCTGATCCGAGACCACCGAGTGCATATGCAGCGCGGACGATAACCGGATAACCGAGTTCCTTCGCAGCCTCTTTCGCAGCCTCTACTGTCTCGACAGCGTGTGACTTGATGGTCTTCACATTGATTTCAGCGAGCTTTGCATTAAAGAACTCACGGTCCTCTGTGTCCATAATTGCCTGAACCGGAGTACCGAGTACCTTTACATTATATTTATCAAGGATTCCTGCCTCATAGAGGTCCACACCGCAGTTCAGCGCAGTCTGGCCGCCGAACGCGAGGAGAATACCCTGAGGGGCTTCCTTCTGAATAACCTTCTCGACAAAGTATGCTGTAACGGGGAGGAAATATACTTTGTCAGCAACCTGTTCAGATGTCTGGACAGTAGCGATATTCGGGTTGATGAGGATGGTCTCAATACCTTCCTCCTTGAGGGCCTTGAGGGCCTGTGATCCTGAATAGTCAAACTCTCCGGCCTGACCGATCTTGAGTGCTCCCGAACCGAGCACAAGGACTTTCTTTATATTGTTGTCTATCATAACCTTAATATTTCACCTTTCGTCATTGCGAGGAGCAGAGTGACGTGGCAATCTCATTATAATTTTGATATAAATTCGTCAAGCGGTGTCACGTTCTCTGTCAATCCGACACATACTTCCGGCTGGAAGTTCAAACCTACGAACGGCTTGGTCTTGTGGCGAAGTCCGTCGATTGCACCATCATTGAGGTTAGTGAAGTAAACTTCCCAATCAGAAGGTATTGTACTTGCCTTGACTGCGCGATATACATTCTGTGATGAGATATATGTGCGGTTTGTTCCCTCCTTGCGGACAGGCTGATTTGCGCCTCTGTGCGGATGAGCGAGTCTTTCAAGTTCACATCCTGCTGCCTTTGCGATAATATGATATCCCATACCGAGGCCGAACACCGGTTTGTTGCCAGCAAGAGCCTTCTTTATATTTTCTATAGTTTCGACAGATGACTTTGTGCATCCCGGACCATTAGACACATACACTCCGTCATATTCAAGAGTAGTGAAATCATAGTCGTAAGGCACTCTGATGACCTCCGCTCCCCTTGAGATGAGGCCACGGATGATGCTGTGCTTTACTCCAAGATCAACCACAACCACCTTCTTACCGCTTGTAGTCGCAGCCTTGCTGCCGTTGATATTCTCAACTTCCTGTGCTTGCTGAGCTGCATAAACGATAGGCTCCTTGCAGCATACATCTGCCGGAGACGGAGTCTGAGGGTCTTCTGGCTGTGAAGCACCTTCAGGAATGATGCAACCCTTCATAGAACCCTTATCGCGAAGAATCTTGGTAAGCTCACGTGTGTCGATACCGTAGATACCTGTAAGGTTCTGCTCATTCATCCACTGCTCAAGGCCCTTTACAGCCTCCCAGTTGCTATAATCTTCACAAACGTCGAATGCGATAAGTCCTTTTGGATGAATCCTGTCCGACTCGAAATTCTTTGTAAGGCTTTCTGCGAGAAGTTCTTCAGAAGGCACGCCATAGTTACCGATAAGAGGATAAGTGAGGCAGAGAATCTGACCGCTGTAAGTAGCATCAGTAAGCTGCTCAGGGTAACCGACCATAGAGGTATTGAAAACGACCTCACCGCTTACAGCCTGCGCGCTTCCGAAGCTCCAGCCATGGAATTCCATGCCATTCTCCAGACGAAGTGTTGCTTTAAGTTTCATTTTATATAACTGTTTAGTATTTATTTTCTCCATTTGTATCCAATGTGATTGCAAGCGTTTTACGTCATTGCGAGCAAAGCGTGGCAATCTATATAAAAAAAACGACCACGTCTTTAAGAAAGACAATGGCCGACAGTAACAGTAAAAAGAGAAAAAGAAACACAAGCATTATCCGATAATGCATTGACTCTCAGATATGTGCTTATTTGCCTACGTTTACACATAGCGTTTCCCTTTATTTGTTCATCTTCTTGTTCACGCGCATACTCACGCGTAAAACCTTGCGAAGATAGATATTTTGTGATAATTTTGCAACTATAATTTACAACGAAATGTACATCAGAAACGAAGATACTATATGTGCACCTGCAACGGTGCCGGGAACAGGAGCTATTTCGGTAATCAGGGTCAGCGGTCCTCAGGCGTTAATTATAGCAGACAAGGTGGTCAACTGCCGAAAAGGGAGAATCGCAGATGCGGCAGGGTACACCATCAAGTTCGGCACGGTCTGCGATGCATCCGGAGCAGTGGTTGACGAGGTTCTGGTAAGTGTTTTTCGCGCTCCTTACTCCTACACAGGTGAGAATTCGGTAGAGATCTCCTGTCACGCTTCATCGTACATTGTATCCACGCTGATGGGCCTTCTTTATGAAGCCGGAGCACGCGCTGCAGAACCGGGTGAATTCACCCAAAGAGCATTCCTTAACGGAAAGATGGACCTTGCTCAGGCAGAAGCAGTCGCAGACGTGATTGCTTCTCAGAACGCTGCTGCACACAGAATAGCCTTCAAGCAGATGAAGGGCGGCTTTTCATCTGAACTTAAAGGAATGAGAAGCGAACTCCTTGAACTCGTCTCGTTGATGGAACTTGAACTTGACTTCAGTGAAGAAGAAGTCGAATTTGCAGACAGATCACGACTTGACACCCTTCTTAGAGCCCTTGTCGAGCATATATCAAGACTGATTGACTCATTCAAGCTTGGAAATGCTATCAAGAACGGAGTTCCTGTTGCAATTGCAGGTGCGACAAACACAGGCAAGAGCACACTTCTGAACGCCCTGCTCGGAGAAGACCGTGCAATCGTTTCTGACGTTCACGGAACCACCCGCGACACCATAGAAGAGACACTCAACATCGACGGAATCCTATTTAGATTTATCGATACTGCAGGCCTTCGTGAAACCGACGAAGTCGTTGAAAAAATAGGTATCGAACGAACATTCAGGAAAATCTCTGACGCCTCTGTCGTACTCGGAATGATAGACCTGACTCGTGATTTCGAAAGCAGCTGCGAGACTGTCAGTGATGTGATAGACAAAGTCGACTTCAAGACTCAGAAACTGGTCATTTTACTCAACAAAACCGACATTTACGATATTAACAAAAATGTTACAATCTTAAACTTTATTGTTTCATCGCTTAATAACAAAGGCATTACATCAAGCATCATAGAAAATAGCGAAAACTGCGACTTCGACACACCTATTATCCCAATTTCAGCCAAGACCGGCTCTGGAATCGACACTTTGCGCACAATTCTAGCCGCATCACAGCGCGACTTGTCTGCTGACAGCGACACTACCCTCGTCACTAACCAGCGCCACGTCCAAGCCCTCGCCGACGCCCGCACTTCCCTCCTCCGCGTCCAGGACGGACTCACCCTCGGCCTACCCACCGACCTCGCCGCCCAAGACATCCGTGAAGCCATCTACCACCTCGGCAGCATAGTTGGAGAGATATCTGCTGATGAGGTTCTTGGAAATATATTTAAGAACTTCTGCATCGGCAAGTAATTGATTTATAAATACTTATAATAAACGATTATAAATAATTGAGATAGATAAACATAGATAAATGGCGGAAAGACCCCTCATTTGTCTGTGTTTATCCTTTTTTTGCGGTTTTCTTGCACTTTTGGTGTACCTAAATGGTTACCCCGCTATATTTTATGTCCCAATGTCACCGAGATTGTAGATGCTTGTTACATGGTGCAACGCTATGCAACACAGTGTTACAAAATCGAAGAGGAAATTGGTGAAAATCTGCAAAAAAATGAAGATAAAAAGAGTGTGTGAGTTCTGCGGCAAGGAGTTTACCGCACAGACTGTTACAAAACGATTCTGCTCCACCCAATGTACGAACAGATCCTACAAGCTACGAAAGAGACAAGAATTCGTAGCTACTTACATTTTGAAAGAACAACAGGAGAAGAAGGAACTGATGAAGAGTTTGACCAAGGAGGTCATGACTGTCAGACTCGCAGCAGAATATTTGTCAATCCATCCTGTCACTATATACAGATATATCCGTTCTGGAATTATCCGTGCGATGCATCTTCCTGGAAAAACCCTAATCAAAAGAGCCGACATAGATCACCTCTTTGAAACCCTTGGAGACATTCCGGAGCGTACTCATGAATTCAAGGAAGCAAAGAAGCCCGAGTTGACCACCGTCAAGGAAACTGCACAGAGATACTCAATCTCCTTCCCCGGTGCCTACAAATTGTTGAAGGAGCACAAGATCCCCTGCACTACTATCAGAGGAAAGACATATTATAGTCTTGCACATGTCACACGTCTCTTCAACAAGCGGGAAAGAGAGTCACATCCTGAAATCACCGAATGGTACACCTCCGAGGAAATCTGCAGGAAGTATGATATGACTTTATCTGCAGTGTACAACTTCATCAACGAGAACGGCATACCGAGCAAAAGAGTCAAGAGGCTCGCCTATTATTCCAAACATCACGTCGACGCCATAAAAGAAAAAAGCGATGGGCCGGTAAGCTCCGACTACTATACTGTGCAAGAGTGCATGAGCAAATACAATTTTTCCAGAGAACAGGTGTACCATCACCTGAAGTACCACAATGTGAAAAGGATTCATAAGGGGAAATACTGCATGTTCTTGAAACGTGATTTCGACAGAATCTTCGAGATTCCAGAACCACGATAAAGATTTCCACCTTACAGTCATCTTACTTTCGTCTTACCTATTTTTTAATAGAAGAGGATACAGTTTCTTCGTACTTCATTACATAAATTACAAACGCCTATGATAAGAGTAACACTCATCCGGAGGAAGTCACGTGCCAAGAATAATCCTGGGGTCGCGACATTATATCTTAAATACACCCCACATATATTCAATCCCGTGACATTAAAATCTATCGAGAGGGAGTCATTAGGATATGACGTGTATCTTAAGCCAAAGAATGCTATTGAGAGGATGCATAATAAGGCGATTCTTGAAAGAGCCAACGCCATTAAGTGCCAAAGACAGATAGATGTAGTCAATCAGGAGTTCGGTTTCCTTAACAAGACTGCACAAAAAGGAGACTTCCTGCTCTTCTTCAAGCAGTCGTGTATGCGGAAGGACAGCAAAGCAATGGCAGCATACAAGCATTTCGATCGTTTCATCAACGGACGCTGCAGGTTCTGTGACCTGTCTACCATGGTTTGCGAGAGGTTCAGGGAACATCTTCTAAAATCAGCAAAAGGCCCTCATGGCGAAAGCCTTTCAAACAACACAGCTGCCGCATACTTTTCTGTCTTCAGATTGATCCTCAAAGAAGCATACAGATACAAATTCCTAAGAGAGAACCTCAATGAATTCCTGGACAAGATACAGACTCAGCAGACATTCAAGCCGTACCTTACCATGAACGAAGTGAAAGCTCTTAACTCTACACCGTGTCATATACCGGTGCTCAAGAGCGCATCAATGTTCTCCATATTGACGGGCCTGAGAATAAGCGACATCATCAGTCTTGAGTGGGAGCACATTTCCACGGCACCTGACGGAGGACCATGCATAATCAAGACGATAGAAAAGAGTTCCAGAGAAGAGATTGTCTATATAAGCCATGAGGCGCTTGAGCTATGCGGAGAAAGAGGCTCAGGCATTGTCTTCTCTGGGCTTACAAAGTCCATGACCCGCAGCCACCTTAAAAGATGGGTGCAAGAGGCTGGCATCACAAAGAAGATCAGTTTTCATACATTCAGACACACAAACGCAACGCTGCTTATAGAGAAAGGAAATGACATCTATACGGTATCAAAGATGCTGACGCACAAAAACGTTGGAACGACACAGATATACGCCGATGTGGTTGACAGCAAGAAACGAGCTGCCGCTGACTCGCTTACGCTCAAATGATACGTGACAATAGTTAAATAATATAAGACAATTATATATAAAGTTTTCGTTTAGTTATATCAATGCTTATCATTTAATATCTATAACTTTCAATGACATTTATTTGTTATTGTTCAGTTAAAATTTTAACTACATTTGCATCAGATACAAGACGGGAGTCTTGACATGGAAATGTGAATACCGACAGAAGGTGATGAAGTCTAACAAATTAAAATGATGCGGTTAAATACCGTATAAGCATTGATTATGGACACATCAACTTTAAGACACACTATTTCAACAGGAAAGGCTGTATCATCTTTACAGTCCCTTAAGGTAGGTATTGTAGAGGTAACCAGCATCTACATACTGATGCAGATACTGGTGTTCACGATAGTCACCAGCGACTTAGCCAGAGACGCTCTATCATTCGGGATGATTCTATTCCCTGTGCTGTTCTTCATCCTGTGCTATGTCTGCTGTCATCGATCAGAGGAACCGTTCAGAGGTTCGTCAGGTGGAGATGAAGGTTCAAGACCTGTCTACCAGCAGAATTCACAGGTAAATGATACCGGATTCCACAAGTATCTCAGACATTCCTTAGGAGACTACCTTACTGAGTCCGAACTGACTGATCTGGACAAAGTAATAACCAATGTACGGATAAGAACAGCAGACAGCCAGATAAAGCATATCGCGACTGCCATAACGGACAGGAAGGTCCTATCTGCTATCCGGGTAGAAACAAAGGTTCTCAAGAAATACAACCTGTACGCATTCATGCATAACATGTGCGGGTATCTGAATATTACCCGGCTAGAGGCGGCAGAACTGCTTAAAGCATTATTCCCCGGAGTATTTGAAGGATCAAAGGTTTCCTCCATAGACAAGAGCCTTACTGCTGAAAAGAACATAAGAAAACTTGAGATACCTTATCTGGAATCCAACACAGAGTCTTTCTTCCTGAGGCATATCAACAGTTTATAACTAAACACAATATTATGAAAGTAAACAACACTAACTTTTTTGAGGCTCTGGAACTCCTGATCAAAGAGGTCATCGACCTAAAGGCTAACATGGGCTCTTTAAGGCCTTCTACCCCAGAGACACCTGTGGCTGAGACTTCGAGGGCCGTTAATGAGATGATCGACATTGACGAGGTTTGTCGTATTACAATGAAAGCCAGACCTACTATATACAGGCTCACAAGCAGAGGTGAGATACCATGTTATAAGTCAGGCAAGAAGCTGTATTTCTTTAGGGATGAAATCATTGACTGGATCAGGAACGGCAAGAAGAATTCATACAAGGATCTTTTAGCCGAAGCAGAAACATACTCACGCAGTAGGATGCACGGATAGAGACATCCTCAAGTGGGCCTTTCCTGAATCCTATAGGTTGCTTCACGCGAACTAGCGGGTCATTGTTGAATCTTGGTCAAAGAAACTATACTGTCTACATAAAAAATCGACGCCATGATTGTGACGTCGATTTTTATTGTTTGTAAGCCTTACTTCTTGCAAGTTTCCTTGCGATAAGTCTTGCCAAGTTTCTCGAACTCGAGAGTAAGCTTTCTTACTCTAGCCTGAGCTGCCTTGTTTATCTCACTGAAATTCATAGTTTCTAAATTACTTAGTCAAATATAGAGAAAATTTAGAATTTACACAAACTTGTTAACTATGTGATCTTAGCTTTGTTTGCATCTTGCAATCAGTTCTCCCGGTTTAAGGCCATAGAGACGG
>JBGVQP010000019.1:0-125432 GCA_045127685.1 Candidatus Cryptobacteroides sp.
CCAAGGGAATGGCCTCAGAGAGCCTTCTGGCTGACATCCTCATTGACAAATATGTCTATCATCTCCCTTTCTATAGGGTGATACAGAAATACAAGGAGCTGGGAGTCCTCCTGAGCGACTCCACCATCGGGGACTGGTTCAGCGCGGTCTGCTCGAAACTGCGGCCGCTATATGACAAACTCCGAGAAAGGATCATGTCTTCAGACTACATACAGGTAGATGAGAGCACGTTGCCGGTAATCGACAACGAGAAGCATCGTGCAGTCAAGGGATACATCTGGGCGGTAAGGGACGCCGTATGCGGTGACGTGTACTTCCACTATGACATGGGCTCACGCTGCGGTGATACAGCAAGGAAACTTATCGGAGGCTATCGTGGAACCATCCAGACAGACGGTTATGAAGTCTATGAAGCATACGAAGGTGCACCAGGCAAGCGAATGATCGGGTGCTGGGCCCACGCAAGGCGCAAGTTCGTGGAAGCTCTTGATGAGGACAAGAAGCACGCAAGCGAAGCCCTTGTATATATCGGCAAGCTATACGGTATCGAGAAGGAGATGCAGGAAGCAGGTCTAGACTGCGATGCTATCCAGAAACGCCGTCAGGAGGAGTCCTACAAGATAATCCAGGAGTTCGAGAACTGGATGAACTCCGTATCCGGATGCTTCACTCCAAAATCCAGAATGGGAAAGGCTCTGGTCTACACTTACACGCTTCTCCCACGCTTGAGCCGTTATGTCCTTGACGGCAGATATAACATCGACAACAACGGAGTCGAGAATGCAATCCGCCCTCTCGCCATCGGAAGATTATGTGCAGCACAACATAATCTTCCTATAGCCAGTGGACGGATACTGTTTTCAACCATGTTGTCGTCTATCTTGTAGCGTCCGTCGGTCGTATAAAGAGCTAGTTTCTTGATTATCTTGTAGGTGTAAGTGATTGCCTCTTCCATCATAGTCTTAGGGCCGCTCTTGAATAAGTTCACCTCCATCCATGTCTCGAACTTCTTGATTTCAGGATAAGCCTTCTCCTGCCGGAGAGCCTTCCTCCGCTCGTAGTCCGGCTTCCCGTCCTTTTCGTCCAGGGCATCTGCCTCACGCTCCACCTCATAGAGTTTCCCTATATAGAAGAGGGCCTCGTTGGCCAGTTTCTCGTTCTCTTTCCGCGCTTCAAAGAACTTGCGCCGCGCATGAGCCCAGCATCCGAGCATCAACTTGCCTTTCATTCCCTCGAAGTGTTCGTACACTACATATCCGTCACTTTGGATGGCACCTTTGAAGTCCTTCAGAAGCCCCATCGCCACGCGGGCGCTCCGAGAGCCGTGTTCATAGAAGAAGAACCTGTCTCCCGTCATAACGTCCACTACACTCCACACATATCCCTTTACCGCGCGATGCTTTTCGTTGTCGATTACCGGCAACGTGCTCTCATCCACCTGTACGTAGTCGCAGGCCAGAACGTGCGCCCGCAGCAGGTCATACAATGGTTTGACCTTCCCGACTACTGCCTTGAACCAATCGTTGATGGTCGATGAACTAATGGTCACTCCGAGCTCCTTGTACGTCTCTATAACCCTGTAAAACGGCAGATGGTAGAGATATTTGCTGATTATGATGTCTGCAAGCAGTGAGGCATCTGCCATACATTTATGAAGCGCCGCAGGCGGGAGAGGGGCAATGAGAAAAGTCTGGCGGTCGGGGTTCTCAACCTGAAGTTTGCTCTTGAGTACATACTTGTGGCGGATGATGCGGTGTATGTACATCTTCTTGGGAACAAGAACGAGACTATCGGTCACTTCAGGTTCCATCTCAATATAGTCGTCCTCGTTGACCAGTTCGGGGCGGATGTGCTCCTCCCTCACTTCAAGTTTGCTGGTATCGATGGGCTTGCGGACCTTGCGATCGTGTGCAGCCACATGTATAGACTTTTCCTCTTCGGCCAAGGCCTTGGCAGCCTCCGTGTCCAGACGGGCTTGCTCTTCAGGGTCCAACTCCTGCTCGAACAGGTTTCCGGTAAGTTCCTCGGGCTTTTCCGGAAGGCGGGTTCGTTCCGTTTTCTGACCGAAGAGCATTTGTGCGTATTTTGCAAGAGTCTTCTGTGCGTCGAGAAGCTTATCCTGAAGCTCAGAGTTTTCGCCTCTAAGTTTCGCATTCTCGGCCTCCAGGTCATCCATCCTTTTCTGTTCTTCGGCAGTCATTTTACCCGTTATTTCCAATAGTAAAATTACAAAAAATCGGGCATATATGCAAGCGAAATGGCGATTTCCTTTGATTTATCGTGCTGATTTTCAAAGGTTTTTCTTCTCCAATAAGGAGGCTTCCATTTGGGCGTCACGGAGAGCCTTCAGGCGTTGCAGCCTGCGCCTCGGATCATCTATGATTCCCTGAATTGTACTTACCAGCTTGTTCCATTCTAAGGGTGTTATACTCGGGTCGCCATCCTGGACACGCTCCACCAGATGCATGCACCCGTGGTCGAGACGCTTGTTGTAGATGACCAACCCGCCTGGCTCGTACCTCAGCAGTTTCATCATGTTGTTTGCCGAGTTCACGAACACGAACACGTCACCGCTGTACAGGTTATGCCCCATGTGGCTGTTCACTATCCCGCTCAGCATATTGAAGTTCTTTCTCATGTCCGTCGGCTTCGTATAAAGCCAGAACTTCGTTCCGTCTCCAAGACTGAACATAGGCTACAGGCTTTTCAGAATAGTATATACCATAGCAGGGGTCAACCCACCTTGAATGCGCATATCAGTGCCCCCGGCCGTACGAAGTTCAATGCTCATCCAATTTTCACCGGGGGTGTCTAACTTGGACTTGCCATGCGATGTTTGGATTGTTCCGGGTAGTTGTGCGGACATTGCTGCCGGCAGTCCTCCTCCGGCTACCGGGAGGAACCCTTCAGGGACTTCCGGCTTGTTGTATTTGCGTTTCCACCAGAAGTACTGGTGCTCCGGGATTCCTTTTTCTTTCAAAAGGTTCTTGATGGAGATGCCCTTCTCGCGGCGCTCCGTCTGGATCTCTTCGATCTGTTCTCGTGTAAGCATATTCTCAGTTTGTGTTAGTGCGACAAAGTTAGGCCTCACTTATACAAACTGAAATATGTACTTCGTCGGATGCTTACTGTCTAATTATATGTGGGGCTGACTAAAAAGTATTAGTCAAGCCCCTTTTTCTTGTTTTTCGGTGAGGTCAACCCCGACTATGTCTTGAAATATTCAATTCTCAGAGACATATCAAGACTTTTTAGTCAACCCCTTTTTTTTATGCATATATGACAATCCCTAATACACATAGAGGAATGGTTACCAATCAGTTAGATTATTTTAGTGTTCACCTGTGATATATTAACTAAAAATAGTGTATGGGTAAATACTTATTTTCGTTCGGCGACAATGCGTATGCCAACGGTGTTATATGCGCCCGATGGGCGTCTGCCCTCGCCACGGAACGACACTTTGCAACTCGATGATGTGGCATACCACGAGCCTCCACGAATGATATTTACCTCATCGCCCTTCTCGGCTCCGTTTTGTGCAACTTCAACTGTCGATGTCCACTCCCAGCAGTTGCCCGACATATTGTAACAACCACACCAACTGATGCCATCGGCATAGGCATCTACGGCACAGGTGTTTCCGCCTGCACTGTTTATCTCAGAGAAGATGTCGGTATAGATAAAACCTGTGTAGTTGCTATGCTTTACCCAGCCGCTAACACCTCCGTTGCTATTAATGCTTATTATATCCCCTATGCGCTCCTGTTCGCCGTAACGCTCCGACCTTTCGTTGTTGTAGGCAGCCACTTGGTCGGGGTTCTTCAAGACCTCGGAAGCAATTACACCGTTGTAGTTGAAGCGACTTGTCAATATACCATCTTCGTATGAAACATCTGCGCTGTCGCCCCAAGGATATATACTGCCATTGTTGCTGGCTGCATACTCCCATTCGGCTTGTGTAGGTAGGCGAAATAGCCACTCTTTGTTTGAGGAGGATAACCATCTGCAATAATCCTCTGCTGCATTGTACGATACCCACAATACGGGGTGTTTTTCTCGACCGGCAGGTATTTCGCCATTGTTCCAATATCTTGGTGCAGACTCTCCACAAGCATTGATATATGCCCTCCATTCGGCATTGGTGACAGCAAATTTGCAAATCCAATACTCTTTGCTTATCTCTACTGTTTCGCCATCTCCGATACTGTTGTATGAGTCGGCAATATAGGTGTATTTGCCGTTGGTTGTAATATGCACAAACGAATTGTTGGGTAGAGTGGTTGGTGTGTCGTTACCATCGCCTTTATCTTCGCTATTGTTGCCATTGTCGTTGTTTTGCGGAGGTTGTTGTTGCTCGGTGCTGTTTGTATTGTCTGAATCTATTGAGTTCGAACATGCAATGCCGATACAAAAAAGTGTAACGATAAGGAGTGTAAATTGCTTCATAGTCATTGAGGTTTTTATTTTCGTAAGACAGCATTAGATGCCAGAGGTTAAATTAAACAGTTGAAATTATAGTACATTACTTTAAGTTACAAATAATTAGTAGATATGGATAAAAATTAATTAATATGCTCAAGGTGTACACTAACTCTCACCCAGCATCCCACAAAGCTACCAATCATTCCAATAATATCTGGAAAAGAAATTTCTCCATGTATATATAGCTGCGCATTCTTCTTTAGTGAAGGTTTTGCTGCAGTGAGCAGGTCTGGCAAAAGTGGTTATATTGACATGAACGGTAGGGAAGATATATGCTAACAGAATACGAGAATAGTATTGATGCCGGATAATTCTAGTCTATATTTATATGGTATAGTTCTCCCTCATATCTGTTATATTTGGGAATTCGCATCACTTTTGTATCCTTACAGTTTGAAAAGATATAAAGGATTGATATGAACCTGTCAATTCTCATAAAACAGTATTTCCCATCAAAGGGTGAAGATATCACGACAGACGTTTTTGATGAGAAGAATATCTGTGACCTGTCCAGCGCGTTGTCGGGGTGTTGACTCAACATATTGAGATTGACACTACTGTTTTGCAAGCTGTAAGTTATTGTTCGTGACCCACCCTAAATTTTGTTATGCGTTGATTATTAGTTGTTTATGTATTGCGCTATCGAAAGAACTGAATTCTGATTCTCTTATTGTTAGATAAATCTGAATTTTACATTTAGAAGCTGAACTTCACTCCAAAATTTAGAAGGCCTTGATTACCCCAGCCAGTTTCAAGGAATCCACGTAATGCCTTTCCTCCGAATTCCATACATATAGCTGACGCCTGACCTGCAAACATCGGAATCGGCTTGTCTTCATTCTTGCCGTCAAGGAGCAGCATCATACCTAAAGAAATTTTAGAGTACATTCCGAAGTGCTCATGATTGAACCACACGAACTTCGAAGTTGCCATTATTGCAGGATAATGCACAATGTAGTCATACCCGTTATTCCATTCGCCCCAAGTGCTTTCATAACAAACAGTTCCTCCCAGTTTTATTGTCCTGTTAAGAGAATAAAGATACTGAAAACTGAAACCACCGGTGCCACCATTGTCGATTCTTTTGGGAAACTCCTGTTCTCCAGGAGTGATTACGTCTACTATTCCTACTAATAATCCTCCCAGCACTGCTCCTCCACCTGCGCCAATGAGATCAACGGCTTGAGGTAGAGTGATATAGCCATAGCTTACAGAGACCTCATGTCTTGATTCATCAGTCTGTGCAATACATATAAGGCTTGAAGTGATCAGTAATGCAACTAACGATAGGAGTCGTTTCATGGTTAAATCCCGATTTATCGGTGTAAAATTACAAAATATTTGTGAGAAATAAAATCTTATCTTAAGGGAGAAGGGGCACCGCATCCGGAATATATGATCTTGAGCAGCGACTGATCTGCAGAAAATTTTGATGACGTGTATTGTTAAGTGTAAACTTGTATATATCATTATCAATTTTTATTTATATTGCAGTATAATCTTAATGATATGGAAAATCTAAAACAGCAATTTATAGAGAAACTCCTTTCCACAGGTAGGGAGGGCATGGGAACTTGCTTTTCAGAGTCCTGAGCAGAAGTCTAATCTTCAGATTGCGAGAGATATAGCGCCTCTTAGTACAATCATACAGGCTGCAGACGGCCTCTCAAGTTCATTATTAGAAGGTTAGTCTTAGCACTCTCTTATATACCCCGGTAAGACGAAAGGTCGCTTGCTGGGGTATATTCTTTAACGAACATACTGTTCGCGGACGGCAAATACCTTTGTTGCGAGAATTACAATAGCAGGGATTGTAAACGACTCTGGAAAATGTTAAATTTGTAGCAAAGACTAAGTACTATGGAGACACAGAAAAACATCAGCCTGAAGGTCATTGGTTACGACAAGGAAACCAAACAATTTAAAGTGGAATTTGAAGGCAAAGAATATCTGGTCCGTCAAACTGGGCAGGAGCTTCCTGATTATTTAAAATGCAGAATTGTCGAATCAAATGACGAGGTTGAAATAACCCCTGAAGTTGAAAACCATTTCCATTCTGGAGCCATACGGCGATTTACAGTCAAGGCAGACATGACGGATTCCGCTGGTGTCTACGAATTGATAGACGAAAGTGGATTTGTCGTGTATTTGTATGGTGCTGAGAATTTTAAGTTTTTCAAAGGCAAACAGTTACTTTGTAGGGTGATTTCCACTGAAGGAGCACGACCACATGTCATGCTCTATGATAAGGACATGAAGAATACCGGCAGCGCTTTTTCTGTGTCGAAAGAATACCTCAAGGGCTTGTTGTTCAAAGATAAGGATTGGGATGCGGATAGCCTGGCAGATCTTATTCTTTACGACGGAATGGATGATCCGTTTGATGTAAAGTGCTATGAATGGGTGATTTCGCAGACATCAAAAATGCAGAAGGATGGACGTCTCGAAGAGTTCCTTTTTGATGTCCGTGGTTGCTGTATGGACCTCTTGGAGAAAAGCGAGTTGCTTTGCACATGCAGCGAAGATGAAGTGATAATACTCTTGGATAGAATAACGCTTATTACAGAGCATATGGGCTATGTGAAAACTGCGCTATCCACAATTGAAGACAACAAAGAGGGGGAATATGTAAGGGGCCTATTTGACAAACTTAAGACATCTGGTTTCCTTTATCATCCGACCAAGCAGTTCTGTGTGACCACATATCTGTTCAGGATAAAGCCTGACCTGATGAACGGTATGATCGAGGAGCTGTTCAACGTGATAAGAAGCCAGGATCTGACGCATTGGAAGAAGGAGCCATTCCGTTCAGAGCTTATCAAGCAGTTGGAAACATATATCAAGAGTAATGACCTAGAGACCAGCAGGCAGCCGGATAATAATGACCTTTTCTATAAAGGATTCCAGGCTATCGCCATTCAGCTTCTTTTGGCAAATGACGAAGAAGATCTCATTGACATCGCATTGAACAGGTCAATGATGTGTCGTTATGCTTCGCATCTCCAGTTTGCCAACAAGAAGAGGATGGCAGACATGTCTCTGAACTCACTGCTTGATCTCTTCAAGAGCAAACTCAGGTATGGACTTGCTGATACTGCAACCCCTGACAGATTCTATTATCACATTGACAACTGGGGCAGAAACCAGGATGTAGACAGAAGGAAGCGCGCTGTGTATCGGTCAAAGGATCTTGTCTTGGCAATTGAAGACGGAAAGATTACCTTGGCCCCTGATGTAAAGGTTGACTTGAAATCAGCTCTGTATGATGATATTCCTTTGTGGAAAGGAATTGACGTACTTCTTGAGAAGCAGCAGGCACAACCTCCACATAAGTCAAAGGGTAGCGACCTGATGACCCTTAGCGAAAAGCTTTGGAAGAAGGTAGAGGACAATCTGTTTGACTCTAAGAGGGTTGTCGTTAAGAAGGAAGTCAAGGTGAGAACTATTCCTGAAGTCGGAGAGTGGGTGACTGCATATGTATATAAGCAGAACGAGGAAGACGGAAATCTATTCCATTGTAGGATTGCTGACGAGGAGAAAGGATACATCGGCGAAGGTCTGATCAGAGTCAGAGGAGAGGAGGGAGAACCTGGTCTTGTCACATACTATCCGGAACCTTCAATCGATAATTTTATGGACGAGAACGGCCTTCCGCATATCCTTGAGATGGTTGTCGTCGATAAGACAGAGGATGATATCTGCATCATGGATATGAAACAGGTGATTACCTCGTCTCTGGAAAAGATCAAGCCGAACTATATGCTTGATTGTGAAGTTGGTAAGGTCCTTACGGATTCGACCCTTCTTGCTGTCAGCAGTGAGGGATATTCAGTCTTCGTGACATATGACAGCATGGAAACATACCTGGTAGCTGGTGATCACATCAAGGTTATTCTTAAAGAGGGTAAGAAATGGATGCTGAACGGATTCCTACAGGCTGAGTACTATGGAAAATCCTCTGAGAAGTTTACGCTTAACGAAGCATTTTGCAATCTTATCCGAGAGTTCTCGAATGGCGGTTACGAGGCAGTGATTGATGACTCCGAGAATGAGATTAACCTGGAGAAATCGCATGTCGCTGAGCTTCTCAACATTCTTGATGTAGTAGCTTCGGTGGAGGATGTAAACCACGTAACCTATAATTACTTGGCTTTTGCTTCCATCTTGGCTCGAATGATCGGAAACGAAGATCGTGCAAGGTATTACAAGGGACAGATGGACGTGGCTCAGATGCTTCATAAGTTTGCTGTAACAAATGATGTGGATGATCAGAAGCTTAAGGAACTGCACAAAGTCAATCAGGACATCCTGAGCAGTAATTATAACCTTCGCCATCAATTCTATAGACTTTTTGCCGTCAGTCAGATGGGAGGCGATAATACAGAATGGCTAGTCAACATGACCAAGGAGGAGACTGACGAGAATCTCAGGAAACTTGCATCACTTGTATATTCATACAATGTACTGGTTCTGGCAGGTATCGATGCAGCAGATGTAAAGAAGGCTATCAAGGAACTTCTCAATCTCAAAGGTAGGGATGCATACTTCAAGACATACACTATGGGCGAGAGCTTTGATGTGGAGTTCAAGACCAGTATCGTCTATCCGCCTAATTCGATGAAGCCGGATATTGAGAAGCAGACGTTCAATATCATGAAAGAGATCTGTGCCTTCCTCAATCACAAGGGTGGAGTTCTGTATCTTGGAGTCAATAACGAAGGCGGTGGAGAGGGCCTTGAAGAGGATATGAAGCACGAGTACTTCCGCGACAGCAGGGATAAGTACGATAACTATGTGCGCAATCAGATTGTTGCTCAGCTGGGACAGGAAGCCAGCCATTGTGTCGAGGGTCACTTCGATGATGATGCGCGAGGAAGAGATGTCTATGTTCTTGAGATTCAGCCATGTGAGCACCCGGTCAAACTTGATGGACACTACTATCAGCGCCAAGGCACATCAAGCAGGAAAGTTGACAAGTCTTACCTTCAGACCTTCCTGAAAAATCGAGCAACCGAGTATCGAGCACTTATGAAGGAACGTGGAATTGAGGTGGCTTCAGAAGAGGTTGCTGCCGCTGTTCAGGAACCTGCTCAGCAAAAGAAAACAGAGTCTGTTAAACCAGTAGCTGTCCCAAGCCAAATTGCCACCAGTATACTCAGGAACAACACGCTCCATTCATATGATGAGGACACATATGAATACGTCGAGGCTTACATCCATCTGAGCAAAGGTTACAAGTATGTGATCGAGCGACATGACAGCTATCAGGAGTATGAACATATGCTGACGCTGGCAATACATAACAGCGAACTGGATGGATATCTTCTTCTCGTATACGAGGATGCCACCGTATGCAAGGTACCGATGAACTGGATTCTTGATAAGGAGGAAGGCAAGGAGTACAACAGATACAACGGTGCTTCACTTGTATTTGCCTGTCCAGTCAGAAAGGACGACGTACTCTATCAGGCATACGAATGCAAAGGGGAGACATATCATCGCTTCCAGGAGGTAGAGGCCATCGAAGAGGTTAACATCGGTGATTCAGGCGAGCGATTGTTTGATGTTGCATTTGACAGACTGATAAAGAGTGATGTTATTCCTCTTGAAATGAAGGATGAACTTCCTAAACGCCTGAATGACAGAAAGAGAATCGGTTATACAACGGCAAAGAAGGAAGGTGCCAAATCCTATGCTATTGTAGAGAAACTTGGTCTGATGTAATCATTAGGGTATGGAACGATTTATAGAGGCACAGGATATGATTAAGATTTTAGCTTTTTACACAAATTTACTGCACATTGCCATCCAGGTCAAGATATTCAAAGCGCTCACGTGCTTCTTTTGATTTGCGCTCAATCATATCCTTTAAAGTTTGTGGATCACTCTCAAATTCTATGCACTGGCAGAAATCATCCGTGAAACCATTGAGGAAACGTCTTTCTGATTCTTGCGAGTAATCTGTAAGCAGAAGATGATAAAAAATGCCAGACAATTTCGTTTGATAAGAATTCTTTTCGTTATCAATATTGTGTTATCTCGCGCAGAATTTTATTTTTGCAGAAATAATATGAATAACCGATAACCATTCAGACTCAATTGAGTTGATAGAGGTAATAAACGGTGGTCAGAATCCATATACCCAGAATGAAGTATAATATGGAATATCTATCTAAGCAACGATACGACGAGATTGCAACCGAATTGAACAACCTTATCACTATGGTATACCCACAGGTTCGTGACCTGGTGGCTGAAACAAGCGCGCAAGGGGACAGGAGTGAGAATGCGGGATACCGTGAAGCAAGACGCAGGCAGGCGAAGACAATCAGCCGTATCCGTTTCCTGCAGAAAATTCTTGAAAATTCCCGTGTCATCGATCCGGATGCGCTCCCAAAAGACAGAGTATGCCTTCTGAGCATGGTGGAATTTACCAATCTCTCCACCAATACTCGTATGAAATTCAAGATTGTAAGCCCCCATGAGATGAATCTCGAGGCTGGCATGATTTCCCTCAAATCCCCGATAGGAGCTGCTCTGATGGGCAAGAAGGTAGGCGATATAGCTGAGGCTCAAGTTCCGGCCGGAACACTACGTTTAAGAATCGAAAGCATTTCGCTGGATTGATAAAAATATTTATATTTGAATGTTTGATCCGTAATTGAATTTAACAGTGGGTGAAATTGTAGGAATATATAAGTTTGTCGTAGATGGCGAAGACGCCTGGAAGAGACCGGCGAAGTTACAACCAATGATTCTGAGGGCAAGTATTTTAGGGATTGATTCTCCAGGACAACCATCATCCAAGATGCGGCTTTGATGCATCAGCTTGACCTGCTAAGAGAATAAAGGTCACCATTAATAAAAGTTTGGTTTTCATAGCGATTATTAATTAATTTTCACCTACAGTTACAGTAACTGATTTACCCATAAGGTGAATAGTGTACTGATTTCCCTTTTTGAACATATAATCCTCATCAAGAGGAACATAGGCGTTCACGCCTTCACCAACCTTACAGATAAGATATGCGTTTTCCATATCTGCAACTGTGTCGAAATGGAAGGATCCGGTATTGGTTTCTGCTTCAATTACTCCGTTTCCGATAGTGAACAACTGTACCCAATATTTCTTGCCGTCTGAGGCTTTATGCATGCCGGCTCCGAAATAAGCCCATATGCCTTTGAGCATGTTTTTTCTGTGACCATCTGATCCCATCCATCCTGTAATTGACTGGGCAGGTGTTTCACTATACTTCGCACAGTTTTCGCCAGTATATCCATTGTTTGTAAATTTAGGATCAATTGCAGTATGGTATGGTCTTCCATCAGGGCGAAGGTGATCCTTTCTCATAACGATGACGATTTCCTCAGCACGAATATCTCCAGCATCCTGAAGTGCCGGAATCATCACCAAAGTACCTGCACCATTCTTGTAACGTTCCTTATTGGTAAGGCGAAGGATTTCCCACTCATCATCATTGATGGATATATCCTTAGGAAGTGGCGGTCTGAGCTTAGAAAACTTCATTGAGATGCGAGGACTACGGCTTGCTTCCTTATTGGTCAACTCAAAACAGATGACGATCTTACCCTCGTTGTAGTATGTGGCATCTGTTTTTGTAAAGCTGGCAAATGACAGTTTAGAACCATTCTTTATAGCGTCACTTGCTACATTTATCAGTTCTTCCTGTGTGGTGCTGTTGTTAACAGAATGGTTATGCAATGCTTTTGAAAGAGCACTGAAATCAGCATCAATCGCAGCATCTGCAGCAGAACCGTTTACAGGCAATGTCTTATGTGCGTGGAAATAATCTCTTTTGTCGCCCAAGGCAAGTATTATATCTCCGTCAATGCTTCCTTGAATTACTGCAGTAGGTGCGCTATACTTATAGTCTATATCCCATGTTGCCCTTGTTCCGTTGACTGCTGCAGCATTTACGGCAGCAAGAACATCATCCCCGGTTGTATGGGCTGTTACCATCAGATTCTTTAGCGCTGTCTTCATGAGATTCATATCTGCTTGCAACTTGGCTGCTTCAGGTGACTTATTCAGCGCCGGGAGCAGAACAGAGAAATTATAATTGTCAAGAGTCACCCCCTCGTATGTAATTCCTATGGACACAGTAATGTTGCCGTCTACAGTTTCAGACGGAACTTTTCTTGTGTAACTGTAACTTCCTCCGGTTGACCATATCTGTGCTCCGGGAAGTTGTTCCCTGAGGTGATTCATCAGCACCTTGTCATTGTCGGTATTGCGGGCAGTGTAGGCAGCAGCAATTTCTGCAAGTCTTGTCCTGAGTTTAGTTTTCGGGTTGTCGGGGTTCGGACCGCCAAGTTCCTTCCATGTATATTTGACGGAGATCGCTTTATATTCACGAACAACAGATACCTTTCCCTTGTGTCCGTTGATTGTAGCATTGCTCTTGGATGCTGGGGCAAATACGTTGCTTGAACTTGCCTTGATTCTCAGCCTGACGGTCATTGTGTAGTTGTTTCCTTGAACGAATCTGCCGTTCTCGAACTCGCCGGACCAATGTACCTCATAAATCTCTGTACTTGCAGTTTCCGGAACACTTGCCTTAAACGATTGCTTTTCTCCCACAAGCGGTTCTTTGGTAGTGATGGTTACCTTTGTTACGTTGGCAGCAGATACGATACCAGAGAAAAGAACAGACAGAATAAAGGCTATAAGCAGGAAATGTCGTTTCATAGCAGTATTATTTTAATGCTCTGGACACATAGTTGATGACCTGTGCCTTTGTACAGATTGTTTTAGGTGAAAATTTATATTTTCTGGTACCTCCCATGACTCCGCTTATATTAGACCAGGCAACCGCCCTTCCGAAATCACTTTGGTGGCTTTCAATATCAAGGTACTGATTGGCCTGTAATCCTTCCGGACAACCTAAATACTTCCAAAGACTAATGACGAGTTCTCCTCTGTTAATGGATGTGTCAGATGCAAAAGTGCTTGCGCTTACAATACCATTCTCACATGCCCAAAGAGCTGCATCATAATGTAAATCAGTCGATTTTACGTCAGAGAATGGATTGGCGCCTGACATTTTTGGAGAACCAGCCGCATTCCATAGGAGTGTTATAAGCTCAACTCTTGTGCATGTCTTCTCAGGAGAGAATGTTGTACCGGAGATGATTGCCTTATCGAGAGCCCACTTGACAGCCGGAGCTCCGTCGCTGTATTTGGATCCGGATTTAATGTCTTTAAGACAAGCCTTTGGTATAAATTTCTTACCTTCAACAAGACACCATTCACCTATCAGGCCAGGAATATCATCTGAGAGATCTTCATCAAGAATATCTACCGAGAGAATTGTATAATTGCTTGGATACGAAGATTTCTTAGCATCTTTCACATATTTACCATTGATGTCAAAATACTCTTCAGTAGTCGGATATGCGTAGTAGGCACGCATGTTTTTTGCAACGAATTTATCTACAATGTCTTCACCCCATCTGTCCTTTTTGCTCCAATAATCAAATAGAGGTGTATTCATTTTAGCAGTTGCCACTGGTACCATCTGCAATTTGCTGATTTTATCCTTATACTCCTTCATCGCAGGGGAGATTCTCACATCATGTCCCATAGCACCTGTAAACGCAGTAAGATATACCTCTACAGTTTTGGAGTTAACTCGCTTGAATCCTGTCGAATTTTCTGCCGTAAGAGTTGTCGGGTTAAGTGTGAGTCTTTTATCGAAGTAAAAGCCATCTTTAGCCTTGAATGTAGCAACAGCAGTTGTAAACGTAAAAGGCTTCACTCCGTCCGGATGCTCGTATTTGACATCGAAAAGAATGTAGTTTTCCTTAGCCAGGGATGTGCCGTCGACCGCCTTGTAGTGAGGCTTGCCGTCCTTGACTACGAGAAGCCATGTCTTCATTTGGGTGATAGGGACATCCGTCGGATTTACTACCGGCTTAGGTTCAGTATGATTCTGTTCCAGGGCATTTGACTGTGTGTAACAGAAAATTGCCAAAAGCATAACAACGACAATTCCTGATCTCATAGGAGTAACAATTCTGAAGAATAACCTCAAAATATCCTGAATAGATTTCGCATAAGTACTTAACTTTAAATTACCAGATCATTTAATTTCCCACTTATTTGAGCATTGCATCAAGCCTGCTGAATATGCTGTATCTGAGTTTGCGAAGTTCCTTTATTCTGGTCTGGTTCCTAGGCGCAAGGAAATTGCAGGTTCCGAGGAATTTCATGAAAAGTCTCATGTAGTTCCATGCAAGAATGAACATCATAGGGAATGCTATCATGTAGCCTAATGCCCACCAGAAATTTACAAATATCCAAAGTAATACGACAGGAACTATCAGACAGACGGGAGCAGTGATAAGGGCACTGACCGCCACTCTGAATGTACTGACAAACATCTGGTCCTTGATCATCTTCTTTAGGAAAATTTCAGGAACTATAAACATCAACGCCGTAGGTACAATGGAAACTAAAAATAACGGCAGAAGCAACAGCAGACCGAGTCCCCGCAGAAGGGCAGCTTCAAAATGTGGATTATGACGAAACAGCCAATCTCTTATATTCAACGACTTCATGCCCTCTTTCAAAGTCATGACATCATCATATACTTCCTGCATATCTTCAGGATACTCTGCCGTCGCTTTTTCAAGCGCATCTACCAGTTTCTGATCAGAAAGCAGGCGGGAAGGAAGATAACGGAATTTGTAACCATTTCTGCGGGCGTATTTCCTTCCATAGTCATTCTCACGCAGCCAGTCTATCTGTTCATAATGTTCAAGATCATCAATGTGAAGCATCATTTCCTTGATTCGTTCACGTATGATATTATTGATCTTCATCATTGTTGCACGCGGCTCCTGCTGATACTCTTCATAATAAGGCTTCAGAGATATCGGTTCGCCGAATCTGATAAGCATCTCGGTACGCGCGTGGAAATAGTTCGAATAGTGGTTGCATGATGGAAGTATCATGATGTCCTTCTCGAATCCCATCTGTTCTGCCGCAGCAAAGGCTATTCTCAGATAGCCCAGCTTGAATGTTCCAAGCCATCTCTTGTCCTGATGTCCTGCCTCTGGGTAGAGCATAAGTGTTTCTCCGTCAGAGAGGGCTTTTCCCGCGTCATCAAACGTCTCGGAATTCCTGCGGACGTGTGCAAGTCCTTCATGCCCCATCCTGTAAGCAGGAAGAAGTCCCATGGCACGCAAGGCTTTGTTGAATATCGGATTATTGAATACGTTGGCCCTGGCGAGGAAATTCATCCTGCGATCCGTCAGTTTGAGGCATACGCAGAGCGGGTCGTTGAGACAGTTCTGATGATTTGCTACAATGACGGTAGGTGTTCCGTTTACCGGGACATTTTCCAATCCCAGAAGGTGCTCTTTCTTAAAATACAATCCTGAATTCACGAACTGGAGCCAGGCTCTGAATGCTTTGAGAAATAAAGAATGTTCCCTTGGTTTTCTATTCTTCATATTAAAGGTTTTAGTATTCAAAACACAAAATTAGCATACTTTACCAAATTACTTCTTTTTTTTGTGGTAAAGATATGCAGTTTGTGGTGAGTGTAAAAAAAGAAAAGAGACCTCGCCGCTCACGCGGGGATGCCTCTCTAACCACATAATTAATAACACTAAAACTAATAACCGTGTGCAAAGGTAGACACTTTTCGAGCACTGTCAATAGTTTTGCTGTTAAATAAATGTTAATTGTATTTTATTATTTGAAAATCGTATTCAGGACAAAGGCCAGGCGATATCCGCCGAGCAGTAGCTGCTGCTCCAGCATAGGGGAGAAGTCATAGATGAACTGATACGAAAGATTCGGAATATCCTTTCCGATAGCTTCCACATAATCATAAATTTTAGAAGCATTTTCGACTGTTTCCGAGAACCACTCTGTGTATGTTCCGCTCATTACGCTCTTTTTATAGGCATTATCTGTTCTGTCAAGTTGATCGACCCATTCAGAATAATGCCATTTGCGTGCTGACTCTATCAGCTTGCTGTCCCATACTGAATGAATGCTGGTATTCTGACCGAACCATTTCACCTTTGTACCATTGCCGCCCCTATCTGACAGTCTACCTGCGTGCATCGGACAATGAATGTCACCGACCAAATGCACTATCATCTTCAGATAGTCAACCTTCATGCTATCTGTAAGTTCCTTATAATTGTTCTTCATCGCATCTGTCAATGTCTCAAGGGCAGTCACGACATCTCCTTTCGGATTTTTGGTCATCGTTTCATAAGTAAATCCCTTATCAACATTTGCGTAGTGCCAGGTCTTTGTTGCATTATATCCGTTCTCCCAATAGGGGGAATTCTGAATATTGTCCATCCAGGATGAATAATATACAATCGACTTGCCGTCAAGAAGTCTGTCAATTTCCTTTTTAGCCTTCTTTGTGAGGTGCTGCTCTGCAATTGCTGCAACTACATCGTGTCCGACAGGCCCCCATGCATAAATGGAAAAGCTCTGCAGCATCATGAATAAACTTAATCCTAATATTGCTATCCGTTTCATATACGTTGATTTTGAAACGCAAATATAGTCAAAAAGAAAATCATTCAAGCTGCAGAGTATTCATTTAATGTATCCTGATCATCTCAACTGGCTGACTGTCGGTCTTGTCCAAAGGATGTGCCTGATATTTCACCTTATGGAAATCAATATTTATCAGGTCAATACACCTGATATTACTGTTCCATGCCGTACGGTAATACAGCTTCATCGCCTTGAGATCCGTTGCAGCAGTGAATTGTGTTCCACTCGGAAGTCCTTTAGGAATGTCAGCGCGCTCATGCTGGCTGCCGATAGGAATGTCGAAATTGTTCAAGATATGGAAAGCCTGTGTGACTGTTTCAAAACCTGTATCAAGCACAGGTGCTGTTGTCTGGAAGAATGCCGCCCTGACAAAACGCGATGGAGAAGTGAAGTCTCCCGGAAGTCCCAGATTGCCACTGCCGTGACCGAGAGAACGCAAGGTGACACCAGGTTTGATGGTCCTGTCGGCTTCTGTACCCGGCTGCAGATTGATGTAATTGTCCAGATTAGTCATGTGCCACTGAAATCCTGGGGCATTAGTTATGACACCCAACGGATTGTCATAGAAATGAGGAACACCTCCTACGACCTCCAGTACGACCATTTTGCCACTCGGCTCAGTAATTCTCCAATGTACTGCTCCTATCTTGCTGTTGAGCGTTACAAGATTGACTTTCTTGATGGCATCCTTCACCTGGGATATGGAAGAGAACTGAGACAACACCCAAGTGACGAACTGCATGTCACAGAGTGTCTTGGCATTTTCCGCTTCCTTGTATGGGGCATAATCACCATAGTTGGGGAAAAAGAACAGACCTGCAGACAGACCGCTTTCGTTGACTCCTTCCACAACAAAAGGCTCATATTCCGTGTAGATGCCGACATATCCATAAACTCCAGTATACTTAAGACCATTCTCACCTGTCGGAGTAAAGGACTGATGCTGATGGCCACGAGGGGAAACAACATACCCGCATTGCATTGGGGTCGCCGCCCATTCTACTGTCCTGGCAACCACTCGGCTGCCATCATTTGCGGCCAATGAAATGCCGGTACATGCATAAGAATCATATGCAGCAAGGCCTCCCACCAAAGCTGCGATTGTAAAAATTTCAAATCTTTTCATACTGCGTGTTTTTTAATGTAAACAGCAGTATTGCAAGAGACAGACCACAAAAAAGCGACGCGGTAGATTGCCTCGTCGCTTTCGCACCTCGCAATGACCTCCAAAAGAGTCAGCGCGAATCTTTGTTCTATAATTATTTGATTGCAATCATATTCAATATCGCCTTTTCCGCTGCCTGTCTGGTCGGCTCATCGAGAATCACCTCTGGAGCCTCATTTTCAAGACATGAAAGAATGTTTTCCAGAGTCACCATCTTCATGTATCTGCACTCATTGCATGCGCTCTGTTCAGCAGGTGCAGGTATGAAGGTCTTCTGCGGATGACGCTTGTGCATTTCTGTCAGGATACCAGGCTCTGTAACCACTATGAATTCAGACGCTTCACTTTTCCCGCAATAATCAAGGATTCCAGCCGTAGATCCGATATAATCTGCTGTCTCCAGTAGTTTTGCCGGACACTCGGGATGCGCAACAACCTTGGCATCCGGATATTGAGACTTCAGTTCAAGAATCCGAGCCAGAGAAAACTCTTCGTGAACTGTGCATGCTCCGTTCCAGATCACCATATTGTCACGACCTGTGAGTTTCTTGATATATGCTCCAAGGTTACGGTCGGGTCCGAATATCACAGGTCTGTCCGTGGGTATGCTCTGAACTACCTGCAGGGCGTTGGTCGATGTACAGCAGATGTCTGTGAGAGCCTTGATTCCTACTGATGTGTTGACATATGATACAACCACATGGTCTGGATATTGAGCCTTGAATGCAGCGAATTCTTCTGGCTGACAAGATTCAGCAAGAGAACATCCTGCCTCTGGAACCGGTATCAGCACCTTCTTTTCAGGGCAGAGCACCTTGGCTGTCTCGGCCATGAAGTTGACGCCTGCAAAAAGGATGACAGGGGAGTCCAGTTCACGTGCCTTTACAGAGAGCGCCAGCGAATCACCAAGGAAGTCCGCCACGGCCTGTACCTCCTCTGATGTGTAATAATGAGCCAATATCACAGCATTCTTCTGCTTCTTAAGCTCATTGATTCTCTTTATAAGTTCTGTATTCATTTACTGTTCGATCTGAATATTCATGCTGATATCCATAGCCTTCACGGTATGGGTAAGCGCGCCAACGCTGATGTAGTCAACGCCTGTTGCTGCAACTTCAATAAGGCGTGGAATGCTCATGTTTCCTGAAGCCTCCGTCTTGATGCACTTGCCTGAGGCCTTGATGACATCCACTGCCTCTTTCATGGCCTCATTGCTCATATTGTCAAGCATGATGATATCAGCCCCGGCCTCGATAGCCTGCTTCACTTCCACAAGGTTGGTAGTCTCGACTTCAATCTTGATAGACGGGTCAATCTTTGCGCGGACCTGCTCCACAGCCTTTGGAATACCGCCTGCCATCTTGATGTGATTATCCTTGATCATCGCCATGTCATATAGACCCATACGGTGGTTTGTTCCGCCACCATGCTTTACTGCCAGTTTATCGATCACACGCATTCCCGGAGCGGTTTTTCGTGTATCAAGAAGTTGTGTACCGGTACCTTCAAGCTCACGCACATATTTTGCTGTCTCTGTCGCGATTCCGCTCATTCGCTGAAAAAGATTGAGCGACAGACGCTCGCCCTTGAGCAGAGTAGGGTAGGTAGCCTCTATCTTGAGAATGACCTCTCCCTTCTTTACAAAATCGCCGTCCTTGAAATATGGAGTGAAGACCACATCGTCCTGAAAACGGTCATAGACCATCTTTACAATTTCGAGTCCCGAGATTACACCATCTTGCTTTGCTGTCATTGTAGCCACAGCGTTCATTGATTCAGGAATGATGGACTCCGTCGTAACATCACCCGTATTGATGTCTTCCTCGATACCCAGATCAAGGAGTTTGTTGATAAGATTTTCGTACTGCATATCTTTAAAATTCAAAATATCCTTCATTTACCGGAGCGGTAGTGATTTCCTTGCCGTAGCGCTGGACAGAATGCAATGCATAAGCCTCATCCGAACATGGAAAATCCTCCCTGTAATGTCCTCCACGGCTTTCCTTTCTCATAAGTGCCGGTTCCATGATCAGTCTGGCTACCCTTAAAAGCCGACGGCATGCTTCAGCGTAATATTCCTTGACATCAGGCGTCGATACAGCATCAACGTCCTTCCTGACCGCATCTATCTTTGCAATTCCTTCAAGGAGCGAAGCCTCGTTTCTTACGATTCCGGCATGGTAATTCATGATCTCCGAAACCTTTGAGCGTACAGTTAAATAAAGGCCGGCGTTTGCCTCATCCCTTGTAAATTCCGCTCTGAAAACAGGGTAGTCCTTAGCCGGACCTACCTTGACAGTATCCTCGACTGCCCGGTTTGCAAATACAAGACACTCGATCAGAGAATTAGACGCCAACCGGTTTGCTCCCATGATACCTGTTGCGGAAACTTCTCCACACACATACAGACGCCTGATGTCAGTGCGTCCGTCAGGATTCGAAAGAACTCCACCGACGGAGTAATGTGCTGCAGGAGCCACAGGAATCTCCTGAGTAAGGTCATATCCGAACTCCTTGCATTTCGCATGGATTCCAGGGAACCGCTTGAGAATCATATCCTTGTCAAGATGCTTGAGAGAAAGTCTTACATAAGGCATTTCATCCTTGAGCATCTGTTTGAATATCGACCTCGCCACGATATCTCTTGGTGCAAGTTCGGCAAGTTCATGGATCGGAACCATGAATCTCTTGCCAGCCTTGTTGAGAAGGTGAGCCTTTTCGCCTCTTACCGCCTCGCTGATAAGGAAAGCCTGCTGCGAATCCTTTAGATATAGTCCTGACGGATGGAACTGGATGAATTCCATGTCCATTATGCGGCAGCCGGCCCTATAAGCAATTGCAAGACCATCTCCTACCGTCGTCTGAGGGTTTGTCGTGCGGGAATAAATTGCCGAAGTACCTCCTGAAGTCAGGAATACATGATCGGAGTATATAAGCACTTCCTCTCCCGACGGTACACTTGTGAATGCTTCATTCTCGCTCCAGCATCTTACGCCGAAGCACTCTCCGTCCTTGACTAGAAGGTCCAGAAGCACGGTCTTCTCAAATATCTGTATATTATCCCTTTCCTGTACTTTTGTAATGGCGAATTCCGTAATCCAGCGTCCCGTCGAGTCACCGCCTGCATGAAGAATTCTGCGCTTGTGGTGACCACCTTCCAGACCGAGCGAAAGAACGCCGTTCTTTGAGTCGAACGCCATTCCTTCATTTATGATTTCCTCGATGCGGTCCGGACCTTCATTGACAAGAATATCGACTGAATGATCCTCACACAAGCCTCGACCGGCAATCAGAGTATCAGATTTATGGATTTCAGGATCATCGTCCTGAGATGTCACAGCCGCAATTCCTCCTTGCGCGTTGAAAGAGTTACTTGTGCGGATAAAATCCTTTGTTATGACAGCCACGCTGCCTTTATACGAAGCCTTCCATGCAGCGTAAAGTCCTGCAAGACCACTTCCTACAATTATATAATCAAACTTTCGCATTGTTCTGAAAGTTAGAAACTGGTTTAAAAATCTGCAAATATTATAAAATTATTGCAAGAAATGCAAGATTAGTGCGGTTTTCTGAACCTCCATCCAAGTCCGAACATCATATTGTGAGCATAATTTGTCTGTCCCAGGCGGTAAGTAACATTCAGATAAAATTTTTCTGTCAGGAAGGCCTTCAATGAAAATATGCCATAAAAACCTTTCAGGTCCGACCCGGACTGAAGCACATTGTATCCGCCCCCGACATTGACCGAGAATATTGGCATCGATAATTCCCCACGCGCAGAAAGTCCTATTGCTGACTGACTTACAAAGTCTCTTCTAAAGTTTCTGTTTGCACTTGCATCATACACGAAATCCAGAGACGGACCAACCGACAGATAGTCATTGAAATGATATAACGGATTGAACTGCAAACCAATCAGAGCATAAGCCCTGTTATCTATGACGAGGTTTCCATCCTGGTCAAGAAAACGGTCTGCCCTCCATCCGCCTGAAGCAGTCAGATCAAAGGATATATTATCCTTGAAAAGGCCTCTGGCGGGATTTCTTTCAAATATCTTCACCACGCCATCATCTCGGCTTCCCGCAAGATTGCACCTTGTCCCGACCTGAAATTGAGTGTATTTGCCCCTGCGTTGGGAAACATTGTGTCACCGTTGGAAAAATGAGTGTATTCCGGTCCGAAAGTGATACTCCAGTAACGTCCTATCTTCCAATCAAATAACAAGGCGACATTAATGTATGCGTTGAAAGGTGATACTGTTACCACACCATTATCCTTCCATCCTGCTGAAAGCCCGAAATTCCATTCATACCCCAGGCGGAGACCATTGCAGAGGTGAACGAGCGGTACCCCTTGCAGTATATGAAACGATACCGGAGTGCCAAGGAGTTCGCCTGAAAAGAACGAGTGCAGACCGACACCGGCTCCCTGATAAACCGACGAACCGGATAATGAAAATGTATATTGGAGATCTGCGCTCAATGTTGTGCGCAACGACTTGTTCAAAGCATTCCAGCCATTATAGAATCCGTGTGTGGGCAAGATGTAACCGGGACGAAGGTTCACCCCTGCATTCCCGGCATTAAGACTGGAAGATGCAAGAAAAAACACGCTTGTCATTATAAGAACGGTCCTTTTCACACAGTATAATTTTAGGCAAAGATAGATATAGGATTATAAATTTTGTTACTTTTGTATGATTAATATCAAGATATGGAAGAAATCAGATATGCATTGATAACAGGCGCCTCAAGGGGCATCGGAAAAGCGATAGCGGTAAGGCTTGCCAAAGACGGCTACAGGATCATTCTCAACTATGTGTCAAACGACATAGCGGCACAAGAGACCTTGGAAGAGGTCAGAAAGGCAGGGTCGGATGGAGAACTTCTCAAATTTGATGTTTCGGACACGGCGGCAACTGCACAGGCACTTTCAGAATGGGAAAACGCCCACCCTGGAGAATATATTTCAGTACTGGTAAACAACGCCGGCATCACCCGGGACGGTCTTATGATGAGGATGCCGGAAGATGACTGGCACAAGGTCCTTGGAATAGTACTGGATGGCTTCTACAACACTACAAAGCCACTTTTAAAGAATATGCTATCCAACAGATGGGGACGCATAATAAACATCTCATCGCTTTCCGGCATAAGAGGCCAGGCTGGTCAGACAAACTATTCTGCCGCCAAAGGAGGACTGATAGCATCAACAAAAGCCCTTGCGCTGGAAGTGGCTAAACGTGGTGTCACAGTGAACGCGGTAGCACCTGGCTTCATAAGAACTGATATGACCAGCACACTTCCGGAAGAAGAACTCAAGAAGATGATACCTGCCGGCAGATTCGGAGAAGCAGGTGAAGTGGCTGAACTAGTTGCATTTCTTGCTTCCGCAAACGCCTCATATATAATAGGTGAGGTCATATCAATCAATGGAGGACTTTATACATAGTATTCATGAAGAAACCGATTATATATCAGATGCTCCCTCGACTCTGGGGCAACGACAACACATCTCCGGTCAGAAACGGATCACTTTCTGAAAACGGCACAGGAAAATTTTCTGACATAAACGACAAGACTCTGGAGTACCTTAAATGGCTCGGATGCAGTCATGTATGGTACACCGGAATAATCAGGCACTCTACACAGGAATCGGAGCAAGGTTGCGTTCCGTCTCATCCTCAATTCGTCAAGGGGAAGGCCGGGTCGCCATACGCAATCTGCGACTATTTCGATGTGAACGCCTATCTGGCGGATGATCCGGACAGAAGGATGGAAGAATTCGATGCTCTGGTCAAAAGGACGCATGAACATGATCTTAAGGTGATCATAGATTTCGTACCTAATCATGTGGCACGGGACTACGGCAGAAACGGACTCGTAGAAGGCCACAGCGTACTGGGCAGGGAAGATGACAGGAGCGTTCATTGGAGCCCGGACAACGACTTCTTCTACTATCCCGGAGAGGCTCTGAAACTGCCGACAGAATGCCCGTCCGGCATGGAACCCTATGTCGAGATTCCTGCAATGGCAACCGGAAACAACTGTTACAATGCCTCTCCAAGCATAAATGACTGGTACGAGACTGTCAAGATCAACTATTGTGACTTCCACACAGGCACATGGGACAAGATGTACGACATCATTGAGTTCTGGGCTTCCAAAGGTGTGGACGGCTTTAGATGCGATATGGTTGAACTCGTACCGCCGCAGTTCTTCAAATGGCTCATAGCAAAAATAAAGGAGGACTATCCTGAACTTATTTTCATCGCAGAAGTCTACAAGAAGGATCTTTACGGCGAGTATATCAGAAACGTAGGATTCGACTATCTTTATGATAAGTCAGGCCTTTATGACACTTTGAGAACAGTTGTTGAGAAGAATGCAAAAGATGACGGCATGCCGGTCGAGTTATGGCAGTCCGCATCCGGGATAACGCGCAACTGGCAATATTTATGCGATCTGCAGCCATACATGCTCAACTTCCTGGAGAACCATGACGAGCAGAGGTTCGCATCTGACTTTTTCGGACTCAAGGCAGATGGCACAATGGCGGCACTTGCTGTTTCAATGCTGCTCAATACTGCTCCATTCATGATATATTTTGGCGAAGAAGTGGGCGAGAGGGGAATGGAAGCAGAAGGATTCAGCGGATGTGACGGCAGAACGACAATATTTGACTGGTGGAGCGTCGCTTCCATCCGGAGACTGCGGAAAGTGATTCAATCAGAATCATACAAGACAATGGATGTTACAAAGCTCATCGAAGCTGGACTTGATGAAGGAGAAGCCGAACTGTTCTGTAAATTTGCAGGACTGACAAGGTTTGCCGCATCGGATCCCGCCATCACATCAGGTACTACTTATGATCTTAATTACTGCAATATCTGCTCGGACGGATTCAACAAGGACAAGCATTTTGCCTTTCTCAGAGACTACGAGGAACACACTCTTATGGTGGTTGCAAACTTCTCCGGAACTGATGCGGGAATGACACTTACAATACCGGAACATGCTTTTGAATGGATGGAAATAGCCATCAGCGACACACTATATCCCGGCATGCCGATTGATGTCCATGTACCACCGAAATGCTATACGATAATCACACTTATTTAGGTGTATTTTATAGGAAAAGTGCGTTTAACAAAAATGTTATCACACATAACAAGATTGTTAAACGCGCTAATTTTATGCCACTTAAAATTATTTAAAAACCCACGAACGCTTTATTTGTTTGTCTGTCAATAAAGCCTGTCAGACAGTCCGGAGCCTTATATAATTTGACGAATTCTCCGTCGTGGACACATTCAAGAGATGAAATTACATCCTCGTCAACTGCCCCGTCACCATAAACTGTGTCAATGGTAAGATAACCTACACCAAGAGAAGTTATGTTCTGGAAGAAGTGGGTACCCTGACTTGGCTCTATCCTGTATCCCGGTATGGCAGTTTCAACAATCATCTTGGCTTCCGAGATGTCGCTCCATACGACAGGAATGCCGAGCCATGGATCTGAAGATCCCCATCTGCCGGGACCGATGAGAAGATAAGATGCTCCTTCAGCCTTGACCTGTGAGTTGATCCTGGCCACCTCTGCCGCCATTTCCCGTGTTCTTGCGCTGTCAAATGATGAAGATGGAACGGACAATATGTATTTCATTCCATCGAAGAATCCTGACCCTAATGCTTTGGTGCATGTTATTATCTTGTTCGGTATCATTTCGTCAGCTTTCTCGAGAGAAACTCCTCTGTCATCACCGAATTCAGCCACTGGTCTTACCTGCAGAAGTTTCATCACAAGTTCCTGTCCGTTGCTTGACGGAATGACATCGACAGCAAACTCTATTTCGATATCACACATCAGTGCTCTTTTGCAGATATCCATGACGTCTGTAAGAATCTGCGCAATAGGGAATCTTCCGTATTTCAGGATTGCATCAAACGATATGACCTTAGGTCCTTCCGCAGCCACGCCCGGAACCATCCTGTTGTTTTCGAGACTGAACGTAGATGCCACAAGTTCAGGATGATCAAAACCTTGCAGAACTTCTGCAATCTGCGGATGAGCAAGATTTACACCATCGTTACAGGAAATCTTGAAGGCTCCTGGCCTCAGGTCAAGGGCAAACATCTGTTTCTGAGTATCTCTGAGCGCCAGTTTGACATCTGACAACTGAAGGATCTTCTTCGGGAAGCGCGGACTGAAACGAAGGGTGTTGCCACCGTCAACTACTGTCTTTCCGAGACCGAATGCAAGATTTACAATACCTTCATCCGGCTTTTCACTTCCGATAGGGTAGAAGTTGACAGAACGTGCCACTCCGGACATCATCGGATAATATAGTCCTCCATGATCGGATCCGCAGATGCTTTGTACGACAACAGCCATCTTCTCCTCACTGAGCAGATTGCCGGTTGTCTGGATGTATGTCCTGCTACCGCCATAGAACACTGATGCATATACGCTCTTGATTGCCTTGCCAAGCATTCGCAACATCTGGTCCCGGTTCTCCACAAGAGGAACCATATATGTCGAATATACGCCGGCAAACGGCTGATAACTGCTATCTTCCAATTTTGAACTTGAACGGACAGCAAACGGAGAACGGGCAGTGTTCACATACACTCTCAACTGCTCGACAAGTTTCTCAGGCAATCGGGCTGCAACGAACTCTGAAAGAATTTCCTCATCTGACACATCGGAATCAATCACATACTGAAGGTCATTTTCCAGAATGAACTGATCGAAGTAGTCGGTCGCGATGACAACAGTCCTTGGTATGGATATCTTGACGCCCTCATATTTGTCCGCCAGCTTGTTCTTGTAGACCATGCTGTTTAGAAATGCCAGTCCTCGTGCCTTACCTCCGATGGAGCCTTCTCCCATTCTGGCGAACCATATATGTCTTCCATAGCTCTCTGTATCGAAATGAGCGATTACGCCTCTTCCAGTCAACGCGTGATAATCATGAATCTGCTGGGATATATAGTTCCGCATCTGCTGGATGGTTTCAAAGTGCGACTTGGTCACATCCTTGAACTTTGATCCCAGAGTGAACAGTCCGCGCGCCAGGAACCACTTGGTGAACATGTTCTTTGAAGTGTTGTACAGAAGCACATCGTCAGGAACTATCCTCATCATGAATTCCAGTTCCTTGAGGTTGGACGCCTTACCGTATTCATGCCTCTGGGCATCTCTGAATACAAAATCTCCGAATCCGAATTCATCCCTGATGTAGTCTGACAGCTGCAACATCAACGTCTTTGAGTATTTCCTTAAAAAACCTACTCCAAGTTCCTGTGCCACAGCCGATATACTGTCTTGAGAAGATTGAAGAAGAATCGGCATGATAGGATTGTCTGCCTTGATATGTCTTACCAGGTCAATTCCTGCATCCAGTTTCTCATCCTCCGGACGGTCGTCCTTATGTACATTGAATCCCACATCTGAAATCACACCGAGCAGATTTGACTTGTACTTGGAATACATCGCCATTGCATCGTCCAGATTGGTCGCCAGAAGAATCTTGGGACGCGAGCGTTTCCTGAGTTTACGCTGCTGCACATTCAATGTCTCCTTGTTGAATTCGCCGCTCTGCTTGATGATCATCTTATAGATTTCCGGGAGGTAGGTGGAATAATACCTGACAGAGTCCTCCACCAGCAGAATCGCCTGGACACCGACTCCGAGAATATCATTGTCGGCATTTTTAAGGTCCTCAAAAAGCTTGATTATGGCAACTATAAGGTCTGCATTTCCATGCCAGCTGAACATATAGTCGATTGCTGAAGTATCCATCAGGGCAAGGCGCCGATATACCTCTTTCGAGAAATGGGTCAGAAGTACAAAAGGAAGACTTCTTCCTTCTTCCTTAAGCTCCTTTGCAAGGGACATTATCTCCTTGTCACCGACATTGTACATGCAGATGACCATATCTATTCCTACAACCGTATTCAGGACCTCACGTGCCTGTGCCGATGTCTGAACCCATACGAATTGAGGTGGATTACTGATGTTCAGATCTATATATTCACGGTAAATCTGTGATTCAATCTGACCATCTTCTTCGAGAATGAAGGCATCATAACTGCTGCATATCATCAGGATCTTCCTGATACGGAACTTGATAAGGGACTCATAATCAGTACCTTTAAGTTCCTTGAGCATTACCGGTTCTACAGTATTCATATTCTTCTTCTAAATTCTGCCACAGTAATAGCCGTAGCCACGGCTGCATTAAGAGACTCCGATCCGGAGATATCCGCCGGATAAGGAGGAATATAGAGACGGTCAGTAACGACATCTGCCATCTTGTCAGATATACCCTCCGACTCGTTCCCGATAACTATAATGACCGGAGACTGCTTTCCTGTCTGCAGATCACATTCATACATATTTCTTCCGTCCAGAAAGGTTCCATATACCTGTCCACCCTTATCTATGGCCATACGCGAAACAGAAGGGAGGTCCACATAGTGCATCTTTACCCTGAAGATCGCTCCCATCGTTGCCTGAACGACCTTCGGATTGAACACATCGACGGTATCCCTTGCCGCCAGAACTGCCTTTACACCGAACCAGTCAGCAATTCTCAATATCGTACCCAGATTACCCGGATCACGGATGGTGTCAAGCGCAAGAAACAGTCCTCCGTCCTCAAACAGACCTTCCAGCATGGCGGAATCATCGATATATGCATCGGCAGGCTTATGGGCGCTCGCAAGCACAGGAGATGGGTTGGAAAGTGCTGATATACGTTTCATTGCATCTTCTCCGATATCCTCTCTTCTATATACCTTATCCACCTTCCAGCCGGACCGAAGCAGTTCTTCGACCATCTTTTCACCCTCTACTATGAACATGCCGCTTTCGTCGCGAAATTTCTTCTGCTGCAGGGCCTTGATTCTCTTTATGTCGTTATTGCTTATCATAATGTTAACAAAGATACTAAATTTTTGGCGAAAATTTTGAGAAACGGTAATATTGAGGTAAATTTGTAGGTTAGGATGCAAAGATTATTTCTATATATCTATATTGTACTACTGGCAGGTATTCTGCTTGGCTCATGCAGTACCACACGTTCATTGCAGGACGATCAATATCGTCTTGCCAGAAACAAGATAGAGATAACCAACAGCAAAAGTTTCAATCCAGATATCCTGAATCCATATCTCAAGCAAAAACATCGCGGATGGAGCCCGTTGATGAGCGTATACAACTGGACCAATGGCAAAGGAAAGGGTTGGGACCGTTTCGTTCAGAAGATAGGCACGGCTCCGGTTGTTTACGATCCGGAAATGGTTGACAGTTCCATTGATAACCTCACCAACCATCTTGAATATCTCGGATATTACGGTTCCACGGTCAGAAGTAAGATCAATGTAAGAAAGAGAAATGTAACGGTGACCTATGATGTCACTCTCGGCAAACAGTTACCGATCAAGTCTATTGAAATAGAACTTCCAGACAACAGACAGTTTGCAGAGGACTTTCTTGCCGACACCGCCGCTTCGACAATTTCTACGGGCAGCTATCTTTCCGAAGCATTGCTTGAGCAGGAAAGCCAGCGTTCAAGCAACGCCATGCGCGACAAGGGATATTTCACATTCAGCAAGAACAACTATTTTTTTGAAGCCGATACCCTTACAGTTCCCGACTCAGCACTCCTGAAGCTGACGATCAACCAGTACACACGAAATGAAAATCCGGAGAACGCGGTTCCTATCAGGAAATTCTATTTCGACTCGGTAACAATAGATTACCCTAAAACCCTTAAAATCCGCACCAAGGTCCTTGAAGGCCTGAACACCATCACCCCTGGCGATGTATACAGTGCTTCCACTGTCAGCAACACATACTCCAGACTTACTGCATTGAGGGTTTTCAGCAGCGTCAATGTCGGCATGACGCAGGTCGATACAAACAAGGTAAACGCCACAATCACCCTGGCACAGTCCAAACTGCAGGGTTTCAAGGTCAACCTGGAAGCATCGGTCAACTCATCCGGACTTTTCGGAATCTCTCCACAGCTCAGCTATTACCATAAGAATATATTCAAGGGAGGCGAGTGGCTCAATCTTGGATTCATGGGTAACTTCCAGTCCAGATTCAAGGATCAGGTACGTTCCAACGAATTCGGTGTATCCGGCAGTCTGAGTTTTCCGAAATTCTTCCCGCTTCCTTACAGACATTTCAAGGAAGCCATCCCAAGGACCGATGTCAACGTTTCATACAACTTCCAGCAACGTCCCGAATATACAAGAAACATCCTATCCATATCATACGGATACACAGGTAATGTCAAGAGCAGGTTCTACTACCAGTTCTATCCTCTCCAGATGAACATCGTCAATCTGTTCAACCTTGACAATAACTTCTACGAATCCTTGGCCAACGACCCGTTCCTGAAGAATGCGTACCAGAATCACTTTGACTTGGGCTCCGGAGGAATCCTGTACTATACGACCAATTCAGCAAGCGTTCCTCGTACAACATTCTTTTACAGTCGCCTGCAGTTTGACATTGCCGGCAATCTGCTCAGCGCCTTCAAGCCTCTTATGGACAAGGACTCCAATGGTTCGGGAATGCTATGGAATACACCTTTCTCACAATTTGTAAGAGGCGAAGTTACGCTTGGCAAGACGTGGGTCTTCGGTAAGAAAAGCGGACAGGCCATAGCGACACGCCTTGTAGCCGGCGCCGGATATGCATACGGAAACTCTTCCGCGCTTCCATTTGAGAAACATTTCTATGCCGGAGGTGCCAACAGCCTGAGAGGATGGCAGGCAAGAACTTTAGGACCGGGCATCTCTGCCATGGACCGAAACTTCGTCATTCCAAACCAGACCGGTGACATGAGACTGGAAGCCAATATAGAGTACAGGTTTGACATATATTGGAAATTCGCCGGAGCACTATTCATTGATGCCGGCAATGTCTGGACTCTTCAAGGCTCCGATAACGAAGCCGGAAGATTCAGATGGAACACATTCGGCGACAGCATAGCTGCCAACTGGGGTGCAGGTCTGCGCCTTGACTTTGGTTTCCTGCTTCTGCGTCTGGATATGGGTATGCGCGTACACGACCCGGCAAGAGAGCAGAAATGGGTAAAACCGTCGGAATGGATCAAGACAGACGGATATGCTCTCCATTTTGGTGTGGGTTACCCGTTCTGACGTCACCGCAGATGTTACATACGCCACCGCAGACATTCCATACGTCATTGCAGATGTCACATATGCCATTGCAGATGTTACATACGTCATTGCAGACATTCCATACGTCATTGCGAGCAAAGCGTGGCAATCTTACTTATAGTATTTCGGCCACAGGCCTTCAAGACGACTACGCAATCCTTCCTCATGCTTATTATCCGCCGGTTCATAAAATTTCTTTCCGGCCAATTCGGACGGCATGAATTCCAGATCTGCAAAATGTCCCGGAAAATCATGTGCATACTTGTATCCGTCTGCATACCCAAGTTCCTCCATCAGCTGAGTGGGAGCATTCCTCAGATATAGCGGGACTGACGCCATCTGGGTCTGCTTGGCAACTTCAAGTGCCTCATTGATAGCCATATAGGCAGAGTTGCTCTTTGGAGAAGATGCAAGATATATGGTACATTCCGACAGTGGAATACGGGCTTCCGGCATACCTATGGTATGAACTATCTGGAATGTGGAATTGGCAAGAAGCAGTGCGTTAGGATTGGCAAGACCAACATCCTCTGCTGCCAGAATACATAATCTGCGCGCAATGAACAACGGATCTTCTCCTCCGTCCAGCATTCTTGCCAGATAATATACAGCCGCATTCGGATCAGACCCTCGGACACTTTTTATGAAGGCAGAGATGATGTCATAATGCATCTCTCCACCCTTATCATATATGGCGACGTTTTCTTGAAGACAGGATGTTACAGTCTTATTGTCAATTACCACTTGCCTGTCTGAAGCAAACGAGTTGACGACTATCTCCAGGATATTAAGAAGCTTTCGTGCATCACCGGCACTGTATCTGAACAGGGCGTCGGTCTGCCTGACATCGATATTCTTATATTTAAGAAGTTCGTCATCAGCGATGGCCTTGTTTAAGAGTTGCTGCAGGTCTTCTACAGCAAGTGACTTCAAGACAAATACTTGGCATCTTGATAAAAGGGGAGTGATGACCTCGAAGGATGGGTTCTCGGTAGTAGCACCGATCAATACTATTGTTCCGTCTTCCACTGCTCCAAGAAGAGCGTCCTGCTGAGCCTTGTTGAACCTGTGTATCTCATCTATGAAAAGTATGGGAGCCTTCCCGCCGGCAAACAGAGAATTGGAACGCGCCCGATCTATGACTTCCCTTACCTCCTTGACGCCCGAACTTACTGCAGAAAGGGTAAAGAACTCTCTGTCAAGGGACTTGGCCACGATATGCGACAGGGTTGTCTTGCCTACACCGGGAGGGCCCCAGAGGATGAAAGATGAAAGGGTACCGTTATCTATCATATTGCGAAGGATACATCCTTCTCCAATAAGATGACGCTGTCCCACATAACCATCCAAGGTGCGGGGTCTCATTCTTTCCGGCAATGGCGGCAACATTCCGCTCCGGCCTATGTTATCCTCTGTCAGTTTCATTTAGATTTCCTTTCCAAATACCCATCTCTTCTTCACCTGTTCGTTCTCGAACGGTTCCCAAAGTGCGCGTACTTTAGTATTCGACTCCAGGCACGCATTTGTTTCTGCATATCTGAATCCCAGTCTGTTGTAAGTCTTGATAAGGTCAGTGAAGAGCAGGGTAGGGACTCCTCGTTTCTGATAATCCGGTCTTACTCCGATAAGAAGAAGTTCCACAGTGTCAGACCTCTTGACGAACATGGCCTTTAACAGCTGCCACCAGCCGAGCGGAAACATTTCTCCGCGGCAGATCTGCAGAGCACGGACAATTGAAGGCATTGATATGCCGGCTGCAATAAGTTCACCCTTTTCATCTTCAATGAATGTAAGCATCCTGGCATCAATCAAACTCAGGTAAACTCCTACAAACTGGTCAATCTGCTTTTCAGAAAGGAGCGAATATCCATAAAGTACACAATATGTCTGGTTTATGAGAGCAAACAGTTTCTGCCCATAATTTTCCTTCTTTATCTGACGACGGGTAAGTTTCCTTACCTTGAGGTTATACCTCTCCATAACCATCTGCGAGAGGGTTTCATGGCGGTCAGGCACAGTCTCAGGGATAGTGATCTTATATTCGAACCAGCCTGTTTCCTTCACATATCCGAATTTCTTCATATGTTCGGGATAGTACGGATGGTTATAGATCAAGGCCATTGTGCTGATACGGTCGAAACCTTCGACAAGCATACCCTCGGGGTCGAAATCGGTAAATCCGAGCGGACCTACTATCTGAGTCATCCCACGCTTCTTTCCGAAGGCTATGACAGCGTCCAGCAATGCTCCTGAAACTTCCATATCATCGATGAAGTCAAACCATCCGAAACGGATCTGTCTGACTTTCCAGGCCTCATTTGCCTTGTGATTTATGATTGCTGCAACTCTACCTACCAGCGCACCGTCCTTATAAGCAAGATAACACTCGGACTCACAGAATTCAAAAGCGGCATTCTTCTTGGAATCAAGTGTATTCATGTCATCAAACGGCATTGACGGAACATAGTACTTGTTTCCTTTATAAAGTTTGTTGGCAAATCTGACAAAGGTCTTGAGTTCTGCCTTTGTGTTTACTGTTTTAATTTGTACAGACATTATATTATAGGTTAGGTTTAGTCATGGGCTGGCTTGAGCGCCATCTTGCAAAGATAATGTTTTTTCATGCCGAAAAGTCATAATCTTTTATTAATTTTGCTTCTTAAAAGCATTTTACTGAAAATGGAACAGAAGAAAACGAAAATAATCTGCACAATATCTGACATCAACTGCGAAACCGAATTCATCCGCCAGCTCTACCTTAACGGGATGAATATTGCCCGGATCAATTCTGCCCATGCAACTATCGAGGGTGCTCAAAAGGTTGTAGACAACATCAGGGCTGTCTCTGACAGAATAGGTATCCTTATAGACACAAAGGGGCCTGAGGTACGTCTTACAGCAATGGAGAATTCTGTGGGATTTCTGGCAAAGGCCGGTGACAACATCATGATATGCAACGGTCCCAGACTTTCATGCAATTCCAAAGTGCTCTACACGACATGTCCTTCATTCGTTGAAGATGTACCTGTCGGCGCCAGGATTCTGATTGATGACGGCTCTATTGAACTTCTTGTAAAAGGGAAAAGCGAAGATGCATTGGCATGCTGCATACAGAATGACGGTGTGATCAAGGGCAAGAAGAGTGTCAATGTGCCGAATGTGCACATATCGCTTCCGGCTCTCACAGAGAAAGACAAGGTTTTCGTCAACTGGGCAATCGATGCCGATATTGACTTTATAGCACACTCATTCGTAAGGACGAAGGAAGACCTGATGGAAATCCAGGAACTCCTGAACAAGAGAAACAGCCATCTGAAGATCATTTCCAAGATTGAAAACAGTCAGGGTGTCGAGAACATTGATGACATTCTGACACATTGCTATGGAGTCATGATTGCAAGAGGAGACCTCGGTGTGGAAATAGCGGCAGAGAAGATTCCTCTTATACAGAAGAAACTTATTGAGAAATGCCGCTCGAGAAAGAAGCCGGTAATCGTTGCCACTCAAATGCTTCACAGTATGATTGAGAATCCACGGCCTACACGCGCCGAGGTTTCAGATGTGGCGAACGCCATTCTTCAGAGCACAGATGCCATCATGCTCAGCGGCGAGACAGCATCAGGTAAATATCCTGTTGAAGCTGTCAAGATAATGAGCAGGATCGCATTGGAGACAGAAGAGTCGATCCCTGTACCACCGGATATCAACCTTGTCAATGTAACAAGACCGATTGCAGGCGTACTGGCACGCTCTATTGTGGCGGCGACACAAAAACTTCCCGTAAAGGCAATCATTACAGACACCGGCAGCGGACGGACTGGCCGCTATCTTGCAGAGTTCAGACCAAAGGTACCTATCTATGCCATGTGCTATAAAGCTCACACGATGAGGGAGCTGGCTCTTACATACGATACATACTGCTACCCGTTTGAAGTTACTGACACCAAGGAAGGTTTCGTTGCCAATGCGCTTAAAATCCTGAAAGAGGACAACAAACTTTCTGATGGTGATCTTGTAGGCTTTATCGGAGGCAGCTTCGACGATGAGACAGGGGCCACATACATGGAATTCAGATATGCATAAAAAGGGGAGAGGAGTGATACTTGCACTGGTGATGACATTTGCATTGTCATCATCTGCCGTATCATCCCTTCAAGCCCGGTCCAAAGCCATTGGTGCCACCTTTTCCTATACTGGAATTGCTGTCAGCCATGAAAGATACGCAGGTCAGGAAAACTCGTTTGTCGATCTGACACTGAAAGCTGAATTCAATGAATTTACTGCAGGAAGAGCGTCATATCCCGGAATTTCTGCATCAGCGACATGGAACAGCGTACTGAAGAAGTGGATTACACGGGAGGAATCAGTGATAAGCATCTTTGTAGGTCCGGGAATTGTGGCAGGGTATGGAAATGATTTCAAAGCGTCCCCCGGATTTTTCCTCGGCATCATGGGAAAGATTGGTGTGGAATGTGCATTTTCAAGAAACATCAACTTGACGGCAGCTCTTTCGCCGGTCTTGGGTTCCCATATCATCTATAACAACGGCATGGTATCAATGAAATGGTACCGGAACGGTTTATATTATGCCTTGGTGCCTGAAATAGGCATCAAATACAGATTCGGACAATGATGAAAAGAGGACTGCTGACATCATTGATGCTTATATGCAGCATGGCTGCAGCATCGGGGAAAGACCGTAACGATAATTCAGGGAAATGGACTTTCGGTACTGAATTATCCTACGACGCGACGCTGTATACCACAAAATATCAGTACTTTATCAGTCCAGAAGGTTTCAGGGAGGAAATTTCGACAAGCGATTTCATCTACGATACCGACTGCGAATTGAATCTTCATGCGGGATACAACATCAATAACAGATGGAATCTGTCCCTGCATATAGGATATACAGGAGTGGGGGATTTACATAGAGCAGTTCCTGTCTCTGTCAGAGCAACCCGCTTCCTTGATGATAATCCTATGGATGACAGATGGTTTACCTTTGTAGATGTCGGCTCCGGCATCAGTCTGAAGACTAAACCTCAGGAGATTGTATGTGGAAAGCTCGGTGGCGGATACCGTCTTTCATTGAGCAGATATACGAAACTGGATTTCCTGATGGCGCTGCGAGCTGTGTATACGCATCCGGATATTGCATATTACGATATCATATTCATACCGGAACGGTTATTCAGCAACGACGGCTTGATCTGCAGCCTGTCATTTGGTTTCAGCTTGACATTTTGATATACATATTACTATGGCAATAAAATTAACACTTAATCACACTGAAAGAATACTTTTCTGCGGCAGCAAATGGTGGGGAGACCCCGATATGCCGGAGCAGATGGAATATCCTTCAATCGAGGTCACTGAAGAAGGGGAGACCTACGATTATCCTTTGACTTTTGTCTGCCAGATCAACTGCGAAGACTTGGCCGCATATGATCCTGACGGTTTGCTTCCTCATGAAGGAATGCTGTATTTCTTTGCCGCAATCGACAAATGGCTCGGATACGACTCTCCGACCAGTAACGGCATAGGAGAGTGGTCCAAGGGAGATTTTGTGATAAAATATACAAAGGCAATAAACTTCGAGACCTTCCAGAGCCGCATCCTTGTTGACGACGAAGGTCAGTCTTTGACAGAACGTGAAATGGAGATTACTTTCTCACCATGTGATGATGAGGAAAGGTGCATCAAGATCCTGGGTAAACCGTCTTCAGCAGGAGTCCGTGAGAAATATCCCGCCATTATGAATCTGCTAGAAATCGTCAAGGACGCAAACCTGGATTTTGAATCTGAAGGATGCCTTAACGCTATGATCAAGGAATCCGACCTGAAATTCGGAAACTGGAAGAAGATCATAGCTCATATGGAATAATCTGAAATTGTTAGTAGACTATGAACTTCACAGGACTTCTTGTGGGACTCTCCACATTCCTTATAATAGGCTTGTTCCATCCGCTTGTCATCAAAGCGGAATATTACTTGGGCGTCAAAAGCTGGATAATTTTTGCAATTGCAGGAGTTATCTTCAGTGTAGCGTCAATAATGACCAGTCACCTTATATGTTCAACATTACTTGGCGTGGTTGCCTTTTCTTCTTTCTGGAGCATACTGGAAGTCATCGAACAGCGGGAGCGTGTGCGTAAAGGCTGGTTCCCGGAAGGACCCGGACACAAGAAATAAACCCAGATGACTATGAAACTTCACAGACTCATACTTTCCATAATTTTAACGCTCGCTACTGCAGCCGGTTCCTTTGCCCAGGAAAAGAAAGCCATAAAAGGTTTTTCAGGGGGAATGATGGTTCACACCGGTTACCAGTTCGGAGGTGATAATCCATACAATTTAAACATCAGCAGTCCCACATTCGGTATAGGAGGTTGTGCAAAAATTCATTTTACAAAGCATTTCAGAGCGGGATTCGAGGGATATTTTTCAACTGCACCCATAAGAAAAGATGTTCAAAGCGGCAGCCACAACAAACTGTTCTGGACCGGAGCACTTGCTGACTGGTACTGGCAGAAAGGTAAATTTGTTCCGTATATCGGCGCCTGTTTGGGTGGCGGTATGGAGACGTCGTTCTATATGTTTGAAGGAGACAAACACAACTGGGAAGTAGAGCAGAAATCGGTACTGCATAAACAGCCTTTCTTCGTAATTGATCCTTATATAGGAATAGAATACGCTGTAGGTAAAGCATTAAGGCTTACTCTCAAGGCAGACTGGCTTCTGGCACTCAACTCGGGAGGACTCAACAGACCTATGGGTCCGCGCATATACTTCGGATTCATTTTTGCACACTAACATTCTGGCAAACAGTTAAATTTCAATCTTTTTTCGTGTCTACTTTCATGGGCTGGTACAAAGATCAGATGTTTGAACACTCCTTGGTTAACATAATATAGATTGTGTAACAAAAGATTTAGACAAAGAAAACATTCATATAATCGTTTGATTGTTGTAAATTTTTAACAGGCTGATGGTATTGTATTGCTATGAATTTATATCACAGGATCTTTACAAAACCATGAATAAGCGAGAAAATTAAAGATTTCGTAATCTCGTGATATTTTGATATTTTTGCAGTCCTTTTCGAAGGGCTGCATTTTAATTTATATAGTATGGCAAAAAAGAAACAAGAAATTATCCTGGAAAACGTTGTAATCGAGGCGGTTGCGGCAGAAGGTAAAGCACTGGCTAAAATCGACGGAGCTGTGTTGTTCGTACAGTTCGCTGTTCCCGGAGATGTTGTGGATGTGAAGGTGACAAAGAAGAAAAAGAACTACATGGAAGGTTTCATCCTCCGTATGGTAAAGCCATCTGAGCACCGTCTGGAGCCTTTCTGCAAGCATTTCGGTATATGCGGAGGATGTAAATGGCAGCCGCTCCCATACGAAATGCAGTTGCAGGCAAAACAGCAGCAGGTATATGACCAACTTGTACGCATCGGCCATCTTCAGGTTCCTGAAATCTCCCCTATTGTCGGCTCTGATGAGACGACATACTATCGTAACAAACTGGAATTCACATTCTCACAGCGTCGATGGATTTTTGACAATGAGGATGCAGAAGCACTCTCCGAAAAGGAAAAGTACGGACTTGGCTTTCATGTGGGACGTTTCTTTGACAAGGTGCTTGACATCGACCACTGTCATCTCCAGCCGGAGCCGTCAAACGAGATACGCCTTTTCATCAAGGAATATGCGCTCGCTAACGGATTGACATTCTTTAATATACGCGAGCACGAAGGTTTCCTCAGAAACATGATCGTCCGCACGACTCAGGAAGGCAATGTGATGCTTATCGTATGCTTCTACCATGAAGACGAGGATGCCCGCACTGCCCTGCTGGATGCAGTAGCAGCCAAGTTCCCGCAGATCACTTCACTTTATTATGTCATCAACGGCAAGGCAAACGATTCAATTTCTGATCAGGAATGCGTTCTATACAAAGGAGAAGACGCAATCTACGAATATATGGAAGGTCTGAAGTTCAAGATTGGCCCGAAGTCATTCTATCAGACAAACACCAGGCAGGCATATAAACTTTACAGTGTAACCCGTGAATTTGCGGCTCTGACAGGTTCAGAAGTCGTTTATGACCTCTATACCGGTACAGGTACCATCGCACAGTTCGTATCACGCCAGGCTTCAAAAGTCATTGGTATTGAATATGTTCCGGAAGCTATCGAGGACGCGAAGATCAATGCTGCCAACAACGGCATCACCAACTGCGACTTCTTCGCCGGCGACATGAAGGATATCCTGACAGACGACTTTGTAGCGCAGCACGGCAGACCTGATGTGATCATCCTTGACCCGCCTCGTGCAGGTATCCATCCGGATGTAGCAAAGGTAATCCTCAATGCAGCACCTGACCGCATGGTCTATGTAAGCTGCAACCCGGCCTCACAGGCACGTGACCTTGAAATCCTCTGCCAGGACTATGAAATCACAGCAGTTCGCCCTGTTGATATGTTCCCGCACACTCATCATGTCGAGAATGTAGTGGCGCTGAAACGCAGATAGCAAAAATAAGGGGTTGACTAAAAAGTCTTGATATGTCTCTGAGAATTGAATATTTCAAGACATAGTCGGGGTTGACCTCACCGAAAAACAAGAAAAAGGGGCTTGACTAATACTTTTTAGTCAGCCCCTTTATTTTGGGAACAATATGCATGTTTGCACTTCAGTAAGGGCGGGCATTTACCGTACTGCAAAAGAAGAAGGCAATTTTATTAGAACACAGCAAATCCTGGACAGCAGAAAATGTATCATAGATAGTCTTAAGGCGTCATCCACCCAAATGACCAAACCATATATGACTGTCAGGTTTTGGGTGTCTGCAAATATGTTCTGCGGAGACCTGGAACGGCAGTTTTTTATAAACCACTGGCTCTCAAGTTGATACAAATATAAGCTGTCGCTACTCCAGCTTTATAGGCACAGAGTAGCGACACCTGGTATTTTAAATGTTCATGTAATCAGCTATGGTTCAAGTAATTAGACAGCCAGTGCACTTTACATCCGTTCCAGGTCTCCGCAAATTTTTCAGTCTTCAGACTGCTTGTTTGGGAATTATGGGTTTGTTCTGAAACCTTGATGTAAACATGTATATTATTGCTTAATTTTGGGGAACGATATACTATTTTACACAATAAAATGCCTTGTATGCAACATTCACGATAAACTGAATGACCGCTTGGGCCTGAAATGGCCAAAAGTCGCATAAGCCGTCATCAAAATCGCCATATTTTCAACATTTATGGTACCGCTTGTGCGAGTTTCGGCCTAAAGTCGCACAAGCGGTAAATAATAGATGGCAGACATGCACTATAGTCAGAAGGCATAATGGACTGTCGCAGGTTTGCAGTATGAGGGAGAATGATTATTTAGTGTCAACTAGTATATCGTTCCATTTATTTTTGCTGATTACTCTTCTATGACAGCCTGTGGCTTAGACTCGAATGGATTCTGATTCCTTGTGAAGAACATTATCACTCCTAGGATTATGAACAGGGCGAACGATCCGACAAGAAGAGAGCCTGTTTCCATCTGGAGAAGCATAAAGATGAAAGCATAGAGAATGGCCGTCGTAATCGTGAACGCAATTGCCACCTTGGACTTGAGGAACCCGTAGAAATATCCTCCAAGCGCACATGTAGTCATTGTTGCTGCAATCATATATGCCCATCCAAACTGAAGATATTCACTTATTGAGAGCAGAAGCAGATAGAAAAGGCTGAGAGAAAGTCCAGTCACAATATACTGCACTATGCTTATCTTGCACCTAGTTACGCACTCTACAAGGAATATTCCGCTGAGAACAAGGATAATGAACAGGAATGAATACTTGATTGAGCGTTCTGTCTGCTGGTACTGGTCAGCTGTCACCACAAAATCCACATTGAATCTGGAATAGGATCCGGAATTGCATGCGTTAAGTTCAGTCACATCCCACTGTGCTGCAAAACCTTCCTTGCTTATATTCCTTGATGAAGGCAGATAGTCTCCATTGAAGCTAGGTGACGGATAGTTTGATTTAACACTCACTTTGAAATCTTTGCCGCCAGGATTGAATGAAAGACGATTGATACCTTTGCTTTTGATCTGGATGGTATAGATGAGCGTCAGGGACGAATCCAGCACTTCTCTTGGAACATATGCTCGTAGCTCTTTATTTGTAACCTCGAACTTATATCCCTTTCCGTTGATATTTATAACAGGATAGCCTTCAAGGCCTCGGTACGAATTAACAGGAAGAGTCACATATGCACTGCCGGCGGGATTCTCCAGAGCCTTGCTCGAAATACGGAATGTTCCCTTCATGGAAAGATCAGTCCTATATACGGGTATGTCATAAATAGATCTATGAAGGATTTCCACATCAGCACGACCTTCTACCTCAGTACCGGAAGAAGCAAATGCTCTGACTTTCTTCGTCCTTTCTGTCTCTCCGTTCTTATCAACAGAAAACTCATAAAAAGGGATGCTGATTGTCGGAACCATAACCTCCATTTCCTCGCCCCATGATTTCGACACATCCATCATTGTCGATTCAGAAAGTTCTTTTCTCTCTTTTATGAGTCCGCTCACAAGAAGAATCGGAATCTGAAGCAGTCCTGCTATAAGCAGCACGATAAATCCCTTGCCTACAAGGCTGTTCTTTTTTTCTTTAGTCTTTGTCTCCATAATGATAGTGTTTTAAAGATTTATGCAGCAAATATGTACCTTTGAGTATTAGTAACCAAACGATTTGATGAGTGTTTTACGAAGTACCCTCTACGGTTGACGAACTCCCCTTTTCCGATGATTAAATTTTTATGTACATTTGCATGACATGAAAGAAATCATTCTACCCAACAGCGGCACAGAGCTTATTAAAGTCAGACCTTCCGACATCATTTACATTGAAGCGGACGGCAACTACTGCTATATGTATCTGACCGGTGGGTACAAGCAGCAGCTCTGGTTCAACAGACAGAAGTTCATTTCACTTATCAATGAGCAACTCAAATCGGAAAAGCCGCAGTTCATCGCGGTGGGCAGAAGTTATATCGTAAACATAACCTACATCTACCTTGTAAATCCGATTCAAGGTAACATGATTCTGTATGATAGTACCAATCCGGCACAGATTAAGTTACATGCCTCACAAGAAGCATTAAACAACATTAAGAAGGTCATCGTAGAACTATATGAAAGAGACAAATAACAACTATATATCTGACGATGAGGTTACAATCCTCGGAGGATCGGAATGGAAGCCGGGAAGAAAATCCGGTAAAAAGAAAGTCAACAGATGGATGATCTTATCCATCTGCCTTGCCGCCGCACTTACAGGAGTGGCCATATTCTTCTCTATCAGACACTTTGCACACATCACAGAATTTGTCCAGTCTAGAAATGAAGCCGAGGTCATAGCTAGTCTCAACACTCCGATGCCCGGTATGCCAGGAGTCTCCGTGACTACAGAAGAGGCATTAGGAGTGAAGATGAAGATCTATAAGTTAAGCGGACTCAAAGCCCATTTTGCAGACACTGTGCCCCAACTTGCCGACTCATCCGTATATTTCGTGTCACGAGGTCCGGATTACAAGATTGTCGACAACATACACGAAGATATAGGAGATTTTGTGTTGGATGGCCAACCTATGGCTTCCAGCAACTGGAGAGCCGGTTTTATGGCAATAGTTGACGGCAACGCTCAAATCGGCATCAGCAGAAGCAACTCAATCCTCAAACATGTCCTCGCACAGAAAGGCTCCATGTTCCGTCAGCTTTCCCTGGTATCAGCCGGACTCAAATGTCCGAAACAGTATATCCTGAAGGGTAAGGTCACACGTTGTGCCTACGCATTAAGAAACGGGGCCCTGAACTTCATCGAAACTCAGGCTCCCGAGACACTGCACGGATTTGCCGATGCACTGATCGAACTCGGATTCATAGATGCCATATATGTAACTGGAGGATCTCAACCCGACTGTTTCTATCGTACCTCCGATGGGACAGCACATGGAAACTTCATAGATGACAAATCCCACAGAATGGTTGTCTGGACTAAATGACAAGTGCCATAAAGACAGGTGCCGGCTGATGGTTTTCCGCATCGTAGCCGAACAGAATCTTTCTGTCAGCTGCAGAAAAAAGGTAATATCTATGTGTCGGCAGCAGAGTGCCGCAAAGGACATTTATACTGCTCTCAGACTCGGCCAGAAAGGTCTCCGGATGCTTGATCTTCACCACATTGCCGGCCGGTTCCTTCTTCAGGGACAACCCGGCACGTATCCAGGCTAGTGAAACATCTGCAACTGCATCAGGATAATGCGCCTTGCAATATTCATATAGTATCACTCCCCGCCTCTCCAGACTCACCGGAGAATCAAGTACCATCGTTTTCTTCAGATAATCAGTAAAGGTCGGCAAGAACTCCGGATTGCTGCAAATGAGGTCTCTGATTACAGTCTGCCACGCCTGACAGTTATAATAAAGGTCAACAGTCCTGGATAGCTGCATTGCAGTTTGAAGTTCACCCGGTGACATTACGGTAGTATGCATGACTTCATAAGGAGGCAGAGGAGAATATTTCAATCCAATCTCATGAGCTACGGCACGCATCTTAGTGCCTGGCAGCACTTTAAGAGACTCTATCTGAAGTTCATCTGCGCCCATCTGCACCATAGACCTTATATCCTTGCATAGCATCTCAAGACTATATTCGGGTAGACCGGCTATCAAGTCCGCATGAGTCTGCACATTATCCAGTGAGCAGAGATATTTCAAACCCTGAAGAGCACTCATCAGACTCCCCTTCCTTGCACTTTGAGCCAGCACTCCGGCATCAAGGCTCTGTATTCCCGCTTCGAGATGAAGAAGTCCCTTTGGCAATGAGGCAATCTTGACTTTCAGCCTATCCGACAATAACGACGGATGTATTTCCAGATGAAACCTCATCCTTCCCGCATACACCTCAAAGATATCCAGCATCGCACACGCACGGTCAATATCATAATTGAAGGTACGGTCAAGCACTCGTATATCCTTTATTCCGTGATTACAGATATTCTCAAGTCTTGACTTCACCTGTTCAAGAGACTGATATCGGACCGGTCTGTCACCTCCGCTGACACAGAAGGCACATGTATTGAAACAGCCTCTGGAAGTCTCCAACTGCACGAAAGGCTTGTCCCAATTGAAGAACGGACTTTCCTCCGGATACTTCAAAGATGCAAAATCATGCACTCTGGCTGTGCCGTTGTCGTGATATCCGTTTGAATCAATCCAGCAAAGGCCCTCGATATCTTTCCACTGCGACGGTTCATGTATCTTGACTAAAAGTTCCGGCAGAGCATGTTCTCCTTCGCCCCTTATCACGGCTGTTACAAAAGGATTTACCCTAAGAAACTCCTCATTAACTCCAAGTAACTCCGGACCTCCACACACCACCTTGACTCCATCAAGCAACTGGACAGAGCGCGAAAGCACTTCTACCTGCATCCGATGTGTAAACAGCCAGAAAGTAGCCGCTATCACATCTGGCCTATGACCAGCAACATCTACAGCCAAAGCCCCTGGATCATCATTTATTGTCCCCCTGACAACACACCATTCCCACTCGTCCCTGCCATCCACCTGCGCATGAATCGCAGGCAAAGCCACAGACGAGTGGGAATATGAACTGTTTATATCCAGCCAGAGAATTTTCATTCGTGATCGTGTCCGTGTATCTCGTCACGGGAGTTGCTGGTAGTGATCGGCTTTCCGTTATGCTCTCCTGTAAGAGTAGTCAGGAAGTCTACTATAGAAGCAATCTCGGCATCTGACAGCTCCACCCCACTCTGGTAAAGACCCATGTCACGGACCGCATCTTCAAGAGTTTCACGTGTACCGTCATGATAATATGGCCATGTGTGCTCTACATTGCGAAGGCCAGGCACCTTGAAGCGATGTCTGTCACGCTCTGCACCGGTTTCCTTGAATCTTCCGTTATCCTCATGTGTCAGTTCAAGGCCTCTCTCAGCAAAATAATGTCTGCGAAGACCCATGAGTTCATATGAAAGTCCTCCGAGGTTCTGACCTGCATGACAGGTAGCACAATCATACTTCTTGAAAAGTTCATATCCTACAATCTGCTCCGGAGTAATCGCAGAGTCATCTCCACGAAGCCACTTGTCAAATGCAGAGTTCGGCGTGATGAGGGTACGCTCGAACTGCTCGATTGCATCAGTCAAGTTGGCCTCATTGAGTCCATCCGGGTAAACAGCAGTGAATTCACGCACGAACTTCTTGTCTTTCATGAGTTTTGCGACGATCTGATCGAATGACTCGGAAGCCATCTCAACCGGGTTAAGCGGAGGTCCGGCAGCCTGAGCAGCCAGAGTCTGTGCACGTCCGTCCCAGAACTGTACGAAGTTATATACGGCATTATATACCGTGGGGGCATTGACACCGCCGAGCTGATCGTTCACACCATGAGAATACTGATGGTTATCGACACCTGCATTATCAAGTTCGTGGCATGATGCACAAGATACCGTATTGTCTACGGAAAGTCTTGTATCATGGTACAATGCAAATCCAAGAGCGGCCTTTGCAGGATCGTAATCGAGAGAAAGGTCTATCGGACGTACCGGCTCATTCGCACGCTCCCCGTCAAGACCGTCATTATATAGTCGTGCTCTCATCTGAGCCACCCAGTCAAGGATAATCGCACGCTTTGCCGGAGTCAGAGAACTTCCCCAGTGAACAAGATAATACTTCGGCATAGGCATACGGTCGTCAAGAGTTACCTTCTCAACCTTTGCCAGGTCCACAGGATTTACATCCTCATCAGCCTTAAGCTGCTGCATGAACTTTGTCATGTCATAGGCACGATATCCGGAATCAGCATCAGCCTTAACGATATCTCCCATGACAGGAAACTCGCTATAGAAAGGAAGTTCAGGATTCTGAGAGTGACAACTGAGACATCCTCCATCTGTAAAAATCTCATACACCTGCTCATTCAGTGGAAGTTCCGCAGACGGAACCTGATTGACTGCTCTATAAACCACAGTCGCCACAGCCGCTGCTACCAGCAGAAAGACTGCACACCATTTGATCAAACGTTTCATACTATATAATAGGTTACTCAATAATAGGTTACTCAAACTATACTAGTAAACATGCACACTGTCTGCTGCAGATGGGAGCAGGTTCACTCCCCACCAGCACATCTGAAGACATGCGAAAGCAAATATAAGCAAAACACACCACAATCCGATACCACCCTTGCGATAAATTCGCAGATGGATGTACAACATATAGACCAGCCATGTTATCAGTGCCCATGTCTCCTTCGGGTCCCAGCTCCAGAAATGCCCCCATGCAGCCTTTGCCCATATCGATCCGGAAAGCATTCCGAAAGTCAGAAACGCCATACCTATATATACAAGCGTATCAGCAGACTTGAGCATTTCCAGTGCAGACTGTTTCTTGAAAAGAGCCACAATTCCTATCAGGAAGGCACAGCCCATCAGAGAATATGAAAACATATATACTGTCACATGAGGCATGAACCATGGACTTTGCAATGCCGGAACCAAGATAGGATCAGTCAGACTACAGCTGCGCTGAGCTAATATCAGAAAGACCGACACCAACACTGTCGAGAAGGACAGCACCCATCTGTATCGCCATCTTAAATACGTAAAAAGGGCCGCAAGTGAAGCGAAGAAGGCATACCACCATCTGGTATCACTTACCGTAGACATAGGCGGTTTCAACGCAGCTATCCATTGACTTCCGATGATAATGAATATCAGAATCGGAACACAGATGCCGAAAAACACCGCCAGCCTACGCTTGTCAACAAATGCGAAAATAGAGGCTATTACCGAAAAGCCGATAGCTACCCATGGAATGATGAACCATAGGATCGGCAATGTAACGGCATTAAGCACGTATATAGCCTTAGCGATATGTGAGAGTCCTTCCATCATCTCCTTGGTCCTTTAAGAAACAACATCACGGCTCCTGCCATGAGCATCAGAATGCCGACAAGGCCCATATAGCGCCACGGTTCATGCACAATCTGCAGGACACACCCATTATCAGATACGCTTGTCAGATAGATATCTTCTCCCAAACGGACAGCATACGGATGATTTACCCTGATCTTTACCGGTTCTGAACCATCAACTGATACAATGGCCTCATAATGCATCGGTTTATGATCGATTGAATAGCGTGCTTCACTGTCAATCAGTTTCAACTCATATGACAACCCGTCTTTTTGTCCATCTAACCTGTAGGCTTCTCGCACAGATTCTCCTTTTTCGAGAGCCGCTCTGAGTTCATATGAATCCGGCGCTCCCCAGTAACCGGCACCAAGAGCAAGCAGAAGTCCGGCATGTAGCATGATGAACCGCCATCTTATCACACCATCAGGGCGTCTCCACCCTCTTATCAGCACCAGGAAAAGTACTGTCTGGAGATAGAGCAACAATGCCACGAAGACAAATGACTGCACAAAATCACGATTACCGGAAAGACCTATCCAGAAACATGAAGCCAGAAGAAGAACAATTGAGAGAATGGTCGAAGCAGGCGAAAGCATGAAACGGATCAGGAATCCGTCACGTCGGCTTCGATAAAGCCATGACCATCCGACCATCCATATGGATGCCAGAAGCAGGTTAAGCGGGAAAGCAAAGAATGTCCAGTCAACAATCATAATAGACAAATATAATTCAATTTCTGATAAATTTCATAACTTTGCCATAAAGGGCAATGATATTGAAGGTATGGTTTTGGCCTTTGACATCATAAAATTGGACTTAAGGTCACGGAAAACAGACATAACAATTTTGTTAGCATTAGCAACACATTTGTTTTAAATATTATTTATCAGATATATACAAAATAGGATGTTACTATCATCAAGAGTTTATGAAATTATCGACAGTCTGGCCAGAACAGACTCACTGAATGCAGTTGAAAAGGAACTTTTGACAGCAATTGACGCAATTGCAAACAAATCCGGCGGCGAACTGGCACTTGGAATGCTTGACAATGCCTTCAAGTTCTGTGTGAAAGTCGGAGCTGCCATACTGATATATTTAGCAGGTGCATGGCTTATCAGGAAAGTACGAAAAGTGCTGACAAGAACATTCGAACGAAAGAAGACAGATGCAACACTGGCTTCATTCACATTGAGCATCACGAGCATTTCGTTGACAATAATCCTGCTACTTATAACAGTCGGAACGTTGGGAGTGGACACATCATCCATTGCTGCACTTCTTACAGGTGGAGGTCTTGCAATAGGACTTGCCCTTAACGGAACAGTACAGAACTTCGCAGGTGGCATCATGATACTCCTTTTCAAGCCATTCAAGGCAGGAGATTACATTGAAGCTCAAGGACACGGGGGTACAGTAAGCGAGGTGACCATCACAAGCACAAAACTGACTACTACTGATAACAGAGTCATCATCATCCCAAACGGAACTCTGTCCAACGATGTGATCAATAACTATTCTACTCGTCAGATGCGCCGCCTTGACCTTACAATCGGAGTAGAATATGGCGCATCCTCCCAGGAAACCAAAGATCTGCTCATCAGCCTTATCAAAGCAGACGAAAGAAGCCTGACAACACAGCAAGGCGCTCCAGCCGATCCATTTGTGGCCCTCAGCGCACTTAATGACAGCGCCGTGGAGTTTACAATAAGGGTATGGGTAAACACCGAGAACTACTGGCCGTTGAAATACCACCTTACCGAACAGATATACAACGAGCTGCCGAAACACGGAATCATGTTCCCGTTCCCACAGCTCGATGTAAATATAAAGAACTGAATATCAGTCAGACTTTATTAAAGAAGAATATTGCCTGTACGCTTTTCCTTTGCCAGAAGTTCCTTGGTGAAGACCGGATTTGCATAAATATCAATGAAGATACGCCTAAGGTCTTCCCTATTGATTTCTGGCTCGACGGTGTCAAGCTGATGTTCCATATAGGTTATGAATGCTTCAACATCTGACAGTTCGTAAAGATGAGAGTATTTATAACTATGATTTGCGATATCGTAGGCAATATAGTTGTTCTTCCAGAGTTTATATCCTTCAATGACCCTCTGGTCAACAGCATGACGGATAAGCTGATATCTGTCATTCTTGTCACATTGAGCCGCTGCCGCGATTTCATCAGAAGTAAGAGGGGTGCCGATATTCATATGAATACATCCCTTCTGCTGCATGATACCTGTGACAATACTCCTGAAATCCTCACCTTCTGCCTTTACATATTTACGCTTGCGCGAAATGACCATTTCGCGGGCCTTGAATATGTCACATGGCTCAAATTCGTATGAAACACTCATAGGGATTATGTTGAGTTCCTCAAAATTTGTCTGGAAGTCAGCCTTGCCACTCATATCAAGCATCTTCAAAAGGCCCTGTTCCGTAATATCATAACCGTTTTTGGTTCTTCCCTGTCTCTGGGCAAGCCAGATGGAATGCCGCTGCTCAGTTATGTTAAGACGAATATACTTTGAAAGCAGCTGTGAAGACAGATAAAGCTCTCGTGCAGAAATTCCACGGACAACCTTGATCATTCTGTTCGAGCGTATGAGCCACTCGATAGGTTTGCTGGTTATAAGGTTGTCACCTACCGCAATCTCGGTCATCGGAATGCCGTTATTATATAGGATAAGCTGCGTTATGGCTGGATCCAGAATAATATCGCGATGGTTGGAAAGTGCAAGAAATTTTCTGTCAGGGTCAATATTGGATATGCCGTCGTATGAGAAATTCTTTGCAGTGTTATCAAGAACCCACCTCACAGCCTTCTGCATTACCAATACCTGAAATTCATCAATTGTGTTGATTTTTTTGAGCACCTTCTTCAGGAAATCCGGCTCTTCATTAGGAAAGAATTGCTGCGATACCTGAGAAAGTAGAGGAAATTCAGCCAAATTGGAAAGCGCTTCTGCCGCCTCCTCATCTGTATATGGGCTGATACTCTCGAATTCAGAAAGGTCTATCATAAATAATGATGTTTAGTACATTATGCAAATTTACACAATTCATTCAATATATCAAGACTCTCGGAACAGTAATGAACTGTCACCATAACTAAGGAAACGGAAATCATGCCCTAATGCATAGTCATAAATAGTCTTCCAGTGGCCTCCAACAAAGGCTGATACCAACAGAAGCAGAGTACTCTGTGGCTGATGGAAGTTGGTAACCAGAACATCCACTACCTTGAAACGATATCCTGGAACTATAATTATTTGAGTTCCCAACTGCAACTCTGTCAATGAATTATCCCGCATATATGCAATAAGTGCTGCAAGTGCATCTTCTATCGTATATTGATACTCCCTCTGATATGGTTCCCATTGAGCGACATCTGACGGAGCACCTGATTCGATACATTTTACACCTATATAATAAAGCGATTCCAACGTTCTGACCGACGTTGTACCCACAGCAACAAGCTTGCCCTGTTTGGCTTGTAATTTTTCAAGAAACTCCAAGGTAACGACAAACGGTTCACGATGCATGGTATGCTCGGAAACGAGAGATGTCTTCACCGGAAGGAATGTACCAGCCCCGACATGAAGGCATACAGTCTCCGTAGCAATACCTTTTGAACGAATTTTCTTCAGAACATTTTCAGTAAAGTGAAGACCTGCCGTAGGAGCAGCTACAGATCCCCTGAAACGGGCATACAGTGTCTGATAACGCTCCAGATCGACCTGCTCAGTTTCTCTGTTCAGATAAGGAGGAATAGGCACAGAACCACATATTTCCAACACTTTTGAGAAAGGCACTCCATTCTGCCATGAAAACTCGACAACAGAGGTTTCACCCTGTCTCTCTATGAGTTCTGCCCTCAATCCCATCGAATCAACCTCAGAATCATGGTCAGGATTATACGGAAACAGCAGATCACTCTTCCACCTCTTCACATTGCCGACTATGCACTTCCATCTGCAGCGGTCTTTGACAGCAAACATCGTCACATATTCCTCCGGCATGACCGGCTCAAGACAAAAGATTTCTATATGGGCTCCCGTCTCTCTCTGAAAATGCAGTCTTGCAGGAACTACCTTCGTATCATTGAAAACCATCATTGATCCTTCCGGCAAGAGTGACGGCATGTCTGTAAATTTCATCTCCTGCGGATGCCCGTTGCTGTAAACAAGCAATTTAGACGCATCACGAACAGGCAAAGGATATTTAGCGATCCTGTCATCAGGAAGTTCATAGTTATAATCTTCTATATGTATTTCTGCTATCATGAGAATGCGATATTTCAAATCATTTGTGCAAATGTACGCAAATATTCCAATTTAGATTAACTCTTTCTGTTTACATCTGTAATTTACAAAACTTAACAACATTTGTTTTTTACTCATTGACTTTTGTAAACTATGGCCTAGACCATTAAACTTTTTCTTATATATTTGTAACGGGTGATATTTGTAATATAATTATTACTTATGTGAGATATTGGCATTTCGTAAAGTATGCATTATCAGTATATTATACCATTTCAATTGCACCTAACAATAAGGTAAATTTAATATACTACGGTCAAACTGGCTACAAATCATTCAAAATAAGGTGAAACACGATTATTTATAACAATCAAATATCGGTTTATCAGATTGTTATCTATTATTATATCAATATAAGCATTAATATCATTACGCTTTATTTTATTGCCGTGTATACAAATTTTAACACACCCAATATTTGCATGTGACAAATATTCTTGCTACATTTGTAACAAATCATATAACAATTATGAACACTCGCCTGAAACAGTTTATCGCAGCGGAAAACATCTCGCAATCTCAGTTTGCAGACACGATCAAGGTCGTGCGAGCAAGTGTCTCTCATGTTCTGTCCGGTCGCAACAATCCCAGCTATGATTTTATTAAGGCAATAATGACTGCCTACCCTGCTCTGAATATGGATTGGCTGATTCTCGGCAAGGGTAAAATGTATAAAGAGAATCCATCGGAACCCATTCAGAACGCTCAGATACAGGAAACTCTGTCAATAAATACTGAGCCGGAACTGTTCGATGATGGTAATTTTGCGGAGCAACAGATACAGGACCTTACTGATTATGTATCGTATCCTCCGGCATATACACAGCAACAACATCATAGTGAATCTCCAAGTAACCAAACACAAACTGCTATAAATCAACGCAAAGCGATAAAGGTTACAATATTTTTTGACGACGGTACATACCAGGATATGTAGTTTTAGCAGTATTTTAGTTATATTTGTATGATATAACTGATTGATACGATGTATAAACACATTCTCAAACCCATCCTGTTCCGCTTCAGTCCGGAAACAGCCCACAACATGACATTCAAGGCCTTGTCAATAATAAGGCACATTCCTTTCGCAAGGTCAATCATCAGATCAATTTACCACCGTGATTCCCCCTCATTGGAAAAGGAAGTTTTCGGCATCAGGTTTCCCAATCCGGTAGGTCTGGCCGGCGGATTGGACAAGAATGGAGAATTCTACAACGACATGGCCAACTTCGGGTTCGGCTTTGTGGAAATCGGGTCCCTTACTCCTAAACCACAGGACGGCAACCCTAAGCCACGTTGCTGGAGGGTACCGGGCGACAAGGCTATAATAAACCGTTTCGGCATAAACAATAAAGGTGTCAGAAACGCAGTGGAACACCTCAAGAAAGTACGTCCGGAAGTAATTGTAGCGGCAAACATTTCCAAGAACACAAGCAGCATCAACGAAGAAGCCGCCAATGACTACGAAGTGGCTTTCAAGTTGCTTTATGACTTCGTGGACATGTTTGTAGTAAACGTATCGTGTCCCAATGTAGTAGGACTTACGTCGCTGCAGGATATCAGCTTCCTTTCAGATATCGTTGACAAGCTTCTGGATCTGAGAATGCTGTTCGACACATACAAGCCAATCCTTCTTAAGGTCTCACCTGACCTGGCTCACCAGCAGCTCGATGACATCATCGACTATTGCCTGAGATCAGGAATCGATGGAATCGTAGCAGGAAATACCACAAGAAGCCGAGACGGACTTACAACAATTTCACAGGAAAGAATAGAAGAAATCGGCAATGGAGGCATGTCTGGAGCACCTCTGCACAAAAAGAACCTTGAACTGGTAAAATATGTTCACGAGAAATCTTCCGGCAAGCTCCCGATCATTGGAGTGGGAGGAATCATGTCACCTGAAGACGCAAAAGAAATGCTTGACGCAGGAGCTTCGCTTGTGGAAATATATTCCGGATTCATATTTGAAGGTCCTGCTCTGGTAAAACGCATCATCAAACATCTGGAAAACAAGAAATGACAAAAGCTTCAATCTGCACAATAGGTGACGAGATACTTATAGGACAGATCGTTGACACCAACTCTTCAAACATATCCAAAGCATTGAATACCATAGGTGTACAGGTAACACGTATGGTATCTTTGAGTGATTCTGAAGAGGACATCACAGGCAGTCTTGCAGAAGAACTCTCACGCAACGAAATAGTCATTGTTACAGGAGGACTAGGACCTACAAAGGACGATATTACCAAAAAGGCCCTGTATAAACTCTCTGACGCAGCGTCATACAAGACTGATGACAGGCAGCTGGAAATCATTCATAGGATCCTGCGCTCAAGAGGTCTGGATCTTCTGGATATAAATCTTGCCCAGGCCTCTGTTCCTGACACATGCGAGGTCATCCCGAACAATCTTGGAACTGCTCCCGTCATGGTGTTCAGATTCCCGGAAAAACGATTCGGACATAAAGCGACTCTTTACTCACTGCCAGGTGTCCCGTATGAAGCAATAGGAGCACTTGAAGATATACTTCAAGATATACTTGCCAACAATTCAATATCAAGCATTTATCATAAAACAATCATGACGTTCGGACTTGCTGAATCAGCATTGTCAAAGCGCCTTGAAGCATGGGAAGACGCCCTACCTGACCATATATCTCTGGCATATCTTCCAGATCCGGTCAATGGTGTCAAGCTGAGACTTTCCATATACGGAGGAGACAAGGAATGCCAGGAGAAAGAAATTGCAGAACAACTGCAGACTCTGAAATCTATTCTGGGTACCTATATATATTCAGAACAGGAAGACACACTTCCCGAATGCATCGGCAGACTTCTTGCGAAATCCGGAAAAACAGTAAGTTGTGCGGAGTCTTGTACCGGAGGAACCATCTCCCAACTCTTCACATCTGTTCCTGGATCTTCTGCATATTTCCTTGGAGGAGTCACATCTTATGCCAACAATGTGAAACAGGATGTGCTGGGAGTTCCAGAAGAAATCATCAATGAATATGGAGCTGTCAGCAGCGAATGCGTGGCGGCAATGGCAGAGGGAGTCAGAAGAATCACAGGAAGCGACTATGCCGTATCCACCTCGGGAATCGCAGGACCGGGAGGAGGAACCACTGACAAACCAGTTGGAACAGTATGGGTCGGGGTCAGTTCAAAGGCTGGTACGGAGACATTCAAAGTACAATATAACGGAGACAGAAAACGCAATATCGAACGTTTTGCAGCGTTTACATTAGACAAATTAAGGATAAGGCTCATCAATGAGTTAAGTCATTGATATTACAAATGTAAAACAATATTGTTTTAATCTATAACAAATTTGTTTCGTAATATTTGTAAACAATAAACAATAATTATAAAGGACACCAATCCATTAGAAATCAAATAGTTAACCTAAAGGGAAAAGAATGCAGCACATTATCGACAGTCATGCAAGGAAAAGGCAAAGAATAACGCTTAACGGCTTGTTCTATGCTGCCGTTTCGTCTGCATCTTTCGGCTTCTCTCCCCTGTTCAGTCTCGCACTGATTACAGCAGGATTGAGCATGTTCGATGTGCTTTCATACAGATGGACTGTCGCTGCAATCGTTCTTGTCATCTACGCAATCTGCAAGAAGAAATCCCTTCGGTTTTCATCTTATGAGGAGTTAAGAAAGATTGCCTTGATGAGCTTCCTCAGATCTCTGACATCTATCACTCTTCTTATCGGATATGCAAATATTGCCAGCGGTGTAGCATCCACAATAAACTTCATGTATCCTGTAATCGTAGCATTGTGCATGATGTTGTTTTATGGCGAAGACCGCTCATGGGCCAATGTGGTGGCAATATTAATTTCAATAGCCGGAGTATATCTTATGGCACATGGTGACGGACTGATAGTTCAAGGAGGCAACACTAAACTCGGACTGATATGTTCCATTATCTCCGCATTCTCCTTTGCAGCATATTACATTCTGATGAAAAAGATGAAGGCAGACAAGATCGAAGCCGTCAAATTTTCCACCTGGATGATGGTATTCTGTGCCATTTACTTCATCATAGGCTCATTCATCACTCACGGAAAGATAAATATCGTAACGGATGCCAAGTCCTGGCTTAATATATTGGGACTCGGATTGTGGGCGACAATGGTGTCCAACTTCACGGGAGTCAAGGCTGTAAGGAGAATTGGTCCGACACTCACCTCCATCCTGGGAGCCCTGCAGCCTTTGACAGCTGTCGTACTTGGAGTTGTCTTTCTTGATGAACATTTAGGTCTGAAGACGGTTTCCGGCATTTCACTCATACTTATTGCCGTATTCATCATCATATTTCACCAGAAGAAAATCAGCGGGAAAGCACATTAAAGAAATTACCGGAAGCGAGCTTTGTCAGATCGCTCTCCGAATATCCACGCCTGCGGAGTTCCTCAAACAAAACAGGCATCTTTGAAATATCTTCAAGACCATCCGGAGCGACTTCGATCCCATCGAAATCCGAACCTATTCCCACATGGTCAATTCCGACAAGCTCAACTACATGTTCTATATGATCGACAATCCTTGTAAAAGAAGGTAAAACTGAAGACGGAGAGTCCAGTTCATAATCTTCCTGAAGGAATACAGGATAAAAATTAATCTGTATTACTCCCCCCTTGGCCGCGAGCGCCTTGATCATATCATCGGTCATATTGCGGGGATGACTACACAAGGCCCTGCAGCATGAATGAGTTGCTACAACCGGTTTTGATGAACACTCAAGTACATCCCAGAATGTTTCATCCGATATGTGAGAAACATCTACAAGTATTCCAAGCCTGTTCATTTCTGCTACCACATCCCTGCCGAACTGACTCAGGCCTCCCCATGTCTTGCCGCCGGTGCAGGAATCGCATATCTGGTTATCCCTCGAGTGGCAGAGTGTCATATAACGTACGCCTTTATCATAGAACTCTTTGATACGCTCAAGAGAATTGCCTATCGGAGATCCGTTTTCCAATCCAAGGAATACCGAGAAAAGTCCCTTGGCCTTATTTTCATGAGCCTGGGCCTCTGACAGGGCAAACGTCACCGAATCAGAATTGGACTCAACCATATCTCTGACTACATCATACTGACGGAGAGCATAATCATATGCGGCAGCCTCGCTCAATCTTGCGGGAATGTATAATGCAAAAAAAGCAGCATCGACTCCCCCTCGCTTCAGTTTGGGGATGTCGATGTGCGCAAGGTCATTGTCTTTTGACAGATCACGTCCCCTCAATATCTTGGTAGGCGTGTCACAATGTGAATCAAGAACAAACATTATTTTCCAAGTCTCTGTCTGACAGCTTCATACATAAGGATAGCTGAAGCAACGGATACATTAAGTGAAGTAATCTCGCCAGACATAGGAATTGCTGCCTTGTCATCTGCAAGATCAAGCATTGACTGAGAGATACCCTTTCCTTCCGAGCCCATGATTATGGCGCATGGACCTGTCATATCGACATCATAGATAAGATTGTCAGTCTTCTCCGTAGCTGCTATGAGCTTGAAACCGCTCTGCTGAAGATAATATGCTGCTACTCGAAGATTTGGCACCTTGCATGTGTCCATACGCATGAGAGCACCTGCCGAGGCCTTGACTGCATCTGCATTAATCGCTGCACCTCCCTTGGCGGGAACTATGATTCCGTGACCGCCGGCACATTCAAGACTACGCGCGATAGCTCCAAGATTTCTGACATCGCTTACGCCATCAAGAATAACCAGGAGAGGATTCTCGCTGCGTCCTAGAGCGTTATTTACAAGTTGCTCGATATCAACGTAATCAATTTGAGAAATGTATGCAAGTACACCCTGATGAGAGCCACGCACAGCCCTGTTCAGCCTCTCACCCGGGACAAACTGGAACGGAATCTCATTCTCCTTCAACAGTTCCATCAGTTCCCTGAATTGAGTTCCTTCAAGCCCCTGTTTTAAAAGCACCTTGTCAAACTTCTTTCCTGCCTTGACCGCCTCCAGCACCGGATGCATGCCGAACAGATACTGCATTTTCTTATCTTCCATATTGTTACTGGTCTAATTGTTCACTTAATTTTTCCCACTCTTCCATCTTGAAGTCAAGCTCTCTCTTGTTCTCCAGATAAGCTCTCGTAAGCTCTATGACATCATCGCCAGGACCTGGATTCATAAGTACCGCCTCAATCTCTTTCATCTTAATTTCCAACGCCTCTATACCCTTCTCCAAGAATGAGATACGTTTCTTTATCTTCTTTTCTTCTTTAGATAGATATTTCTTGGCTTGATACTCCTGTTTGGCTTCTTCCTTCTTCTGCACTACCTCGGCAGGCTTCTCTTGAGCAACCTTATAATGCCTCTCAAGTTCACTGAGATTCTCCAGCTTTCTACGTTCCAGGAATTCCTGCACTCCGCCAAGATGTTCCTTGACCTTTCCATCTCGGAACTCATACAACTTATCGACAAGACCATCCAGGAAGTCACGGTCATGCGACACGATAACAAGAGTGCCGTCATAGGCCTGAAGCGCCTGCTTGAGAATATCCTTCGAACGGATATCCATATGATTGGTAGGCTCGTCGAGTGCGAGGAGGTTATATGGCTTGAGCATCAGCTTGGCCATAGCAAGACGTGCACGCTCGCCACCGCTCAACACAGCAACCTTCTTATCAATATCTTCTCCCTTGAACAGAAAGGCTCCAAGGATGTCGCGAAGCTTAAGACGGATATCACCGACAGCAATTCTGTCCAACGTACCGAAAACTGTATCATTCTTGTCAAGAATATCCTCCTGATTCTGAGCGTAGTATCCTATATTTACATTATGACCGACCTTTGACTCGCCTGACATTGGATCCAACTCCCTCATTATCACACGCATAAGAGTTGTCTTACCTTCTCCGTTCCTGCCTACAAGAGCTACCTTCTCACCTCTTCTGACCTCAATCTGAGCCCCATCAAAGACCACTTTGCTACCATAACCGACACGCAGATCAACTCCTTTATATGCTATATCACCCGAACGAGGGGCAGGCGGAAACTTGACGCTCAAAGCAGACTTATCCTCAAGGTCAACTTCAATACGCTCGAGTTTCTCAAGCTGTTTCACACGCGACTGCACCTGATTGGACTTGGTCGGCTTATATCTGAACTTCTCGATGAACTCCTCCGTCTTCTCAATCATGCGCTGCTGGTTCTCGAATGCTGCCCTCTGCTGTTCCAGACGCTCTTTACGTAATTCCAGATACTTGCTGTACGGCACCTTGTAATCATGAATCCTGCCGACCATTATCTCGACGGTCCTGTTGGTGACATTATCAAGAAATTTTCTGTCGTGAGAAATCAGCACAAGCGATCCTTTGTACTCTTTAAGATAGCCTTCAAGCCACTCAATCGACTCAATATCAAGGTGGTTTGTCGGCTCATCAAGCAAGAGGACATCCGGACTGGAAAGAAGAATCTTTGCAAGCTCTATACGCATATTCCACCCCTGACTGAATGTCTCCGTCGGTCTTGACAGTTCTTCATATTTGAATCCGAGGCCGATCAGAGTCTTTTCAGCCAGAACCTGCGGGTTATCTGAACGAGTATATGAAAGACGGTCATTGACCTCATTCATCCTTACGATAAGGTCATGATATGCCTGTGACTCGTAATCTTCCCTTTGAGACAGCTCAAATGAAATCTTTTCAAGTTCATCTTCCAAAGCGAACATATCAGCAAATGCCGTCATAGCCTCATCTATGACACTCCTGCCTCTATGATGTTCCATTATCTGAGGAAGATATCCTATCTTGACCCCGTTAGGCACGGCAACCTTTCCCGATGTCGGACTTTGAAAACCGCATATCAATTTGAGAACAGTAGATTTGCCGGCACCGTTCTTGCCGACAAGACCTATCTTGTCACTCTCGCTTATATGAAAGTTGATTTCATTAAGCAACGTGAATCCACCATAAGCTACCGTAAGATTATTGATTGAAATCATAAAATTCTATTCTTCAAAGACTTGAGCATCTTTACGACATATCAGGATACTGAATTCATAAAGAAGATACATAGGAACCGTACATATCATCAGCGTAAACGGGTCGCCGGACGGAGTAATGATGGCGGCAAGCACCATAATGCTGCAAAGGGCATGTCGTCTATATGATTTAAGAAGTTTCCTGGTTACTATTCCCATGGATGACAACACAGCGACTACAGTAGGAAACTCAAACACTATCCCGAACATAAGCATAGTCGACAGGAACATCGATATGTACGAAGACAGCGAGAAGATGTTCTCCACCTGAACACTGACCTGATATTTTGAGAAGAAGGAAAGCATCATCGGGAAAATGACACAATATGCAGTAGTCACACCCAAATAAAACAATATACTCGCAAACCCGAAAGCACCTCTGGCTGCCCGCCTTTCATTATCATAAAGAGCCGGCGCAATGAAACGCCACAATTCATACACAAGATAAGGAAATGAAAAGAGCAAAGCGCACATCAATGTGACCTTGATGTGTATAAAGAACTGAGCCGACAACTCTATGTTCTGCAGCTCGAGCTGCATATCGGTGCCCAGAATCCTATAAAGGAAAAAATCTCCTGTAGCTGGAGCAAGGACAATCTTTTCAAAAAGAAAAGTCTTGAAGAAGAACAGCACCACAGCAAAAGCAAGAAACACCGCCGCCATTCTCAGCAAGGTGCTTCTCAACTCATCCAGGTGGTCCCAGAACGTCTGTTCAATTTTCTGCTGTGACACTTCGTTCCGGGTTATTATTCCTTGTCGATATCCTTCTTTACCTGATCTATTTCGTCCTCTACTTCAGACAGGCCTCTCTTGAAACTCTTGACACCCTTGCCTAGTCCTTTCATCAGTTCCGGAATCTTCTTTCCGCCGAACAGAAGAAGAATAACAAGAACGATAAGGACAATCTCGCCCCAACCTAATCCGAACAGAAGCGGAGAAATAAACAATGCGCTCATAGTCATGTATTTTTAGTTTTTTTATAGATTTTGGGTTATAACAAAAATGTTATAACCCAAAACTTATATGTTTTATTAATTATTTTTCAACGCATTAAGAGACGCGGTGAGACTTTCTATCTTAGAAAGCGAATCAGCCTCCTTCTTACGCTCAACTGCGACAACAGCCTCTGGGGCGTTAGCTACAAAACGCTCGTTTGAGAGTTTTTTGCGTACGCTGTCAAGGAATTTCTGCTGATAAGCGAGCTCCGCCTCAATCTTTGCGATCTCCTCTTCAACATTCACAAGACCCGTAAGCGGAACAAACATCTCTGCTGTCCTCACCATGAATCTCTGTGCCGCAGACATGTCACCTTCCGCTGCGGAAACATTGACATTTGCAAGCTTGACAACAACAGGAAGCACCTCGGCAGGGAAAGCACCCTTTATCTTGAGATCAAGCGCCTCGCGTGGAGAAAGTCCCTTGCTTTGACGGATGTTGCGGACACCGGCAACAGCTTCGCATGCCATATCAAACGCCGAAATGAAATCTGCATCATAGGCCTTGGCCTGAGGGTAACGCTGATTCATGATAGTCTCCCCTTCTGCGCGCTGGGCCATGTTCTGCCAGAGTTCCTCAGTGATGAACGGCATGATCGGATGGATCATCTTCAGAAGAGCATCAAAGAATCCGATCGTCGCTTCATAAGTGACCTTATCGATTCCTGCACCATATGCAGGCTTCACTGCCTCAAGGTACCATGCACAGAAATCATCCCAGAAGAACTTATAAATAGTCATCAAAGCGTCTGAAATACGGAACTTGCTGAAATGATCCTCCACGGTCTCCACAACCTGGCTGAGCTTGTTGTCAAACCACTTGACAGCCACTGCCGAAGCCTCAGGCTGCGATGCTGCCTCATCGACATTCCATCCGGTAACCAGACGGAAGGCGTTCCATACCTTATTGTTGAAGTTACGGCCCTGCTCGATCTGCGACTCATCATAAAGGATATCATTTCCGGCTGAACTGCACAGAAGCATACCCAGACGAACAGCATCAGCACCATATTTATCAATAAGATCCAGCGGATCCGGAGAGTTACCGAGGGTCTTTGACATCTTGCGTCCAAGTTTGTCACGGACTATACCAGTAAGATATACATTCCTGAAAGGAACATCGTTCATGAACTCGTTTCCTGCCATGATCATACGGGCTACCCAGAAGAAAAGGATATCCGGTCCGGTCACCAGGTCATTTGTAGGATAGTAATATGCAAGGTCTGCATTTGCCTGTGCCTCAGGATGACCAGCCTTATTAGTGTCGAATACCGAAATAGGCCAGAGCCATGATGAGAACCATGTATCAAGAACATCCTCATCCTGGCGGAGGTCTTCTGCCTTCAGATTGGCATCAATCTTCTGCGCCTCAGCGAGAGCCTGCTCGGCTGTTTCCGCTACAACCACCTGTCCATCAGGAAGATAATATGCAGGAATGCGCTGTCCCCACCAAAGTTGACGGGAAATACACCAGTCACGTACATTCTCCATCCAATGACGGTAAGTATTACGATATTTATCAGGGATAAGTTTCACAGCACCGCTTTCAACTGACTCGAGAGCATCCTTTGCGAGAGCCTCCATCTTAAGGAACCACTGCATTGAAAGTCTTGGCTCGATGACAGCGTTTGTTCTCTCCGAGTATCCGATTGGAGAAGTATAGTCCTCCATCTTCTCAAGGTTTCCTGCCTCCTGGAGCATTGTAACGATCTTCTTGCGGGCATCGAAACGGTCTTCACCCACAAGGATCTGCGCCTTCTCGTTAAGACGGCCGTGGTCGTCGATGATATCAAGAACCGGAAGATTATGCCTCATTCCGATTTCATAGTCATTTACATCGTGTGCAGGAGTAACCTTAAGACAACCTGTACCGAAGTCCATTGCAACATAGCTATCCTCAATGATAGGAATCTCCTTGTTTATCAATGGAATAAGCACCTTCTGTCCTTTGAGCCATCCGTATCTCTCGTCTTCGGGATTGATACAGATCGCAGCATCGGCCATGATGGTCTCAGGGCGGGTTGTCGCAATAATGATATATTTATCGGTAGGATTTCCGTTACCGTCAGAAATGAAATATCTCAAGTGATAGAACTTGCTGACAGTATCCTTGTGTACAACTTCCTCATCACTTACAGCTGTCAGACCGACAGGGTCCCAGTTGACCATTCTTACGCCTCGGTAGATGTATCCCTTATTGTAGAAATATACAAAAGTGCTGATTACGGCATCACTCAGTTCCGGATCCATGGTGAATTTTGTTCTGTCCCAGTCGCATGATGCTCCGAGTTTGCGCAGCTGGCTGAGTATGATGCCACCATGCTTCTCCTTCCACTCCCATGCGTGCCTGAGGAACTCTTCGCGAGTAAGATCTTCCTTCTTGATTCCTTCGGCAGCAAGCTTCTGCACCACCTTATTTTCAGTAGCAATGGAAGCGTGGTCAGTACCAGGAACCCAGCAAGCATTCTTGCCGTCCATCCTTGCCTTACGCACAAGCACGTCATTAAGGGTATTGTTGAGCACATGGCCCATATGAAGGATACCTGTCACATTAGGTGGCGGGATCACGATAGTATAAGGCTCCCTCTCATCAGGTTCTGAGTGGAAAAACTTGTTTTCAAGCCAATAGGCATACCATTTATCCTCCGTCAAGGCAGGATCATACTTTGCTGGCAGTTCCATAAATCTGTATCTATATTTTAAATTACTTCATCTCTTTATTTTTCTTGTCAGGTCACTCTGGCGGACATGATAAGAAAATGTACGACACCATGCTTTCATTCAAGCACAATATCGTACAAAGATAAGTATTTCCGTTGACTTTTCTAACGAAATCGGACAGAAGTTTGTTCTAATCTCTACGCCCTGAGTTTCAGTCCTGCCAAGATTGTATCTGGTTTGAAACTGAACACTGACGCCATTTCTCCGGCCATGCAGAATCCGCATTTGTCGCATGTTTGAGTACCGTCACCGATACAAAGTCCCCTGCTGCCGTCAGGATAAATGAAGTTCGTCACCCAGCATCTCTTCTTGAAGTCATTGGTCTTCATGAGTTTAAGACCTGATTTTGAATTCATGATTGGATAACCCTTCTTCTTGTATTCAAGCACCTTGTCTATGATTTCCCTACGCTTGTCCATATCGAGAGCAAGGTATTCCGTACCCTCGAACGGAGTATGGAAGTTGATGGAAATCTGCTCTATGGCAGGATTATTCTTTGCATACTCGATGGTATCCTCTACCGCAGTGTAGTTGAGAGTATTGACTACCATATTGACGCTCAGATGCTTATGACCGCACGATGCGATATTCTTCTCAAGTTTTGCAAATGTTCCCTTGCCACGGACCTCCTCATGATACTCCCCTGCACCGTCCAGACTCACCCATATGGAATCGGCCTTTGATCCGGCAAACGGCAGCTGGGCGTTTGTGGTTATCGTGCATGAGAAGAATCCGATTTCCTTCGCCAGGTCGATAAGGTCGTTGATGCGTTTGTCACCATCTTTCCAGATAGTCACCTCACCACCCTCGAAGTCCACAAAACGCGAGCCCAGGTCATAGGAGTACTGAAGATGCTCCCGGACCTGCTCATAAGTCATGTTATGTGGATTCTTGAGTTCATAGACGCTGCAATGCTTGCATCTAAGATTGCATATATCCGAAATGAAAAGTACGGTCTGAAGAGGAGCTCTCCTTCCGAAGAATCGCGCCCTGAGAAACCACCATCCGAGATAAAACAATTTTTTCATGTCTTAAGCGAAAATATTGACTATGAAATTAACAACAATTACTATCATGCAAAAGAATTGAACGATATTTCTGGCCACCAGCCATCTGAGAAGAAACCAGTCCACGCCAGCCTTGCGATAGGCATCAAAATCACCCATAGGTCCCATCCACGGCTTGATTTCAATCTTCACTTCCTTATGATTCACATAATCGTTAAGGGACCTTATAAGCCATATTGACAACGGAAGCACAGCCAGCACAGCCAGATATGCAGCATTCATCTGGCCGAGCAGAACAGCGGCCACAACCATGACATACGGGAGAATATTGATAAGGGCAGAAAGCAGAATCTGTCCCTTTGGCGTTCCCATCAGATGCGCCATGGTCCTCTTGCCCATTTTAGCGTCCGGAACAGCGTCAAGTACAGAATGAGAATACACAATATTAGTCACCAGAAGCCCCACAGCAATGGAAAGCCATGAAATCTTCCAATCAACCTCACCGGTTATGGCATAATAGACTCCTGTCATCATAAGAGGGCCGAACATGATGAAAATGACAAGTTCTCCAAGCCCTCTGAAACCAAGTTTGAGCGGGCCACCTGAATACGACACACCTATTACGAGAGCCGCTGCAACCCAACCCAATATCATCCAGCCTCTTATGGCAATCACAATCGTTCCCATTAGCGCTGCTGCCGATAAGAATACCGCCACTGCAGCCAGCAACTGTTTAGGCGTCGCTTCACCAGAAGTAAGATAAGGATATTTGATCATTCGTCCCCTGAAGCCTTCATTTGCCACTTTCTGGCGTGCTTCTGCTGACCCTACGCGATAATCAAACCAGTCATCCAGAAGGTTCAGCCCCAAATGAAGGAGCCCCACTCCAATAATGGACGCTATCGCCGCTATCCATGAAAATTCGCCGCTACCATAAGACAATGCCACCGCTGTCAGAGCGGGAAGCATGCTCTGAGGAAGCGAGATCGGGCGGGCATTTTTAAACCAATTTGTCATAGTTTTGAATTAAGGTCTGCAAAGTTAGTTATTTTCATTAAATTTGCGGTAAGAGATTCTCTCGCATTCGCTCAGAATGACATAATATATACAACAAAACATAAACATATGGCAAACGACAAAGAATTCAGCATCGAACTCAAGCAGGAAGTAGCCAAGGGCTCATATTCCAACCTTGCAATCATCACGCACTCGCACAGCGAGTTCATCATCGACTTCGCGACCATGCTCCCGGGGCTCCCTAAACCCGAAGTCGGCAACAGGATCATCATGACTCCGGAGCACGCCAAAAGACTCTTTCTGGCCCTCCAGGACAATCTCAACAAATACGAAAGCCAGCACGGACAGATAACCCTGGCCGGCGAACCTAAGGCAACATTCCCGATGGGCGGTTTCGGTGGCGGAGCAAAATCGTAATCATATGATAGATTTCAGCAATATAAAGGCATTCGTCTTTGATGTGGACGGAGTGCTGACAGACGGTGGCCTTCTTGCCGACCTGAACGGAGAGTTCTACAGGACATTCGACTCCAAGGACGGATTCGGTCTAAGGATGGCGATGATGCATGGATACGGCCTCGGTATCATTACCGGGGGACGTTCCGAGAGTATCAGACAGAGATTTCTCGCATGCGGATTCCAAGACGAGGACATCTACCTCCACTCACGCAACAAGATGGAGGAATTTACGGATTTCTGCAAGAGGCACTCTCTTAAGCCGGAAGAAGTCATGTATTTTGGAGATGATATCCCGGACATTGACGTCATGCGTGCCTGCGGATGCGGCGTAGCCCCTGCAGATGCCGTAGCAGAAGCGAAAGATGCTGCGGATTACATCAGCACAAGGCCAGGTGGCAAAGGATGCGTCAGAGAATGCATCGAGATGGTCCTGAAACAGAAGGATCAGTGGTTCCTTGACACCGAAGAATACAAGAAGAAATTCTGATTCTTTTCGGTATTCACGCGGATTTTCGCCACACTTCCATATAATCTCACCACATAAATCAGGTTTTCACAACTGATTTGCCGGTTTCACTACATTGCCGTCCGCAGATTGCAGACGGCATTTTTATTGACATATATTTGCGGCTCTTTTAACAATAAAAATGATATGAAATTCAGAAACGCAAATGTACTCATCACCGGAGGAGCCTCCGGAATCGGAAGGATAATGGGCAGGATGGCACTGGAAAAAGGAGCATCAAACGTTATAATCTGGGACATCAATCCCGCAAGTATAGAAGCTGCAAAACACGAACTCGGCAGGTTCGGAAAAGTCAGGGGATATATCGTCAATGTATCAGACAACAAGAAAGTCCAGGATGCATACCAGAAGGTCACAAGCGAATGCGGAATCGTAGACATCCTCATCAACAACGCCGGCATCATCACCAGCAACAAGACTTTTGACCTTCAGACAGAAGATGAGATCATCCGTACCATGCAGATCAACACCATCGCGCCTATGTTCGTTGCTCGTGCCGTACTTCCTGACATGTTGAAAAGGAACAGAGGACACATATGCACGATTGCATCAGCCGGCGGCATGCTCTCCAACCCGAAGATGTCCGTGTATGCTGCAAGCAAATGGGGCGTGATCGGATGGTCTGATTCGGTCCGCATCGAACTGCAGGAAATGAAAAGCGATGTACACGTGACTACAATTGCACCTTATTATATAAATACAGGTATGTTTGATGGAGTAAAGTCCCGTATCATTCCGATTCTCAAACCTGAATATGTGTGCAGGCGCATCATCAGGGCAATCGAAAAGAACAGGATCTTCAGAGGTATCCCGTTCGGTTTCCATTTCATCCGGTTCTGGCAGACAATACTTCCTATCAGAGTATTTGACTTTTTCTTCGGAAAAGTTTTCGGAATCTACCATGCAATGGACGATTTCACAGGCAGAAAGAATTAAAATGATTAATTTTGCACAAAAGACTATGGACAGTATGTTAAATAACGATATTCAAAACATCAGACAACTGCAGAAAGAGTATTTCAAGAGCGGAGCAACGCTTGATATAAAGTTCCGCAAAGAAATGCTGGACAAATTATTGCGAGCTATCGAAAAATGGGAAGGAAGGCTTGCAGAAGCCCTGTGGAAGGATCTGCATAAATCTTATGAAGAGGCTTATCTGACTGAAATCAGTATTGTCAAGGGGGAAATCAGAACACATCTGCGCCATATCCGTAAATGGGCTAAGCGCAGAAAGGCTCCAACTCCGTTAAAACTGTTCCCCTCACGCAGCTATGTAGTAAAGGAACCTCTTGGAAACGCTCTCATAATATCTCCTTGGAACTATCCGGTACAACTGCTGCTGAACCCGCTGGTCGGTGCCATTTCTGCAGGATGCACAGCAGTATTGAAGCCTTCACCATATGTCCCTAATGTATCGCAGATCATAGCAGACATGATTTCGGAGACCTTCCGTCAGGAATATATCACTGTAGTTCAAGGACATAGAGATGTGAACACGGCGCTTCTTGAACAAAGATGGGACATCATCTTCTTTACCGGAAGTCCGGCGCTTGCAAAGACAGTCATGGCAGCAGCTGCACAGCACCTGACTCCGCTCGTACTGGAACTTGGAGGCAAGAGTCCGTGCATCATAGACAAGACAGCCGACATTGCGGTTGCCGCAAAGAGAATCGCATGGGGAAAGACCCTGAACAGCGGCCAGACATGCATCGCCCCTGACTACATTCTCATACATGAAGATGTAAAAGACGAGTTTGTCAAAGCTTTCGCCGAAGAGGTCCGCAATCTGCACGGAGAAGACTTAAAGGCAGACAGACATTATGTGAGAATGGTCAATGACAATGCCTTTGAGAGGGTTACAGGATATTTCAAGGACGGAGACATCATATATGGAGGACGCACCGATGCATCCGAACGCTTTATAGAGCCGACCCTTATTGAAAATGTACAGCTCGACTCCCCTCTTATGACGGAGGAAATCTTCGGACCGGTATTCCCTGTTATAACTATTGACAACAACGGACACATATCCGGATCAAATAATGGCGAAGAATGCGCAGGATCATTCAAAGATACTGTTATACAATTCGTTACATCCCGTGAAAAACCCTTGGCGTTCTACTATTTCGGCAAGGAAGCAGACGGCTGGGACATAATAAGACACACCTCATCAGGCGGTGGCTGCATAAATGATGTGATCATGCATATAGCAAACGAAAATATACCGTTCGGCGGAGTCGGCAACTCCGGAATGGGACGATATCACGACAAGGACAGTTTCGAGGCCTTCACTCACACAAGATCAATAGTTTCGACCGGCACATGGATAGACCTTCCGTTCAGGTATATGCCATACAAGATGTTCTCTCTTGTCAAGAAACTGTTATAAAACTATTCAAAGTCCTCGGCAATCAGTTTATACCCCTGCGCACTAGGATGCAGGCCGTCAGTAAAATTAGACTCCACTATCTTGCCGTCCCTTCCAAGAAGTTTCTTGCCAGGGTCGGCAAATTCTATATTCATTTCTTTTGCCAATGCCTTTACTGACTTGTTGAGAGTCTTTATCCTATCCTCTCTATCTCTTCTTGGGAAAATCCCCATGAGTTTCACCTCAGCTTCAGGTCGTCGAGACTGTACAGCTTCTATAATAGCCTTTATACCAGCCACAATCTCTGCATCTGTACATTTCGGAGGAATATTGTTGGTTCCGATCATAATAATGATCTTATCCGCCGTAACATTGTCCAATTCGCCATGATGGATACGCCAGAGCACATTCTCAGTACGGTCATATCCGCAACCCATATTGAGACTCTCACCCGAAAGGGATGCCCACGAATCCGGTCCTCTCTTCACCTTAGTTATCTCGTCTCCACCCCAGAAGTGCATGATGGAATCTCCAATGACAATTCTCTTGTAATGCTTTCCCGCCGAAATCTTAAGAATATAATTATGTCTGTCCATCCAGTTATATCCATCCCTCTGCTGCATCACTGGAATGGTGGTGGATAATTCTCCTTTTGGCTCATTTAGTATTTTCCTTAAAACTTGCTCGTATGCATCAGCATATACCGTCATGCCATAATCACTCAAATGATATCCTTCCACGAACATCTCACCGGTAAAGCCAAAATCGTCATATCTTACTCTATATAGCTCCTTGACTCCCTCTGAAAGCAACTGCTGATAAACATCTTCGAGTGAACTCCAGGCATGTTTCTGTTTATTATTCCACTCCTGGTAAGCAGTTCCCTGAGGATATCCGCAATGATCTGTCAGGACTATAGGAGTATCAGGACGCTTTATTCTCAACTGACGAACAGCCTTTACTAGTGTATCCTGCAGGGCAGGTGAAGGAATCGTATACGAATTCGGCATACCATCAAGAATATAGACTGCCGCTTCTGTATCCGCCAAGAGATCCATCATCGGTGTCTCATGCATTGCGTTTCCAGAAAATCCCAGATTGATTACTGGCCTTCCAAGTCTGCGCTGAAGTATATTGGTCCAAGCCATCGCAGGACGAGATGCGCATGCACCCTGACATATAGATGTGCCGTAAGCAACAATAGGTTTGATCTGTAACGGCTGTTCAAAGCGGAACCTTGCTCCCTCATCTACTCCTATTTCCATCCACTCCACCTCGTTGTATAAAGGAAGGTAGAGTGTATATCGGCAGAATTTAGACTTTATATCCATACCATCAATTGGTCCAAACTTATATGTCACCGTATCCTTGAATGAATATTTCGGAGTAAGCCACACTTCGTTGCCATGTCTGTCATATGAATAAAGATCGACCCCGGAAACTCCTGTTGCCGGCATGTGATTCATGGCAAACCTTAATTTCACTTTATACCTGACATGGATTTCCTTTGCATCAGTAGAGAAACAGATGCTCTCTCCTGCTGTCTGTCTGCTTAGATTCCAGACTCGTTTGCGAAGCTGATCCTCTGCTCGTGCCGGGAGCCTATGATAGAAGCCATCTCGCGGTTCGTTACCTAGCGACTGTCCCTGAACTACCTGAAATCCTGCATTTTCAGGATTATGCCAATTGAAGGTCTGTGCTGATGCTAACACACAGATGAATGTTGCGAATGCAAATGCAATGAATCTTCTTATCATAAATCCTATCGTTTCAACAAAATTAGTAAAATCGGGTGAAAAATTGTTACTTTTGTGACTATATATATACAACATGTACACAAGTAATAAAAAGATAATACTTGGCAGCGCTTCGCCACGCAGAAAAGAACTTCTTGCCGGCCTAGGAGTCGATTTTGAAGTAGATACAAGAAACAATTTTGAAGAGACATACTCTCCGGACACACCACAGGAACAGATTCCCGAAGTGCTGTCTGAAGGTAAGTCTTATGGATTCCACCGACCATTGAATCCCGACGAAATCCTTATAACATCAGATACACTGGTCCTATGCGAAGGACATGTTATGGGAAAGCCTCATGACAGGGAGGATGCATACCGTATGCTGCGCATGCTTTCCGGACGTTCTCACAAAGTCATAACCGGAGTCACTGTAAGGGATTCTGAAGAAGTCCTGACTTCAAGCGATACTGCTATTGTTCACTTCAAAGAGCTGTCAGACAAGGAGATATATTATTATATAGATGCATTTAAGCCCTACGACAAGGCTGGTGCATACGGCATCCAGGAATGGATCGGATATATAGGAATTGACAGAATCGAGGGTTCTTATTTTACCATAATGGGCTTCCCTGTGCACCTTGTATATCAAATGCTCCATAAATTCATATAATATGATGACAGACTACCATTGCCATATACTCCCCGGTATTGACGACGGTGCAGCAGACCTTGATGCAGCCATGTTGTTGGTCAGAAGTCTGAAGAGTTGGGGATTTGAGAAAGTATATTGCACACCTCACATTACTCATAAATTCAGAAATACTCCGGATACGATCAGACCCGCTTTTGAGTTGCTGTGCGAATCAGTTCAGAACGCAGGAATCGGCATGGAACTCAGAATGTCGGCAGAATACCGCATTATTCCGGAAACATGGCCCGAGGTCCTGGAAAAAAACTGGCTGATGCCCATTGAAGACAAATACATACTGATGGAATTCCCTATCAGCAAACCCTTTAAGATCGGTCATCTGAAACCGATGGAGGAATTCCAGAAAGTAATGTCGTTGGGACTCGTCCCCGTTCTTCCCCACCCCGAACGATATCTATATCTCTCACATGATGACCTTATGTCATATGTTGACGCCGGCGTAAAGATTCAATGCAACTATGGCTCTCTGGCTGGAATATATGGCCCAGAGGTCAAGACCAGAGTAGAGAGTCTTATATCTGAAGGCATAGTCACTTTCTACGGAACGGACCTGCATAACGAATCCTACGCAAAAATACTTTCAGATTGGTTTTCCAACAGCAAATAAAAAAGGCTCCCGATCGGGAGCCTTAATTGTGTGTAGTCTCTTTTCTGATTACTTCGCGATAACGCGTGCCATCTCGAGAACCTTGTTTGAGTAACCCCACTCGTTGTCATACCATGAAACAACCTTAGCGAAGTTAGCGTCGAGGCTGATACCTGCCTTAGCGTCGAAGATAGAAGTGTTAGCGCAACCGCGGAAGTCAGTTGAAACAACTGCATCCTCAGTGTAACCAAGTACACCCTTGAGCTCGCCGTTTGCAGCTTCCTTCATAGCAGCGCAGATCTCTGCCATTGTAGCCTCCTTCTCGAGAACTACAGTAAGGTCAACTACAGAAACGTCTGAAGTAGGAACGCGGAATGCCATACCTGTAAGCTTACCGTTGAGAACTGGAAGAACCTTACCTACAGCCTTTGCTGCACCTGTAGATGAAGGGATGATGTTCTCGAGGATACCACGGCCACCTCTCCAGTCCTTGCGTGAAGGACCGTCTACAGTCTTCTGAGTTGCAGTAGCAGCGTGTACAGTAGTCATGAGACCCTTAACGATACCGAACTTGTCGTTGAGAACCTTAGCGATAGGTGCAAGACAGTTAGTAGTACATGAAGCGTTAGAGATGATGTCCTGACCAGCGTAAGTCTCGTGGTTAACACCATATACGAACATTGGAGTAGCGTCCTTTGAAGGTGCTGACATGATAACCTTCTTTGCACCAGCCTGGATGTGCTTGCGAGCCTTCTCATCCTCAAGGAAGAGACCAGTTGACTCAACAACTACATCTGCTCCAACCTCATCCCACTTAAGGTTAGCTGGATCCATCTCTGCAGTAAGGCGGATCTTGTTACCGTTTACGATAAGAGCACCCTCTTCAACAGCAACCTCACCCTTGAACTGACCATGAACTGAGTCATACTTAAGCATGTAAGCAAGATACTCTGGCTCAAGAAGGTCGTTGATACCTACAACCTGAATGTCGTTTGAGAAATTCTCAACAGCAGCACGGAAAACCATGCGACCGATACGGCCGAAACCGTTAATACCAATTTTGATCATCGTTTAAAATGTTTATATAAAGTTATACTTTAATTCCTCCTACGTCCGCTTTTGCGAAAACGCTGCAAATTTAGGAAAAAATATGAATATATGACTATCTTTGCTGCAACTTTAACAAAATTGTAATGCGTATACTTATAACAAACGACGACGGATACCAGGCAAAGGGCATAAAGGTGCTCGCTGATATCATGAAGAAATATGGCGAAGTGACAGTCATAGCGCCGAAAACCCACCAATCCGGCATGTCCATGGCAGTCTCTCTCGGGTTTAAACAGATAGCACACAAGGAGTTGGGAGATGGTTGGCATTATGTGGATGCGACTCCTGCAAGTTGTGTAAAGTTCGGTTTGAACATTCTGTTCGACGGGAATTATCCGGATGTCGTGGTATCGGGAATCAATCACGGATCAAATGCCGCTACCGCTTGTTGTTATTCCGGTACATTGGGAGCGGCTGCCGAGGCTGCTCTGAACGGCATTCCTGCTATCGGTGTCTCACTATGTTCACTTCATCCGGACGCAGATTTCACAGCTGTTGAGAAGTATTTCGGAGAGATTTTCGAGAAGCTTATGAACGGCAGGTCAGACAAGCATGGTGTATATTATAATGTAAATTTCCCGGACATTCCGGCTGCAGAGATCAAAGGCGTAAAAGTCGGCACTCAGGGTCTTGGAAGATGGGTCAAGGAGTTCCAGGAGTGGGATGTAAAGCATTATGCAAAGTACGGCATCACTCCGGAACTGCTCGGTCAGAGTTCAAATCCTGTACTTGAGGATGGTGAAGATCTGTATATGATGGTCGGAGATTTCGAAGATGACGACAGGAATCCATCGGATGCTGACCACAGACTACTGGAAGAAGGATACATAAGCGTTGTCGCTCACAATATCGACTGCACCGACTACGAAGAGACGTCCAGACTCTCCACATCGTTCTAATACCGTGGAGCATAATCACTTAACAATCAACCAGTTAAACAAACTGCGGCAGGAGAAATCCCCCACCGCACAAAAAGCAAAGACCTATAAATCAAGGAGTTATCCCCACGCAAAATTCAGAAAAAATGAAATACTACATCATAGCAGGAGAAGCATCAGGTGACCTTCACGGTTCTAACCTGATGAAAGGCATTTATGCAGAGGACCCACAGGCGGATATCCGTTTCTGGGGCGGAGACTGCATGGAGAGGGAGTGGAGAGGTTTCCAAAACCCTGCTACCCCCCTGGCCGCAGGGGGAGGGGCCCGCTCCAAAGGAGTGGGAGGGGTTGTTTTGGAAACCTCTCCACTCCCCTCTAACACCGGTTTAGTTCGCCATTACAAGGAAGGAGCGGTCATGGGCTTCGTAGAAGTGCTTGCAAAGGCTGGCAAACTGCTGAAGAATGTCAAGTTCTGCAAGCAGGATATCCTTGACTGGAACCCGGATGTCGTCATTCTCATCGATTACCCCGGCTTCAATTTCAAGATAGCGGAATTCGCACACAAGTCCGGATTCAAGGTATTCTACTACATTGCACCGAAAGTATGGGCTTCACGCGAAGGGCGTATCGAGAAACTCCGCAAATATGTTGACAAGCTGTTCATAGTATTCCCGTTCGAGAAGCCTTATTTCGATTCAAAGGGCATTGACTATATATATAAAGGCAACCCGCTTGTAGATGCAGTTGACGGATCTGCTGCCATGAATGAGGCAAGAGAGGAATTTCTGAAAAGGTGCTCGCTGCCGGACTCCCCTGTCATCGCCATGCTTGCCGGCTCTCGCAAGGCTGAAATCAGTACAATGATGCCGGTGCTGACCGAATTTGCTGCAAAGATGCATTCACTTCCAGAGTACGCAGATTATCAGTTCCTCATCGCAGGTGCCCCTGCACGCTGTATGGAGGATTATTCTGCATGGTTGAACGATGAAAACAGCAGATATATCAAGATACTGTTCGGAGAGACTCAGTCCATTATCCGTCACGCAGAGGCAGGTGTGATAAACTCTGGAACGGCGTCCCTTGAAACGGCACTTTTCGGCACACCGCAGGTTGTAGGCTACATCACAAATCCGATCACATACTGGCTTGCCAAGAAAATCGTAAAGATCAGATACATCAGCCTCGGCAATCTTATCGTAGACCGACTGGCATTCAAGGAGTTCATCCAGCATGACTGCAACGCAGATGCCTTGGTTACAGAAATCCGCGAACTTATTGAAAATCAGGAACGTCGCAACGCAATGCTGGCAGAATACGCTGAAATCCGAAGTCTCCTGGGCGGTTCGGGCGCATCAGCAGCAGTTGCAAAGGCGATGATCGAAGAACTGAAAAAATAACTCTACTCCACCACATAACAATCTGCCGTCCACAAAACACGTTGATTTCGTGGACGGCAGACCATTTTTTGGCATCTCATCCACAAAAACCACCGATTTCGTGGACGGCAGATCATTTTTTGGCATCTCATCCACAAAAACCACCGATTTCATGGACGGCAGACCATTTTTTGGCATCTCGTCCACAAAAACCACCGATTTCATGGACAGCAGACCATTTTTTGACATCTCATCCACAAAAACCACCGATTTCGTGGACGGCAGACCATTTTTTGGCATCTCATCCACAAAAACCACCGATTTCGTGGACGGCAGACCTCCTAGCGTCGCTCTCCGAAGATCATTGAACCGATCCGGACCATGGTGGAACCGAATTCTATTGCAAGGGGATAGTCATCTGACATACCGATGGAAAGTTCGGTAAAGTCGGACACCAAAGACGGAAAGCGCAAACGGCAGGTATTGAATATCTCGCGCAGTGCTGCAAAGTCGCCACGAACAACCGTTTCATCGTCTGTAAAAGTAGCCATGCCCATTATGCCGCGGAAACATATATTCGGATATGGATTTACAGAATCGACTGCGGAGGGTGCTTTCTGCCTTTCTGCAGATTTCAGTATTGAATAAATTTCATCAGCTTCAAATCCCTGCTTGGTATCCTCCGCCGCCACATGCGGTTCCAAAAGCACAGGAACAACACGATCGTTTGCTTCACCCCATCGCTGAATTGCATCAAGCAGACGAACCGAATCAACTGATTGAATCAGAGACACATACGGCAAAACCATCTTCAGTTTATTTGTCTGAAGGTGGCCGATGAAATGCCACTCCAAGTCTGCCATGTAATCAGGCTCTCCCCTTTCAAAACGGATCTGTTCCAGCCTGGCAACCTTCGCCATCAGTTCCTGAGGCCGGCTTTCGGCAAATATCCTCTGACCTGCCACATAAGCCTCCTCAATGGCTTCAAACGGATGAAATTTAGAAACTGCCACCAACCTGACTGTTGATGGCAGTTCTGAATGCAGTTTATTTATAGTTTCTTTTATCATGTCCCTTTGTTACACTTCGTTGCACTCGGGAAACCAGGAAAACTAGCGTTTTCCCTGCTGTTTGCGCATCTGCTCCTGCATCTTCTGCGCTTCCTCAAGCCTCATCTGCCACTTTGACTTCTTCTGAGGCTGTTTTGCCTTTGCTGCCATTTCTGCCCTCACCTTCTCTTCTGTCACCACAAACTTGCGGATATACCATGTCATACCCATTGTGATAATGTTGGAAAGGAGATAGTAGTAGCTCAATGCGGCAGAAAGGTTGTTACAGATGACGAACATCATGATCGGCATGAACCATACGCTCATGAACTTCATCGCAGCCATATTAGGATCATTCGACATCTGGGACGAAGTCATCTTCGAGTAGAAGAACATGGTTGCCGCCATAAGGAGAGCAAACAATGAAAGGTGATCTCCCAGAAGCGGAATATTTACACCGAAATCCCAGATCGAGTCATACGCACTAAGGTCGTCTGCCCAAAGGAACTTCTGCTGACGAAGCTCGATTGATGCCGGGAAGAAACGGAACATCGCAAAGAGGATAGGCATCTGGAGAAGCATAGGAAGACAGCCACCCATCGGACTGATTCCTGCCTTTCTGTACAGTTCCATCATCGCCTGCTGTTTCTTCATCGCGTCCTTTTCATTAGGGTACTTCTCATTGAGTTTGTCCACCTCCGGCTTGATGACCTGCATCTTGGCTGTCGACTTATACGACTTGATAGTCAGAGGTGATATCAGAAGCTTGATAAGAAGCGTCATGATAAGGATGACGATTCCATAGTTGCTGATGAACTTACCGATAAGGTCAAATGACGGAATGATCACGAGCCTGCTGAACCAGTTGACAAGCCAGCCTCCAAGCGGAATGGTCTTCTCATACTTCTGGTCATACTTCTTCAAAGTCGAATAGTCATTCGGACCGAGATAGTACGAGAACGGAAGAACAATGTCTGCCTGTCCGGGAGTGATATCTGCCTTTAATTTAGCAGAACATGCCATAAGAGTCTTATTCGCAGCATATTCATCTTCATTGAAATAACGTACATCGAAATCTGCAGATGCGAACTCATTTTCAGCAGTCATGATGGCCGAGAAAAACTGCTGATGGAATGCGAACCATTTGAATCTGTTCGGAACCTTTTCTGATTCATCCTTTCCTCTGGCAATCTCCTCAGGCTTCTTCTCATCCTGAAAATAGTAATCGAGCTTCGAGTATTGCTTTTCGTTCTTGTATCCCTTCTCCAGACGAGGTATGATCACATCCCAGTTGATATCGATATTAGACACATTACGAGGTATGACGGATTCCATACCGACAAACGAAAGTTCGTTCTGCATCATATAGCTGCCCTGAGTAAGCCAATATTTCTGCTGCACATAGCCTCCGTTTGAGAAAGGTAGCTGCATTACGATGGAGGTGTCAGAGATCTCTGATACGACGAAATCAAAATTCCTGGTATTGATCTGTTCTCCTACATACACTCCCACTCCCATCTGGCTTCCGCCCTGCTTGATAAGATACAGAGCTGAGCTGTCGTAGGTCATGTAGTCATTGATCTTCACTGAGTATAACTGGGCTCCTTTTGTCGTGAATTCAATCTCTACTTTGTCATTGGCGATCTTATGGATGCTTCCGGCAGAGATACTTGCCGCAGTAAGCGAACTGTCCTTATAAGCCGGCAGGTTCTGTACCTTTACTGGAGTTGCATCTCCAGCAGGAACACCTTGTGCCTTCAAGGCTGAATCGAGTGCAATCTGCTGCAGTCTCTCCATTCTTGCAATTGAGTCCAGCTGTGCCTGAACGGCGAGCTGCTCCTGATACTGCTTTGACTGATACCAGGTAAAACCGAACATTATAAGTCCGATGAGTACCAGTCCGATAATGGAATTCTTATTCATTTTTATTGGTTTTCTGATTCATTAAGTTTCTTGATCTGTCCTGCAAGGGCCTCAAGCTCTGCCTTTGCCTGCTCTATTCTCTGCTGCATCTGCATGATGAGAGCTTCTGAATTCTTTGAAGTAGAGAAGAATCCTATATTGTTCTCATAGGTTGCGATATCCTGCTGAAGATTGTGATACTTCTGGATAAGTTTTTCTCTCTCCGAAAGCTGTGGTCTGGCATTTCTGCGTGGACGTGATGGAGACTGGAACTTGGACATTGCTTCCTTATATGCCTTACCAACCTTTTCCTTCTCTTTGAATGGGACGAATCCTATTTCGTTCCACCTTGCCTGGAAGTCCTTCATGGCAGCCACATCCGATTCTTCGCCCTTGAGTTCATAGGCGTTGATCTCCTGAATCAGACGTGTCTTCGCTTTAAGATTGCCGTAGAAATCATTTTCAGGCTTAGCCTGTTTGTCGCGCTCTGCAAAGAACTCGTCACAGGCTGCACGGAAACGTTTCCAGAGCTGTTCAGACTTCTTGCGAGGGACTGCGCCTATTTCCTTCCATTCCTTCTGGAGTTCGATGAATCTGTCAGTCGCCTTCTTCCATTCAGTGCTGAGTTTGAGCTGTTCTGCTTCCTCACATATGGCAATCTTCTTCTCAAGGTTAGCAGTCATGCTGTCTTTGTAGTCCTGATAGTATTCGCGCTTACGCTCGAAGAATTTGTCACAAGCGGCACGGAAACGGTCATAAATTTTCTGATTTTCCTTCTTTGAAGCAAAACCTACCGCCTTCCATTCTGCCTGAACTGCTTCTATTTCCTTTGAATACTCGTTCCACTGTGCAAGATCCGACACCTGACGAGATGCGATCTCCTCCACTTTTTCGCAGAGCGCCGCCTTTGCGGCAAGGTTCTCCGACTGCTTTGCCTTGATTTCTTCGAAATGGGACTGATACTTCTTATTTATCAGTGCTGTAGCAGCCTTGAAACGCTCCCAGATCTGCTCACGGTATTCCTTTGCGACAGGACCGTATTCCTTCCACTGTTCATGAAGTTTCTGCAGTTCACGGAATGCTTCGACAATATCCTCACTTTCAGCAAGTTTTTCTGCCTGATCACAGAACTGCTCCTTAGCTTCAAGATTCTTCTTGAAATCGAGATCCCGGAGCTCACGGTTTATCTTGAGCATGTCATAGAACTGCTCGACATAAAGGTGATATGTCTCGTTGATGTTGCGATAATTCTGCGGAGGAACCTGTCCGATTGCCCTCCACCTGTCCTGAATCTCACGGAACTGAGGGAATGTCTCATTCATATCCTCCTGCTTCTCAAGAAGTGCCTTGAGGTCTGCGATCACCGCCTCCTTCAATTCAAGATTAGCCAGAGCCTCCTGTTCAAGAGTCCTGTTGTATTCCGAACGCTCCTTCTTATAAGCGTTATACATTTCTTTGAACACATTCTCGATCTCAGCCAACGGACCTTCCTCAGGATTCTCCGACTCGGCCTTTTCCCTGGCCAAAGTCTTGTAGAAAGCAGACTTGAGCGCTTCTACCTCCTTCGACATCTTCATCCTGTCCTCGTTCTGAATCAATTCTTCAAAAGCCTTGACGATTTCTGCAAGACTTCTTCTTTCAGGTACATCTGATGTTATTTCTACATCAGGAATCATCTCTTCACTCATAATAGTGGTCATTTAGTTTTTAAAATATATCCCGCAAATATACCACATTCAGATGAGTTTAACTAATTTTTTGGCAAAACTCGTGTGTTTATGTTATTTTTGCAGACCAAATTCATCTGATTATGAGAATAGATATACTTACGGTCGTTCCGGAACTGCTTGAAAGCCCACTCTCTCATTCAATTGTAGGCAGGGCCATAAACAAGGGAATAGTTGAGATACATGTACATAACCTGCGCAAATACGGCAAAGGTCCTCGTCAGCAGGTCGACGACTACAGTTACGGCGGAGATGCCGGCATGGTACTGATGCTTGAACCGGTATTCAACATGATACAGGAACTCAAGGCGGAAAGAGACTATGACGAAGTCATCTATATGTCACCGGACGGCGAGATCCTCAATCAGAACATTGCAAATGAACTCTCCCTTAAGGGCAATATCATCATTCTGTGCGGACACTACAAGGGTATTGACCACCGCATACGGGAGCATCTGATCACGAGGGAGATTTCTTGCGGAGACTATGTCCTCAGCGGAGGCGAACTTCCTGCCGCCATCCTCGCAGATGCTATCATAAGACTGATCCCTGGGGCCATATCAGATGAGACATCCGCACTCAGCGACTGCTTCCAGGACGGTCTTCTTTCTGCACCTATATATACCAGACCGGCAGAATTCAACGGATGGAAAGTTCCGGATGTACTTTTGAGCGGCAACCCGAAGCTCATCAGAGAGTGGCAGGATGAGCAGGCGATAGAAAGGACAAAACGTCTCAGACCAGGACTTCTGGAGGACTAGAAAAGGTTTTGTAACATTTTTTTAACATTTCTCTTGCAGTGTTGTAAAATTTACATATCTTTGCACACGACATATGAACGATATGTCACTTGGACGTTTCTAACCACTAATAATTAATCATCCCGAAACGGGACATACACTACTAACTAACCAGAAAAGCTCGCAGTGATGTGAGCTTTTTTGGTTATATTTGCAGCCGTTATGGAAAAAGACATTCAATATTACGAAGCATATGAAGAGAAACTCCAGCAGGAGATACTCAAGATGTGCAAAAGTCTCGGAATGCTCGACAACGAGCTTTTGAGCAGTGAAGACATCGACCAGAAATGGAAGGAATGGGCACCGGAATACATCGCCGAGGCGCTTCCGGAAGTAAACAGTTACCCGGAATTCGCGATAGCATGTGCTGGCTATGCAGGCATGGCTGTAGCGCAGTGGTGGGACGAGGACTGGGGACGCCATCATAGTGCGGCATACGAAAGTCTGCACGGACCACGAGGATTTGATGACATGGACGAATACATTGTCCAGAACATTCTGAAACTCCAATTGGACTCCCCTGAAGCAAAGCAACTCGTAAACATCCTGCTCTGCTGCGCTCAGAAAGCCGTCACATTCATCAGACATGAACAGATCGAGGCACAGACAGTTAAGGCATTCCACATCTTCGCACGCACTGTAAAGGTATTATACAGAACCGGCGCAGCCATACAGCTACGCCGACTCGGATATAAGTTCCACAAGTTGGACATTGACAGAAACAAGCTGCTTAGTTAGGCAGCTTATTTCTTTTCTATCAACTTCACTTCATACATCTTAGGCCAGTTCTTTCCCGTAAGATATATCTTGCCCGTGTCTGGATTATATGCAATGCCGTTAAGCACATCGGTATCCGGAGTGTACATCTCCTTTGGAAGCAGACCTCGACAGTCAACAATGCCCTCTACCCTGCCATCCTTCGGATTAATGATCACGATTTCATCTGTCGTATAGACATTGGCCCATATCTTACCTTCTATATATTCCAGTTCATTCAACCACCTGACCGGTCTATCCTCGTATTTGACATAGACCCTGCGCTTAAGCGAAAACTTATCATCCATAAAATACAGCATTGACGAACCGTCAGAAGCTATCAACTGTTTGCCGTCTGTGGTAATCCCCCAGCCTTCACGCGGATATTTCCATGTAGACTTGTATTTCAGGGAGTCTGCATCATATACAAACGCGACCTTGGAGTCCCATGTCAGAATATAAAGATTGTCATTGAAGACAACTGAACCTTCCACAAAGTACTTGTCGGAAAAATCATATTTCACGACGGGTTTGCCGGTGGTGACATCCACTTTACGCAATGTAGACTTGCCACGCAGACCGGTGGTTTCATACATCTGGCCTTCATGAAAAAACAATCCCTGTGTATATGACTCGGTATCATGCGGGTATTCAGCAACAACTTCCAGTTTATACTGACTAACAGATGCATCTGCACATGAACCTACGAGCAACGACATCAGCAGTATCGCGAACAAACATCTCATTGGTACAAAACATTATCAAATTGGTCACAAATTTATGGAAAAAAACTATTTTAAAAAAATAATGATTAACTTTGCCAAGATTAACTGGACGTGTGACTATGAACACTTATTTTGTAATAATGGCCAGCATGGCAGCGATGGCAGTGATAGTATTTATCGCACTGTTCTTCTTCAAGGCAGGATATGGCTATCTCTCAAGCGCCAACTGGGGACCGAAAATCAGCAACAAAGTGGCATGGGTGCTTATGGAAGCGCCTTCATTCGGCTTCATGCTGTATTATACATTGAGATTTGCAGGCGAAGGTGGAGCGGTAAACGGCAATTCAAACCTGGTATTGTACATTCTGGCATCATTCTTCCTTCTGCACTATTTCCAGAGGTCGTTCATTTTCCCGCTGATGCTCAGAGGCAGGAGCAAGATGTCGATTGCCGTGATGCTCATGGGTATGACATTCAACACATTCAATGCATACATCATCGGAGAATGGCTGTACGACCCTCAGCTTAACGGAGGTATGTATCATTTAGACTGGCTCTGGAGTCCTCAGTTCATCATCGGAGTCATTATCTTCATCACAGGAATGGCCATCAACCTACATTCCGACCATGTTATCCGTACGCTCCGCAAACCAGGAGACACCAGACATTATATTCCCCGCAAAGGATTCTACAAATATGTAACATCAGCAAACTACTTTGGCGAGTTGACAGAATGGATCGGATTCGCGATCCTCACCTGGTCACCGGCAGGACTCCTGTTCGCAGTATGGACATTTGCGAATTTAGGTCCACGCGCAAAGTCGCTGACGGAGAAATATGAAGCGGAATTCGGAGAAGAATACAAGAAACTGAACAAGAAACATATAATACCATTTATCTGGTAATGAGCGAATTATTCACACCATACAAGATCGGTCCTGTCGAACTGCGGAACAGGACCATCAGATCTGCCGCATTCGAGGCGATGTGCCCCGGACAGAGGCCTTCCAAAGAGTTGTTTGACTACCACACTGCCGTAGCTCGTGGCGGTATCGGAATGACAACCGTAGCATATGCAGCAGTTTGCCAAAGCGGACTTTCGTTTGAGAACCAGCTCTGGATGCGGGAAGAAATAGTTCCTGAACTCAGACAGTTGACTGATGCCATACATGCAGAAGGAGCAAAAGCGTCCATTCAGTTGGGCCACTGCGGAAACATGTCCCACCGAAGCATCTGCGGATGTATGCCGTACGGAGCAAGCCGAGGCTTCAACCTCTACTCCCCTACGTTCGTCCAGAAGATGAATATGAAGCAGATAAACGAGGTTGCTGACGCATACGGTCATGCTGTGGAACTCGCAATCGAAGCCGGATTTGATGCGGTAGAGATTCATGCGGGACACGGATATCTGATTTCTCAATTCCTTTCTCCATATACAAACAAAAGACGCGACGAATTCGGCGGAAGCTTGGAAAACCGCATGAGATTCATGAAAATGTGTATAGAGAAGGCTGTAGCTGCCGGTAAAGGCAAGGTTGCGCTTTTTGCGAAACTAAATACGAGGGACGGATTCAAGGGAGGACAGGAAACTGATGAGCTCATTGAAGTTGCAAAGGTGCTGCGTGACATGGGAATAGAGGCTATCGTGCTGTCAGGAGGCTTTGTAAGCCGTCATCCACAGTACGTGATGCGTGGACAGTTCCCTGTGAAGCCCATCGTACACTACTTCCCTTGGAGCAAATGGTGGCTCAAGATAGGAGTAGGACTTGCTGGTAAGATAGTAGCGCCTACAGTGCCTTTCAAGCCACTCTTCTTCATGGAAGACGCGCTGAAATTCCGTGCTGCAATGCCTGATTTCCCATTCGTCTATGTAGGTGGAGTCATCTCACGCGAAACAGCAGACGAGGCACTTGCACAAGGATTCCCGATGATTCAGATGGGACGCGCCGTGCTTGAAGACACAGACTTTGTCAACAAGATGCAGGCAGACGAAAGACATTGCAGCGGATGCGACCACACAAACTTCTGCATCGGCAGAATGTACTCCAAATCAATGCAGTGCCACAAGAGATGCGAGGATATAACGCCTGGCCTCATAAAGGCAGTAGCAAAGATCAAGGAGCAGAACGACAAGATGGAGCGAAAGCTCGGATATAAATAATAGGTTCCACCTGTTACGTTTTTACTGCAAAAGTGTAGCAGGTACCCATGGAAAACATACCACCTGTTACGTTTTCACAGTAAAAGTGTAGCAGGTGGAACCAACGAAACAAGGTAGAACGATCTGTCGCTCTCGAAAATTTATGGCGAGGGATTTCAAGGAATGCGAGTGACGAATACCGGAGCAACCTTTCGGTTGTGAGGATATGAGGAACAAGCAATGACGAAGAAATCACCGTCAGAAATTTCCGAGAGAGGAAAGTCCGGACTGGAAAGGGCATCCTGCTGTGGAAAGCACAGATGGGAGTAATCTTATGAAAGCCGTAACAGAGAACAGACCGCCCGATAAGGGTAAGGGTGAAACCGCGAGGCAAGAGCTCACGACATCGTGTGGCGACATACGATGGTGACGGCACCAGGACCAGAAAGACCATGTATACCGGAGCGTCCTTAGGGACAGAAGGGCTGCCCGCTCTTTTCCGGGGGGTAGGTCGAGAAGATAAATGACAGGTTAAAACAGAAACCGGCTTATGGTTCTGCCTAAAACAAAGAGAGTGACTGACGATGAACCGATCAGCCACTCTCTTTTATTTAGTCATTACCCCTTGCGCTCTTCATAGTGGAAAGTTCTTCCCCCACAGTGTCGGCATGTTCTCCACACTTTATATTTATAATAATAATGCCTGGTTGATTTACCATTATTATATTCAGTTTCCCATTTGGTACGTCCTTCATTTTCCTCTGCACTGACATAAGTTGCAAAGAAACGCTTACAATGCGGACAACGTAGACTGAATATCCATCTTATAATTTTGTAGACCAGATATATTACCAATATCCAGACAACCCATGCAAATATATTTACATCTGTTTCCGATGTCTCAGTTTCCTCTACGTCAACAGGGGCTTGAACTGTTTGTTCTACGATATCATAAGCAGGCTCAGAGATGAATGTTTTTTCAATTTCTGATTCAACTTCCGGCTCTGGCGTTGATTCAAGTACCGGCTCAAGTGCTGTTTCTTGTTCCTGCACTATTACTGTCTCTACATTCTGCTGTGGCTCATCAGATATTCTAACCTGATTACTTTCTTCCGCCTTGACTTTCTCAATGATAGCTTTAAACTCACGTTCATCCCTTTTCTCCTGACGCTTAGCTTTCCTTTCAAGTTTTTTCGCTTCCCGCTTCTCCTTAGCAGTCAGAATTTCTGTCTGTGCATAGGAGTCAAGACACATTGTCAGTGCCAACACCATTATGAAAATCCTCAATAGTCTCATTTCGAATATAGGTTAGATTATTTTGAACAAATTTATTAAAAGATTAGCTCTTTTCCAAACTTCTGGACTACATGTCAGCAAACACTATTCTAGATCCAGAACACATGACCCCGAGCCAATATATCGGGCAAAAGGCCAATGAGATGGGCTAAAAAATATTATTTTCCTCTTGCAGAGTCATCAGAGAAAAGTTATCTTTGCATTCCGTATGAAAACGGGATTTGATAACGAAAAGTATCTGAGGATACAGTCTGAACAGATAAAGGAGCGCATCGCTCAGTTCGGAGACAAGCTTTACCTCGAGTTCGGAGGAAAGTTATTTGACGACCACCACGCAAGCAGAGTGCTGCCGGGTTTCCAGCCTGACAGCAAGTTACAGATGCTTCTTCAATTAAAGGAGGAGGCAGAGATTGTAATGGTCATAAGCGCGCGTGACATAGAGAAGAACAAGGTACGTGGAGACCTCGGCATCACATACGACGAAGATGTGCTTCGACTGAAAGATGAATTTGAGAACATTGGTCTTTATGTTTGCGGAGTGGTCATAACACACTACAATGGTCAGTCAAGCGCAGATGCCTATCGCAAAAGGCTGGAACGAAAAGGAATCAAGGTATATTACCATTACACTATAGAAGGATATCCGAACAATGTTGCCCTGATCGACTCTGAAGAAGGATTCGGTAAGAACGACTACGTGGAGACAACCCGTCCGCTCGTGATTGTCACCGCACCTGGTCCTGGAAGCGGCAAGATGGCAGTCTGCCTCAGTCAGCTCTATCACGAAAACAAGCGCAAGATCAAGGCAGGCTACGCAAAGTTCGAGACCTTCCCGGTGTGGAACCTCCCATTGAAACATCCCGTGAACATAGCTTACGAGGCTGCCACAGCGGACTTGAATGATGTAAACATGATAGATCCGTTCCACCTGGATGCTTATGGAAGCATTGCAACAAGCTACAACAGGGACATCAATGTATTCCCGGTTCTGAATGCTCTGTTTGAAGGCATTTACGGGGAGAGTCCGTACAAGTCTCCTACTGACATGGGCGTCAATATGATCGGTTTCTGCATGTCGGATGAAGACGTTTGCTGCAATGCGTCAAGGGACGAAATAATAAGACGATATTACTCGGCACTCGGCAGACTGGCGACAAACGGAGATAATGAAAACGAGGTCAACAAGATAGCCTTGATCATGAAACAGGCAAAACTGACAACCGAGTACAGAAAGACGACAGTTGCCGCGAAGGAGAGGAAGGAAGAGTCCGGAGTTCAGTGTGCCGCCATCGAATTACAGGACGGCACCATCATAACATCACAGACCAGTGCATTGCTCGGTCCAAGTGCAGCACTTATCCTTAACGCGACAAAGCACCTTGCAGGCATTCCTCATGATGTAAAACTGATCCCGCAGGAAATGATTGCGCCGATACAGAAGACAAAGGTAAGTTTTCTGCACGGTCATAACCCACGTCTGCATACTGATGAGGTGCTGGTTGCCATATCAATGCTCAGCAATCAGGACGAAAACTGCCGCAAAGCTCTGGATCAATTGCCGAAACTGGACGGGTGCCAGGTTCACTCGACTGTAATGCTAAGCGAAGTAGATAGAAAGATATTCAAGAAACTGGGAGTCGGACTCACCTGCGACCCGGTAAAGAAAAACTAGAAGCCAGCATACTATAAACGTAAAGAAGCCAGAAGATCATTTCTTTCTGGCTTCTATTCTTTTGCGCATCGCATCTGTCAGCGTAGGCATATCGTTCTCCGCCACACTTCTGTCCAGCCATTGCCGGGCCAGATCAAAATCGCCCAACATATAACATGCTACTGCTATGTTATATTCCGCACATGCACGTTTCATGGCATCCGCCGAATCCAGAAACCCGAACCAGATATCCATAGCCCCTTTCCAGTCATAACTGTCTGCCTTTGCCAGAGCTTCATACCACCGTTGTGAATCATAGTATGCTATAGAATACTGTTCATGCTTCCACTGAGACCTGAAGGCTTCAGCCACCTGTTTACCTGCGGCAAATGCATCAGACAGCATGCCGCCAACAGTTGCAGATGGAATCACAGTATTACCGATGAACGTCTTCACTGCATCATCGCTGCTCATTCCGTCATAACAATACAGCTTCACCATAACAGGAGTACCTTCTGCGGTCTTATTGTCTGCCAGAGAAGCATCCAGCAGAAAGACCAGATCTCCATCAGTCTGAATAACGAGCCTGACCAACGAATCCTTCACAGCATAATTGCCAGCACCTCTATCAACACTATAAACCCCTACGCTACCCTCACCAGTAGAGTTGTCCGCCTCAATAACCTCTGCAAAACCCTTCGCCATACTTTCTGCCGCTTTGTTCTCTGTAGAATCATTCGAGCTATAATAAACTACAGACACAATCCTGCCCGCAAGGTCGACTCCCGACTTTGAAGGATGTCTCATTTCCACATGCACGGCATACCTGCTCGGTCCACAAGAGATCAGCAGAACGGCAAATGCAAGGAGCGCTATGAGACGTCTTATCATATTTCTATAATATCTGCTATAAGGTCATACTCGTCAGCACCGGTGATGCGAACCTTGATGAATTCTCCGACAAGAGAATAAGGATCTACCGGACCGAGTAGCGAAGCATCATATTTTACAAGAATCTCGCCATCAACCTCAGGGCTCTCAAACTCGCTGCGGCAAACAAAGACCCCATCTGTATAATCATCGACAATAACATCTATCTCGCTTCCGATGCGTGACTGGTTGAATGCTGATGAAATACCGCTCTGAAGAGTCATAAGCTCATCCAACCTCTCCTGTTTTGTACGGGCCGATATAGTATCCTTGAAGTTTTCTGCTCCGTATGTACCTTCCTCTTCCGAGTACTTGAAGGCTCCAAGTCTTTCAAACCGGGCTTCGCGAGCGAACTCAAGCAATTCGTTGAAGTCACGCTTGCCCTCACCGGGGTGTCCTACTATCATTGTCGTACGCAGTACTACGCCCGGCACACGCTCACGCATCCTGCTGATGAGTTCACGGGTCCATGCACCGGTAACATGCCTGTGCATATTGTCCAGGACCTTGTCTGAAATATGCTGGAGCGGAATGTCCATATAACGGCAGACTTTAGGGTTGTTCGCCATCTGGTCAAGTACATCCTCCGGAAAAGCAGCCGGATATGAATAATGGATACGGATCCATTCTATACCATCAACCTCTGAAAGTTTCTGCAGAAGTTCAGCCAGAACACGACGACGATAAAGGTCAAGACCATAATATGTCGTATCCTGAGCTATTATGATAAGTTCCTTGACTCCCTGCTGAGAAAGATTTCTGGCTTCCTCGACAAGAGTTTCCATCGGAACAGACTTGTGAGCACCGCGTATGAACGGTATCGCACAGTATGAACATCTGCGGTCACAACCTTCAGAAATCTTCAGATATGCATAGTGGGAAGGTGTAGTAAGGTATCTTTGTGCTCTTTTGGACTCATCCGGTTCTGCTCCAAGCGCCCTTATGACCGGATCGAACTCTCTTGCCCCGAACCATGCGTCTACTTCAGGGATAAGATCAGGAAGTTCATTCATGTATCTCTGTGAAAGACAGCCGAATACGATCACTTTACCGGCGAGTCCCCTGTTCTTACGGTCAACAGCTTCCAGAACAGCCTGTACAGATTCTTCCTTGGCATCACCGATGAAACCGCATGTATTCAGGAGTATTACATCAACGGGAATATCCTCCCCCTCAGGAACAACCTCATAGAGATGATCCACATGGGAAAGGATATGTTCAGTATCAACCTTGTTCTTTGAGCAGCCCAAGGTTATTGTCTGTAGTTTCTTCATGTCTTACTCTGCAGACTCCTCTTCAGGATTCACAAAGTCAAGTGATGCATATTTCTTGAGGTTGTTGTACCAGTCAACTACTTTCTTCATATGAGATACATAGAAACGGTCACGGTCATAAGCAGGAAGAGCCTTCTCGAACAGTGCCTTCAATTCATCAGCGCTTGACTTTGGAGAAGGTGCATCTGCATCACCGAGAACCTCCTTCATATTCAGGAATACCTGCTGGAGTTTCACTTCCTCATCATCTGTGTAGATGGAAATATCAGCAAGAGATGTAAGCTTGCTTGTCATACCTACTGTTGAACGCTTCTTGTCAGAAAGTGCCTCTACAATAGCACCGCTTCTTGCCTGTGAAACATAAAGGAACAGACCACTCTGGCCTGAGATAGCCAAAATCTTTGAAAGATCAGTTTTCATTGCGTTATTTATTTTATTGTATTTATATTTAATCTATTTAACAAATTTGTTTACATTAGTAACATTTTTGTTTACCGATATTTTCCACCAATATATCAAGCTTCTTCTCCAATTCTGCCGGCGTCTTGTCATTCAAAATGCAAAAGTCGGCAGGACAACGGACAACTCCCGACGAAATGTCATTCATCAACTGCTGACTGCCCATTCTCTGTCTGACAGCATCCTCAGAAACCCCGTCCCGTACTGATGCTCTGGCTGCACGGACATGCACTGGAGCATCAATCATCACTACCACATCGCCCATATCCTTGAGCTGCGGTTTTTCCAATATAGTTGCAGACTCCAACAGCACGAAAGGACTGTGTTCATATCCTTGTTTCCACTGCCGGAAATCTTCAGACAGGACAGGAAAGACCAGTCCCTCCACACATGCGAGCGCCTGCGGATCCTTGAATATCACATCCGCGAGAAGTTTACTCGCAAGACTCCCGTCTGGATTACGGACCAACACCCCGAGCGCCTGTTCAATGTCATTCAACAAGGTCGGATGTTCCTGATACAGTTCCTTTACACGGGCATCTGCCTCATAAACGGGCCATCCGTATCTTGCGGACAGATAACGACATACATAGGACTTCCCGCTGCCTATCCCCCCTGTTACTACAACTACCCTCATCGACGTTTATCCTCGACTATTCCAGAAACATATTCCGGTTCAATGGAATAGCTGATTACATTTCTGGAAATCCCCGTAAGCTTCAATCTGCATTTGCCGCTTAGAGATCCTGCATAGTCTTCGTAATCGGCTTCCAGGACAAGTCCTCTCATCGGATCTTCAGATAAAGGAAAATTACACCTTATCCTTACCATAGCATCTGACGGATAAACCCTCAATATCTTGTCCTGCGGCGTATTCTTCACTACTATCGGAAGACTACGTTCCATCTCCACAAACCTCTTGACTTTCAATGAGTATCTCACCTGATCAACAGAAAACCTCACATCCTTTATACTCTCAAGTCCTACCAGACCCACGACATCTTCAGACAGTTCTTTGTACGAAACCGGACGTGTGTACACCTGATTCACCCTCTCAAGCAGATACGGTTCTCCATAGACAAATATTGAATCCGGCTCTACGGCAAGCCCTCCATCCGCCATATACTGATCTTCATAGCTCACAAGTGAAATAGGAACGACCTGTACCTTCTTGAAGTTCTCAAATGGAAAACGGAAGAAGAGAGTATCTGAAAGGAAATATTCTACAGATACACCAGTGCCGAACATAAGGTGGGAATATCCCTGAAGATCTGACGAAGTCACATAGTACAGATCTCCTTCATAGTGAACCATATCGGAGGATTTGAATTCAACTCTGTGGGAGCGGCCCTTACCTATGTGTGCTTTGATGAGCTTGTAGCCGGTGGCACGACATCGTGCTGTAACGTCACATCTGTTTGAAGATACTCCAGCATGTCCTGGGATATTACATTCCGCGATGACCGACACGCTGAAATAATCATTGTACTTCAATGAAAGGTTATGAATCAGCCATATACTAAACGCCAAGAGGAGAGCGAGCAGAAATACCACCCAATCTCTCCCTTTGAAATTCAATATTGAAAGAATCCTATGAAACAGATTCCTCATCTGATAGCAGTCAGTCTATTATTGGCGTGAAGGATCTGTGAAATCCTTTACAAGAGCCTGCTTGCTTACACGGATCTTGACACCATTATCTACTTCCATCAGCACAGTATCATCCTTTACTTCAACGATAGTTCCGAAGATACCGCCGATAGTGACAACCTTGTCACCCTTTGCAAGTGAATCACGGAAATTCTGAAGTTCCTTCTGCTGCTTCTTCTGCGGACGGATCATGAAGAACCACATAACCACAAAAATAAGAGCAAGCATGATCCACATTGTCCATCCGCCGCCCTGCTGCTGAGCAGCTGCCTGTAAAACTGTAAACATATTCATTCTGTTTTATTAAATGTTAATATCTAAAGTAATCCTTTACCTTCTTTCCTGATCTGGCCTTCCTCATCCAGTTTCGCCACAAGTTTGTCAAGAAGTCCGTTGACAAACGAGCGGCTCTTCGGAGTGCCGTAGTATTTTGAAATCTCGACATACTCATTCATGGTCACCTTTACAGGAATCGTAGGGAATGTAACGACCTCTGCCAGTCCCATTGCTATCAGAACCACATCAGTTGAGAAGAGCCTCTCCTTCTCCCATCCGGTCACAGACTCTGCTATCATTGCCGAATATTTCTCATACCCGGCAAACGATGCCTGAAGAAGCCTGCGTACAAAGAACTTGTCGCTCTCGACACCGTCGCCTGAAAGCAGTTCGCTCTGATATAGCGGAAGCAGTGACCATCCCTCACCCTTTGCCAATGATTTCAGAGTCTTGCAGCACCATGTCAAAGAGTATGCAAGATCATCATTCCAATGGATCGATTTCTCCTCGAGAAGATTTTCGAGTTCCTCACAATCAACGAATTCTTCCTCAAATATCTTCGTAAAAAGCTTGCAGTCCTCGGAGAGGGACCTTTCATCAGATGCCATATAGGCTTTGTAATAGTCTTTCTCCTGAATTGAAGAGAAGATTTTCTTGAGCACCAGATCATACTGCGCCCAAGAGAATTTCTTTTTTGAAAATACCTTCTGGAAATCAATATCTTCGTTCAACAGGACAGCCAAAGCATTCTGTGCGAACTTCATATTAGGATTTTTCTCCTCATCTGTAGGATTGAACTTCGACTTAGCCGCCTCGATCTTCTCCTTGGCAACATCTGTAAGAGGAGCCACGACTCCGAGCATGAATACATAAAGATCTCTCGCCGCCTCGCACGATGCCTCAAGGTTCGCCTCAGCCTGTGAAAGGGTCATATCGCCAGAAAGAACGCTTCCGTAGAGGGTCTTGAAGGCCTTTATTCTCAAAATTCTTCTGTTGAGCATAATTTTATTCAAAATTTTATGCAAATATACACCGATTTTCAGAAAAATCCCTAACTTTGTAAAGATTTACTTTAAAAAAGACAGGCTATGTATAGTGAGGATTATGAAGGAGCTAATGCTCAGGAGCGCTCAGGTGAGGATGTTTATTCAAAACCGGTAAGAGCAGGAAAGCGTACATACTTCTTTGACGTCAAGGCGACAAAAGGCAACGACTACTACCTGACGATCACAGAAAGCAAGCGCAGAGTGGATTCAAACGGACATTTCGCTTATGACAAGCACAAGATTTTCCTTTATAAGGAGGATTTCGAGAAGTTTGCGGAAGGTCTTCAGGAAGTAGTGGACTACATCAAGACCAAATGCCTTAAAGGCGAAGGAGCCGGCGACAACTTCACCAACGTGAATTTCGAAGAACTTTAACAGAGTCAATAACCATGGGGACGGCATTCAGGCTGTCCCCTTTTTCATATATCGGATATGAACAATTACGGACTGATAAGAGTGGCGGCTGCCACCATGTCAACCAAAGTGGCTCATCCGGGCTGGAACTCCAGATGGCCGATACGCAGCCTGATAGATGAGGCCTGCGAAAAACAGGTTTCTCTTCTGGTATTCCCGGAACTTTGTCTCAGCGGGTATAGTTGCTCAGACCTTTTCGGACAGACTCTTCTGCTGAAGAAATGCGAAGAAGAAGTCGCATCTCTTGCCGGATACTCATACGAAAAGAATATGGCAATTGTAGTTGGAGCCCCGGTACCTTTTAACGGAAGACTGTACAACTGCGCCATTGTAATAAAGGACGGAGAAGTAAAAGGCATAGTTCCAAAAACCTATCTTGCCTCTCACGGAGAATACAGCCAGGCAAGATGGTTCGCTTCCGGCAACGACCTTATACACTGTCCTGAAATAATCTATGCAGGATTCGAGTGTATCATATCCCCTAACCAGATCTTCGAGATCGGCGGAGCGACCTTTGCCGTTGAAATCGGAGAGGATGCAGACTCACCTCTTCCACCATCTTCATACCACGCTCTGGCCGGCGCACAGATAATAGTTGACCTTTCGTCGGGAAATGAGGTCGCAAACAGTTACATAGGACGCGACAGGGCGCTTTCAGAACAATCTGCGCGCACATTGAGCGCCTGCATATATTCTTCAGCATCAGGAGACTCGTCGCAGGACTGCGTCTTTACGGGACATGCATCCGTATGGGAGAACGGAGTACAGATAGCATCCGTACATGACACTGCGATTCCGTCTCTTGCCATCGCCGACGTAGATATTGAAAAACTAGACAACCTGCGCAGGAAGTCCACAACATTCACAAGTGTTTCCCCAGACGGAACTCCATCTGCTTCATACAGTCCTCTGTACTGCCAGACATATCTTGGAGAGCGTCACAATACAGACTTCACCACATTCTACGGAAAGGCGGAAAAACACCCGTTTGCCCCCGAATCAGAACTTGACGGGATCTGCAGAAAAATACTGCAGCTGCAGACAACAGGCCTCAGCCAAAGACTGAACCGCATTCAGGCAAAAGCCGTCATCGGCATTTCAGGAGGACTTGACAGCACACTTGCCCTCCTGGTGACTGCACTCGCCTTCGACTCACTTGAAAAATATGGCGGAAACTGCCAATGGAAACATGAAAACATCATAGCCGTGACCATGCCGGGATTCGGTACGACTCCGCGCACCAAAAACAACGCATGGGATCTTATGAAAGCCCTCGGAGTAACATGCAGAGAAATCTCAATCGTACCGGCATGTGAGCAGCATTTCAGCGACATCGGGCATAATGTATCCATACATGATGCTACATACGAAAACACTCAGGCTCGAGAAAGGACGCAGATTCTTATGGATATAGCCAACCAGGTCGGCGGCATCGTAGTCGGCACAGGAGACCTGTCAGAACTTGCTCTTGGATGGGCCACGTACAACGGAGACCACATGTCCATGTACGGAGTAAATGCAGGAGTTCCTAAGACCCTTGTGCGGCATCTGGTGAAATGGGCAGCGCAAAACTGCTTCCAGGGAATGACGGCGGAAGATGGACGCAGCATAGGAGAAATACTTCTTGACATAGTGGACACTCCTATCAGCCCGGAACTCCTTCCTGCGTCAGAATCAGGTGAGATACAGCAGGTTACAGAAGACCTTGTCGGTCCATACGAACTGCACGACTTTTTCCTGTATCATTTCATGCATTACGGATTTTCTCCTGAAAAGATCTTCTTCCTCGCACAGAAGGCATTTGCATCTGACTATGACGACCAGACCATAAAGAAATGGCTGAAGACCTTCATCAGAAGATTCTTCAGCCAGCAGTTCAAGCGCTCATGCATGCCGGACGGCCCGAAAGTTCTGCCTGTCAGCCTTTCCCCTCGTGGAGACTGGCACATGGCATCAGATGCATGGAGCGACGAATTTCTCGCTGAACTATAATCGTTCAATCAGAGCGGCGAAAATGGCAGTCATGCGGTCGGCGGCAGCGTCGGCCGCTTTTACTACATCGTCGCCATCATTCACATAATCCTCTGCGTAATCATCATGCGCTTCATTGGTAATCACTGAAATACCGAATACCGGAATATCAGAATGACGTGCGACTATGACTTCCGGAATGGTGGACATACCGACAGCATCAGCACCGATAGTCCTGTAATATTTATACTCTGCAGGGGTTTCATAAGTAGGTCCTGTGCTGGCGAAATAGACACCGCTTTTAAGTCCATATCCCAATCCTGCGGCAATCTCAAATGCCATCTTGCGAAGATTCAGATCATAAGGACGGGTCATATCCGGAAAACGTGGTCCGAACTCCGCCATGTTAGGTCCGATAAGCGGATTCGGAAGATGGCTGATATGGTCCGTGATGACCATCAGGTCACCCACCTTGAAATCAAAATTCACTCCACCGGCAGCATTCGAAACGAACAGATACTGTATCCCTAACACTTTCATCACCCTGATAGGCAAGGTAACAAGGTCCATCGAGTAGCCCTCATAGTAATGGAAGCGTCCCTGCATGGCCACGACAAACTTGCCGCCAAGCTCGCCTGCGATGAAATTACCCTTGTGTCCGACAGCTGTCGAAACTGGGAACCCAGGGATTTCACGATATGGAATAACTATCTGATTTTCAATCTTATCTGCAAGTTTACCTAAACCACTGCCTAAAACAATACCTGCAAACGGTTTTCTACCATCCAACTTAGCTGCAATATACTCTGCTGCAGTCATTATCTTCTCAACTCTTGGATCCATAACTATGCTATTCTGTTTACAAATTTCCTTGCACCATCAAGTATCTCCCTTTCGCCCGGTACAACTCTGTTCTTCATCAGGACTCGTCCGTTGCAGATCACGGTATCGATGCAATCCGAATGAGCCGAATAGATCAGGTTGGCCTCAAAGCTGCCAGGGGACATGAAATGGTAATTATCTGTATCAACGATGATAAGGTCTGCGACAGCACCTTCCTCTATTCTTCCGGTATTCAGCCCAAGTGCCTTTGCAGCATTGGAAGTAACCATGGAAATCAGTTCGTCTATCGGCATCGCAGACGGGTCATTCCTCCATGCCTTCTGGATCATTGCAGAGGTCTTCATTGTCTCCAGCATGTCAAGATTGTTTGACGAAGCGCATCCGTCAGTACCAAGACACACATTTGCTCCAGCATCACGCAACTCATTGTATCTAAACCTATAACCTGACGCCAACTTAAGGTTTGAATTAACATTATGAACACATGTCACGCCCCTGCTGCCGAGTATCTCCACATCCTTGTCGGAAAGCCAGAGGGTATGGGCTGCTATAACGTCAGGACCAAGCACTCCGAGACTGTCAAGATACTCTACAGGCGACATTCCGTCATGTTCCTTCATACAGTCCTGCACCTCCTTCTGCGTCTCGGAAAGATGTACATGCAACTTCAACCTCCTTTCACGGGCGAATTCCGCCGCCCATTTTATCATAGGTTCGCTTACTGAATAGATCGCATGAACGGAAATAATGAATGATATCATGTCCGACCATGCCCTGGACTCTTCATACATCTGAAGACACTGAACTTTCTGCCTCTGCGATTCCTCAGGATCATTGCGGTCACATATCACATAGGAAAGAGCTGCCCTGACACCCATTTCAGAAGCGGCCTTATAAGCCATAGGCATGTACCAGTACTGATCGTTGAACGTAGTGGTACCTGTCTTGATCATTTCCAGACACGCAACCTTGGTGGCATGATATACATATTCCTCGTCAAGCCCCTCTTCAAGAACCCATATACGGTCCAGCCACTCATGGAACGGGATATCTTCACCAACGCCCCTCATCAAGGCCATGCCGGCATGAGTGTGCATGTTCACAAGGCCCGGCAAGGCAACCTTGCCGGAACAGTCCATCACTTCAGCCCCCTGCGGAACCACCATCCCTACAGGTGCGACTCGTGAGATAAGGTTGCCTTCTATGAGCATATCCTTTTCTGTTCCACCGACCGATATGTTTCTAAGCAGTATCATTCCCATAATCTCGCGTTAAAGAATTCAAAGTTATAAAATTTTCCTCACATATCATAGCTTGAAGCAATTCAATTTTCCTGCCGCAAGAAAAATTTGAATTTACTGATAAATTATTGTAAATTCGCAAGATATTCGCCTTGCTCTATCGAGGCAGGCAAAATTTAACTTGCATAAACCAACTAAACTATACTGACATGGCATTCAAAGGAGCTATCGACGTTGACATCCAGAAATGCAAGGGCTGTTCAGTCTGCATAGAAAACTGCCCGACAAAAAGCATTGAACTTTCCAAAAAGGTCAACAACAAAGGTTATAATTATGCCGAAATGGTAGGAGACGCGTGCATTGGATGTTCCAACTGCGCTGTAGTATGTCCAGATTCGGTAATCACTGTTTACAGAGTAAAGATTTAAGGTATGGCAGAGAAAATTCTCATGAAAGGAAACGAAGCGATTGCCATATCGGCTATTCGCAACGGTGCGGACGGATACTTCGGATATCCTATCACTCCGCAGTCTGAAGTTATGGAAACCCTGATGAAGGAGAGGCCTTGGCTCACAACAGGCATGGTGGTCCTTCAGGCAGAAAGTGAGACTTCATCAATCAATATGGTATATGGCGGCGCAAGCTGCGGAAAGAAGGTTATGACCTCTTCAAGCTCGCCGGGAATCAGCCTCATGTGCGAGGGAATCAGCTACCTTGCCGGAGCAGAACTTCCTTGCGTAGTGGTCAACTGCCAGCGTGGTGGCCCTGGCCTCGGCACCATCCAGGCCAGCCAGAGCGACTATTTCCAGTGTGTGAAGGGCGGCGGACATGGTGACTATAATTCTATTGTACTCGCACCTGCATCTGCACAGGACATGTACGACCATGTCGATCTCGGTTTTGAACTTGCTTTCAAATACCGCACACCGGTAATCATTCTCGCAGACGGTATCATCGGCCAGATGATGGAGAAGGTCGAACTCCGCGACGAGAAGCCAAGAATGACAGCAGAGGAAATTCAGGCTGTTGCACCATGGGCGACCGTAGGAAAGCCGGCAGACAGACCATACAACGTGATCACATCCCTTGCAATGGAGTCTGATGTTCACGAGAAATTCAACCAGAAACTCCATGCAAAATACGAGCAGATAAAGGAGAACGAAGTAAGATATGAGTCATACATGCTTGACGATGCTGAATATGTATTCGTGGCATTCGGCTGCTCGTCACGCATCTGTGAGGCAGTCGTCGATCTTCTCCGCGAGGAAGGCATCAAGGCTGGTCTCCTTCGTCCTGTCACCCTCTTCCCATTCCCTACCAAGAAGCTCGCAGAACTTTCTCAGAGCGTAAAGAGCATGATGAGCATCGAGCTCAACATGGGTCAGATGGTAGACGATGTAAGACTTGCGGTAAACGGAAAGTGTCCTGTAGGATTCTACGGCAGACAGGGTGGAAATATCTTCACTCCTGAGGAGATTGCAGATGAGTTCAAGAAGTTCAACAACCTGAAATAAGACAAGCCATGAATATAGAAGATATCAAGAAACCGGAAAACATAGTATATAAGAAGAGCAGTATCCTCACAGATACTCCTATGCATTATTGCCCAGGCTGCTCTCATGGTACAGTCCACAAGCTTGTCGCTGAGGTGATCGAGGAAATGGGCATTCAGGAACAGACTATCGGTATCAGCCCTGTAGGATGCTCTGTGTTCGCATACAACTACCTCGACATCGACTGGCAGCAGGCTGCACACGGTCGCGCACCGGCTCTTGCAACTGCAACCAAGCGCCTCATGCCTGAAAAATATGTATTCACATATCAGGGCGACGGTGACCTTGCATCGATCGGATCTGCCGAAATCATCCACGCATGCAGCCGTGGCGAAAACATAGTAGTGATCTTCATCAACAACGGTATCTACGGCATGACCGGAGGTCAGATGGCCCCTACTACACTGCTCGGAATGAAGACAGCGACGACTCCTTATGGACGAGACGCAAAACTCAACGGATTCCCACTCGTACTGGCCCCTATGATCGCACAGCTCGACGGAACTGCATATATCACAAGACAGGCTGTTCATACAGCAGCGGCAGCACGCAGAGCAAAGGCTGCGATCAGGAAGGCATTCGAGTATAGCCAGAAGGGCATCGGACTCTCATTCGTAGAGATTGTCGCGACCTGTAACTCAGGCTGGAAGCTCAGCCCTGTGGCAGCCAACAAGTGGATGGTTGACAACATGTTTGTCAAATACCCTCTTGGTGACGTAAAGGACGTATTAAAATAATTATGAAAGTCGCAGACTTTCAATCCGGTACAGGCTCGTAGCGAAGCGAAGAAATGGACCGGAAAAAAGATAAAGATATATGAAAGAGGAAATAATAATTGCAGGATTCGGAGGACAGGGCGTCCTCTCAATGGGAAAGATTCTGGCATACTGCGCTATCATGCAGGACATGGAGGTAACATGGATGCCGTCATATGGCCCGGAAATGCGTGGAGGTACAGCCAATGTATGTGTCATACTGAGTGACAGGAAGATCAGTTCCCCTATCGTGACCAAGTACGACACAGTGATCGCTCTCAATCAGCAGTCTCTTGACAAATTCCAGGGTTCAGTAAAGCCGGGAGGACTTCTCATCTACGATCCTAACGGCATCAACACCCCTCCTACACGTGAGGATATCAAGATCTGCAAGATCGACGCCATCAACGTAGCGGCGAAAGTCGGCAACGCAAAGGTATATAACATGGCAGTGATGGGAGCCTTCCTGAAGATGAAACCTATAATCTCATTCGAGAATATCGACAAGGGACTTGCAAAGTGCATCCCTGCAAGATATGCGGATCTTATTTCTCTCAACAAGGCTGCGATCACCGAAGGCATGGAAGCCGTTGAAGAGCTTTAGGCCGGTGAACCTTTATATTATAAGACAAACTGCTTTGAAATGCTCAATTTATTTTGAGAATTCAAAGCAGTTTGTTAATTTTGCAAGGTAGGTTTATACATTTTTGAAATGTTTGATGCAGTAAGGCAGAAAATCACGCGGCTCATGGCTGCGTACGAATCAGAAAAAGCGGAGTGTGAAAGGCTTCGTGATGCCCTTGAGCAGGCAACATCTCAGAACGAAGCCTACAGACAGCAGATTATAGAGTTAGAGAGACAGATTGATAACCAGAAGCTTGCTGGAGCTTTTCTGAACGGAGACAACACAGAGTCAAAGAAGAAGATTGACAAGCTCATCAAGGAGATAGACAAGTGTATAACGCTGATTGAGGGATAAAATGGCACAAAGCATAAACATAAAGATTGCCGGGCGTCCGTACAATTTGTCAGCTACTTCTCCTGAGCATGAAGAAGTAATCAGAAAGGCAGCAGACGAGGTGAATAAAAAAATCGGTCAGTACCAGGAAAAATTTCCGAACAAAGGACTGACTGAGATCCTCTCCTTCATGGCCTTGAATGTTTGCATGAGCAATGTCGTACTGCAGAAACATGTCAAAGGCATGAAAGATGCAGAGGAGAGTCTTGCAAATGAGCTTGAGCGTTATCTTGAAGATATAGAAAAGACGAGCCGTTAGTTACATTTTTGCTGAAATCAACGTTTATAATGTAACAGGGTGACTCGGATGGGGATGATGGACCTATGTAACCCTCACGGGGATTCCGCTTTGCGGGACGGAGGATTTCTGAACCAAAAATATCCGGAGCCCAAATCTTATTTATTTAAGGTTTTCTGACAAACTTCTAACGGCTTTTTATACTCGACCGGTCTGCTGAAAATGCGGCCGGTCGTTTTTTTTATTGGACAACTAAACCCAAATATATTATAACATTATGAACGCAATTTTAATTTACGTATTAGTCGGAATCATCAGTGCCGCAGTTGCACTGTGCGCCTATATAGTGGTCCGCAAAATAGTTCTCAAAGGACAGAAAGAGGAGATTATCAGAAAAGCGGAACTTGAAGCGGAGAGCATCAAGCAGGATAAGATATTCCAGGCAAAAGAGAAGTTCCTCCAGCTTAAAAGCGAGCACGAGCAGCATATCAATGAAAGAAACAAAGCGATCGCTGACACAGAGAACCGTCTGAAGCAGAAGGAGAACAGCCTCAATCAGCAGAATTCAGAGCTTGGACGCAAGAACAGGGAGGCCGACGCCATCCGTGAAAACCTGAAGGCTCAGGTAGAAATAGCGACCCAGAAGGCTGAAGAATATGACAAACTGCGCCAGCAGGCCATCAAGCAGATCGAGGACATCGCAGGCATGACTGCAGCAGAGGCAAAAGCCCAGTTGATCGAGAACATGAAGGAAGAAGCCAAGACACAGGCTCAGTCATACATCAACGACATGATGGATGAAGCGCGTCTGACTGCGTCAAAAGAGGCTAAACGTATCGTAATCAACACAATACAGCGTACAGCATCTGAAACTGCCATAGAGAATGCAGTTACCGTATTCCACATCGAGAGTGACGAAATAAAAGGTCGTATCATCGGTCGTGAAGGACGTAACATCCGCGCCCTCGAAGCTGCTACCGGCGTTGAAATCGTGGTAGACGACACTCCTGAGGCAATTCTTCTTTCGGCATTCGATCCGGTAAGAAGGGAGGTTGCACGTCTTGCTCTTCACCAGCTTGTTCTTGACGGACGTATCCACCCGGCTCGTATCGAGGAGGTCGTGGCAAAGGTTCAGAAGCAGCTTGAAGACGAAATCATGGAAACCGGTAAGAGAACTTGTATCGACCTCGGCATCCACGGAATGCATATCGAGCTTGTCAAGCTGATCGGAAGAATGAAATATCGTTCTTCATACGGACAGAACCTCCTTCAGCACGCAAGAGAAGTTGCAAACATTTGTGCTACAATGGCTTCTGAACTCGGCCTCAATCCTAAACTCGCCAAAAGGGCAGGTCTGCTTCACGATATCGGAAAGGTTTCTGATGAGGATCCGGAACTTCCACATGCAATTCTCGGTATGAAACTCGCTGAGAAGTATAAGGAAAAGCCGGAAATCTGCAACGCTATCGGATCTCACCACGAAGAAGTGGAAATGACATCCATCATCTCCCCTCTCGTTATGGTCGGTGACGCCATCTCAGGAGCACGTCCAGGAGCACGCCGCGAGGTTATCGAGTCTTACATCAAGAGACTCAAGGACATGGAGGACATTGCAAAGTCATACAACGGAGTAACCAAGACTTACGCTATCCAGGCCGGACGCGAACTTCGCGTAATCGTCGGAGCCGACCAGGTGACGGATCAGGACGCAGAGACACTGTCTGCAGACATAGCAAGAAAGATTCAGGAAGAGATGGTTTACCCTGGTCAGGTGAAGATCACTGTAATCAGAGAGACACGTTCCGTAGCATTTGCAAAATAGTACGTATTTCAATATGAAAATGAAACACATATTTACAATTATGGCAGCACTCTTTATGAGTGTTGCCGCTTTCGCTCAACCAGGTTCACAGCAGCTGATAACCTGGACTACTCATATCGAGGCTGCTGCAGAATCCGACACATACAAGGTTATCTTCACAGGTAAAATTGCAGAGGGCTATCACACCTATACCCTGACAGATGAATTCTCTGCCACGCAGTTCATGGACCTCGAGGTTTCAGGCTGTGAACTTGTCGGTGAGCCTTACGAAATCAGCACTCCGAAAGATGTTATTGACGAGTTCGGAGAGCCTGCAAAGCATTATTATGACGAGATCGTCATCGCACAGAATGTCAAGGTAACAGGATCTGACGCATCGATTTCGGGTACAATATTCAGCAACTCATGCACTGGTGGCGCATGCAAAGCGGAATACTACGACTTCAAGGTCAGTGTCAATCCTGAGGATGCTGAAATGCCGATATCTGAAGACGAAGCTGCCGGAGCATCAGAATCTTCAGACAAGGGACATCTCTGGGCGCTCATCCTCGAGGCAATCCTCTGGGGATTTGCGATGCTTCTTACTCCTTGCGTATTCCCTATGGTGCCGATGACAGTATCATTCTTCATGAAAGGTTCGGAGAGTGTCGCACAAGGACGCTTCAAGGCGGGTATGTACGGTCTGTTCATCGTTCTGCTCTATACTCTTCCGATTTCTATCATCATCCTGCTGACCAAGTTCATCGGAGGTGACGCAGTAACCGCAGATATCTTCAACTGGCTCTCGACACATTGGATTCCGAACATCATCTTCTTTGTCGTATTCATGATATTCGCTGCATCCTTCTTCGGAGCATTTGAAATCACGCTTCCACAGTCGCTTGTAAACAAGAGTGACAAAGGTTCTGACAAGAAGGGACTTGCAGGTGTATTCTTCATGGCACTGACACTTGTACTTGTATCATTCTCCTGTACAGGTCCTATTGTAGGTTCCGTGCTCATCAAATCGACACAGGGAGAGTTCTGGGAGCCTATGGTAACCATGCTTGCATTCTCAGCGGCATTCGCCCTTCCGTTCACTGTTCTGGCATTCTCTCCTTCTCTTCTGAAGAAGTTCCGCAAGAGTGGTGGTGGCTGGCTTAACTCGGTGAAGGTTGTGCTTGGATTCATCGAAATCGCTCTCGGTCTCAAGTTCCTGAGCGTTGCAGACCAGACATATCACTGGGGTCTGCTTGACAGAGAGGTCTATCTTGCAATCTGGATCGCAGTATTCACCCTCCTGGGCTTGTACCTTATCGGTAAGATCAGATTCGCACATGACGAACCGCTTGAATATCTTTCAGTTCCACGCCTTACGCTTGCAATTGCAGTATTCTCGTTCGTTGTTTATCTGATTCCAGGCATGTGGGGTGCACCATTGAAGGCTCTTTCAGGCTACATGCCACCTATCACGACACAGGATTTTGTGATAGGAAGCGGTCAGGCACAGACAACTGAAGATGCTTCATGCTCCGTATCTGAAGATTTCAAGTCGGAAAGCGCAGAGAAATACGGTCTTCACCTTCCGCTCGGTCTCAATGGATATTTCGACCTTGAAGAAGGTATGGCGGCGGCAAAGAAGGCAGGCAAACCGGTATTCGTTGATGTGACAGGTCACGGATGTGTGAACTGCCGCGAGATGGAGTCACGAGTATGGAGCGATCCTCAAGTGCTTGACATGCTTAAGAATGACTATGTAATCGTTGCCCTGTATTCTGACGACAAGCAGAGACTTGACAAGGAAGACTGGGTTACAGATGCTGAGACCGGCAAGGTATATAAGGATCTTGGTCGTGCAAATTCATATACTGCACGCACGCTTTGGAATGTAAATGCACAGCCAAACTATGTGCTCCTCTCCCCTGACGGAGAAATTCTGGCACCGGTACGCGGATACGACCTTTCAGTCGAGGGATTTATCGAATTCCTCAAAGGCGGGCTTGCAGCATATAAGAACAAATAGCAATGACTCTTTGCCTAAATGACGTAACGTTATTACGTCATTGTGAGGAACGAAAGGGGATGACTAATAAGTGTGTTAGGCATCCCCTTTTCGTATATGGTTAATGTTTGATGGGAGGGAAGACAGGTAGTACACAAAATCACGCATATAATGTACAACCGGTCTTGAAAAGGGCATCAAAATGAACCAAAACAATACCGGTACTACATTAACACTCATGTTTCATGTAGTACCGGTAGTTCTAAAATAGCAGAATATTATTCTTGTACGGGGTATCTAAGGAGTTAAGTAATTCCTCTTAGTCAAAGCCAGATTATGTACACTCGTTAGAGGCTGCTGCCGCCGATGAACGATCGGATCATCGATGTGGCAGGAACATCCTTGTCAGAAACGGGAGCGAAATAACTCAGGAACTTCATCAACCTGCGCACCTCGGCATATTCAGGACAGTTCTTCGGAACCGTCATCAGCACTCGTTCCGCATATGGACGGATAACCGAAAATTCGACCACATATGATGAATTGAACAGGGCGTCAGCACACTCCTGGTACGGATATATCCACTTGACTTCGGAGCGGCGCACATTCGGCCAGTTGGTAATTGATTCCTGTGCAGTGAATGAGCCTTTGTTGAAGTCACGCAGTATCCTGCGAATCAGACGGTTGTCGCTCGTCGGAATACAGTTATGGTCATCAAGAGAGATGCTGGTAATCGTGTTGATGAAAATCCTGAACTTTGACTCTTCTGCAACCTTGTCGGTAAGGCGTGGATTCAGAGCATGGATACCCTCAATCAGGAGTATCATACCCGGTTCAAGTCTTAGTTTCTTACCATTGTACTCACGAAGTCCTGTAACGAAATTATATTCAGGGACTTCCACGGTTTCGCCGGCAAGGAGTTTAATCACATCATCCTGGAGATACTGATGATCAACCGTATCGAAGTTATCGAAATCGAAAGATCCGTCAGGCAGACGAGGTGTATCAAGACGATTGACGAAATAGTCATCAGTCGAGAATGAAATCGGCTTCAGTCCGCATGCCTTGAGTTGGATGCTCAGACGCTTGCAGAAAGTTGATTTTCCACTGCTGGAAGGCCCTGTGATAAGCACAAGTCTGACAGGATCATCAAGTCTTGTCCTTCTTTCTATTTCTTCGGCAATCTGCACAATCTTCTTCTCCTGCAATGCCTCGGCAATCTGAATCAGGTCAGTCGCATCGCCGTTCTGACATGCAGCATTTACATCACCTACATTTTCCAGGCCCATTATCTTATTCCATTTCAGATACTCGCGGAAAATCTCGAAGGTCTTCGGCTGGTCATGCAGCGGAGCCAACTGGTCGGGATTGTGCCTGTCCGGCACACGTAAAAGAAGCCCCTGGTCATATCTGCTGACTGACCACACTTTCAGATAACCGGTATCTGGTACCAGTGCCTCGTAATAATAGTCTGGCGTACCATCAAGGGTATAATAATTGACATAGACGTCTCCTGAAGTGCGCAGGAGCTTGACTTTGTCATCATATCCCAGCTTCTCGAACATCTCTATCGCCTCGTCAGTGCGTACTTCATGACGTCTGAACGGAACTGCTGCAGCCACAATCTCCTGCATACGCGAAGTGACCATGTCCAATTCTTCATCAGTCAGGACAGTTGCATCCGATTTTTCTATTGTGCAGTAATATCCCTTTGAAATAGGTCTTCTCAAGATGACACGGCAATCAGGCAACACATCGCTTGCAGCCTTGCACAAAAGAAAGCACAAGGAACTGCAATACACGCTTCTGCCGCAGTATGATGTATAATCAAGGAATTCGACCTGTCTGCTGTTGAAAGCCCTGTATTTCAGGCCCTGGACAACATTATTGACCTTTGCGGCAATAACAGGATGCCCGAGTGAGAGTCCGGGAGCAAACGTTGAAAGCATTTCCAGCAAGGTTGTTCCTTCTGAAAATGCCTTAGACTCGCCGGTATTTACACAGTAGATGTTTACCATATTTATATCTTTGTGAGATTGCCACATCGGTCTGTCGACCTGCTCGCAATGACGTTAAGAACCACAATATTATACTGTTTCTATAAGTGTGCACTGACATTCGCTAAGTATATCGATGCATCTGTCAAGATCATTAGTACGGATGACGATATTCGCCGTTTCACCTTCAGAGAATGCGTACATATACTCAATGAAGATATCATTCGCAGCGAGTTTATCCAGTATACCGGAAAGTGCACCCGGAACATTAGTTGCGCTGATGCAGGCAACATCTGTAAGCATGACAGCGAAACTTGCATCACGGAGCACCTGTACAGCCTTGTCAACATCAGAAACGATAAGACGAAGGAGACCGAAATCCGATGTTTCTGCCATACTGAACGCCTTCATATTGATACCGCTGGCACCAAGTATCTTGGCAACCTCATTTATTCTTCCTGTCCTGTTCTCCAGGAAAACTGTCAACTGCTTGATAGTCATATTATTTCAATTTACGGTTATCTATTACATGTCTGCTCTTGCCCTGGCTGCGCTCAATGCTGCCTGGCTCCATCAGACGTACATCAGCACTGATGCTCAGAACGCTCTTGATCTTGTCTGAAAGTTTCTTCTTCATCGCCAGCATACTTCCGATATCATCGCTGAAGAAGTCCTTGCGAACCTCAACCTGCACCTGGAGCGTATCCAGATTATTGACGCGGTCTACGATCAGCATATACTGCGGCTCGAACTCCTGCATCTCGAGGATGACACTCTCGACCTGTGAAGGGAAGACATTGATACCTCGGATGATGAGCATGTCGTCGCTACGTCCTACGATGCGTCCCATACGGACTGATGTTCTGCCACATGGGCATTCACCTGCATCAAGAGTACAGAGGTCCTTTGTACGGTAACGAAGAAGCGGCATGCCTTCCTTTGTCAATGTGGTGAAGACGAGTTCACCCTGAGTGCCGTACGGAAGTTGTTCAAGTGTTTCGGGGTCAATGATTTCCGGATAGAAATGGTCTTCATTGATATGAGATCCGTTCTGCTCCGAGCACTCGTATGATACTCCTGGTCCCATGATCTCGCTCAGACCATATATATTATAGCCTTTCAATCCAAGTCTTTCCTCGATTTCCTTTCTCATCTGATCAGTCCAAGGCTCTGCACCGAATGCTCCCACACGGAGTCCTATCTGCTCCTTGCTTATCCCCATCTTGTCAAGCGTCTCAGCAAGATAAAGTGCATACGACGGTGTACAGGCGATACCTGTAATATTGAGGTCGCGGATAAGACGGATATGCTTCTCCGTATTACCCGTTGATGCCGGTATGACAGTCGCCCCAAGATTCTCCACACCATAATGAGCGCCCAGACCTCCGGTAAACAGACCGTATCCGTAACTTACTGAGAAAGTATCTTCACGGGTCACTCCAAATGCCGTCAGAGCACGGGTCATCACTTCCGACCATACTGCAAGGTCCTTGCGCGTATAGCCGACGATGGTAGGGTTGCCTGTGGTTCCGGAAGATGCATGTACACGTACTATTTCCGAAGCCGGGGCAGCCTGAAGTCCGTACGGATAATTGTCGCGAAGGTCCTGCTTAGTGGTAAACGGCAGTTTGACGATGTCGTCGATAGTAACGATATCCTCCGGAGACACATTCATCTCCTGCATCTTATTTCGATAGAAGGGCACATTATGATATACATACTGCACCAGTTTCTGAAGCCTTTTTCCTTGCAGTTCGCGCATATCCTCACGCGACATACATTCTTTGTTTGGATTCCAAATCATATCCGGTCTATTTGTTAAGTGGGTGGTCCTCTCTGAACGCCTTCATGCGCTGGTCAAGGACTTCGTATAATTCATTTCTCATCCGCGATGTACATGCGCGTACACCTTTCTGCTCACTTCCGGTGGTTGAAAGCGAAATGCTGCTTACGCCATAGTACAGGAGTTCCTTGAGAAGTTCTCCGCCACTCATGTCACCATATCCTATAGTGAAGAAGAAACCGTCTCCGACCTTCCGGGTCACATCGTAATCATATACGATATGAAAACCATTGTCTGTAAAGATCTTCTTCATCTTCTCCGCACGTACAGCATACTCACGCGTATCCTCTACAAAGTTAAGCAATCCTTCTGTAGAAAGACGCAACATTTCGGCATAAGCATACTGAGTGGATGCCGTACAGCCTGACGTTATCATATACAATATGGAGGCGATGAGGGTCTCGCCAAATACTCCCGAATCATTGTAACGGGCAGCCAATGCCGGGAACTGCCTTTCGAAGAGTCTGTCACTGATGCATATCATCGCCATTCGCTGACCTGCATAACTGAATATCTTTGACGAAGACAGCATCAGGATGTAGTTATCAGTATATTTTGCCACGGTCGGTGCATATGGCGGCTGGAAGGGATGTCCCATGTCAGTACGGTAATCCATACAGAAATATGCAAGATCCTCAAGTACAATGACATCGTACTTTGTCGCAAGTTCGCCGATAACCTTCAATTCCTCCTCTTCAAGGCATATCCACGCGGGATTATTAGGGTTGGAATATATGATTGCGGCGATATCACCTGCAGAAAGCATTTCCTCAAGTTTGGCTTTTAGTGCTTTGCCACGATATTCATATATATCAAACTGAGTCCATTCAGCGCCTATGATACGCAACTGCGACTTCTGGATAGGGAAACCCGGATCGATGAAAAGCACCTTGTTCTTACCTGGAGTACGCTGGGTACATGCGATGAACGATCCGAAACTACCTGCAACGCTGCCCACTGTCGGAACACAACTCCGTGGAGTGACATCCACATCCAGAAAAGCCTTTACAAATCGTGACGCCTCATTCTTAAGTTCCGGAACTCCCGCCGCAGCCGGATACTGAGAACCTACTCCCCTGTCAAGGGCAGCCTTCTCAGCCTGAACTCCGAAATGGTTTACAGGAAGGCCGGGCGAACCCTGGTCCATCCTGATGAACGGTATTCCCGTTTGTTTCTCAAGATATTGAGCCACAAGAAGTACCTCTCCGATCGTAGCCCGGGAGAGGTCGGCAATATGCAGTTCCTGCACCGCCTTATCTACAAGTTCTTCACTGAAAATCTTCATAATCCGCATCATCAAGCACCGGGAACTTTGCCCGGAATGCTTCCAAAACATTCAAATCAACTTCTGCCCACGCCTCCATTTCCTTACCGTCCTCGCACGACGCCATGACCTTTCCATACGGGTCTATCACACGGCTGCCTCCACAGTATTCATTACCCGGATCTGTTCCTACCCGATTGACACCGGCCACATAACACTGATTTTCTATAGCACGTGCAGTCAGGAGGGCCTTCCATGCCTCCACACGTGGAGTCGGCCATGAAGCCACATATATTATCATATCATAGTCTCCCCTGTTCCGTGACCATATAGGGAATCTGAGGTCATAACATATTTCAAGCAGAATCCTTACTCCTTTATAAGTCACGATCACCCTTTTGTCTCCGGCTGTAAAGCGCTCATGTTCGCCACCGAAGGTAAAAAGATGCTTCTTATTGTATGTAGTGACATTTCCGTCCGGGGTCACGAAATGGAATCTGTTATAGAATTTTCCGTCTTCATGGATTGCTATGCTGCCGGCAATCGCAGCACCTGTCTGTTCCGCCTTTGCCTTCATCCATTTGAGCGTATCGTTGTCAGCAGGCTCTGCAATCCCTTCCGGCTGAGTACAGAAACCAGTAGAGAACATTTCAGGCAGGACATACAGATCGCTGCCGGGGTTGCAGTCAATAGCGCGATCCGCCCTACGCACATTATCTGCCGGGTCAGCCCACACAATATCACGCTGCAAAATTGTTACTTTCATTTGTTAAGCCGTTTATCCTACAAACTTACACAAATTCTGCCGAATTTATGCATAGTTCAGGCGACCTTTTTCTAGTCTAGATTGCCATATACGCATTTTCCATTGGAAATTGTCATTTCCACATGTTCCAATACGGATAAATCATCAATCGGATTGGCTGGGAGGACTATAATGTCAGCCTGTGCTCCTTCTGCAATAGTGCCCAATTTATCATCATGTCCTAAAACACGTGCGCCATATGTAGTTGCAGCGCGAAGGATATCAATATTACTTAACCCACATTTGCTCAAAGCCCTGATTTCATCAGGCACTGCACAACCGAAATAGTCTGTTCCTACCAGGAATTTGATTCCGTAAGCGTATGCCGTTTTAATGATCTGGTCATTGTACACCAAGTCGTTTTCATTGGAGATATGGGCTGTAGCATCAAGAAGTACATCATTGTCCTTCATTTTTTGAAGGACGTAATTCAGATATGAACGTTCCTGATCGGATAAAGATGTCTTATAAAAGAAGTTATCAATAAGCATATATGAATGTGATACAGACTCAACTCCGGAAGAAACCACGTCCAATGCCTTGGCAGGCCCTTGTGAAGAGTGTGCCCACACCTTCATCCCATGTTTCTTCATAATCGGAATCATACGGGAAAGCTCATCAGCACTGTATCCATCATATATTTTAAACCCGACGCATCCGCTTTCTTTCGCTTGTATCACTGCTTTTTCAATAGCAGCATCAGTTGAATCCTTCACACTCACCAGCCTCATCCACGGGCAGTCATCTGAGGAGTTCCACCCCTTCAAATCATCTTCGGACAATTCAAAATCTCCAGTGACCCACATCGCACTACAATACAGGCCTGGTCCGGGAAAATCACCTACACTCAGATGAGAGTTATATTCGTTTGCAACAATAATATTGCCTCCCATATCTCTAACTGAAGTTACTCCACATTTAAGATACTCAGCTGCAAGCATTGCTGAAGAAAGCGAATCTACCGCAAAATGGGTCCAATGCACATGTGAATCTATCAGACCCGGCATCACATACTTGCCGGTAAGGTCTATTGCCGTGGTAATTTTTCTACCGCTTGGCACGATACTCTCTATGACTCCCTCTTTGATATGGATAGTCTGATTTTGAATAATACATCCTGCCTCGGGGTCGATGATGTTAGCGTTGTATAGTACAAGACCACCCTGACTATCTGAGCACGCTACAGTCAGTATCAGTAAAATAGCTAGTAAAATCTGCTTCATTTCTTCTCTACATACTTTACAATATCTGCTATTTTTGCGTATTCATCAGAGGTCATCACATAGCGTAATTTATCGCCCTGGAACATAGCAGAAATCTTGGAATATTCCTTTTTGTCATATAATCTGGATATATCGACCAACACATTATCGTACATTCTTCCATCTGATAGAATAGTCAACACCTTTGAAAAGGCAGCTATGCTGTCTGGAACATATTTCTGCTTTCCTAGAAGTATGTCTTCAAGGCCGCACCTTATTTTTTCACAGAGATATTTGTCTATGGCCTCACGTCCCTTAATTCTGTTCAGAGCGAACTTATTGCTTAATATAAACTCCAGGACCTGCGGATAATACGGACCAAAAGCAAGGTCAATGTATTTCCAGAAATCCTTTGACAAAGTAATATCAGAAGGTAGGGCCATACAGTTTTGTGCAACATATTTTCTTATATCATTGCTGCGCCCATCATTTTGAAGCATTTCCAAGTACTTATAAAGAAACTCCGGGGCTTTTGAAGTTTCAAATCTTGTAAGCATCATTTCGGGACTTTCTGAAGGGCGTATTGCTTCTTCAACCATTTGGATAAATGCCGTTGACGTAGGAGCACCCCCCACCAGCTTGGCTACAAGTTTGCCTGTAGAGTCCAATATAAGAAAAGTCGGATAAGCGTCTATTGGATACTGTTTTGCGAGCCTCAAACCGGCCTCACTTTCCATATTTATCTTGATATTGACAAATCTAGGATTGAACCAGTCTCCACATTCTTTTGTCGGAAACACATTCTTCAGCATCATCTGACATGGACGGCACCATGATGTATAGCAGTCAACAAATACATGCGTTTTTCCATCTTCACCAAGAGAGGCCACCTTCAGAGCCTGTTCCAATGATATCTTCTTCCATTCAACGCCTTGAGCGTGCACTAAAAGTACTGCACAAAGTGCAATTATTAGACAAAGCAATCTTTTCATAATATTCTAATAATGTAGCGAATAAGTATATTCCCCTACTCCATTGCCTTGTTTACCGGGATCAGTATGCTGCAAGGTCTTTACTCGACCGATTCCACTAAAGGTAATTACTGGAGATTTTTCGGCAACCGGCTCGCCTCCGATCATTTCGTAGAAAGAAACAGTATAGGCACCATCCTTATATGTAGCAACAACGAAATGATTATAACCAACTTCCGGATGGTCATAATACATTGTATCAAAGCATGTTATTTCGCCAGCAGGCAAATCTGGTAAAACCAGTTTGGCAACTTGGCCGTTATCCGGGTTCATTGCATATATCTCATTGTTATACAACGAATAAACATAATTACTGCCCTTACGGCAAGTTGCATACCTCACTGAACCATCAAATGCAGATTCCAATGTAATTTCAGACTTTGCCTCAATGTTCAAGACCTGCTCATCAGCCAAAGCATAGTACAGATACTTACTGCCATCCTCCCTTTCACAAATGATGATTACATAATTATCCTCTGGCGACACACCGCCGACATAAATAACCCTGTCAGCGAGTTTCTCAAGTTTAGGATTTTGTCCACTTGTAAGGGGTGTATATTGAAGTTTAGCCTTATAGCACTCACCGTTAAGATTCACATAATTGATTGCAGAATTCAGTGAATCATAAAAATATGCTGAATATACAAAATAACAGACATCAGATGCGCACGAATACCTTAACGTACCATCCATCATGATATCTGCGGACGAAGCAAGTTTTCCGGATGAATACATCTCCCACGCTGCACATTGGTAATTAGTAAACAAACCATCCTCGGCAAACATGCCATAAGAATAACATAGGTTATTGAAATGATGGATTTTTTCCACCGGATAGATATTAGACGAGTCAAAATACCATTGGTCATACCCTCTTGCCTGACTCATATCCATCATATTAAGAGTAACGCAATCCTTTTCAGATAATGCTACCAGCAATGAATTTATGTCATTCTGGCCGGTTGTTTCATTTAGATAGCAGTAGCCGTTCAAGTATGAAAGTGTCTTCGGTTTACCATTTAGAGCAGTTCCATTGGACTTGGCTATCAAATCCGAAAACACATTTCCATCAGTACGATGAAAGTCAAGTTCCGTATTGCCATCAATTGTTTCTTTCAGCAGATAATAGCCTGTGGAATAACCGGAGATGACGCTAACCTCAGTTGATGCATATTCTGACACGCCCGTTGTTTTATCAGTGACCTTCAAGTATAGCGTATATGCACCCACAGGATATTCAAAAGGAACATCAAGCGAAAGTTGCCTTGAAAGAGTGTCCGCATATGTCTCCACATCATTTGCTGTCTTGTCCTTGATCTGTACAAACCATACTGTCTTACAATCGTTTTCGGGAATATTAACAGTCGGAGTTATTTTCAGATTATCTGGGATAGTGACAGAGATACTTGCCGGAAGGTTACCGATTTGAGGTTTGCCAACATCTTCATATTTATAATTTCCAAGATCCTTCATGCAGGAAATCATGACGAATCCGGAAACAATCAGAAAAATATATTTCAACTTATTCATAGCCATTCTAAATATAAGGTTGCGGTGTACCGTACGAGAAAAACTGGACTATTGTGCCATCATCTTCTTTCAAGACATCCAGTCCTTTATTCTTTCTTTCAGTATTATGCTCTATGAGTTTATTTGTATAGTAGTTGGAAAGGTAAGATGTATATCCCATATCAACATTACTATAATCCTTGAAATTATCATCAAACCATTCATCATCAATTGTCCACTTACCGGCGAAATCTATCATGAACCGTAATTTTTTAGGACCATATGTTCCAGCAAAATAATACTCTGCAATTTCCCAAGTAGCAGGCATTACCAGCTGGTCTGTAATCTCAACCGTATAGTAGCGGTCAGGTAGAAATGACTCATTGAAGAAATTATTCTCCTTGAGTTTGATCCGAAGGTAGACAGGGTCTTCCTGTAACGAAACATCTCTTAATACAACAATAGGTAGCAGGGCTTTATTGGCTCCAGAAGAAACATGCATCATCTGCAAAAGCTCCTCGTCATCAAAAGAAACATAGTGCACACCAGGAACTGCGTTTTTGCCTTTTGATGAAGCCACCTGCTCGATTTCAAAACTTCTGTCATAATCTTTTATATGACCGGAGGTAGCCATCTCTATCCATAATGTATCCCGCACAACTTCACTGTTCTGATATACGAAAGTGTACTTCTTGACAGAATCTACCACTGTCGTTCCAAATACATCCTTATCGTAGACAAATCCTAGACGGTCGTAAGGATAATCATAAGTAGGATATTTTTCCTGACATGAAAATATTGCTATCAGCAATATCATCATTACATATATTCTATTGAAAATCATACTATTTAATTTCAGATTTCGGGATTGGTATCACATAGTCTGACTCTTTTACAAGATCATTTTTCCATAACATCAATGCGGATCCGGTCCTTTTATAGGCAAAGAACATCTGTCCTTCTGCCATGAACTCTCTTCTATACTCATTCAGAATTTCATCTTTTGCACTTTGCAAGTCTGAAAAAGGTGAAGGCTGTTCATTTCGAGCCAACATATATTTTGTAAACATCTGGTTTACCTCAGTCAAATCTGTCGAGGTTTCCATTGCAATAAGATACATTTCGGAGAGTCTGATCAGCGGTATCTGCCATCTGTCTGCAAGCTTTTGCTCATCACTGGCAGAGACTTCATTCTGGAAATACTTTTTCATATAAGGAACTATGCTTCCTGTTCCGGATGAGTATGTTCCCCATAATTTATTGTATCGGTTATTTGTTGATGTATTTCTCGACTGGAACAGGGCGTCACGCCTTGACTTATCAAACTTCATTGGATCAGTAGACGAGTTTCCATTCTTGAAGATGGTCTCCAGGTCTGTAGTCATGGACTCCAATTCTGATGCAGACAGGGCAATCAAAGTTTCAGAAGGCAGAGTATAATGACCTTTGGTAAAATCATCCTCCCCCGCAAGAGTGACCACATTTTGTCCATTATCCGTCAATGCATTGATTATCTCCATCGAAGCGTCATAAGCCTCAGTCCTTTTGCCTGTATATAACGCATATCTTGCATATAAACCCTTCACTGCAAAATAGTTGAATCTGAATCTGCGGTAAGACATGAAATCATCATCAGGGTCATTATGATCAGAAAGTCCACGGAGTCTTACAGGGTCATTTTCAAGTAATTGCAGAGCCTGACCCATGTCTCCACCAACCTTCTCCACAAACTTTCTGTATGTCAGTAACGGTCTTTCATCAGTACCAGTCTTGTCTGAATATGGCAACGATACAAGTTGTGTGGCATTCTGAGGAACCTGACCGAATATCCTTAAAAGATCAAAATGGCAGAAAGCCCTTATCGCCAACGCTTCTCCTTTAATAAAATCGCGTTTAGACTCGTTCTTTATTGCAGATAGTCCATCCTGTGAGTCGATATGTTCTATAATATCATTTGCTTGAAGAATGATGTTATAAAGTTCATAATAGACATTCTTGAATGCCTCCTCCACTGTAAGATTGTCATAATCGAAAGTCTTGAATGCATATTCATCAGATGTCGGAGCCATTGAAGCATAATATTGTGCCATATAGTCAATTCCGGACATTGTCAGGAACTTACCATACAGATTCTGACTGTTAAGTTTTATATAACATCCGATCAAAGCATCTTCATAGCCGGACTCCTGCTTAAACAGGTCTTCTGCAAGCACCTGTGTCTGTGGCTTTACAGAAAGGAAGCCTTCGCACGAAGTCACTGCAAAAGTCAGGATAGTGATATATAATAATACTCTTTTCATGTGGCAGCTGTTAGAATGTGACTGAAACAGACATTTCTGCATGTCTTGCGAATGGGTAATCTGTTCCTCTTTCTCGTCTTATGGTGGACAGATAGAAAACATTTGACATGTTTGCACCCACTGTAATTGACTGTATGCGGGCCTTCTCTTTCAACTTTGGTGAGTCGAACCTATATTGAAGAGTGACATTCTGTAATTCAAATGTATTGTCATCCATTACAAAGCGTGAGGTAGCCCTTGTGCGGTAGTTGTCGATTTTCTTGAAGAACTTTACATCACCTGGCTTTTGCCATCTGTCCTCCCAAACTCTTTTATCCACATTGACTGATGCTATTGTAGATTTGGTTACCTCAACCTTATCCAAAAGGGTGTTATTATATTGTTTTCCACCAAAGTAATAGCCGAATGAAAGGTTCAAGGAGAAACCTTTGTATTGCAGCAGCGAACTTATATTTCCACGGCATGTCGGATCAGAAGTACCCATAAACACTTTATCTGCCGCATTCCAAGTTTTGGTAATATTTCCATTTCTATCAATGAACAGTTCATCTCCGGTACTTGGATCGATTCCTATCGAACGGACAGCATAGATAGCATTGGTCGGGTCGCCTTCAAAAAGCAGGCTATTGATGTCTACATTCTGTTTGAGAGCATTTTCAGTATCCTTCTTTAAGGCATCGGAAAGTTTTTCTATACGGTTGCGGTTGAAGGCAATCTTTGCAGTCATACTCCATATAAGTTCTTTCTCGATATTTCGGATAATATATCCGCTCAACATTCCCTCGATTCCCTTATTGCTGATTTCTCCGATGTTTTCAGAATAAGAAGTAAATCCTGTGGCGGCCTGTATATCTCTTCTTGACACAAGGTTGCGGGTATTCTTCTGATAAACATCAATCGCTGCAGAGAGTCTGCCGTTGAAGAATCCCAGATCGAGGCCTATATTATATTGGAATACAGACTGCCATGTAAGATTTGGATTACCATGTCCTAAAAGGTATGCTCCGTTCCATATGCCATATTTCTTGTCCGTATAATACTCATATGTAGAAAGAGCCTGGTATGCTGAGAAATTCTGTGAGCCGCTTTCACCCAAAGATGCACGTAATTTCATGTTTGAAACCGCCCTTTGAGAGACCATAAAAGGCTCTCTGTGGATATTCCAGCCGGCACCGGCACTCCAGAAAGGGGCAAATCGGTTATTTCCGCCAAAGAGAGACGATCCATCGTAACGGAACGAGCCATCTACAAAATATCGGTTGTCGTATGTATAGTTAGCATTTGCTGTAAAACCGACCGACCTTGACTTTGCCTCTGTACTTTCTGGCTTAGTTCCTGACTCATATCCGAGCGAACTACCGATAAAGTCAAGGTTCTGATTTGGAAATCCTATTGCGGCGAAAACATGCCTGAGGGCAGAATCCTCTGTAACTGAAGCATCTGCTCCTATATAGATATCGTGTTTGTCAGCAATATTTTTTGACCAGAACAATGTAAGACTTCCATCCATATAAAAGTCTGTTCCGCTCGAATATTCATATCTTCCCTTCTTGGATGCGTCCGCCACGCTATATTTAGCAAACATGGTATGCTCTGCCGGATAGAAAGCATCCTGAGTATTGAATGTCTTGGAGATACCGAACTGGCCTCTCAATGTAAGATCCTGGAGGATTTTCCATTCGATGGAGAAATTATTGACAATCTCTATATATTTTGATTTGTCATATGTATTGAGCGTCGAGTTGTAGAGAGGGTTACCTACTGTTGTGCCATATGGAGTTTCATAAGTCTTGATAAGCTGACCATTATCGTCATGAATTCTCCAATATGGCTGCATATCAGCATATTCGCTGAAACTGCCGTATTTACTCTCCGAGGACCAATTGTTTGTAATTGTAGTCTGATTGTTGAATGTCAGGTTCTTATAAGTATATTGAAGGGTTATCGCACCATTGAAGTTCCTGCGGCTTGAACCTTTCATCGCACCGGCAACATCGTTATATCCAAGACTTGCTCTCCATCGGAACTCGTCATTACCTCCGGTTACATTAAGATTGTATTTCTGTCCCACTCCAATGCGAACTGGCTGAGCAAGCCAATATGTATTTACGCCGCTTCTTACAGCTGCCAGATTTGTGTTATAGAACTGTTTCAGTTTGACATCCTCCTCCACATTGCCGGGATTATCATAAATACCATTAGTCCATTCAAGGTGGAGTTTATCTTTAGCGTCCAACAAACTATATGAGGACAGATCAGGCATTTCAAGGTTGATTCCACCCTTGAAATAGACTTTAATCCTTCCCGATTCCGGGGCCTTTGTCGTTATGACAATAACGCCATTAGCACCTCGTGATCCGTAAATTGCAGTTGCAGAAGCATCTTTGAGGATATTCATGGATTCAATATCCTCGTCATTGTAGTCCATGAGTTTCTGGAGAGATATCTCAAATCCGTCCATTATGATCAGAGGGGTATTCAACTGCGCTGTTGCCCCCTGCTCTACTTCTTCTAGGCTGCTTCCAAGTGAAGAATTTCCTCGTATGCTGAGGTCAGGAAGGGCATTAGGGTCGCTACCTATGCTGTTATTTACTGCAATGTTCAGTACCGGATCGATATTCTTGAGTGTAGATATAAGGTTCTGGCCTTTGAAATTCGCCAGTTCCTTGTCAGAAATGGAAGTTACAGATCCTGTAAATGTCTCCTTATTCTTGTTGAAGATACCAGTTACAACGACTTCATTGAGAACGTTATCTGTCTCAAGTCTGACAACCAGATCTTTGATATCTTGCGTGACCTTGATGCTATATGGCTTATAACCAAGACAGGAAATCTCAATTTCTGACGGTTTGTCAAGCATCAGCGTAAAGTTTCCATCAAGATCGGTCTCGGCGGCTTTGTCCGTACCTTTCGCATATACGATTGCACCAATGACCAGACTCTTGCTTTTGTCGGTCACCGTTCCACTCACACTGATACGACTTTGAGCCAGCAGATCTGCAAAAGAAAAAGCTGCCAGAAGTACCGTCAAAATTATTTTAGCCATACATTTCATAGGCCATGCGATTGTTATGTTAAGAAAAGAGCACTGCTTTTTAAGCAGCGCTCTATAGTATATAAAGTATCTTGCTGCCTATTCTTCAGCCTCAACAATGGTTCCGATAATCACACCATTGATGATTGGTCCATCGGCATTCTGACCATAAATAACAATGTTCGTTGTACCGTCTTCGTCCTTAGAGATAGAGATATAAAATCCTTCATCGAACGGTATATAGGCGCCAGACTCTTCTGAGCTGTAATATGATCCCGTATAGTCTTCAGTACCAGCAAGGAAATAGACACATTCTTCTTCATTTACCTGAAACTCTCCGTCCAATACAGAAACTTCCAAGCAAATCATTTCCACTGTCTCGTCATTGTAATAATTGAGTACCTGGTATCCTTCTGTTTCAGACGGATAAGTTTGAATAGTTGCATCTACCCATTCAAACTCAACCATTTCTCCTTCAAATTCGTCACCTGACTCGTCAACATAGACTAAAACCTCAGGAGCACCATTATAAACGACATTATGCTCAACTCCTGCCTCAGTAGTCAGACTGAGTTCAACTTTGTCTGCTGTGATAGTCACTGTACCACCAACAAAGTCAGTGCGGAGGTCATCTTCACCTTCTAACAAATAAGCATTGCTAGCTGATCCTGCAATTGTCGATGTAGAGCTCAATGTATATGTTCCAGCAGGAATAGTAAACGTTTGATCTGCGGTTACTCCAAGTTCTGTATAGACAACAACGTTGTAAATCTTTGTTTCATCCTCATCCATCAATGAAATTATTGATGCAGCTCCATCAGACATATAACCATCAGCATAATAGATGCCACCTATTCCAGTTGCAGTAAAATTGACAACCGGCGCCGCTGGAACTGCAATCTGAGTTACCTCAATTGTCTTTGTGAGTTCACCAGCAGAAATGGTAATAGTGGCTGGACGCTCACTTGGGGTATCATTATCATCTGCAGTAACGGTGACAGTTACAGGCTCATTAGAAGCATTGCCTGATGATGGAGTAATTGTAAGCCAGTCAGCGTCAGAGGTTATTGTCCAAGCTGCTGATGCGGTTACGGTAAAAGTGTCATTTGCGTCAGTTGCAGCAAGCGAGATCGCATCTTCACTGACTTTTAGAGTAGTTGTTGCATCATCGTCTGGGTGACATGATGCAAATACAGCACAAACTGCTGCAATAATTGTCAAGTAACGCTTCATAATTATTCGTTTTAATTGTTTATATCCTACAAATGTAAGTTTTCTTTTTGTATTTTATGCTATCTTATCCCTATAAAATATTTAACTCTACATTTATTTTAGTAAAATGGTGGGGCAGCATAGCACGGGAAAAGCGATATGTGGTTTCAGCTTGGCTCAAGAACGGAATCGTTGCAAATTTCCTTCTTGCTCTTGCGATGAGGGTTGTACTTACTATAATCTACTTCAACGTCGAGCATCTCAGCCAACCGGAGGAGTTATTGCCACTGATCAAGCCATACTTTCTTGTATCAATGGTTTCTGTAATCTTTATCATGCTGGCCAACTCGTTCAGACAGTTTGTTGAAGGAGCGTAGATTATCCATGCAAACTCACTTAGAGGTCTTTCTGATGTAAAAGCGATTATGTGGATTTCCTTTGTTGCAAACATCCTGATTGCAATACCGGCTGGATATATCTTGGGCTTCCCACTCGGTATGGGTATAAGCGGCATCTGGCTTGCGTATCCTATAAGTTTTGTATTTGCAGTAACTATGCTCGGGCTGCGTGCACGAAAGATAATGAGTAAATAAAACCAAATTTTGTACGCAAAGGCAGGAATATATTCATATATATTGTTTAAATTTGTATGTTTTCGCTTTTGAAAAAATTTAAACTAACCTTATATGAACACAGAACTTGCTTTGAATCCTAACAAGCTCGTGGCCGCACTTGGCAAACCGAGCAAGGAATTCACAAAGGCCGACATTGTGAAATACATCACAGAGAACGGCGTGAGAATGGTCAACTTCATGTATCCTGCGGGAGACGGAAGACTCAAGACCCTTAATTTCGTAATCAACAATGCAGCATATCTGGACGCGATCTTCACTTGCGGAGAGCGCGTGGATGGCTCAAGCCTGTTCCCTTTCATAGAGGCTGGCAGCAGCGACCTTTATGTACTTCCGCGTTTCAGCACCGCATTCCTGGATCCGTTCGCAGAGATCCCAACCATCTCAATGCTCTGTTCTTATTTCAACAAGGACGGAGAACCGCTTGAAAGCTCACCTGAAAACACTCTCAGAAAGGCGTGCAAGGCATTCAACGAAGTTACCGGAATGGAATTCCAGGCTATGGGAGAGCTGGAGTACTACGTCATCGCTCCTGACTTCGGAATGTTCCCTGCAACAGACCAGAAGGGGTATCACGAGTCCGCACCTTATGCTAAATTCAATGAATTCCGTACAAAGTGCATGGCATATATAGCCCAGGCTGGCGGACAGATCAAGTACGGCCACAGCGAAGTGGGCAACTTCACCATCGACGGAAAAATTTATGAGCAGAACGAAATAGAGTTCCTTCCTGTAAATGCAGCTGACGCAGCTGACCAGCTGATGATCGCGAAATGGATTATCCGCAACCTTGCATACCAGTCAGGATACGACATAACGTTCGCACCAAAGATTACTGCCGGCAAGGCAGGATCCGGCTTGCATGTCCACATGCGTATCGTCAAGGACGGCAAGAACATGATGCTTGAGAACGGCGTACTTTCAAAGACAGCCCGTACAGCGATTGCCGGTATGATGGAACTCGCACCGTCCATCACTGCATTCGGCAATACAAACCCTACATCATACTTCCGTCTTGTGCCTCATCAGGAGGCTCCGACAAACATCTGCTGGGGCGACCGCAACCGCTCGGTACTTGTACGAGTGCCACTCGGATGGGCTGCCAAGAGCGACATGTGTCAGATAGCAAATCCGCTTGAGCCGCTGAGCAACTATGACACGACACAGAAACAGACCGTCGAAATGCGTTCACCTGACGGATCAGCAGACCTTTATCAGTTGATTGCAGGCCTTGCCGTAGCATGCCGCCATGGATTCGAACTTGAAAACGCACTCGAAATAGCGGAGAAGACATATGTGAATGTGAACATCCATCAGAAGGAAAATGCAGAGAAACTTGCTTCTCTGGCATGCCTCCCCAACAGTTGTGAAGCATCAGCAGACTGCCTTGAGGCACAGAGGGCTGTGTTTGAAAAGCACAATGTATTCTCCCCTGCCATGATCGACGGCATCATAAAGAAGCTGCGCGGCTATCAGGACCGCACTCTTCGTGCCGACATAGGTGACAATCGGGAAGAGATGCTGAAACTCGTGGAGCGTTATTTCCACTGTGGCTGATAATGATTAATAACCCAAAATAAAACGAACATCATCATGGGAATGGTAAAATTCTACAAAGGTGGCGACATGCCACTTGAACTGCACAAAGTACGTGTGGTTCAGAAACTTCATCTCGTACCGGTAGAGCGCAGACTTGACGCAATGAAAGAGGCCGGTTTCAATACTTTCAGACTTGGAACAAAGGACGTATATCTTGATATGCTCACTGACAGCGGTACCAACGCAATGAGCGACAATCAGCTGGCAGCCATGATGCGCGCAGATGACGCTTATGCCGGTTCACAGTCATTCGAGCGCCTTCAGAAAGCTGTCGAAGAAGTACTTGGCAAGAAATATCTGCTTCCTGTCCACCAGGGCCGTGCAGCCGAAAACGTAATCTGCCGCACATTCGTCAAGCCAGGTAATGTAATCCCGATGAACTACCACTTCACCACCGTACTCGCCCATGTGACCGAGAACGGAGGTAAGATTGAGGAACTTCTTCACGATCACGCATTCGAGCTTAAGTCTGACCACCCATTCAAGGGCAACATGGACATTGAAAAACTGGAGAAATGCATCCAGGAGCACGGTGTGGAGAATATTCCGTTCATCCGTATGGAAGCATCGACCAACCTTATCGGAGGTCAGCCATTCTCGCTTGCCAACCTGATGGACGTAAGAAGAATCGCCGACAAATATGGTATCATCCTCGTGCTTGACGCTTCGCTTATCGGTGAGAACGCATACCTGATCAAGCAGCGTGAGGATAGCTGGAAAGAGAACACGATGGGTGAAATCCTGAAGATGATGACAGGACTTGCCGACATCGTTTACTTCTCTGCCCGCAAGCTTTCATCATCACGCGGTGGCGGTATCTGCACAAACCAGAGAGCACTCTACGCAAAGATGGAGGCAATGATTCCGCTTTTCGAAGGATTCCTCACATACGGAGGTATCTCTGTAAGGGAAATCGAGGCTATGACAGTCGGTCTGCATGAAACCCTTGACGAGACAATGATCTGCCAGAGCCCTACATATATCAAGTATCTTGTTGAAGAGCTTGAAAAGAGGGGCATTCCAATGGTAACACCTCCGGGAGTACTCGGTGCACATGTCAATGCTATGGAGTTCTGCAAGCACATTCCGCAAGAAGAATATCCGGCAGGAGCACTTGCAGCGGCATTCTATATCTGTTCTGGTATACGTGGTATGGAGCGAGGCACAATGTCAAGCGTACGTGACGAGAACGGCAAGGAAATACTCGCAGATGTTGAGCTTCTCCGCCTGGCTGTGCCTCGTCGCGTCTTCACACTATCTCAGATCAACTACGTGATCGACCGCATGACATGGCTCTGGGACAACCGCCATCTTATAGGAGGTCTCAAGTTTACATACGAACCGCCTGTACTCCGTTTCTTCATGGGAGGTCTCGAGCCGACATCGGACTGGCCGTCAAAACTCATGGACAAGTTCCGCAAGGACTTCGGAGACAGCCTGTAAGATATAAACCAAATGAAAAACGCACTGGGATTGAATTGAATCTCAGTGCGTTTTTCAGATTTACCGGCAATTTGCCATCAGTTGGTTGTGCCGAGTTCATCTTCGATGAAGTTGGTCAGGCGTGACATGTATGTAGTTATAACCCGCTTCACATCAGGATCTGCACTGTCGTTTGCCGTCATCCTCATTACGAGTTCCTTATCGTCAAGTTTGACGAGTTCGTAGTCCTCTACCCTTCCGGTCTCATTGAATGACATAGTCAGAATACCATTCTTGTAAGACCAGTTACCAGTCAAAAGATCTTCACGATAGTCGCCGGTTTCTCCTTCTTCTGCAAGACGCAGCACGCCATACTGATATGAACCGTCAAGACGGAATGTATTAACAAAATTATACTCACTTACATTCCATTCCGCCTTATCCATCTCGCCTCCCTCCGGATTGAGCACGAATGACTCGAACTTCACAACCTTCCATGACCCCGCGATTGTCAGTTTCTCGGCGGCATCTTCTTCACATGAAGTGATTCCTGCTGCCATAGCCAGCATTACAAATGCCGCTACGAATAAGTTAATCAGTCTTTTCATTTTTGTTTGTTTTAAGTTTTTTGGTCTTTTCATTTGAAATTTCTTTTTCTATAACAATGATTCGTTAAAAATTTAACAATTATATAAATTTCAATTACTTACGCATACAATAGCCCGTTTTCGGGTCGCTTTACAGCATCTCGCAGACGGCATAGAACAAAGCCGAAAAAAGTGTTAAAAAAGATGAAAAT